>DATGEB010000001.1:0-39271 GCA_035310545.1 Gaiellaceae bacterium
AGTGGGTAGCCGGCTCGCGGCGTCGGTCCCGTCCCGAGCGCCGTTCGCCACCCGAGCGCCGGTCGCCTCCGGGCGGGCTCCAGTGGCGCTGCGAGCGCCGGTCGAAGCCCGACCGCCGGTCGCGGCCGCCGCGGCGATCGCGGATGCTCGCGAGACGGATGGCGGCTGCCGCTCGAAGCGCGAGGTCGCGCTCGATATCTGCGGTGGTACGGCCGTTCAGAAGGTCGAGAATGCGTTCGCGATCCTCCTCGCGCTCCCGGTGCAACAACTCGTGGGTGCTGACGGCGCGCGCTTCCACGCCGGCGTTCTCAGCGAGGAGGGCCACCATCGCATCCGCGAGCTCGCGGCTGTCCGCCACGCCGGCCGGAGTCCACACGCCGGGACGCCGAACCGCTCCACGCTCCCGCCACCGTCGCACGATGACGACGAAGTCACGTCTGCCGAGGATCGTGCCGCCATGGTGCCACGCCATGCGGACGGGCCCTCTCTGCCGTCGGCGCCGTCCGTCTACTGCTTTTCGGTGCGCGCCTGGGCCGGTGGCGGGGCGGCGAGCGCGGCGTAGATCTGAACGAGCGCAGCCTGGGCGAGCAGTCTCGTGCGGGGCATCGTGGAGAGCTCGGCGGCATAGCTCCGAGCCGCTGCGACGTAGTCGGCTCGTCCGGCGGTCAGCGCGAGCTGGAGGAGGCGGCGAAAGAAGATCGCGGCGAATTCCGGGGGCTCGCTGCTCGTCCAGCGGGTGCTGAACGTCGCCAGGGTGGTGTCGGCGATCGATTCGGCCCGGGCGAGGTCGCCCGGATTGCCGGTTGCGAGGTAGAGAAGTCGGTACGCCTCCATGATGCTGCCTTGGTTGTAGCTCCACTCGGTGGCGTCGACTGTGCCGGCGCCGAGGTGGTCCCAGAAGAGTCCATCGGGGGCGAGCATGCACTGGTCGAGCCAGGCGAGCATTCGGGTTGCCCATTGCAGGAGGTAGGGGCGGTGCGAGAGCAGGTAGAGGCGTAAGCCGAGCACGGCTCCGTTGGCTGTGGTGACGGTGTTGCGGTCGTGATTGCCGGGCGCAGTTGTCCAGGGGATTCCGCCCGGGCAGGTGAGGGCGGCATCGGTGCTCCAGGCGGAGACCACGGCGTCGAAGACCTTGACGGCGCTTCGCACGGCGCTGCGGTGCGGCTCGACGGCGTTCCAGTCGAGCAGGTCGAGCGCGATCCATTCGTTGTCGTCGTAGTAGACGTAGCCGTGCGGCCAGGCCAGGTACAGCGATCTGGCGGCGAAGCGGTGCTTCAGGAACCTGAAGCGGCTCGTGACGTCCTGGTCGAGCGGGCTGCCTGGCCCGTCGAGGCGGGCCATCCCGATGGTTGCGGCCAATGCCTGCGAGAACGGCCAGGCATGTGCCCCGGCGCGGTCGCCGGCGGCTTCCCGATAGTCGCCGCTTCGCGAATCGAAATAGATTCGCTCCATGGCTCGATAGGCCGCATGAGCGCGTTCGATGTCGCCGCCGAACGCCGACGGCACTGTCACCGTGAGCACGACCGCGCACGCCAGAGGCAATGCCAGCGCGCGTGGCGATCCAAGCCCAGCCCGGCCCATTCGACTTGCGACCCTAACTCCTGTGGATCGGCAGCGGCCACCGCCCCGGCCCGTTGTTCGCTTCAGCTGTAGGGCGGGTGGAGCGGAAGGAGCACCGGCGGCCGGGGTTTCTGGTGGAAGTTGAAGTCGTTGGCGAGGTTGCCGAGGATCGGCGCGTTTTCGCGGACGTCCGGGCGTGGATCGGGTCGCCCGTCCGTTCGGGGGTCGATCCGCTGGCCGTGCAGGAAGTCGTCTTCGATGAACTTGAGGTAGGCGTCTTGGCTGAGAATCTGGTGGTCGACGTAGCCGTGCTTGGCGTAGGGGCTGATGACGAGGCCGGGGACGCGGAGTCCGTACCCCTGGCTGTCGACGCGGGGGGGTTTGACGTGGTCGTAGAAGCCGCCCCAGTCGTCCCAGCAGAGGAAGATGGCGGTCGAGTCCCAGGCTTTCGAGCGCATGATCGAGTTGATCAGGCCTGTGACGTAGGTCTGCCCTTTGGTGATGAGGGCCGGCGGATGGTCACTGTCTTTGTCTCCTGGGACGATCCATGACACGGCTGGAAGCGTGTTGTTCGAAAGGGCGGTGAAGAAGCTCTGCAAGGGCGCGATGTTGCGCATCTGGTGGTCTTGCCGCACCGTGTCGAACCAGGGCAGGGGGTTCCAGATTCCGGGCGTGCGCGAGTTCTGCGGCACGGGGGCACAGAACATCGCGTTGTTGGCGCAATCCGGTCGCGTGCCTTTCTGGACGTAGTACCCCCAGCTGACCCCGTACTTGTGGAGCAGGTAGGTCAGATCCGTCCAGGCGTAATCCGGGATCGCCCCGCCGTGGTTCTGCGGCTCGCCGGGAGGCGACCCGGGATCCTGCACCGCCGGCCGGCAACTCATCGGGTCGCCTTTGATCGTGCACCTGGCCGACCACCCGGAGACGAGGTACAGGTGATCCGGCATGCTCCACGACGCGTCCGCCTGGAACATGTGGTCCTGCAGGACGAAGTTGCTCGCGTAGTTCCAGTAGTTGGGGATCTCGCGCCAGTCGTGGTATCCCATCACGTCCGGCCGCTTCGGGTGTCTCGAGCAGTACGGAGAGTCGAAGAAGATCTTGCAGGCCGCGGCTTTGCCCAGCGCAGCCTGCGTGATGAAGCCGCTCATCCTGCCGCCGGCAATGTCCGCCATCGCGTTGTCGTGCCCGTGCGGCCCGCCCGCATTGTGCGGACTCGTGTCGTGATAGGGACGCTGGCAGCGATGTGCCCGCGGATCGGGAAGGCACGGCACCTTGCCCGGATGGCCGGCCAATCCCGGAATCCCGTCCGCGCCGGGGTACGTCCCGAAGTAGGAGTCGAACGAGCGGTTCTCCTGCATGATGATCACCACGTGGCGGATCTTGTGAATCGCCCTCGGCGTGCCGTCACGAAGCGGGCCGTGGCCGGATCTGTGCGGCCGGTGGCGCTTCGCCAGGGCGGCGTGCGCCTCGTGCCGCGCTCCAAGGACCGCAGCGGACGCCAACAAGAGCCCGACGAAGAGGATCATCGCGAGTCCGATTGACGTGATCCGCTTCAAGCGGGGGCAGGGTAAGCCGCATTCCTGAGGCTCAGATGAGATTCGCACCCCAGCTCAGCCGGGGAGAAGGCGCTAGTTCGGCGGCAGTTCCACTGCGGCGTCGGGAACGCTGCGGATCCGTGCGAGCTCCAGCCACGGGACCGGCGAGCCGCTCGGTGCGAAGCGTGCGATCGCGCATGCGCAGGCGATGCCGCCGGCAAGCATGAAGCCCGTTGCATCGTTGACGAGCAGGGAGGCGCCCAGTCCGGCTGCCAGCGCGAGGAGAAGATCGCGCGTCGTGCGGGCGTGTGACACCCGCAGAGCCAGCACCGCGCTGGCGATCAGAAGGATGGCAAGGGGGAGAGTCAGGGGCCAATCGTGCGCGGCTGGCGCGTAGACGAGCGGCACGCGGTTCGCGGCGACCTTGATGAGGCCTGCAATCCCGTGTCCGAAAGCGCTCCTCAGATGGTTCGGGCCGGGTGAGCTCAACCCGTGCTGGACGATGGCGAGGACGATTGCAGCGGCCGCCGCTACGGCGCCGACGATCGCGAACAGACCGCGTCGGGAGAGCCGTCCGGCGAGGAGCGCCAGAGCGAGGCCGAGCCCAATGGCGCCGCCGGCATTCGAGCCCAAGCTGTTGTCCGTCATGACGAACAGCCCGAGTAGCGAGAACGCACCGAAGCCGATCCAGCCGAGGCGCTGACGTGCGATCACCGCGCCCATCAGGAGCGGGGCGAGCAGGAGAGTGGCGATCTGGTCGCCGATCCCCCAGAAGCGCAGGTTCTGGTCCGGGCCGAGGGGTGTTATCGCAGCCCAACCCGGCCGTGTCGCGAAGATGACGATGTAGGCCACCAAGACCGCGACAATCAGAGCCAGAAGGGCCAGGCCGTCGCGGCACACGCGGGCGAGCCACAGCGCTCCGAGCGCGCTGGCCGCGGTGAACAGCACGACGATTGCGACCTCGTTGGTGATCTGGAGCGCCCCGAATGCCAGGTTCGCGAGCAGGGCCGCGGGGAGGGCCGTACGCGCGGCGCCCCAGCGAAGGAACGCGAACAAGAGGACGATCGCGACCACGATGAACATCCCCGCGTACTTCAGGCGATCCTCGCCGTGGATCTGAGCAGAGAGGCGGGAGAGGTAGGCCGTGGACGCGCTCGAGGCAACCCAGCCCATCCTGCCGTTGAGATGGTCGAGAGCTGTCGGAGCGACGTCGACGATCGAGACGAGGCCGGGAATACGCGTCGTCGGCGAGGTGAGCAAGCCGTGGAAGCCGCGGCCTATCACCGCGATCCGGTAGAGCCGATCGTTCGCCGCCGGGGCGCCACGGGGCGGCAGCTGGACGACGATGCACATATGGCAGTTGGGGAAGACCTCGGCCTTCTGCGCGTCGATCAACCGCTTGCCTCTGGGAACCCCGCCCAGCCGGGCGTTCGTTTCCGCCCCGCGCACGAGCTCCGCGAGCGCGCGGCGACGATTGGTGGTCGGGCCGTAGCTCGGTCGAAACAGTCCGACAGCCCCGCGCTCGGCGAGGGTCGCGAACGTCGCGTCATCGATGTGGTCGAGCACAACCACCTGGAAAGGCGCGCCGGTCGGCGTGACATGGGCGGCCGCAGCGCCCGGCATCGCGAGGGCCGCACCGGCGAAGACGAGAGCGGTGGTCAACGCGATGATGCGCACAGAGCGGATTCTTTCAACCTCCTCGCCGGCTGGCTCTATACAAGACAAGGCTGAACGCGAGGCACAAGAGCCCGAGGAACGCGATCACGCCTCCAACCCTATGCGCGTGGCGAACGGTGGCAAACATGGCGCTGCCCAAAGCGAGCAATGTGATGCCCGCGAGGAGCCAGAACGCAACGAAGCTTCGCCAGCTCGATCGCTCGCCGTCGCGAAGGTCCATGGGACGTGCAGTCTCCACGACGAAGATGAGATCGTGTTAATCGTCGCTGGTGGGCCGACCCCAGCTCGTCAACGGTCGTGGCGTGTGAGTCGCTCGAGTCGGAGCGCGAGCACCGGGCACGTGTCGACGGCTCGCTGCGCGTGCTGCTCGAGCGGGCGCGGGATCGGCGACCCGTCGACGATCGGGTAACCCCAGTCGTCCAGGGCGATCCGCTCTGGAAAGAGCTCGGCGCAGAGGCCGTGACCGTCGCAGGCGATCGGATTCACACGGAGCGTCGAGCTCATGCCGCCTTCCGGTCGTGCCGCCGGTGCACGGGCAGGAGACGCAGGTCACGGCCGGGGCACTGTCCGCTGCGTGCGTGCAGGGCAATCTCGTCCGCAAACACCTCGAGTGCGCTTCGGATGAAGCGTGCCGCGCCATCCGGGTGGCGGCACCCGCCGCGTCCTGCGACCTGGTCGAGCCAGCGCCGAATGCGGAGCTTGCCCTCGACGTTCCCCGCCTGCGTGAGTGAGGCCGTCGCGTGCGCGATCGCAGCCAGCCCGTGCACGCACGGACCGCACTGTCCGGCACTTTCGTCGGCGAGGTAGCGGCTCACTCGAGCGACCTCGGCGAGCGCGCACGAGCCCTCCGCCAAGACAGCGATTGCCCTGGCGCCGAGCGTCGCTCCCGCTGCCCCGAGGGACGCCTCGCTGAGATCGCAGCCGAAGGCCGTCGGGGCGTCGAGCCAGCTCCCGAAGTAACCGCCGACGAGCACGCTGCGTGGCGGCTCCGTCGTTCCACCCGCCTCCGCGACGAGGTCGAGAAGCGGCGTGCCAAGTGGAACCTCGTACACCCCGGGGCGCCCCACCGCGCCGGACAGGGTGACGAGCGCGCTGCCCGGTTCGTCGCGTGTGCCGATCTCGCGGAACCAAGCCGGGCCTCGGCGGGCGACCAGCGCGAGCTGGGCGAGCGTCTCGACGTTTTGCACGAGAGTCGGCCTGCCGTCGACGCCGCGCTGAAACGGTCGCGGAGGCGTTGCGGTCGGTCGAGGCGGCCGACCGCAGACAGCGTTGACGAGAGCGGTCTCCTCGCCGGCGACGAACGCGTCCGGAGCGGCTGCGACTCGCACCTCGACGCGATCCGCCCCGGCCCGCTCGCGGAGCGCGTTCTGCAGCACCGCGAGCTCGACGGTCGCGGACTGGGAGACGGCGACGATCGCCTGGTTCGCGCCGACCGCGTGTGCGGCTATCTGCACGCCGTCGAGGACGAGGTGCGGCACGTAGCGGAGGAGCACCTTGTCCTTTCCGCTCGGCGGCTCCCCCTCGACGCCGTTTGCGAGCACCACCTTCCGTCCGCGGCCGCCGGCGACCGCGCGAAGCTTCAGCGCGGTTGGGAAGCCTGCGCCGCCGCGGCCGCGCAGCCCGCTCCGCTCGACGGCGTCGAGCAGCGACCTACGGTCGAGCGGAGCGGGCAGCGGCCCGTGCAGGTGCAGGTGCTCGTCGACGCGCACCGGCCGCCCGTCCGAGTGCAGGCCGAGCAAGAGCCGAGAGACCGAGACGCTCACGCGGTTCCTCCACTCGAGCGGTGCACTCGCAGCGTGCCTCCCACCGAGCCGGAGGAAGGGTTGATCTGAAGGTCGAGGTCGAGGCGGAGGTGGCTTCCTGCGGCGTTGCGGACGACCGCCGTGATGTGCGTTCCAGCGAGCGCGACGATGGGCCCGCGGTAGGCGGCCGCGCTGCCGGCCGTTGCGTAGGCGACGTCGCTGCTCTGCATCGAAAGGCCGCCGTTGTCCAGTGGGATGCCGTAGAGCGTCGCGCGAAGCCTGCCGGCGATCGGGCCGGACGTGCGCGCCTCGATCTGCACCGTCGCGACCCCCGACGAGTTGGGTTGTGCCTGCGTGAGCGAGCCGGAGACGGACGCGGTGTACGGAAGCGGAGTTGCAGGAGCACGTTGCTGCGTCGGCGTGGTCGTGAGCGTTGTGCTCCGTGTCCGCGCCGGGATCAACGAGGCTGGTGTGCCGGCCCGCAGGGCCCAGCCCTGTTGGAGCGGTCCGGTCTCCGCCCAGACGAAGAGGACGAGAACGACCGCCGGCACCGCTCCGAGCGCCGCGAGCCTGCGTCCGCCGTCGATCCCCGGGGTCAGCAGCACCCGCAGCACGACGGCCATGGCGACGGCGAGCGTGCAGCCGACGGTGAGGAGCAAGAGCCAGGTGGACTTACCGTCGGTGCCGGTGCCGAGCCCGTGCACGAGCGCGACCGGCCACGACAGATAGGCGAGCCAGTGCACTGCGCGCCAGCCGCGCAGGCCGATCCGCGCCCGCAACAGACTGGTCGCGACCAGGGCGAGCAGAAGGTCGAACGCGACCGTTCCCAGCCCGAGCCAGACCGGACGGTACGGGGACAGGAACGGGATGACCGCGTCCTTCACGCCGATCGGGGCGTAGCCGTCGGCAACGGTCGTCAGCACGTGCGCGACCACGAAGGCGATCGCGAGCAGCGGGACGTTGCGATGAAGACCCGAGAGAAGAACACGCGGCCGCGCACGCAGCGACCCGGCTACGCCGAGGACGACGGCAGCGGTCAGCAGCAGCAGGGAGACCACGCCCGTGCCGCGCGAGAGGTACCAGAGCGTCGTCGGGCCGCTGGTCGCGATCACGCAGCCTGCGCTTCCGTCTCGGGCCACTCGCCGACGAAGACCGCAGAGCCGTCATGACGCACGAGCCGCGCGGACAGTCCCCGGAGCGCGAGCCACGCGGGCGCATCCGCGCCGAGGACGACCGCCGCCGTACTCGCCGCATTGGCGTCGACGCAGGTCGCGCCGGTCGCGGTGACCGTGCGCCAAGGCGTGATGGCCGAGCTTCCCGTGCGCGGATCGATGATGTGGTGCCGGTCGCCGCCGCGTACCCGCCACGAGCGTGCGGCGACACCCGAGCTGGCGAGACCGCCACCGGCCACCGCGACCACCGGCCCCGAGGAGGCGAGCGGGGCGTCGTGGTCGTCGGCGATCCTGATCGGCCAGCCGCCTGCGGGCGCGGGCCCCGCCACGGCGACGTCGCCTCCGAGCGAGACGAGCACTCCCGCGCCTCCGATCTCGTGCACTGTCGCAGCGGCGGCGTCGGCAGCAGCAGCCTTCGCGGTCGCACCGAGATCGAGCTCGACGCCGGCCGGGACGCGGATCTCCGAGCGCTCCGCGTCGAGCTCGACGCTGCCCCACCCGGGTGAGCGGTGCGAGACGGCGATGAAGTTCCCGTCGCGGGCGCGAACGGCGACGTACGTCCGGTCGTAGCCGGCCAGTCGGAGCGCGCGGCCGACCGTGGGATCGACGAGCCCGCCGGTGTGGCGCGCGACCTCGATCGCAAGCGCGACGGCGTCGAACAGGGGCCGGGAAACGCGAACCGTGTCTCCCGCCCGGCGGTTCAAAGCCGTCAGCTCGGAATCCGCACGGAAGCGGCTGGCCATGAGATCGACCTGCCGGAGTACGCGAACGAGCTCGCGGCGAGCAAGGGGGAGAACGGCGGGATCGGTGACGCAGAGGACAGCGCTGGTCCCGAGCGCGCGGAGCCGCGCGGACGCGATCACGAGCTGCCGGAGACGACGGCGGGCGACGACTGAGAGGCCGACGGTGCCGGCGCAGGCGCCGGGGCGGACGGCGACGCAGAGCCGCCGTTCCCGGGTCCGGGCGGGGCAGGCAGCGGCGGGATCGCCGCACTCGAGCTCGTCGACGCGGCGACCTTCCCCGCCGTCCGGGATTGCGTCCGTCGCGCCAGCGTCCCGTGGAGCAGCTTGTGCCCCGGCGCGGAAGACGCCGCGATCCCGGCGAAGAGGCCGCTCAAGATCGCCGAGACCGCGACGGCGCCGGCCGTCAGCGTGCGAGTGCGGGCGGCGAGCGCGTCGCGAGCGGCAACCCGCCGCCCGATTCCATCGGCTCCGGTCATACGGCCAGTGCAGCAGCGTTCGATGAACCCCCCATGAACGGGAAATAGGAAAACGCTGAGACCGCCGATCGCGCGTGAGGCACGCAAGTGGGTTCCCTCACGACCTTCACATCGTCCGGTGCCTCATGATGGCGGTTGCGTATGCGTGCGCACCTTGCCGGGGAGCAACTGCGGGAGGTAGCCCTTTGCGGCGCGGTTTCGGCTGGCTTGTCGGCGTTGATCGTGCTGGCGCTGCCGCCGGGGGGCGACCTCGCAGCACAGCTCTATCGAACAGAGCTCGTGCAGCACGGGAATCTCATCTGGGACAACCTCTGGTTCGCCGGCCAGTATCCGCTCGCCTCGTACAGCCTGCTCTACAGCCCCATCGCCGCAGTCGTCGGGAACGCGACGCTCGGTGTCGCAGGAGTTGTGATCGCCGCTGGAGCGTTCGCCTCTGTCGCGTATCGGGAGTGGGCGCGTGTCGGGCGCTGGCCCGCCCGCTTGTTCGCGGTGCTGCTCACCGGTCAGGTCTTCACGGGTGCATATCCCTACGACATCGGGCTGGCGAGCCTGCTGGCGACGGTTTGGGCGCTGCAACGTCGCCGAGTGTGGCTGGCGGCGCCCGCCGCCGTCCTGACGATGGCGCTGAGTCCTCTGGCGTTCCTGTTCCTGGGACTGGCTCTGTTCGCGCTCTTCCTGCGCCGTCGAAGTCTCGGCCGGCAGACACTGTTGATCGCCGGCGCGGTCGCGCTCGCTGCCGGCGTGGAGCTCGCGGTGCTGACGCTGCTGCCCTCTCCCGGAATGGTCTACCCGTACGGAACGTGGCGGCTTCTGGCGGGGCTCGGAGTGTCGGGCTTGGGAGTCGTGCTCTCTCTGCGGGGCCGCGGCGGCTGGCCGCTCGCGAGCATCTTTCTCGTCTGGGCAAGCGCGAGCCTCATCCTCGACCTTGTCCCATCCCCGGTAGGCCACAACCTGGTCCGGGCCGACGTCTTCGTCGTCCCGTTGATGCTCGTCGCGGCCGCGCGCGCCGACTTCCGTCCACGGTGGCTGGCAACAGTCGCGATCGGCGCCGCGCTCGTTGCGAACATCGGCCCCTACCTGAGCATGATCCCCGACCGGTCGTCCAGCCCCGACGCGCAGCCCGCATTCTGGGCGCCGGTCATCCGCTATCTCGACAGACACCTGACGGCCCAGTTCCGCGTCGAGGTCGTCCCGACGGCCAACCACTGGGAGTCCTACTACCTGCCGCGCGCGGGGATTCCCCTCGCCCGCGGCTGGTACAGACAGCTCGACATGGCCGACAACAGGACGCTCTACGCAGCCACTCTCACGCCGGCGGACTACCGCGCGTGGCTGCGCCGACGCGGAGTCCGCTTTGTCGTTCTCCCACACCTGCCCCTCGAGCCAGTCGGCGTCGCGGTCGACAGCAGGGAGGCGCAGCTGGTGTCTTCGCAGAGGTCGGGTCTTCGTCCGGTGCTGCGTCTTCCGAGCGCAACCATCTTCGAGCTCCCGAACCCCACGCCCCTTCTCACGGGACCCGGGCCTGCCGTCGTCACCGAACTGCAGTCGAGTCGCATCACGGCGTACGCAGGCAAGCCGGGAACCTATTTCCTCCGCGTCCACTACAGCCCGTACTGGTCGGTCACACGCGGTGCCGTCTGTCCTCTCCCCGGCCCCGACGCGATGACGTGGTTACGAGTGGCGCGGGCCGGTCGCTTCTCGATTCAGGCGGCGGAGACGCCAGGCGCCGTGCTCGCGCGCGTATTCGACGACGACACCCGTCAGTGCAGGGCCGCCGACGTGCTCAAGCTCGCGCCATCCAGATAGCGCGGCGAACGACCGCTTCCCTCACTGGCCGAGCGCAGCCACGGGCCCGGCGCGCAGCCCCCGCGCGGCCAGCGCATCGAGCAGCCGCTCGATCGAGCCGCCTCTCCAGACGACGACTGCCCCAGGCTCGAGCTTTCCGGCCGGGGCGATGAGGCGAGCGCCGGCGAGCGACGCGAGCAGGTATTGCCCGGTGCTGATGCCGCCGTGGGGTGCGAGCACGAAGCGCGCTCCTCGAACGTTCCGGACGGCGTCCATCGTGCCGAGCCAGTCGTCGATCCCCGGTCGACCCAGCGTCGAGATCGCCTCGTCGTGATGGGCTGCGAGGAGACGGTCGAGTGCCGGGCCGGGACGGGGCGAGATCGCGAAGCTGGCGTCGGTGTGGCGGCGTGCGAGCATGCTCACGGTTGGCGGAATCGCGGAGGGCGGGACGTCGACGATCAGGGCGACGTTGTGTTCGTGGGTCGGTAGGACGGTCGTCGGCGAAATCTCGAGCGGGTTGGCGATGACGGCGAAGGCCGTCCTGCTCACGGCGACCAGAAACGCAAGAGACACCAGCGCGGTGACCGCGAGGGCAACCGCCGCGCGGCGGGGCCGCGTCGCGCGCCGCGCGCGGGGCCGTACTCGGAGTACGCGGTCGACTCCCGGCCCCGCGTTCTCCAGAGCCGCCGCCGGCTGTGGCGAGAGAAGCGCTCGACGCAACTCTGCGCGGTTTCTGGCGTGAAGTGCGACCTTCTGCTTTGCCATCGCCCGGGCAAGCAAGGGGGCGTGGCCGGCCGGAGCGCCGTATGCGACGAGCGGGCAACCGACGGTCAAGGCTTCCAGACAGGTCACTCCCCCGGTCGTGTGGACGAGAACGTCAGCCGCAGCGAGCAGTTGCGGCATCGAGTCCGTGAAACCGAGCACGCGCACTCGGTGGTCGCCGCGATAGGCGGCTCGAAGCCGGGCTTCGAGAGCTTCGTTCCGGCCTGTGACGGCGAAGACGGTGGTCGCCGGCAGTGCGGCTGCCTCGGCCACCGCTCCCTCGAGGTCGCCGACGCCCCAGCCTCCACCGGAAACCACCACCACCCGGCCGGATGCCGCTAGCCCGAGGCCTCGCCGCGCAGCATCGGGCCGGCCGGCGGCCTCGCGGAACCTCCGGGCGGCGAGCGGGGCGACCGTGCAGGCGCTGCCCGCGCCGGCCTCTCGCTCGACGAGGGGGACGAGCGAGGAGTGCATGACGAGATGCAGGTCGATCCCGGGGTGCGACCAGAACTGCACGCCCGCGAAGTCGGTGATCGTCGCGACGGCGGGGACGGTCACCCGCCCGCGCCGGCGTAGTGATCCCAGGACGCTGGTCGCGGCCGGATACGTGGAGACGACGACATCCGGTGCCAGCGCCTCGAGCCGGGCGTCAAGGCGACGGCCTCCCAGGGCGACGAGCGACGCGCGCCCCAGGGCCCGCAAGGGGCGCACGTGGAGAAAGAGCCAGAACAGCGCGTGGAAGACCCGCGGAGTCCTGCGGAGCTGGAACCGATAGGCATCGCGCAGGATCAGGCGGAGAAGCGGGCCGAGCGCTTCGAGTGCGTCGACGAGCACGACCTCCACTCCAGGCTCTGCCGCGCGGACTTCCTCGGCGAGCACACGGGCCGCGGCGAGATGGCCTTCTCCGACGTCCGCCGTGAGGATGGCGACCGAGCGGGGTCGAGGCTTCACAGAGTCACCGTACAGCGACGCGCGGCCGAGCTACCGGAGTGCCCGAAACGACAGGCCGGCTTCTGCGACGGCGGCCGCGATCCCGGGCAGCGCGGCGAGCGTCGTGCGCCACGAGCCAGGCGCTGAATAGTGGTCAGCGTCGTGGAGGAGAAGGATCTCGCCGCCGCGAAGGTCGCGGGTGACGTTTGCGGCGACCGAGGCGCCGGTCGCCCGCCGCTCCCAGTCGCGACCCCAGCGCGCCCACAGGACGGGGCGGAGTCCGGCCCGGCGCGCCGCCAGCACGACCGCCGGGTTCGCGACACCGTACGGCGGCCGATACAGCCGCGGGATGGTTCCCGTTGTGTGCGCGACTGCGTCCTGGGCCAGCCGCAGATCGGCCATCGACTCGCCGGGCCCCCGCAACGTCAGCAGACGGTGACGATGCCCGTGCACGCCGACGGTGTGGCCTCGTGCGACGATTTCGCGTGCCACGCTCGGGTACTCGAGAGCCTGCTCGCCGGTGAGGAAGAACGCGGCGGGTGCTCCCAATCGCCCGAGCGCATCGAGGACGGCCAGGGTGCCCTGCGGATGCGGACCATCATCGAACGTGAGCGCGACGCCATGCCGATCGTCGAGGTGCGTCTGCATGCCGAGCAGATGGGCGACCCGATCCGATGCGACCGCGGCGGCCGGGAATGTCCAAGCCGCCACCGCCCCCACCGCCGCTCCGAGACGCGTTCGCACGAACATACTGTGACGCGCGCGCCGGGTGGGTAACGATGACCGATGGTCGTTTTTGCATTCGGCGCTGCATTCCTGTCAGCCGTGCTTGCCTACGGCGGCTCGGCAATGCAAGCGTTCGAAGCGCGCAAGGTTCCCAAGAGCAAGGCTCTTCGCGCCGGCCTGCTCCTCGCTCTTCTCCGACGTCGGCTCTGGCTGGCCGGTACCGCACTGAACGCCGCCGCGTTCGGCGTGCAAGTGCTCGCACTGAGCCTCGCCTCCCTCGCCGTCGTGCAACCCACGCTCGCCGCCGGACTCATCGTCCTCGCGGTCATCGCCAAGTGGAAGCTCGGCGAGGACATCGACCGCACGACGTCAGCCGGAGTCGCCGCGATCATCGCCGGCCTCGTCGGCCTCGCCCTTGTCGCACCGCGGCACGACCACCTGCCTCAGACCCCGACCACGGGCGTGGTGATGGCGGGCGGCTTCGCCCTCATCGCGTCGCTGCCGGTCGCGATGAGGATGCTCGACCGCAGCGGCGGCCTGATCGCCAGCCTCGCAGCCGGCCTTGCGTACGCATGGCTCTCGTTCTCCGGCGCGCTCCTCGGCGAATCGTTCCGCCGCCACTCCTGGACGCTCGTCGGCATCTGGACTGTCGGCACGACAGTCGCCGCAATCGTCGCCCTCACCGCCGAGATGACTGCGCTGCAGAGCTGGCCGGTCACCCGATCGAAGCCCGTGGTCTTCGTGATCCAGACGCTGCTCCCCTCGTTCGCCGCCCCCTTCTTCAGCAAGCAGGGCTTCGGTCCGCTTCACGGCGTCCCGTTCGCGATCTCGCTGCTCGTCGTCTGCGCCGGAGCAGCAGCTGTTGGAGCCTCGAGATCGGTCGCGAAGGTGGCAGGCTGACGTGACCGTCGCCGTCGGCGCACTTGCGGCTTCGCTCGCCTCGGCGTTCTACAACAGCGGCCTGCTGCTCCAGGCGGAGGCATCCCGACGCGAACCCGTCAGCGTCGCGTTCGCCCCGGGCTTGCTCGTCCGGCTCGTGCGGCGCCGGCGCTGGCTCGCAGGCAGTGCCGTCGCCGTTCTCGGCTGGCCTTTGCAAGCCTTTGCTCTCACCCGGGCACCGTTGACGGTCGTGCAGCCGCTCCTCGCACTCGGGTTGATCGTCCCGCTCGCGTTCGGCAAGCGGATGCTCGGAGAGCTCGTCCGTTGGCTCGATGTGCTCAACATCGGCGCGCTCGTCGCCGGGGCGTCGCTCGTGGTCGCCCTGGCGCCCCCTCGATCCAACGTGACGAGGGTGAGCTCGCAACTCGCGATCGCGCTGACGGTACTCGCCGCGGTCCTCGTTTGCGCTCTGCTCCTGGCCGCGGTGGTGCAGCACCGCCGCGGGCTGATGTTGACGCTCGCCGCCGGCGTGGGCTTCGCGCTCTCGAGCGTCACGACCAAACTGCTCGCCGACGCCCTCTCGCGTGGACACTGGGTCGCGTTCGCAGTCTGGCTCGCGGTCACCGCGGCGGCCGGCGGCGTCGCCCTGGTCGGCGAGATGAACGCGCTGCAGGTTTCGACCGCCAGCACCGTCGCAGCTCTCGTGCTCGCACTCGAAACGATCATTCCCGTCACGCTCTCGCCCTTCCTGTTCGGCGAGACGGTCAGCGGCTCGGAGGCGTCCATCGCGCTCAGAAGCGCGGCGCTCGCCCTGACCATCGGCGCCGCGATCGCGCTGGCGCGAACACGCCCGGTGCTCGAGGCGCTCGCGGAGTCGTAACCGAGCACCGCCGACCACGGCGCGACCACTAGAGCTCGCCGGGTGTGCGGATGATCTTCGGCGCGCGCCGCGCGCGCTCGAGACGTACGCCCACAAAGAGTCCTCCCACCGTTGACGAGGCGGGAAACGCGTGCCACCCGGCGGTATCGGCACGATGTTCGGAATGGCAAGCGTGTCCTTCCGTCGCGTGCGCACCCAGGGCGGCACGGTCGTTTGCGAGCGCTGCGAGATCCCCGAGAGCTCGCTCGGCCGCGCGCGCGGGCTGCTCGGCCGCGCCGGGCTCGAGCCCGGAGCCGGGATGCTCATCGACGCCGCTCCCTCGGTGCACATGTTCTTCATGCGCTTTCCGATCGACGTCGTCTTCCTCGACCGTGAGCGCAACGTCGTCCGCGTCGTGCACGCGCTCGAGCCTTGGCGCGTCGCCGGGGCACGGCGCGCGGTCGCGGCCCTCGAGCTACCGGCCGGCGCCGCAGCCGAAGCGGGGATCGAGGTGGGTGACGCGCTCGTCCTCGAGGAGCTCGAAACCGCCTCGAACCAGTGAGATTCGTTCAATTTCTGAACGGAAGGAATCGTGGTGGAGCTGTGGAATACGACGGGTTCCGACCGACCAGGCGTCCAACGGTTTCCGTCATGGACCACGCGGACCAGCCTCTCGAGCCTGCAAGTGGCTTTGTTGAGCGCTGGGAAGAGGCAGCGCTTTTTCTGGCTTGTCAACGCGCAACTCCGCTGATCAGGCCGAAACGGCGTTCAGGATGCTGATCGATCAGTGGGCCGTAGGTCCCATTGCCGATCAGTCCAATTGAACGCACAATGGAGCGGTGGAGAGTGTGGACGCTGCCGAGGGTCGAGTTGCGCCGAATGGCGCGACTCTGGCTTCCGAGCTGATCGCCCGTGCGGCGGCGATCGGCGCAGGAACGCCGAGAACCTCCAGCACAGCCCTCCTTCCACGCGACCTGCGTGCCGCGCTTCGTGCCTCAGAGGTGCGGGCGCGGCGCCTGGCCGCCGGTTGGGGCCAGGGCGCCGCGCTCGACTTCCTCGGCGACGCGATCGTCGCCGTCGCCGTCGAGCATCGGTTCGAGCCGGGCGAGGCCCGCGCCGCCGTTGCGGCCGCGGCGGACGAGCTCGGGCTGCCGGCCGGGACTGCGGCGTTCGCCGTCTTCCGTCGGGCGCTGGGGAGCAAGGAGTTCGCCCAGCTGCCGCCGATCGTCGCGGCCGAGCTCGCGCTCGTGCTGCTCGTCGAGCTCGCGCCCGCCGCTGCCGGCTCGCTCTGGATCGTCGACGCCTCCGGCGCGACGACGTGTCTCGTTCGCCACGGCAGGTCGCCGTGCAGCCGCCGCCTCCGGGAAGCGGCGCGCGCAGCACTCGACGGTGTGATCGCCGGGTCGGCCCAGGTTCACGTCTGCGTCGTCGAGCGGTGGGATCGGCCTCACGCCGCGCTCGTCGTCCGTGGACGCGGCGCAGACTCTGCACATCTCGACGAGTACCTCGCCGAGGCTGCGGCGGCACTCGCCCCGCTTCTCGAGCGCGCGTCGCTCTATGACCGGCGGGTGCAGCGCGAGCACGATCTCGCCGCCGCCGGCGAGCGGCGCCTCATGCGTCTCGGCTTCGATCTTCACGACGGGCCGCTGCAGGAGATCGTCGCGCTCGCCGAGGAGCTGCGGATGGCCGCCAACCAGATTTCGACCGTCGTTCCCGCCGACTACAAGCAGCGGGTGAACGGCCGCTTCAACGACGTGCACGCCCGGCTCGGCGCGCTCGACGAGAGCCTGCGCGAGTTCGCGCACTCCCTCCGCTCGACGACCGTCGTCGCCCGCCCGGTTGCGGAGGCGGTCGAGACCGAGCTCCGCTCGCTCGAGAATGCGACGGGCATCCAGTCGAAGCTCGAGGTCGACGGCGACCTCGCCGGCCTGAGCGACTCGCAGAAGATCGTTCTCTTCCGGGTCGTCCAGGAAGCGCTCTCGAACGTGCGGAGGCACAGCGAGGCGAAGTGCGTCACGGTCGAGCTATGCAGCCGCCGGACGTTCGTCGACGTGTCCGTGACCGACGACGGTCGCGGCTTCGATCCGAGTGGGCGCGGTCACGACCGGCTTGGGCTCGCGGGCATCTCCGAGCGCGTGCGGCTGCTCGGCGGCGCCGTCGAGATCGAGACGAGCCCCGGCGTCGGGACGACCGTCCGGGCGACCCTTCCGCAGTGGAAGCCATCGTTCCCCGTGGGCACCACCGTCTACGCGGCAACATCGTGAGCCGTCGAGTCCTGGTCATCCCCGCACTGGCCGCCTGCGCCGTCACGGCTGCAGCGGCCGTCCCGACTCGGGCCAACGCCGGGTCCTCGACAACGGCGAAGATCGAGACCGTCTTCCCGGCGGCCGGCTCGCTGCTCGTCCACTCCGTGGCCGTGCGCGCGACGCCGAACCCGCATGCGAAGGTGGTCAAGATCATGCACGACTTCCGGCCCGACTTCCGGCCGCAGGTCATGTTCGCCGTGGGTGAGCAGACCGGCACGGACGGAAGCCCCTGGTACCACATCAGCATCCCGATGCGCCCGAACGGCACGTACGGATGGGTTCCGGCCGCGCTCGTTTCGCTCGCGCCGACCAAGGACAGGATCGTCGTCAGCCTCAACGCGCGGACGATCGACCTCTACTGGGGCGCGCGGCACGTCTGGCACGCGAAGGTCGCGATCGGCGCTCCCGGCCGGCAGACGCCGACCGGCCACTTCTTCGTCGCGGCCCGCTTCGTCCCGTACCACGATCCCTTCCTCGGCGTCTTCGCCGTCGAGACGAGCGCCTACTCGAAGCTGACCGAGTGGCCGGGCGGCGGCGTCGTCGGGATCCACGGCACGAGCCTGCCCCAGCTGCTCGGCCAGGCCGTCTCGCACGGCTGCGTCCGTGTCGCGAACGTGACCGCGGAGAAGCTCAAGCGGTACGCGCCGCTTGGCACGCCCATCCTGATCAAGCAGTAGCGCGCGAGGGGCGCGCTGGCGGCTCGTGTCGCCAAGGTCGATGAGACGCATCTGATCCTGATCCTCGAATTCCCGACGGCAGGACGCCGATCGCATCGCTCGGGAGGTCGGCGCCCGTGGATGCGAGAGAACATTCGGCCCCTGCTGGCAGGGGACACCGAGCGCAGCGTCGCCGAAGTGATCGCCTCGGCCGGGGCGTGACGGGCCGACCGCGCTCGACCCGCGTCGGCTCACCGCTCTGCCTACGACGTGAGCGAGAGGAACTGGAAGGCCGGCTGGCCCTCCGCCGCGAGGAACGCCGAGGCTCCCGGCGAGCGCTGGATCTTGGTGGTCGCGCTCTTGATCGGGAAGGCGTTCGTGAGCGGATGCCAGGCGCCACCGGCGTGGTGTGCGATCGACACGTGGCGGAAGCGATAGAGGAAGGTGTTGCAGGTGCCGCCGGTTCCGCCGTCCCAGCTCTCGGCCGTCGCGATCGGGCTCCAGCGATCGTGGCTCTGGGCGAGGTAGATCGGGGGCGACACCGCCCTGTGGTTCACCCACACGCGCCACCAGTCGGCCCGGTTGTGCATCTCGAGCACGGTCACCTTGGCGACGCTTCCGATGGGCACGTTGGCGTCGACCTGGTGGTACGTCGGGAAGCGGTTCGGCAGGGCGACCTCGTAATAGATGTCGCTGCCGTCGATGCCGGGGAACCCGCTCATGCCGACCTGCAGCCACTCGTCCGTCCCGCCAGGGCCCTGGCCGGGGCCGCCGACGCCGACCCAGCCGGCGACGTGCCCGTTGAGGATGTTGAACGCGTCGAGAGGCGAGATGACGGCGGAGATTCCGTAGGCGTTGCCGGGCGCCCCGAGGCCGGCGTACGAATAGCCGCTCGAGTTGCCACAGGCGAGTGCGCGCGCCGCGCCGCCGAGGGCGACGGTGGCGAGCGCTGCGGTGAGAAGGAGGAGACGGAGGGGCTTCGTCATGAGGAGGGAGGCCGCGATCTCTTGCAGCCAAGGAATCGGCGGCCTGGGCCGGGACTCGTTCCCTCGTTCGAGTGAGGAGTCTGCGTCTAGGCGAAGGTCAGGCTGCGACTAGCCGAATGTCCCGCCTCATGCCGTGCGCCCGATGGCACGACTCTCTTACAGGTGACGTGGCCGGGCCAGAGCGTTCTGCGGCCCTGCGGCCGAAGGCGAGGAGAGCGCGCTGAACAGTCTGAGAAAGCTCGGGTTTGCCGTCCGGGGACGAGACTGCCGCCCGGTGACGGTGCGGGCAGAGGCCGCGCAGGCCGGCTCGACGTCCACGGTGGGCGCAGATCCCGCAGGCCGAGTGCTCCGGCAGCGGCGACAAGACGGCCACACCGACCACCGGGAACGGGCGTTGCGCGCCGGGATCTCAGCGGTCGTCGATCGGGCTCTCGACGAGCCCGTTCTGGTACGCGAGACGAGCGGCCTCGGTGCGGTTCGACACGCCGAGCTTGCGGTAGATGTTCGTGAGGTGAAACTTGACCGTCTGTTCCGCCACCCACAGCTCCTTGCCGATTGCCTCGTTGGAGAGGCCACGGGCAAGAGCGGCGAGGATCGCCGTCTCGCGTTCGGTGAGTCCGGCGGCGCGCGCGGCGCTCTCGCCGGGATCCGGCAGGCCGATCGCGCTGTAGACGGTTCCCTCGACCGCCTGCCGCAGCGCGGAGGGCAGGTCGATGGGGTTGATGCTCTTGACGATGAAGGCGCTCGCGCCGCGCTTGAGGACGGTCTGAATCACGTTCTCGTCGGTCGAGACGGAGAGGACGACGACCTTCACGTCCGGGTGTTGCTTCCGTATGCGGCTCAGGCAGGCGAGCCCGTCGGCGCCCGGCATGCGCAGGTCCAGCAAGACGACATCGGGATTCGTGCGGCCGACCATGGGCAGCACCTGAGAGCCGGAGTTGCATTCTCCGACGACTTCGAAATCCGGCGAATCGTCGAGCGCGCGTTTGACCCCTTCGACGATCAGTCGATGGTCGTCGGCAATCAGAACTCTCATGCGGGCATGGTAGACGGAAGACCAGTCGTCCCAGGGGTGGCGAGGTCGTGAACGCAGTCGCGCCGACTCGACGCACGCACGTGCTCATCGCGGCAGAGCGCCTGCCGACTCGTGTCGGGCTGCGGCTCGCGCTGGAGCCGGAAGCGCGCTGCACCGAGGCGGTCGACGCGGATTCGGCGGTGGACGCCGCGATCCGCGACCGGCCGGACGTCTGCCTCCTCGAGCTCGACGCCTCGGGCCAGGGGGTGCGCGCGGCGAACGAGATCTCGTCGCGCGTTCCCGGCGCCGCCGTGATCCTCCTCACGAACCGGTTGGACGAGGATGAGTTCATGGCCGCGGTTCGCGCCGGCGCCAACGGCTATCTGACGAACAGCCTCGATCCCGCGCGCCTGCCCTTCGTCGTGCAGGGGGCGCTCCGTGGCGAGCCGGCCGTGCCGCGGAAGTTCGTGTCGCGGCTGCTCGACGAGCTGAGGACGCGGGAGCGCAGGCGCTCGGTCGTCCTCGAGGGGAGAGGTCGCGTCGCGCTCACCTCGCGCGAGTGGGACGTCGTCGAGCTGCTGCTCCGCTCGGCGAGCACGGCGGAGATCGCGGACGAGCTCGGCGTCGCGCCCGTCACGGTTCGCCGGCATCTCGGCTCCGTCGAGCAAAAGCTCGGGGTCACCACCCGCGCCGAGGTCGTCAAGCTTCTCTCGGAGGCGGCTGGAGCCGCCTCCGAGTGACGGAACTCCGCGCGCCCGAGATTGCGATCTCGGGCGCGCTTCGTGCTGAGGGCACAGAGGGGCTGACGCAGCATTCGAGCCGTTCTTCCGTCGCGAGCGGACGGGCCTGCGGCGCAGCCGCCTCGGCGCCGGTCGGCTTCAGGCCGCTCGATCAAGAACCCAGGCCGAACCGCGCTCGCGTCGACCTCTGCCGCGCGCGAGCGCAGGCAGCCAGCTCGTCCCGAGCTTCACGCTGCAGGCAGCGTGAAGCTGACGCACGCGCCGCCCTGCGGGCGGTTCTCGGCCCAGATCCGGCCGCCGTGCGCTTCGACCAGGCCGCGTGCGATTGCGAGCCCGAGCCCCGCGCCGCTGCCGCTGCGCGCGCGGTCTGCGCGCCAGAACCGCTCGAACATCCGCGCCGGGGCCTCGTCCGAGAGGCCCTCGCCACTGTCCTCGACGCGCAGGAGCAGGTCGTCGGCGCGCCGCTCGACCCGCACCGCGACCGTGCCGTCGGACGGTGTGTGGCGCAGCGCATTCGTCACGAGGTTGAAGAGCACGCGCTCGAACTTGTCCGGTGCGAGCTGGGCCTCGACCTCCTCGTCCACCTCGGCGCTGAGCGCGACGCCGCGTGCCTCGGCCTCCGGCTGCAGCACGCGCAGCGCCGCTGCGACGAGCGGCGCGATCGGCATCCGGCGCAGCTCGAGCGTGAGGGCGCCTGCGTCGATCCGCGCCAGCTCGAAGAGGTCGTCGACGAGTGCCGACAGCGTCCGCACCTGGTCGCGCAGCGTCGGGAGGTAGTCGTCGGCCGAGGCGAGGCCGTCCTCGATCGCCTCGAGCATCGCCTGGAGAGACGCGATCGGCGCGCGGAGGTCGTGGCTCGCCCAGGCGACGAGCTCGCGGCGGGCGTCGAAGAGGCGCTCGAGCCCCGCCGCCATCGCGTTGAACGAGTCCGCGAGCTCCGCGATCTCCCGGGCGCCGCCGGTCGGCGCCCGCGCGGACAGCTCTCCGGCCGCGAGCGACTGCGAAGCGGCGCCGACGCGCCGCAGCGACGCGGTGATCGAGCGCGCGAGCAGCAGGGCTGCGACGACGGCCGCGGTCGCCGCTCCGGCCGCGACCGCGAGGATCTTCGTGTCGGCGCCCATGTGGAACATGACCCAGCCCGACAGCAGAACAGCTGCGAGCGGCACCGCGACCGCGATGAGCGCGAGCCCGGCGAGCTGCACGCCGACGGTCGGCGCGCGCTTCAGCAGGTACGCGAGGACGAGCCCCGAGACGAAGCTGCCGGCGGCGACGACGAGGCCGAGCTCGATCATGGGTCGAGGCGGTAGCCGACGCCCCACACGGTATGCAGGTGAACCGGCCGGCTCGGATCGGCTTCGATCTTCTCCCGCAGTCGTCGCACGTGGACGGTCACCGTCCCCGTGTCGACGGCTGCTTCGTAGCCCCAGACGCGCGCCATCAGCTGGTCGCGGGAGAAGACGTGGCGGGGATGCGAGGCGAGGAACCAGAGCAGCTCGAACTCCTTCGCGGTGAGCTGGACGACGGCGCCGCCGCGGCGAGCCTCGCGGCTGACGCCGTCGAGCTCGATCTCGCCGAACGAGAGCTTCTCCTGGGGCGCCGCGTCCCCGTTCGAGCGGCGCAGCACAGTGCGAACCCGCGCGGCGAGCTCGCGCGGGGAGAACGGCTTCGTCACGTAGTCGTCGGCGCCGAGCTCGAGGCCGACGATGCGGTCGGCCTCCTCGCCGCGCGCCGTGAGGAGGATCACCGGCAGGCTCGAGCGGCCGCGGATCCAGCGGCAGAGCGAGAGCCCGTCCGTGCCGGGCAGCATCACGTCGAGCACGACGAGGTTCGGCTCGCGCTCCTCGATCAGAGCCCTGGCCAGCTCCCCGTCGGAGGCCGTCAGCGTCCGGAAGCCGTCGCGCTCGAGATAGCGAACGACGACGTCGCGGACGATCGGCTCGTCATCGACGACGAGAACGGTCTGCGTCTGCTGCATCGGCGAATTGTGGCTTCCACGGCGCGTGATGTCGCGTCCGCGGCCAATCGACCTGGACGTCCTTCGGCTTCCACTTCGGATGATGGCGCACAGCCCACTCCACGCGAACGTTGCCGAGCGTCATCCCGCGCAGTGCGTGGCGCGTCGCCGGATGGATCAGCGCCAGATAGAGATGCCCGACGAGCAGCAGGAGCGAGACGTACATCAGGCCGTCGTGCAGGACCACCGTGCTCGCGAAACGGAAGCGCGTGTCCCGCTCGCCGAACCAGAGGAGAAGGCCCGAGACTCCGAAGAGGACGGTGAACGCCGCGGTGAGGATCGCGTTGATCTTCTGGCCGGCGTTGAATTTGCCCTGTGGTGCCTTGCGGCCGCGGAGCCAGCGCAGGTCGTCGTCGTCGAAGCGCTCGACCTCGCGGGCGGTGGCAACCAGGCGGCGGAACCCGATAACGACGATCGCGGCGAGCGCGCCAAGCCAGCCGACGCCGCCCCAGAAGTGGATGCTCTGGACCATCTGCCGGCGCGAGACGAGTACCGACAGGCTCGGGAGATAGAGGATCAGCCCCGTCGCGAGGAGGAACAAGAACCCCGCCGCGTTCACCCAGTGCAGCACCCGCTCGGCGGCGGAGAAGCGTTTCACGTAGCCGGGCTTCATCAGCCGTACCCGTTCGAGCGGCCCACCCAGGCGTCGCGGTCGTAGCCGAGGTTCTCCCAGTAGCCGTCGCTCGCCTGCGGCACGACGTCGATCTCCTGCAGCCACTTGACGTTCTTGTAGCCGTACATCTCGGGGATCACGAGCCGCACCGGCGCGCCGTGCTCGCGCGGCAGCGGCTTCCCGTCCATCTCGTAGGCGAGCATCACGTCGTGCATCGAGGCCTGCCCGAGCGTCAGGTAGTCGGCGTACGGCACCTCCATCGAGACGAACCGCAACGCGTGCCCGGTGGCCTGCGGCTTTGCGGCGGCGAGGACGTCGTGCATCCGCACGCCGCCCCAGCGGACGTTCTTCACCGTCCACCCGGTGACGCAGTGGAAGGTCGAGATCTGGTCGACGCGCGGCAGGGCGCGCAGCTGCTCGTAGGTGAGAGAGATCGGCTTGTCGACGAGGCCGCCGATCTTCAGCCGCCAGCTGGCCGGGTCGAAGGCCGGCATCGATCCCGAGATCGTGTAGATGCGCCAGCCGCTCGAGGGGATGATCGGCGCGATCGCCTCGGCGACGGGGGAGATGACGCCGGTGACGTGGTCCCAGGCGGCCTTGCCCCAGTAGAGCGAGGAGACGCCGCCGGCCACGGTGGCGAGGAACAGCCTTCGGCCGTAGCGGCGCGGCTGCTCGGGGTCGGGTTGGCCGGTGACGGGCGGCGACTCCATCTACATGTGCGCCATTCCGGCATGGAGCTTGCCGCGCAGCTCTCCCGGATGGCCCTTCGTCGCGACCCAGACCCAGAAGTGGCCGGGCTTCGACTCGATCACGGCGAGGGAATTCGCTTTCACCATCGCGCAGCCTTTCGCACGGTACATGTCGCCCAGGTGGGCGACGCTCATCCCCGACTCGTCGCGGATCGTCGCGCCGGTGGCGTGCATCATGCTCAGCTGGAACTTCCAGCAGAGCTCGTGCTTCGCCGAGTGCGCCTGGAGGTTGACGATGCCGTGCTCGCCCATGCCCGCCAGGCGCGCGCCGAGCGTGGGGTGCATCATCCCGGCGGTCGCCACCGGGATCACGATGAGCGCCGCAGCGACGGCGGCTGCGGCGGCAGGGCTCTTCGAGCGCATCAGTGCTCCTTTCGACGTAGGGGCTCGATCGGATCGAAGGATCTGCGGCGCGGATTGCCGCCGGGTTAGCGAGGCCTTACGGGTTCCTTAAATCGATGCGGCGTCGACGCGGGAAAGAAAGGCACGCACCGTCGCCACGTAGCGCTCGGTCTCCTCGACGGGTGCCAGGTGGGCGCTCTCCTCGAAGATCACGAGCTCCGCGTCGGGTAGCGCCTGCGCGATGGTCTCCGCCTGCCGGGGAGTCGCCTCGTCGTAGCGTCCGCACAGGACGAGGACCGGCACCCGGATCTCGCCGAGCCGCGGCGTCACGTCCCAGCCGGCGAGGACTCCGGTCGGGTGCGCCTCACTCGGGCCCCACATCGTGTTGTAGACCTCGAGGTTCGTCGAGCGGATCGCCTGCTCGACGATGGGCGGCCACGGCTCGAGCCGGCAGAGGTGCCGGTGGAGGAACTCGAAGATCGCCGCCTCGTACTCGGGATCGTCGGTGGTGCCCGCTTGCTCGTGCGCATCGAGGGGCTCGCGGATCGCAGGCGGCAGGTCGGCGCGCAGGCGGAGCGACTCCTCGCGCCAGAGCGTGGAGCTCGAGAGGGTCGACGAGAGGACGAGGCCGGCGAGGCCGTTCGGCTGCGTGAGCGCGTACTCCTGCGCGAGCATTCCGCCCCACGAGTGGCCGAGCACATGGACGCGATCGAGGCCGAGCGCGTCCCGGAGGTTCGCGAGCTCGGCCAGGAAGAGCTCGATCGTCCAGAGGGCCGGATCCGACGGCTGCGACGAGTTCCCCGAGCCGAGCTGATCGTAGAGGACGACACGGCGCTCGTCCGCGAGAGGCTCCAGCGCGGTGAGTCCGAGATGCGTCGAGCCGGGGCCGCCGTGGAGGCAGACGAGCGACACGCCCTGCTTGTCGCCAAGCGAGCGGTACCACGTCTCGTGGCCGCGGAACGGGATCCGGCCCTCCTCGACGCGCACCGCTACTCCGGGGTGACGTACGCGGCCGTCAGGCCGCCGTCGACGACGAACGTCGCCGCGTTCACGTAGCTCGACTCGTCGCTCGCGAGGAAGAGCGCCGCGTTGACGATCTCGCGCGGCTTCGCCATCCGTCCCATCGGGACATGGACGAGTCGCCGCTCGGCCGCGCCCGGCGTCTCGCTCCAGATCCGGAGCAGGAGCGGCGTCTCGACCGGGCCCGGGCAGAGCGCGTTCACGCGGACGCCCCGGCGCGCGAACTGGACGCCGAGCTCCTTGCTCAGCGAGAGGACGGCGCCCTTCGAGGCGGTGTACGAGATTTGCGAGGTCGCCGCGCCGACGAGCGCGACGAACGAGGCGACGTTGATCACCGAGCCGCCGCCCCGCTCGAGCAGGTGCGGGATGCCGTGCTTGCAGCACAGGTAGACGCCGCGCGTGTTCACGGCCTGCACGCGCTCCCAGGCGTCGAGGCCGGTGTCGAGGATCGAGTCGTCGTCGGCGGGGGAGATGCCGGCGTTGTTGTAGAGGACGTCGATCCCGCCGAAGTGCTCGGCGGACGCGGAGTACATCGCCCGGACGGAGGTCTCGTCCGACACGTCCACCTGCACCGCGAGGCCGTCGACCTCGCCCGCGACCGTCTCCGCCGCGCCGGCGTCGACGTCGGCGACGACGATCCTCGCTCCCTCCTCCGTGAAGCGGATCGCGGCGTCGGCGCCCATGCCGCCGCCGGCGCCCGTGATCACGCAGACCTTGCCCTCGAGACGACCGCTCACATCAGTCCTCCGTCGCGTAGTAGACGTTCTTGACCTCGCTGTAGCCGGCGAGGCCGTGCATGCCGAGCTCGCGGCCGAAGCCGCTCCGCTTGAAGCCGCCGAACGGCGTCGAGACCCGCACGGACGAGTTCGAGTTGATCGAGAGGACGCCCGTCTCGATCGCTCGCGCGACGCGCAGTGCGCGGCCGCCGTTCTCCGTCCAGATCGAGCCCGAGAGCCCGTAGTCGGAGTCGTTCGCGATCCGGATCGCCTCCGCCTCGTCGGCGAACGGGATCAGCGCGGCGACGGGGCCGAAGACCTCGTCGCGCGCGATCCGGTCGCCGGGTCTCGCCTCGACGAGCGTGGCCGGGTACCAGAAGCCCCTGCCGGCGGGCGCGTCTCCGCGAAAGAGCGGATCGCCGTCGACGAAGCTCGCGACCGTCTCACGGTGCGCGGCGGAGACGAGCGGGCCCATCTCCGTCGCGTCGTCCTCGGGGTCGCCGACCTTCACGCCGCGCGTCGCCTCGACGAGCAGCTCTGCGAACCGGTCGTAGACGCTCGCCTCGACGAGGATCCGCGAGCGCGCGCAGCAGTCCTGGCCGGCGTTGTCGAAGACGGCGTATGGCGCGGTCGCGGCCGCCTTCTCGAGGTCGGCGTCGGCGAAGACGACGTTCGCGGACTTGCCGCCGAGCTCGAGCGTGACGCGCTTGATCGTGCTCGCGGCGCCGCGCATCACCTCCTGGCCGACCTCGGTCGAGCCGGTGAAGCCGATCTTCGCCACGTCGGGGTGCTCGACGAGCCGCGTGCCGACGACCGAGCCCTTGCCCGGGACGATGTTGACGACGCCCTCGGGGATCCCGGCCTCGAGCGCGAGCTCGCCGAGCCGGATCGCCGTGAGCGGAGTCAGCTCCGCAGGCTTGAGGACGACGGTGTTGCCGCACGCCAGCGCGGGACCGAGCTTCCACGAGGAGATGTTGAGCGGGAAGTTCCACGGCACGATCAGGCCGACGACGCCGAGCGGCTCACGGAGCGTGAGGTCGATGCCGCCGGCGACGGGGATCGTCTCGCCGAAGTGCTTGTCGACGGCGCCGGCGTAGTAGTGGAAGACCTGTGCGACCATGCCGACCTCGCCGCGCGCGCCGGAGATCGGCTTGCCGACATTGCGCGACTCGAGGCGCGCGAGCTCCTCGCCGTTCTCCTCGACGAGCGTCGCGAGGCGGCGGAGGAGCCGGCCGCGATCGGCGGGCGCGACGGCGCGCCAGGCCGGGAAGGCGGCCTTCGCGCGCGCGACGGCGTCGTCGGTCTCCTCGGCGCCCGCCGGCGCGACCTCGGCGATGGTCTCCTCGGTGGCGGGGTTGAGGATCGCCGTCATCCGCGGCGTCTCTCCCGGTAGCCGCGCGCCTCGGTGACGAGCGCCTCGAACAGGCGCGCGTCCTCGCCGGCCTCGGGATGCCAGAGGACACCGACGGCGAACCGTCGGCCCGGATCCTCGAGCCCCTCGACCGTCCCGTCGTCGGCCCAGGCGACCTCGCGCAGCCCTTCGCCGATCCGCCCGAAACCCTGGTGGTGGCTCGACATCACGGGGCCGTGGGAGGGGATCAGCGAGCCGAGGCGCGAGTCGTCCTCGATCTGGACGGGATGCTCGGAGAAGACGCCCGGCGTCTCGCGGTGGTGCTCGTCGCCGATCACCTCGGGCAGGTGCTGGACGAGGTCTCCACCCCGCGCGACGTTGAGGATCTGGGAGCCGCGGCAGACCGCGAGTACCGGCATGTCGCGCGCGAGCGCGCCCTCGAGCAGCGCGAGCTCGGCGCGGTCACGCGCCGGGCGGATGTTGTTCGTCGCTGGATGCGGCTCGGCGTCGTAGCCCGCCGGGTCCAGGTCGGCGCCTCCCGAGAGAAGCAGCCCGTCGAGTGCGTCGAGCGTCTCCTCGACACCGTCCTCGCTCGGCGGCACGACGAGCGCGCGGCCGCCCGCGCGCTCCACGGCCTCGACGTACATCTGCGGGATGAGCGCGGCCTCGAGCTGCCAGTACCCCCAGGCGGCGTCCTCGACGTAGCTCGTGATCCCGACGATCGGTCTAGCCACGCTCGAACATGCGCTCCCGCTCGTAGCCGGTCACGGTCTTGTCGAAGAGCTGCTGCTCGGTGCGCGCATAGTTGAGGTAGTGGTCGACCACCTCGTCGCCGAGCAGCTCGCGGGCGACGCTGCTCGACTCGAGCCGCGCGACCGCATCGCGCAGCGCGTGCGGGAAGCGCTCGGCGCCGGAGACGTATGCGTTCCCCTCGAGCGCCGGGCCGAGCTCGAGCTCGCGCTCGATTCCGTACAGGCCCGCTGCCAGCAGCGCGGCGAACGCGAGATACGGATTCGCGTCGGCGCCGGGGATCCGCGTCTCGGGACGGCACGAGGACCCGTGCCCGACGACACGGAACCCGCACGTGCGGTTGTCGTAACCCCACGCGAGCGTGGTCGGCGCCCAGCTCCCGGCCGAGAAGCGCTTGTACGAGTTGACGGTCGGCGCGATGAAGACCGCAAGATCGGCGAGGCACGCGATCTGGCCCGCGAGGTAATGCTTGAAGAGCTCGGACTCGCCCGCGAACGCGTTCCTCCCGTCCTGCCAGAGCGAGGAGTGGATGTGGCAGGAGGAGCCGATCCAGTCGTGGTGGGGCTTCGCCATGAACGTGACGGAGCAGCCCTGCTGGTACGCGATCTCCTTGACGCCCGTCTTGTAGACGACGTGGTCGTCGGCGGCGCGCAACGCGTCGCGGAAGCGGAAGTTGATCTCGTGCTGGCCGGCCCACGCCTCGCCCTTCGAGGACTCGACGATCATTCCGGCGGCCTTCATCGACGTGCGAATCTCGCGGAGGAACGGCTCGTCGAAGCTCGCGGCGAGGATGTGGTAGTCGAGGATGTAGGGCACCGACGGCGTCAGGTCGTGGTAGTGCCTGTCGTGCGCCTCGGCATAGCTCTCGCGGAAGAGGAAGAACTCGAGCTCCGAGCCGAACATCGGGTCGAAGCCCACCGCGCGCGCCTTCTCGATCTGCGAGCGGAGCACCTGGCGTGGCGAGGGGCCGACCGGCGTTCCATCGTGCCACTCGACGTCGCACTGCACCATCGCGGTCGCCTCGTGCCACGGAATCCGGCGCAGAGTCGACATGTCGGCACGAAGCCCGAAGTCGCCGTAGCCGCGCTCCCAGCTCGCGATCGCGTAGCCCGGAATCGGGTTCATCTCCATCTCCAGCGCGAGCAGGTAGTTGCAGCCTTCGCCCGGGTGGCCGGCCTCGTTCTCGGACAGGAAGAACTCGGCGTCGAGCCGTTTTCCCATCAGGCGGCCCTGCATGTCGGTGAAGCAGGCGATCACGGTGTCGACGACGCCGGTGGCGACGTCGTCCCGAAGCTCCTCGAGCGTCATGGTGCGACCTTACATCGGTAGGTGAGGAGAGCCGGTCCGGCCGGCTCCCCTCACTCCGAACGAGCTAGGCGGGGCCGGGCGCGGCCGCCGACGCTCCGTGCTCGTACCGCTGCTCGATCTTCGCCAGCTCCTCGGCCGTGCCTTGCGCGACCGGGCCTTTGAACCAGTTCTTCGCCGACACCATCCACCATCCACCGACGAGCACCAGCGTCCCGATCACGGCGATCGGGGCGTAGTTGACGTCGAGCCATGTGAAGCCGGTCTTGAATGGAATGCCCTGAGGCAGCGTCGGCATGATGAACAGCACCGAGATGAAGAGAACCCAGACGACGGCGATCCAACCAACGGGCTTGTACCAGCGGCCGAGATTCCACTCGCCCGCCTCCCACGCGTCGCCCTCACGCAGACGCAGGTAGATCGGGATCGCGTAGGCGATGTAGAGGCCGATCGTGGCGATCGAGGTCACCGCCGCATACGCGATGTAGCCCGCCCCGACGCCGATCCCGGTCGAGAAGTAGGCCGGGAATGCGAGCAAGAACGCGAGTATCGCGATCGCCCACACGGAGTACACCGGAACGCGTTGCGCGTTCAGCCTGCGCCAGAGATTGTGCCCGGGTGTCGCACCGTCACGGGAGAACGCGTACATCATCCTCGACGCCGACGTGATCGACGACATGCCGCAATAGAGCTGCGCCATCACCGTGATGAACAACATCACCTCGGCGGTATGGACCCCCAGCGCGTCGAGATAGACCTGCTTGACGGAGAAGAGATAGGCCGACTCCGTCCCGGCGAGATTCTGAATCGCGAAGGTGACGCCGAGCGCGAGGATGTAGCCGCAGACCGCGGAGACGACGATCGACATGATCACGCCGCGCGCCGCCGACCGTGACGCGTTTTGCGTCTCCTCGCTCATGTGGGCGGAGGCGTCGTATCCCGTGTAGGTGTACTGCGCCTGCAAGAGCCCGAGCAGCAGCACGAACCACAGCCAGCCGTGGGAGAAGCCGCTGTTGTTCACGGTCTTCGAGAAGACCGTCGAGAACGACTGGTGGTGAGCCGGCTTGAAAACGAGGAAGCCGACGATGATCACGACTCCGAGGACGTGCCACCAGACGGAGACGTCGTTCAGGAACGCGACGAGCCTCACGCTGAAGATGTTCATTACGGCATGGAGGAACAGGATCGCTCCGTAGACCGCGATGATCGCGTGGGGCGTCGCCGGGAAGGTCCCCGGCCACAGAAGGTTCAGGAGCGCGTCCGCGAAGATCGCCGCGCCGTAGTCGATACCCGCCGTGATCGCGATCTGACCGATGAGATTGAACCAGCCGGTGAACCAGCCCCAGACCGGCCCACCCATCTTCGACGCCCAGTAGTAGAGACCGCCGGCGGTCGGATACTTCGAGGCGATCTCGGCCATGCCGAGCCCGACGATGATCACGAAGACGGAGACGAGCGGCCAGCCGTACGCCTCCTCGACCGGTCCGCCGTAATTGATCCCCGTCCCGTAGAGCGTCAGCGTCCCGGACAGGATCGAGATGATCGTGAACGAGATCGCGAAGTTCGAGAAGCCGCTCATCCTCCGCGAGAGCTCCTGGGCGTAGCCCAGCGAGTGCAGGATGCTGCGGTCCTTGTCGACCGTCACGTTGTGCCCTCCTTAGCCGCCGTAGGTTGTGGCGATTCTGACGAGGTCGGCGGCCGGAGACAAGAACGGAGCGACATGTAGCCTCGAGCCGTGGCCGTCGTGGAGGTCGAAGAGCTCGCGCGGACCTACCGCACGAGCACGGGGATCCTGCGCCGCCGGACCGTCGAGGTCGAGGCGGTGCGCGGCGTGTCGTTCGAGATCGCCAAGGGGGAGCTCTTCGGGCTGCTCGGGCCGAACGGCGCCGGCAAGACCACGACGATCAAGATGCTCATCACGCTGCTCCTGCCCTCCTCGGGCACGGCGCGCGTGCTCGGGATCGACGTCGCGCGCAACCCGCGCGAGGTCAGAAGGCGGATCGGCTACGTCTTCGGCGGCGATCGCGGCCTCTACGAGCGCCTCTCGGGGCTCGACAACCTTCGCTACTTCGCCGAGCTCTACGGTGTCGCGCCGCACGTGCAGAAGCTCCGCATCCAGGAGCTGCTCGACCTCGTCGGGCTCGCGGGGCGCGAGAAGGAGAAGGTCGAGGGCTACTCGCGGGGTATGCGCCAGCGGCTCCACATCGCTCGCGGCCTGCTGCACGACCCCGAGGTCGTCTTCCTCGACGAGCCGACGATCGGAGTCGATCCCGTGGGCGCGCGCGAGCTGCGGGCCACGATCGCCGGGCTCACCGACGCGGGCAAGACGGTTCTCCTCACCACGCACTACATGTTCGAGGCGGATGCGCTCTGCGACCGGATCGCGGTGATCGCGCAGGGCCGAATCGTCGCCGAGGGCACGCCGCAGGCGCTCAAGGCCGGCGTCGGTGAGGGCACCGTCGTCGAGGTCGAGGTGTACGGGATCGAGGACGCCGTCGTCGAGCGGGTACGGGCGCTCGACGGCGTCTCGAACGTCGGCCTCGAGGAGCGCGACCAGAAGCAGGTGCTCGTCGTGCAGACCCTGCCCGGTCGCGAGCTCGTGCACGCGATCCTCGGCCTCCTCGGCGATTCCGCGGTCGGCCGGGTGTCGTCGCGCGAGCCGACCCTCGAGGACGCGTACGTCGCGCTGGTGGGCGAATGAGGATCCTCCGCGTCCTCGCGTACGGCTGGCTCTTTCGGATGAAGATGCTGATGCGCTCGTCCTTCAACAGCTGGCTCGGCGTTCTCTATCCGCTCTTCTTCGCGACGATCGCCTTCTTCATGTTCCGCTCGGGCGCCAGCTCGAAGCCACTCCTCTACTCGTCGCTCGGCGCGGCGGTGATGGGGATCTGGTCGAACACCGCCACGCCGGCGGGGAGCGCGCTGGCGCAGGAGCGCTGGCACGGGACGCTCGAGCTGGAGGTCGCTGCGCCCGTGCATTTCGCGCTGATCCTCCTGCCGCTGACGATCGCGATGGCGGCGATCGGCATCTACAGCATGGTCGCCACGCTGCTCTGGGGCTGGATCGCCTTCGGCATTCCGCTGCACATCACCGATCCGGTCGCGTTCGTGCTCGCGGTGCCGGCAACCGTCGCGTCGATCGGCGCGCTCGGCTTCGTCCTCGCTGTCCTCTTCGTCCGTTTCCGGCAGGCGTGGGCGCTCGGGAACATGCTCGAATACCCCGTCTGGCTGATTGCGGGATTCCTCGTCCCGCTCTCGCTCCTGCCGAGCTGGGTGCGGCCGATCTCGTGGCTGCTCGCGCCGACGTGGGGGATTCGCGCGATCCGCGGAGCCGCGCTCAGCGGGCCCTCGTACGGCGACATCGGGATGGCGCTCGCGGTCGGAGCCGCGTACGTGGTGCTCGGAATCCTCCTGGTACACCGTGCCCTCCACGCGGCCCGCGCGAAGGGGACTCTCTCCCTGACGTGACGTCCGTCCGCGTCTTCTTCGTCGGCGGCCTGATCAGCTTCCGCGCGCTCTTCGGCTGGCTCAACCCGTGGGTCTACATCCCGTCGTTCCTCGTCGCGCCGATCTTCCAGATCCTGCTCTTCGTCTACATCGGGCGCTCGGCGAAGCTCCAGTCGGACAGCTTCTACGTCATCGGCAACGGATTGCAGTACGCGGCGATCCCGTGCCTGTTCGCGATGGCGAACACGATCGCGGGCGAGCGCAACCAGCAGACGCTCGGCTACATCCTCATCACGCCCGCGCGGAGGCTGCCGCTCTTCCTCGGCAGGGCGATCCCGGTCGCGCTGAACGGGTTCGTCGTCGCTCTCTTTGCGCTGGTCGTCGGGAGCGCGATCGTCGGGACGCACATCGCCGCGTCGGGTTACGCGCCGATCGCCGGAGTGATCGTCGTCAGCGCGCTTGCGTGCACGGGACTGGGGCTGATCAACGCAGCCGTCGGTCTCGTCACGCGAGAGACGGCGGTTCTCTCGAACATCCTCTTCGGGGGGCTTCTCGTCCTCTCCGGCGCGAACGTTCCGGTGCACGACCTGCCGATCGTGCTGCGGCAGATCTCGGAGGGCATCCCGCTCACGCACGGGATCGCTGCAGCCCGCCGTCTCGCCGCCGGGAGCTCGTTCTCCAGCGTGCTCGGGCTCGTGGGCGCCGAGGCGCTGATCGGGCTCGCGTACGCCGCCGTCGGCTATCTCCTGATTCGCGGCACCGAGACGCTGAGCCGGAGACGCGCGACGCTCGAGCGGGCCTGACGTGCACGAGCTGACGAAGGAGCAGGCGCGACGGATCGCCGTCGAGGCGCAGCTCCTGGATGCACCGCGTCCGGCGAGCCTGCTCGAGGTCGTCCAGCGTCTGCCATTTCTCCAGATCGATCCCACCGCCGCCGTGGCGCCGAACGCCGACCTCGTCGCCTGGAGCCGTCTCGGCTCGTCCTACCGGCCGGAGCAGCTGACGCGAGCGCTCGAGGCGGAGCGGACGCTGTTCGAATTCGACGCGCGCATCCGGCCGATGAGCGACCTCGGCCTCTGTCTCGCCGGTGCGGAGGACCGTCCGAGCTACGAGACCTCACGCACATGGCTGCGTGAGAACGACCGCTTCCGGCTGGACATCCTCGGCCGGCTGGAGCGCTCGGGCCCGCTCCCCTCCCGCGACATCCCGGACACGTGTGTCGTGCCGTGGGCGTCGAGCGGCTGGACGAACAACCGCAACGTCACGCGCATGCTCGAGTTCCTGCAGTCGCGCGGCGAGATCGCGATCGCGGGACGCGTGGGGCGGGAGCGGCTGTGGGATCTGCCCGAGCGCGTCTACCCGGCGAAGACCAGGATCCCCTCCGTCGAGGAAGCGGAGCAAATCGGGGACGAGCGGCGCCTCGCGTCCCTGGGGATCGCGCGCGCGAAGGCGCGGGCGATGCCGTTCGAGTCGATCCACGTCGGCGCCGTGGGCGAGCCGGCCGTGGTCGAGGGCGTGAAGGGCGAGTGGCGCATCGATCCTCGGTACCTCGGCAGGGACTTCGAGGGAAGGACGGCGCTGCTGTCGCCGTTCGACCGGCTCGTCTACGACCGCGTGCGGGCCGAGGAGCTGTTCGGGTTCGAGTATCTGCTCGAGATGTACAAGCCCGCGGCGAAGCGGCGCTGGGGCTACTTCGCACTCCCGATCCTCCACGGAGACCGGCTCGTCGGGAAGCTCGACGCCGTCGCCGACCGCAAGGCTTCCGTGCTGCGGGTGAACGCGATTCACGAGGACGTGCCGTTCAGTCGCGCGGTGACGGCCGGCGTCGAGGAGGAGATCGACGACCTCGCCGGCTGGCTCGGGCTCGACCTCCTCCGATGAGCTCGAGGGCGGCCCGCCGTCTCGACTCCGACGGCTTACGAGCGAACGTCGAGGATGCAGAAGTCACGAAGATCGACGTCGGCGAGCTCGAGCAGGCGGTCGCCGCGTAGGATGGCAGTCGTGGCGACTGCCCAGACAGCCACTGCGACCGAGCTCGAGCAGTACCGGCGCGACCTGACCGGCTACTGCTACCGCATGCTCGGCTCCGCCTTCGAGGCGGAGGACGCCGTTCAGGAGACGATGCTGCGCGCCTGGCGGTCGCTCGACCGGTTCGAGGGTCGCTCGGCGCTCAAATCGTGGCTCTACCGGATCGCGACGAACGTCTGCTTCGACGCGCTCGCAAGCCGCGAGAAGCGCGCGCGCCCGATGGATCTCGGCCCGGCGCAGGAGCCGGTGATCGAGAACCTCGCGGAGCTGCCGGAGGTGACGTGGATCACGCCGCTGCCGACGCCCGACGAGCTGGCGGAGCAGCGGGAAACCCTGCGGCTCGCGTTCGTCGCAGCGCTCCAGCACCTGCCGCCGAAGCAGCGCGCGGTGCTCATCCTGTGCGAGGTCCTGAAGTGGCAGGCGAGCGAGGCCGCCGAGCTGCTCGAGACGAGCGTGGCTGCGGTCAACAGCGCGCTGCAGCGCGCGCGTGTGACGCTCGAGACGGCGGACATCGCAGCACCCTCCGAGCTCGACGACGAGGCGCGCGCGCTGCTCGAGCGTTACGTGTCCGCGTTCGAGGCGTACGACATCGACCGGCTCACCGACCTCCTGCACGAGGACGCGATCCAGTCCATGCCGCCGTTCAGCAACTGGCTGCGCGGTCGCGACGACATCTTCACCTGGTGGCTCGGCCCCGGAATCGGCTGCAAGGGCTCGAAGCTCGTGCCCGTCGGTCTCGTCAACGGGATGCCGGCGTGGGGCCAGTACAAGCCGGCCCCGGACGGCGGCTACGAGCCGTGGTCGGTGATCGTTCCCGAGGTGTCAGGCGGCCGGATCGTCGAGCTGACGTTCTTCCTCGACACGGCGAAGCTCTTTCCGCTGCTCGGCCTGGCCGACCACCTCGCGTAGTCCGCAGAGCTCGAGCAAGTCCCAGAGCTCGCGCGGCGCGCGAACGAGACGCGCCCCCGTCCGAAGACGGAGGCGCGCGAGGAAGTCGACCGTCCGCAGGTCGGGCGTCGAGATCAGGTCTGCGGCTCGACGACGATGAGCGAGTTGCCGTCCGGGTCGCGGAGCCAGAACATCGGCGGGACGTTCCCGCCGTAGCGGGTGACCTCCTCGTCGACGTCCGAGCCCGCGGCCTTCAGCGCGGCGTGCGCCGCATCCACGTCGCTGGTGTCGAGGCAGATCCCCGTCTCGCTGCCGCCGGCCTGCTGGCCCTGCGGCGGCGGGGCGAGGGCGATCGTCGTCTCCGCGCCGGAAACGGCGACCTCGACCCAGCGCATGTCGGGGCCCATCGGGATGTCCACGACCTTCTCGAACCCGAGCGTGCCGACGTAGAAGTCGATTGCCCGGTCGGTGTCGGCGACGGTCACGCAGATCCGGCCGACCTTGCTGATATTGAGCTTTGACGTCACGGTGGACAATCGTGCCTCCTGGGTGGTGGGTATCGCAGCTGAGGACGGCCGCCGAGCCGCAAACTCATCGGTCGCTCAGGTACTCGGTGCGGGCGCCGGTAGCTCGGGCGGGCGCTCGAAGTCGTACGCGATCTCGCCGTGCATGGCCTCGTCGAGTCCTTGCTCCGCGTCCTCTCCGACACGCACCGGCGTGACCCAGTCGATCACCCGCAGCATCATGTAGGTGAACCCGAAGGCGTAGATCGAGCATCCGAAGCCGGCGGCGACCTGTTTGCCGAAGAAGGCGCCGGCGCCGTGGATCAGACCCTGGCCGCCTGCCGCGTTCGTCGCCGTGCCGGCGAAGACGCCGAGCAGGACGATGCCGAGCAGGCCGCCGATTCCGTGCACTCCCCAGACGTCGAGGGCGTCGTCCCATTTGAGGCGGTTCTTGAGCTGGATCGCGTAGTAGCAGACGAGCCCTGCCGCGATCCCGATCACGACCGAGGCGTAGATCGGGACGAAGCCGGCCGCCGGGGTGATGGTGGCGAGGCCGGCGACGGCGCCGGTGAGCAGCCCGACGAAGTGCGGCTTGCGAGCGGCGCGCCACTCGACGAAGAGCCACGTCACCGCCGCGAACGAAGCGGCGAGGTCGGTGTTGAGGAACGCGAGCGACGTGATGTCGTCCACCTTCAGCTCGCTCCCCGCGTTGAAGCCGTACCAGCCGAACCAGAGGAGGCCGGTGCCGAGCGCGATGAAGGGGATGTTGTGCGGCGAGTCGACGAACTTCCGCTTCCCGACGTACAGAACCGACGCGAGCGCCGCGAAACCCGCGCTGGCGTGCACGACGATGCCGCCCGCGAAGTCGCGCGCTCCCCAGTGCGCGAGCAGGCCGCCGCCCCAGAGCATGTGCACGAACGGGTAGTAGACCGCGAGCTGCCAGACAACGAGGAAGATCAGGTACGCCTTGAACGTGACGCGGTTGGTGAACGCGCCGGTGATCAGCGCCGGCGTGATGATCGCGAACATCATCTGATACGCGATGAGCACGACGAGCGGGATCTTCGACGGCGCGTAGATGGAGTGGGCGCTCACGTGCTGCAGGAACGCGTAGTGGAAGTTCCCGAAGATTCCGTCAGCACCGCCGCTGAAGCAGAGCGAGTACCCGACGAGCCACCAGAGGACCGTGGTGATCCCCATCGAGGCGAAGCTCTGGATCATGATCGTGAGCGTGTTCGAGCGGCCGACGAGCCCGCCGTAGAAGAAGGCGAGGCCCGGCGTCATCAGCATCACGAGGCTTGCCGCGAGGAGCATGAACCCCGTGTTCGCGCCGTTGATCACGACGCGATTCTTCCACTGCTCCTCCCGGCGCGCCACCCGACGATTCCCACTTGACAGGCGCGGCGGAGTGTGAGAGCTTACGAAGCGTCAGAGCCCGGGAACTGCGCAAGCGGTTCGCGGGCTTTGGCATTTCTGACGGTCTCTTTCTCGACGAGCGGGGCGACCTCGGTGCCGAACAGCTCGATCGCCCGCATGACGTCGGCATGGGCGACGGCGCCGATGCCGATGTGCCCGAGGTAGCGCTCCGGCCGGAAGAGCTCGTGATATGCGACGATCTTCTCGGCGACCTCCTCCGCGGAGCCGAGCGCCAGCGGCCCGACCTGGGAGGCGAGCGCGTCGAACTCCGCCTTCCCGGACGGCGGCCAGCCGCGCTCGCGACCGATCCGGTTCATCACTGCGAGGTACGGCGCGGCAAACGCCCGCTCGGCTTCGCGGCGGGTCGGAGCGACGAACGCGTGCGTGTTGACCGCGATCCGCGGCTCGTCCTCGTGCCCGGCTTCTTCCCAGACCTGCCGGTAGAGGTCGGCGAACGGCTTGAAGCGCGGGTACTGCCCGCCGATGATCGCGAGCGCCAGCGGGAGGCCGAGACGTGCGGCCCGCACGACCGACTCGGGCGTGCCGCCGACCGCGATCCAGACGGGCAGCGGATCCTGGGCCGGGCGCGGCCAGACCGCTGCGTTCTCGAGCGGCGCGCGATGCTTCCCGTGCCAGGTGACGCGCTCGTTGTCGCGGAGCGCGAGCAGCAAGTCGAGCTTCTCGGCGAAGAGCTCGTCGTAGTCGTGCAAGTCGTAGCCGAAGAGCGGGAACGACTCGATGAACGAGCCGCGCCCGGCCATGATCTCGGCGCGCCCGTCAGAGAGGAGGTCGAGGGTCGCGAAGTCCTGGAACACACGGACGGGATCGTCCGAGCTGAGCACCGAGACGGCGCTCGTGAGGCGGATTGCTTGCGTGCGCTCCGCGGCCGCCGCCAGCACGACGGCCGGCGAGGAGACGGCGAAGTCGGGGCGGTGATGCTCACCCACGCCGAAGATGTCGAGCCCGAGCCGGTCGGCCAGCTCGATCTCCTCGAGCAGGTTCCGTAGCCGCTGCTGCGGGGTGACGTCGGCGGAGGTCACTTCCGCGAAGGTGTAGATGCCAAGCTCCACACCGGCGAGTGTAGCAATTACTTGCGCACGCAAGTTTCGTAGGATCTGAACATGGCCGAGCCGCTGACCGGACACACCGCCTGGGCGCGCAACCTCGAGACGCCGCTGCGCGAGTTCCTGCGAACCGAGACGGGAAGTGCTGCAATCCTGCTCGGAGCCGCGGTCGCCGCCCTCGTGTGGGTGAACGCCGCCGCGTCGTCCTACGACTCCGTCTGGCACACGACCTTCTTGGTCCGGCTGCACCACTGGGGCGTCACCCAGGATCTGCGCGCCTGGGTGAACGAGGGGCTGATGACGTTCTTCTTCTTCGTCGTCGGACTGGAGGCACGGCGCGAGTTCGACATGGGCGAGCTGCGCGAGCGCCGGCGCGCAGCGCTCCCGTTCTTCGCCGGGATCGGCGGGATGGCGGTGCCCGTGCTCGCCTACCTCGCCATCAACGTGGGCCGGCCGTCGGCGCATGGCTGGGGCACCGCCATGTCGACCGACACGGCCTTCGCGCTCGGGATGCTC
>DATGEB010000002.1:0-66639 GCA_035310545.1 Gaiellaceae bacterium
AGGAAGGACGTTTCCCTCGTGACTCCAGAGCATCGCAGCGGCCCCGCCGCGCGCAACGGCGCGGCTTCCGCCAACGGCACCGCCCGCTACCAATCCGACACCGTGCGCGTCGCCATCGTCGGCGTCGGCAACTGCGCCTCCGCGTTCGTCCAGGGCGTCCACTACTACCGCGACGCCGACCCCGCGGAGCGCGTGCCTGGACTGATGCACGTCGACCTCGGCGGCTACCACGTCCGCGACATCGAGTTCACCGCCGCCTTCGACATCGACGCCGACAAGGTCGGCAAGGACCTCGGCGAGGCGATCTGGTCGGGGCAGAACAACACCATGAAGTTCGCCGACGTGCCCGAGAAGCTCGGCGTCAAGGTCCACCGCGGGATGACCCACGACGGACTCGGCAAGTACCTCAAAGAGAAGATCACCAAGGCCCCCGGCGAGACCGACGACATCGTCCGCATCCTGCGCGACACGCGCACGGACGTCGTCGTCTCCTACCTTCCCGTCGGCTCCGAGCAGGCGACCAAGTGGTACGTCGAGCAGGTGCTCGAGGCCGGCTGCGGGTTCGTCAACTGCATCCCCGTGTTCATCGCCCGCGAGCCCTACTGGGACAAGCGCTTCAAGGCTGCGGGACTTCCGATCGTGGGCGATGACATCAAGTCCCAGGTGGGGGCCACGATCGTGCACCGCTCCCTGGCGCGCCTGTTCGCCGACCGTGGGGTAGCCATGCTGCGCACCTCCCAGCTGAACGTCGGCGGGAACATGGACTTCTACAACATGCTCGAGCGCGAGCGGCTGGAGTCCAAGAAGATCTCAAAGACCAACGCCGTGACCTCGATCATGGACGAGCAGTTGCCTGCGGAGGACGTGTACATCGGTCCGTCCGACTACGTGCCCTGGCTGACCGACCGCAAGTGGGCCTACATCCGGATGGAGGGCTCGTCGTTCGGCGACGTCCCGCTCAACGTCGAGCTCAAGCTCGAGGTCTGGGACTCTCCCAACTCGGCCGGAATCGTCATCGACGCCGTCCGCCTCTCGAAGCTCGCGCTGAACAACGGCGTCTCGGGAGCGCTCATCGGGCCGAGCTCGTACCTCATGAAGTCGCCGCCGAAGCAGATCGTCGACGACGAGGCGTACGAGCTGACCGAGGAGTTCATCCGCCGGAACGCGCGCGTCGCCGCGAGGCACGAGGCTCCGGCAGAGGTCTAGGGATCGATGGAACTGCGAGTGGTGTCGACACCGAGGTTCCTGACACCACTCGCAGTCCTCGTTCCGATCCTCGCGACGGTGGTCGGAGCGCCTGGGCCTTCACGCTGTTCCCACCGCTCGCTCTTGTCGTAATCGCGACCGGGCTCGCGGTGACAGCCGTCGGCGGTCGCGCCACCTACGGGGCCCGCGTGTCGCTCGTCGCTGGGGCCTGCACGTTGCTCGCCAGCCCCGTTGCCTTCTTCCTCTGGTGGGTGGCCGCCATCAACACGTCGATCTGCGGCAAAGACGTGGACACCGTGTGGAAAATGCTCGCCTACGTCCTCGGTACGCTCGTCTTCCTCACGCTGGGCAGCCTGGGTGTTCGCACCTACCGCGCCGCGGCGGTCGTGCCGATGGCCCTCCTCGCCGCGGTACTCGCGATGCTCTTGGTGCTCGCGGCTGCCCCTGGGACACCCGGGTTCTGCGAGACCTGATGGTCGACGAGAAGGCGGTCGCGGGCGATGACCGAGGCGTTCGACATCGACCTCGATGCCTCGCAGATCGCCTATCGCGACGCCGCCGTCGCGTCTCGCTGGAGGTCGTCGTCGAGAACACGGGAGCCTTCACGCTTCACGAGAAGCTCGGCTACCGGACCGTCCGTGACGTCGAGGTCTGGTCCTTGCCCGCTCTCCGTCTCGGCGCGAGCGGGAGCCGCGGGCCTACCGGCAGGCCAACGAGAACGTCCAGCTGCTCCTGTCCGACGACGATCCTGCGGCGATGGCGTTTCGCGTGCTCGGTGGGACGGTTGCCGTCCGCCGGCACGAGATGCTGCTCGAGCTCTAGCACTAGTGGTTGCTCCTGAGCGACCACTAGACTCGATCGGTGCGGATCGCGCTCGTCACGCCGTTCGCCTGGTCGCAGCCGCACGACGTGAACGAGCACGTTGACGGGCTCGCTCGCGAGCTGCGACGCCGGGGTCATGCTGTCACCATCCTGGCTCCTTCGAACCGCGCGCGAGACCTCGCGGCGGGGAGGCGAGCGCTGCTGGGCGACCTCGAAGACCAGGAGCTCGTCGCGCTCGGCCCGGCTGTCCCGATCTCGCGGCGGAGCCGGATGGGCGTCCCGGTCGGCGTCCGCGCCAGCCTCTCGCTCGCCCTCGCCCGCGGACGGTTCGACGTCGTACACGGTGTCGAGCCAGGCATGCCGAGCCTCTCCTACCTCGCGCTGCGAGACTCCGCAGCGCTCACGGCTGCGACGTTCTTCTCGGACGAGCGCCTCGGCTATCCACCCGGTCGTGCGCAGCGCGAGCGGCTGCTCGCCCGCGTCGACGCACTCCTCGCGACGAGCGACAACGTTGCGAAAGCGGCCGCCGTCCGCTTCCCCGGCCGCTACGAGATCGTGCCCAGCGGGATCGACCCAGACCTCTTCGAGCCCGTCGAGAAGAAGCGGATCGTCGTGCTCGAGTGGCGGCAGACCGAGCGTCCGCTGCTACGCGCCCTCGTGCGGGAGCTGGCGGAGCAGCCCGGGTGGGAGCTCGTGCTGCTCCGGATCCGGACGCCCGCATCCCGTCCCGCCGTTTCACCGCGACTGCGAGGGCGGATGCGAGTCCGCACAGCTCGCACCGGCGCGGCGCGCGCCGAGATCCTCCGCTCCGCCGCGATCTTCGTGCCGGCGGCCGAAGGGCTGCCGCGGCTCATCGCCGAGGCGCAGACCGCGGGCGCTGCGATAGCTGCACCACCCGGTCGCGACGCGCAGCCCGAGCTCGCCGCCGCCGAGACCGCGCGAATGATCGAGGACGAGACCTTCCGCTCGCGCCGAGCCGCCGAAGGCCTCGCCGCAGCCGAGTCGCAGACCGTCGAGGCGCTCGCGGACCGCGTCGAGGAGCTGTACGAACGCCTCGCCGGCCGCCGACGCAGCAACGCGACTCGCCCGCCGGTCGAGGAGCGCGACTGGGTCGTCGCCGACCTCCACCTCCACACGAGCTGGTCCCACGACTGCTCGATCGACGTCGACGAGTTGCTCGACCACGCCGAGACGCAGGGCCTCGGGGCCATCGCGGTCACGGACCACAACGTCCTCGGCGGCGCGCTCGAGGCGGTCGAGCGCGCCCGCGGCCGCCGCCTCGTCGTCATCCCCGGCGAAGAGGTGAAGACGGCGGATCAGGGCGAGGTGATCGGCCTCTTCCTGCGCGAGGAGATCCCGCGCGGCATGTCCTTCGGGGAGACGATCGAGGCGATCCGCGTGCAAGGAGGACTCGTCTACGTGCCGCATCCGTTCGACCGCCTCCATGCGATCCCCGCGCCCGAGACGCTCCACCGGCACCTGGCGGAAATCGACGTGCTCGAGGTCTACAACGCCCGGCTCCTCTTCGAGGCGTACAACGAGGAGGCGCTTCGCTTTGCCCGCAAGTACAACCTCACCCCGGGCGCGGGCTCCGATGCGCACGTCCTGGCGGGGGTCGGAACCGGCGCCGTCCGGATGCGCCGCTTCGGCGGACCGGAGGAGTTTCTCGTCTCTCTCCACGACGCCGAAGTGCTGCGCCGGCCGAAGTCCCTCGTCTACCTGCAGGGCCTCAAGTGGGTGGCCCAGGCCAAGGAACGGGTGCGCTGATCCCGAACCATTCCCCCGGGGCATCCTGTGACCGTGGCGAACGACGAGATCTACGAGAAGTACCTGCAAAAGGCGATCACCGAGACGAACGCCCTCGGTGACGAGCTCGCGCAGGCCTCTGGCGGAGCGCGCGTTCCCGTGCTCGGCTCCGGCCACCCACTCGCCGACGTCTTTCTCCTCAAGCACGCGCCGAGAGCGTCCGAGCTGCAGGAGGGCGTCGCCTTCTACGGCCGCGCCGGCAACGCGCTCCTCAAGTCGCTGCAGCGGTTGCATGTCGACCCGATGGCGATCTACGGGACGAACTGCCTCAAGTTCGCGGACGGCGACGAGGAAGAGTCGAGACCGTTCCTCCTGCGCGAGCTCCACATCGTGCAGCCGAAGCTCGTCGTCGTGATGGGGGAGCCGGCACTCGCGTTCCTCAATGCAGCGCGCTTCCCTCTCGCGCGTGCGCTCGCGCCCGTCCAGGGCGAGCTCCAGGAATACACACCCACGATCCAGGGGCTCGTCACGCCCGACATCGACGAGTCGCTCGACGAGCAGCCGGGGAAGACGGCGTTCTGGAACGCCTTCAAGGCGCTCGGCGAGTGGTGGAGCCAAACACCCCCGTACTGAGAAGGACGGCCTTCGTCGTCCTTGCCGCCGCGGTCGTGGCGTGGGACGCCGTCGCTCCGCACCTCGACGCGCTCGCGTTGTGGCCGACGGTTGCGATCATCTCGGCGGCCGTGCTGCCCGCCACGCTCGGGCTGATCCTGCTTGCAGTTCCGCTCTGGTCGCGCTCCCGCTGGATCCTGTCCGCCGGAGCCGTGCTCGCGATCGCCGCGGTCGTCAGCTGGGAGCTCAACTCGCACCTCGTCTCGAACTTCGCGAAGCTCGGCGCCTATACGTGCTTCGGTTGGGCCTTCCTCTGGCTGTTCGAGGAGCTGAGCTGGGTGCTGATCGTCGCGCTGATCATCCCGTTCGTCGATGCCATCTCGGTCGCCGCCGGCCCGACGAAGGCGATCGTCAACCACCACTTCGCCGTCTACTCGGCGGTCGCCGTTGCGTTTGTCGCGCCGGGCGGCCTGGCGGCGGATCTCGGACCGCCCGACATCGCCTTCTACGCTCTCTTCCTCGGCGCGACGGTGCGCTGGCGGCTCCGCCCCATCTGGACGTGGCTCGCGATGACGGGGATGTACTCGCTCACGCTCGTGATCGCGAACGTCACGAACGTCAACGGCCTTCCCGCGCTGCCGTTCCTCTCCGTCGGCTTCCTCGTCGCGAACGGCGATCTGCTCTGGCGGCGACTCAGGCCGGCGCGCTGACGCGCTCGAGCAGCGCCACGCACTCGACGTGCGGGGTGTGCGGGAACATGTCCACCGGCGTCGCGCGCAGAAGGTCGTAGCCGTAGTCGTCGCGCAGGGCCTTCACGTCGCCGGCGAGCGTCGTCGGGTTGCAGGAGACGTAGACGAGACGCGGCGCGCCGATGCGGCCGAGGCGGCGCAGCGCCTTGCCGGCCAGCCCCGCGCGCGGCGGATCGACAACGACCACGTCCGGCGGGCCGGAGCGCTCGAGCAGTTCCTCGACGACCTCGCCGACGTTGCCCGCGAAGAACGCCGCATTCGTGATCCCGTTGAGCTCGGCGTTCTCGAGCGCGCACGCGACGGACTCCTCGGAGACCTCGATCCCCCACACGGTCAGCGCGTCGCGGGCCATCGAGAGGCCGATCGTGCCGATGCCGCAGTACAGATCCCACACGGTCTCGGCGCCCGTGAGCCCCGCCGCGTCGCGGGCGAGCGCGTACAGGCGCTCGGCCATCGCCGTGTTCGTCTGGAGAAACGCGTTGGGGCGCACCCGAAAGCGCAACCCACCGAGCTCCTCCTCGATCCACTCCTCTCCCCACAGAAGCCTGCTCGGCAGATTCGTCACCTCGGCAGGCGTGTCGTTGATCGACCAGTGAATCGAGCGAACTTCCGGGAAGCGGCGAAGAACGTCGACGAGATAGCCGGTCTCGAACCGCTCGCCGGGGGCGGTCACGAGCTGGACGAGCGCCTGTTCCGAGTTGCGGCCCTGCCGCACGACGAGGTGGCGGAGGTAACCACTGCCGTCGGCCTGCGAGTACGCCTCGAGCCCTTCCTCGCGCGCCCAGTCGCGGACGGCGCTGCGGATCCCGTTGCCGAGCTCGTCGACGAGCCAGCAGCGCTCGATCTCGAGCACCTCGTCCCAGCGGCCGGCACGATGGAAGCCGAGCGCGGGCCCGCCGGTTGTCGAGGTGAACGAGTACTCGAGCTTGTTCCGGTAGTGGAAGATCTCCGGCTCGCACGGGACGATCTGCCCGAGCGGCGGCTCCGCGATGCCGGCGAGCCGTTGCAGCGCGTCGCGCACCTGGAGCTGCTTCTGCTCGAGCTGCGCCTCGTACGCGAGATCCTGGAAGCGGCAGCCACCGCAGGCGGGAAAGTGCGCGCACGGCGCCTCGACCCGCTCGGGCCCCGGCCGCAGCACCTCGGTGGCGAGCGCCTCGGCGTGACTGCGCTTGACCTTCGTGACCCGAGCCCGGACGCGGTCGCCGGGCAGCCCCCGTCGCACGAAGACGACGAAGCCGTCCAGCCGCGCGACCCCGTTGCCGCCGAACGCGAGCGAGTCGACGTCGAGCTCGAGCTCCTCTCCCTTCGTGACCGGCGCGGCCATGCGCGTCAGACTGTCGTGACGTAGATCTTGCGGTCGCGCGGTCCGTCGAACTCGCAGAAGAAGACGCCCTGGTACGTGCCGAGGGCGAGGCTCCCCTCACGGAGCGGGATGAGCACCTGCGGGCTCGAGGCGAGGGAGGCGCGGGCGTGGGACGGCGCGTTCGGTCCGTCCTGGTCGTCGTGCTTCCACTCCCAGTCGTCTCCGACCACACGCTGGAAGGCGTTTTCGAGATCGGTCACGAGCTCGGGGTCGATCCGCTCATTGATCGCGACCCCCGCCGTCGTGTGCGGAACGTAGACGAGCGCCGCCGAGGCGCCGTTCGGCTCGCCCAGCGCGTCGCGAATGAGATCGGTGATCTCGATCAGCTGCAGCTTGCGATCGGTCTTGAGGGAGATCTCCCGCACGGGTCTATCCTACGAACCCGCATGACGGAGCCGCTCGGACAAAGGGAGATCGACGCGCTCAGCGCGGACGCGGATCGCTTTCTCGCGGAGCTCGACGAGGAGACCTACCTCCACTTCGCGGGCATCAAGGAGACGTACGACCTCGCTCCGATCTACGAGCGGCACGAGCGCCTGACGCAGCTCGACACCGCGCTCGCCCTCGGCGCGTCGGTCGACGGCGACCCCCGGCGCCGCGAGCTGTGGAAGTTTGCGTGCGAGGGCTATCTCGCGAACTTCGTGAGCGAGGAGGCCGAGCGGGTCGCCGAGCTCGAGGCGACGCTCACGGCGACGGTCGACGGCGAGGAGATCCCGTTCCGCATGCTCAAGCCGCGACTCGGCAACGAAGAAGATCGCGAGGTCCGGGAGCGCGTCGAGGCGGCGCGAAACGCGCTCACCGAAGAGCACCTGAACGCTCTCGAGCTCCAAGCGGCGCAGGTCGTGCAGCGCGAGACGCAGCGCCTCGGCGCTGCCAACTACGCCGAGCTCTATCGCAGCTTCGGGCTTCCGCTCGACGACCTCGCGGAGCAGTGCCGCAGCCTGCTCGCCGACACGGAGAAACTGTGGGAGGAAGCGGGCGACCGGTTCTTCCGCTCGCGCGTCGGGCTCGGTCTGGACGAGGTCGAACGCTGGGACGTCGGACGCGCGTGGCGCGGCGTCGACTGGGACGCCTCCTTCCCCTCGGCGGCCATGCTTCCGGCCCTCGAGGTCACCCTTGCCGAGCTGGGGATCGACCTCCACGGGCAGCAGAACGTCGAGCTCGATCTCGAGGAGCGCCCGAACAAGGATCCACGTGCGTTCTGCTCGCCGATCGAGGTGCCGGGTCGCGTCGTCCTCGTGATGAAACCGCAGGGCGGACCGGCCGACTGGCGGACGCTGTTCCACGAAGCCGGTCACACCGAGCATTTCGCACACACGTCGGCTTCGCTTTCGCCCGAGGAGCGGCGGCTCGGCGACAACGCGGTCACCGAGGGCTGGGCGATGCTGCTCGAGCATCTCGTGATCGACCCGGTCTGGCTCGAACGGCGACTCGACTTCCCGCGCCCCTACGAGTTTGCGGCGGAGGGCGCGACCGAGCTCCTCTGGATCGTCCGGCGCTACTGCGGGAAGCTCCTCTACGAGCTCGAGTTCCACAGCGCCGGGGAACTGACCGAGTCGCGGCCGCGCTATGTCGAGCTGCTCACGGACGCGACGAAGGTCGAGCCCGCAGCGGTCGACTACCTCGGCGACATCGACGACGGCTTCTATGCCTCGCAGTACCTCCGGGCGTGGGCGCTCGAAGCGCAGCTGCGTGCCCACCTCCGCGAGCGGTTCGGCAACGCCTGGTTCTCGCGCCGCGAGGCCGGCTCGCTCCTTCGCGAGCTATGGGCCGAGGGACAGAAGCCGACCGCTGACGAGCTGCTCCGCGAGGTCACCGGCGAGAAGCTCGAGCTCGCGGCGGTTGGCGACCGGATCCGCGAGTCGCTTGCCGCGGTCTAGCGCGGAGGATGTGCTCCCGCTCCGCACAACGTCCCCGGGACGACCTTCCCGTTCGTCACGGTCGGGCTCATCGTCGCGAACCTCCTCGTCTGGTTCTGGGAGCTGAAGCAGCCCCGGCGTAGACGTGCACGTCTTCCGCGACGGCTTCTATCCCTGCGCACTCCACGGGCCTTGCCACCTTCCGCCGGGCTATCACCACCTGCCGTGGTACGAGGGCGTGTTCACCGGCATGTTCATGCATGCGAGCTGGGCGCACATCCTCGGGAACATGCTGTTCTTCTGGATCTTCGGAAACAACGTCGAGGATGCGCTCGGTCACGTCGGGTTCCTTGTGTGGTACCTCGTCGCCGGGATCGTGGCGATGACGGTGCAGAGCATCGTGACGCTCTCGTTCGCCGGTGTGTCGGCGAGCGTCCCGAACATCGGCGCGAGCGGCGCCATCGCAGGAATCCTCGGCGCCTACTTCGTGCTCCTTCCCCGAGCGAAGGTGCTGACGGTGATCTTCCTCGGAATCATCCTCAGCCGCGAGATTCCGGCGGTGCGGTTTCTCGGGATCTGGATCGGCCTGCAGCTGTGGTCGGGCGGGCTCACCTTCCTGCAGCCGCAGTCGGGAGGCGGCAGGGCGTTCTTCGCGCACATCGGCGGCTTCGCATTCGGGCTTGCAACGGGGCTCGTGCTTCTGGCCACGCGACGGCGGCCCCACGCGCCGCATTCGAACCGGCCGGCGTGGTGAGCTTCTTCCGCTAATGCTGAGGATTCACGCGGAATGCGATGGGCATGCTGTCCGTTGAGACCCGCATGCGAACCCTTGATGAGATCCACGAGGAGATCGAGCGCCTGAGCGAGGAGCGCACCGAGCTCTGGCACAAGCTCTCCGACCAGCACGACCCGGAGGTGCGCGCCGAGATCCATGCGATCGACGCGAATCTCGACCGCCTGTGGGACGAGCATCGGGCGATCCGCGCCCGTCTGCGCTTCGGCGACCGCGATTCGATCGTCGCGCGTGCACGGGTCGAGGAACGGCTCGAGCGCGCGGCCTGAGCCGAACCGCCCTCTACACTGAAGCTCTCCCGGGGCGTTAGCTCAGCTGGGAGAGCGCCGGCTTTGCAAGCCGGAGGTCACCGGTTCGATCCCGGTACGCTCCACCACCACCTGAAAGCCCGCTGGAGACGGCGGGTTTTCTCCTTCAGAGCGAGGTCGGGCTACTCGAGGCGCTCGACCACGAGGACGTTGTACGGCGAGCGGTACTGCTCCGGCGCGTGTTCGAGATAGCAGACGCGCCAGGGACCCGTGCCGTTGGAGAGATAGAGCTCCTGACCTTCCACGGGCTCCTTCTCGGGAACGTTGTAGACATAGTCCCTCATGACGATCGGGCCTTGTAGCGACCCTTCGCGAACGGTCCAGGTGTAATGCTCCACGCCCTCCAGTATCCGGCGTCGCAGGCGCGAGTCCTGCTCGATCAGCGTGGCCGGCTAGCCGCGACGCATCGGATACGCGTCGTAGCCGGCGCCTGGTCGACCTACGTCGTCCGCCGCAAGAAATCCCACGCCGGCCTCTGTGCCCAGGCTCGCCAAGAATCGAACCCGTCTTGTACCGTCGCGATGGTGAGCGATCTGGACACCTTCTTCGCCCGCTACGCCGAGCGATACATGGCGTACACGAACCACGACTGACGCGCACGATCTTGCCACCAGCCGGTTTGAAAGCGACACTTCAGTTGTGAACGACGGGCTCGACATAAGGGGCCGCTACGAGCAGGCGCTCGCAGAGGTCGAGGAGATGAAACGGAGGCTGCGCGAGCACGCGCAGCACGTCGCGGCCCGCGAGAAGGAGCTCGAGGAGCTGCGGCTCGACGTCGCCGACCGGCAGGGCCGTCGACGCGCTCCTGCCTCTGCTCCCCTACCAATGGGCCCCGATCGTTCCGCGGAGCTCGCCCAGAAGATCGCGGAAGCCGAGAAGCGCGAGCAGCAGGCCGTCCAGGAGCTCGCGCTCGCCAAGGCCGAGCGGGAGCGACTCGACGAGCGGGAGCAAGCGATCCGGAGAGTCGAGCGGGAGCTCGCCGGCCAGCGCGTCGAGCTCGAACAGGAGCGAGCGAGCCGCGCCGGGGCACGAGCCACCGAGCCCAAGCCTCCGAGCGAGCCCGACCCCGAGCGCGAACCGCCCCCGCCCACTCCGCTGCCCCAGCCACCGGCCGAGCCCGATCTCGAGCCGGCAGCAGAAGCAAAGCCTCGCCGCCGCAGCAGCAGCACCAAGGCTTCCTAGCCGCGCGGAAACGCGGCTAGAGCAGCGGCCTACCGCACTGGTATCGTCGATTGGCTCGCCGCTCCGGGCTGGGGGCCCGCTGCGACAGCCGTTTCGCCATGTCTACGCACGTGAATCCCGTCGATCCGCCCGACCTCGGCCTGCTGCCGACCTTCCGCAGGCTGCTCCGCCTCTGGCGCGAGCAGTGGCGCCTGGGGGCGTTCGGCCTGACGTGCGCGCTCGCCTACACGCTGATCTCGATCACGATCCCCATCCTCATCCAGCGGGCGATCGACCATTCCATCGACACCCGCGGCGGCCCGCACAAGCAGGCGCTCTGGCCCTACTTGGCGGTCATCGCAGGGCTCGCCGCCATCCGCTTCGCGATCAACTTCAACCGTCGCTTCGCGACTGCGCGAATCGGCGTTCGGATCGAGGCGCGGATGCGCGAGCTCCTCTACCAGGCCTACCTCCGCTACCCGCGCGCATTCTACGACCGGCACGCGACCGGCCAGGTCCTATCGCGGGCGACGAACGACCTCTACCCCATCCGTTACTTCATCGGCTGGGGGCTGGTCCAGGGGATGCAGAGCATCATGATGATCATCGCGGCCGGGATCGTCCTGGCGCTCGTCGACCCCCGGTTGACCCTCTACGCGGCAGTCGCGCTGCCGCCGATCGGATACGTCGCGAATCGCTTCGGGCATCGCGTCTCCCCGATCTCGCGCGAGGTTCAGGCGCGCAAGGGCGACGTGACCGAGGCCGCCGACGAGGCGGTCGTCGGGATCGAGATGGTGCAGGCCTTCGGCCGGGAGGACGACATCCGCGACCGCTTCGGCGACCGGGCGGAGGGGGTGCGCGCCGCGGCGCTCCGCCAGGCAGGCGTCGAGTCGCAGCACGTCCCCGGCCTCTATTACCTGCCCGCGCTGTCGATCGCAGCCGTCGTCTTCTTCGGCGGCCGCGCCGTGATCCACCACCAGCTCACGCTCGGACAGTTCGTCCTCTTCGAGACGCTCCTGCTCCAGCTCGTCTGGCCGCTCGAGGCGATCGGCTGGATCCTCGATCTCGCGCAGCGCGCGCTCGCGTCGGCCGGCCGCAGCTTCGCCTGGCTCGAGGGAATCGAGCCGCTGCCGGAGCCGCACGATCCACGGCACCTCCCCACCGGGGAGGTGGGGGTCCGCTTCGAGCGCGTGAGCTTCGCGTACGGCGGCGAGGTGGACGTGCTGCACGATCTCGACCTGGTCGTCGAGCCGGGCGAGATCGTGGCCGTCTGCGGGCCGACCGGCTCGGGCAAGACGTCGCTGCTCAACCTGGTCCCCCGCTTCTACGACGCGACCGGCGGCCGCGTGCTCGTCGGGGAGGTCGATACGCGAGACCTTCCGCTCGCCGAGCTTCGACGTGACGTCGCGCTCGTGACGCAGCGGCCGATCCTCTTCTCCGTGCCGCTGCGCGAGAACCTCACGGCCGGACGCGAGGACGCGGACTGGGACGAGGTGCTCGCCGCTTGTGAGGCGGCGGGCGTCGACACGTTCGCGCCGAACCTTCCCGACGGCTACGACACGCTGATCGGGGAGCGCGGCGTGAACCTCTCGGGCGGTCAGCGTCAGCGCGTCGCACTCGCCCGTGCGCTCGTCACCGGCGCGCGTGTCGTGGTGCTCGACGATCCCTTGTCCGCCGTGGACACGCTGACCGAGCGCCGGCTCGTCAAGCGCCTGCGACCCGCACTCGCCGGGAGGACGGTTCTCGTCGCGACTCAGCGGCTCTCGACCGTCGAGATCGCCGACCGCGCGGTCGTGCTCCTCGACGGGCAGATCGTCGAGTCGGGAACGCCTGCCAACCTGCTGCGCGCGGGCGGGCAGTTCGCGCTGCTCTTCGGCGACGAGGTGATCGCGGCGTGAGGCGCCTCTGGAAGTACCTCGAGGGCCGGAAGCTCGAGGCGGCACTGATGATCCTCGTCGGCGCGGGAAACGCCGTGGCTCAGACCGGCGGCTGGCTGCTCGTCCGGAACGCGATCGACAAGGGCATCGTCGCGAAGAACGAGCACCACCTGACGATCGTCGTGCTGATCTACCTCGGCGTCGCGGCGGCCGGCTGGCTGCTGCAGGCGCAGCTGATCCGCGGGCTCGCGCAGATCGGCCAGGGGATCGTCATCGGGCTCCGGCGCGATCTCTTCGACCATCTCACCGGTCTCTCGTTGCGCTACTTCTCACAGCAGAAGGCCGGCTGGATCATCGCCCGGCTCACGAGCGACGTAGACGCGGTCTCGGACGTCCTCTCGCAGGGGATGCCGACCCTCGTCTCGAACGCCATCCTCCTGCCGGCCGCGGTCGCCGCGCTCTTCATCGCCGACTGGCGTCTCGGGCTCGTTTCGTGCGCCGTCCTGCCGCCGGCGCTCATCATCTCGCGCTGGTTCCAGCGCGTCTCGCACAGCGCGAACGTCGAGCAGCGGAACCGGATCGCCGCGGTCACGGCGCAGATCGCGGAGTCGGTGGCGGGCATGGCGGTCGTGCAGGCGTTCAACCGAGAGCGCCGCTTCCAGGCGGAGTTCGACGCGCTGAACGACGCGAACCGTGCCCAGTCGACCTACGTCCAGAAGATCTTCTCGACCTTCTTCCCGTCGATCGAGCTCCTCGGCGTCCTCGCGACGGGAGCGGTGCTCTACGTCGGCTCGCACTTCTACGCGCGCCACACGCTGACCATCGGCACGCTGATCACGGCGATCTACCTCCTCCAGCTCGTCTTCCAGCCGCTGCAGGAGCTGTCAGACATCTACGGGCAGCTGCAGTCCGCGAGCGCCGCGATGGTGAAGATCGCGACCATCCTCGACGAGGACTCCGAGATCCTCGACAGACCCGGCGCGCAGCCGCTGCCACGCCTCGAGGGCGATCTCGACATCGACTCGGTCGTCTTCGCGTACGGCAAGGACCCCGTCCTCCACGGTATCTCCTTCCACCTGGCGCCGGGTAGCTGCTTCGCACTCGTCGGCGAGTCCGGCCACGGGAAGTCGACGCTCGCGCGCCTCATCGGACGCCACTACGACCCCGACCAGGGAGCCGTGCGCGTCGACGGGCACGACCTCCGCGACGTTCAGCTCCGCTCGTATCGCCGGCAGCTCGGCGTCGTACTGCAGGATCCCTTCCTCTTCAGCGGCACGATCGCCTCGAACATCCGCTTCGCGAAGCCCGACGCGACGGACGAGGAGGTCGCGGCCGCGGCAGCCGCCGTGGGCGTCGACCGGGTGGCGTCCCGAGTTTCGGGCGGCCTGGATCACGAGGTGCGGGAGGGCGGCGCCGGACTCTCGGCGGGAGAGCGTCAGCTCATCTCGATCGCGCGGGCGCTCCTCGCCGACCCGCGCATCCTCGTCCTCGACGAAGCGACCTCGAACATCGACCGCCCAACCGAGGTGCTGATCGAGCAGGCTCTCGACCGGCTGCTGCAGGGACGCACCTCGATCATCATCGCCCACCGCCTGTCGACGGTTCGACGAGCCGACGAGATCCTCGTCGTCGAGAACGGGCAGATCTCACAGCGCGGCAGCGAGAGCGAGCTTCTCGAAGTCGACGGTCCGTTCCGGCGGCTCGCGCACACGCTCGAGGGCGGCGAGCCGGAGCTCGCGGCCGCGGGATAGCGGGGCTAGGCCGCGGCCGGCGGGTCGCTCGGGTCGTGCTCGAGCACGTACTCGTCGAGCACCGCGAGCGCCACCTCGACGACCTTCGGATCGAATTGGCTTCCAGCCGACTCGGTGAGCCGGCGAACCGCCTCGCGGTGGACGAGTCGGCGGCGATACGGCCGGTCGGTCGTCATCGCGTGGTACGCGTCGCAGACGAAGATGATCCGCGACTCGAGCGGGATCTCCTCGCCTGCGAGGCCGTCCGGATAGCCGAGTCCGTCCCAGCGCTCGTGGCAATGGCGCACGATCGGCCGAACCAGCTCGAGCCGATCGATCGGTGTGATGATCCGCTCGCCGAGCTCCGGGTGCGTCTGAACGAGCATCCTCTCGGCCGTGGTGAGCCGCCCGGGCTTCGAGAGTACCTCGCTCGGGATCCCGATCTTGCCGATGTCGTGCAGGAGCGCTCCAAGCTCGAGCCGCTTCAGGGCCAGCTCGTCGAGGCCGAGTTCCCGGCCGACGCGCAGCGAGAGGTCCGTGATCCAGCGCGCGTGAGTCGAGGTGTATTCGTCGTTCGCCTCGAGTGCGTTTGCGAGCGCCTCGACCGTCGACACGAACGTGTGCTCGAGCCCCTCGTAGCTCGCCGCGTTCGTGAGAGCGAGCTTCGCCTGGTCCGCGATACCCGCGAGCAGTCGCAGCTCGCGCTCGCCGAAGTCCTCGCCGGCCACGACCGCAGTGATGCAACCCATCCGTCCGTCCAGCTGGAACGGCGCGACCGCGTAGGTGACGCCGGGAAGCGGCGGGTTCGGAAGGTACTGCTGGTAGTCGCTCGGAGCGCTCAAGTACGGCTCGGTCCGGCCCGCAAGCTGCGTCGCCGGCAGCTCGAGCGCCTCCAGCTGCAAGCGCTGCTCTTCGTCGACGCCGTGGAACGCCTGGGGAACGAGTCGGCGGCCGTTGTCCTCGAGCCACAGCACCGTTCGCGACGAGCCGATGATCGAGGCCGCCAGGTCGACGGCGATCCGCGCGATCTCGTCCGGCCCCGAGACGGCCGACAGCTCACGACTGAACTCGAGCAGCGCGGTGGCGCTGTCCGCCTCGCGGCGCGCCGCCTCGTACAGACTCGCGTTCTCGACCGCCACCGCCGCATGACCGGCGAGCACCTCGAGCAGCCGCACGTCGTCCTCGTCGAACTGATCCAGGCCGAGCTTCGAGATCACGATCACGCCGACGACGCGCGCCCCGTAGCGGAGCGGGACCGCGAGGAGCGATTCCTCGATCGGGTCGGTTCCCTCGATCTGCTGCCCGAACTCGCAGTTCGCGGCGTCGCCGACGATGATCGACTCGCCGAGCTCGGCGCAGCGACCGGTGACGCCCTCGCCGATCTTCTTCCGGAGGACTTCGAGCGAGAGCGAGTCCGGGCCCGAGGTGAGCTCGCCGCGAAACGCGACAGGGACGAGATCGTCGCCGTCGGCGACGAGGACGCGGCAGTTGTGGTAGTCGACGAGCGAGCGCAGCTCGACCGCGATCGCTTCGCCGATCTCGCGCACGTCGTTCAGCCGGTTCAACTTCCCGGACAGGCTCTGCAACATCTTGAGGTGCGCGATCGAACGCACGTCCCGCTCGATGCCCGGCGCGTCGGGCCGTCGCGTCGCGTCCTCGGCGTAGAGGATCACCTGGTTCTTTCCCTGGGCCTTTGCGGTCATCATCGCCGCCTCCGCGCAGGCCGCGAGCTCGCGCGGGTTCATCGCGTGCTCGGGGCCGAGCGCGAGCCCGACGGACACCGTCATGTGGCCGATGCCGGGAAAGTCGACGCTCGCGAGGCGGGTTTGCACGCGCTCGGCCACGCGAAGCGCGTTTTCTCCGTTGCAGTCGTTCATGACGACCGCGAACTCTTCGCCGCCGAGCCGGCAGATGACGTCCTCCGGCCTGACGATGGCGCGCAGCGCCTCGGCGAGGAAGCGCAGCAGCTCGTCGCCGACGGCATGCCCGTGCACGTCGTTGACGTGCTTGAAGTCGTCGATGTCGAGCATGAGAACGGCGATCGGGGCATGCCTGCGGCTCGCTTCCTGCAGCGATTGCAACAGACGCTCGTAGAACACGCTGTGGTTGAAGAGGCCGGTGAGCGAGTCGGTGCGGGCCTGGTGCTCGAGCTTCGCCCGGATCTCCGCGTTGTCGAGCGCCAAGGCGGCCGCGTCGCCGAACCGCTTCGCGATCTCGAACTCCATCTCGTTGAACGCGACCGCGTCGCCCTCGCGGTAGATGTTGAGAGCGCCTTTGATCCGGCCGCGCGCGATGAGCGGGATGCAGATCAGTGCTTCGGGCTCGAGCGGCGTGCCCGGAACGGTGCGCACCCGCGGATCGAGGTGCGCCTGGTTCGAGAGGACGGCCTCACGGTTCCGGGCAGCCCAGCCGGTGATGCCCTCGGCAAAGCTGATCGTCGTGCTCATGATCTGGTCCGCGTACACGTCGCGGACGAGCACCGGCTTGAGAGCCTGCTCCCCCTCGTCAGCCTCGTAGATCGTCAGCGTGTCGAGCGGGATCAGGTCGCCCACGGCGTCCGCGATGCGGACGAGGAGGGCGTCGAGGCTCTGCTCGGCCAGAACCGCGTGGAAGACGTCGGCGAGGCGCTGGTACGACTCGACGAGCGTCGGATCGCCGGGCTCGCCGTCGCGGTCGACCAGCCGGAAGTTCGGCCGGATTACCACCGAGTCCCCACTCGATTCAGCGTGACATGCACTCGACGCCCCCGAAGAGAATGTGCCGCTACAACGGACGAAGCATCGGTGCGAGAGCCCTCGCGACCTGTCCCTCGTTGGAGGGATCACACACCCCGATGCTTCTCCTCGGCGGGAGCGGAAAAGGGGCTCGGTTGTCAGCGAGCGGGCGCCGGGCACCCGCCGCGGTCAGTCGCCCCAGTCGAAGTCGCGCGCGCCGCCGGTGCCCCAGAATGCCGACTCCTCGATGGCGGGCACAACTGCTGCCTCGCGAGTCTCGGCGGTGATCTCCTCGACCGGGCCCTCGCCCGGCCACACTCCGACGTTCTCGAGGCTCGCGTCGCTGAAGTCCGGATCCACTCCGTCCATCGTCTCCTCGATTCGCGCCTGCTCCTCGGTCTTGAAGAGCGGGTGGTTGTCGAATGGATCCTCGACTGCGTAGTTGTCGATCGGCATCGCGCCGCTCAGCCGAGCGTTGCGCTCCTTCAGGTCGAGGTGCTCCCTGATGACCTGCGCAAAAATGGACGGTGTCTCTACCGGCATGAAGCTTCCTCCCGTTGTCGTACTCGTCCTCCCGCGAGGATGATAACCGGGATTTCGTCACTTTTCTCGCTCGAGAGTGTCGAAACCGCAGTCGGGCGTCGTCTTCCCCGGGTTGAGATAGTCCCTCGGCATGTCGATCGCGGTCGATGCGTCGGATCGCTTCTCCACATGCTGCCAGGCCGGGAAGACGGGAAGGGAAGCGTGTTCGGCGGCTGCTCGCGTCCGGAGCGGGCCCCAACCCGGCGGGTCTGAGCTCGCCGCCGGTCGTGCTGGCGCCGCCGAGCCCGGCTCACACCATCAGCACAAGCAGTCGCGAACGCGGATCGTCCCCACGAAGCGGTTTCGGACCGAGACGGTCTCGGTATCTGCGAGGATGAACCGATGGCAAAGCTCCGCAAGTTCCGTCCCACGCCGTGGGCACTCACCGTCGCCGTGTGGGACATTTGGCGGCGTCTTCCCCCGGCCCAGCGCAAGCAGCTCATGAAGCTGGCGCGCAAGCACGGCCCGAAGCTTGCCGCCCGTGCGGCGAAGGCCACGAGCCGGCGCCGCGACGGCAGCGGCTAAACGCCGAGCGCAGCGCGGACGATCCGGTCCTGCTCACGCAGGTGCGCCGTCGGGTAACCCTCGCTCGGGCTCGCGCGCCACGGCCGCCCGACGTAGAGAAGCGGGATGCTTTCCGGCTTGGTCTCTTCGAGCCGGTGACGAAGCGCACGCCACGCGCCCATGTTCTGCGGCTCCTCCTGCGCCCACACGAGCTCGCGGAGGTTCGGGTAGCGCGCGACGACGGCCTTCACGCGCTCGCCTGGGAACGGGTACAGCTGCTCGAGGCGAGCGACGGCCACGCCGGGCGCATTCCCGCGCTCCTCGTGTCCCGCGATGTCGTAGTAGACCTTCCCCTGGCAGAGCACGAGCCGCACGACGCGCTCGCGGTCGGCGCCCGGGTCGTCGAGCACCGGCCGGAACTCGCCGTCCGCCAGGTCGTCGATCGTCGAGCTCGCCTGCTTCAGGCGGAGGAGGCCCTTCGGGGTCATGACGACGAGCGGCCGCGCAGTCGCGTCGAGCGCCTGCCGCCGCACCAGGTGGAAGTACTGGGCCGAGGTCGTGCAGTTCGCGATCCGGATGTTCTCCTGCGCCGCGAGCTGGAGAAAGCGCTCGAGGCGGGCGCTCGAGTGCTCCGGCCCGTTGCCCTCGTAGCCGTGCGGCAGCAGAAGCGTGAGCCGAGTCGACTCCCGCCACTTCGACAGCCCCGCCGCGATGAACTGGTCGATGATGATCTGCGCGCCGTTGACGAAGTCCCCGAACTGCGCTTCCCAGAGGACGAGCGCCTCGGGCGCCGCCGCGGCATAGCCGTACTCGAAGCCGACACAGGCGTACTCCGAGAGCGGCGAGTTGTAGATCTCGAAGGACGCGCTCGCGTCGTCGAGGTGCTGAAGCGGCGTGAACGTACCGCCGGTGTTCACGTCGTGGAGGACGTCGTGGCGGTGGGAGAACGTGCCGCGCTCGGTGTCCTGGCCGGTGAGCCGGATCGGGATCCCCTCGACGAGAAGCGACGCGAATGCGAGCGCCTCGGCCTGACCCCAGTCGATCCCGCCCTCGTCGAGCATCTCGCGTCGCCGCTCCAGCTGCTTCATGAGCTTCGGGTGCGGAGTGAAGCTGTCGGGGACGCGCAGGAGCTGCTCGTTGAGCGAGCGGAGCCGACCGGCGGCGACGGCGGTGACGACCTCGTCGCCGGTCGCGGCCGGAACATGCGTGTCGTCGCGCGGCGGAGCCTCCGACTGCCCGAACGTCTCCTTCAGCGCCTCGTGCGCGCTGCGCAGCTCGGTCACGACGTCAGACTCGAGCTCGTCCGCCTGCTCCTGCGTGAGGTCGCCCTCGGCGATGAGGCGCGCGGCGAACTGCTCGCGGGCCGTGGCATGCTCCGCAATCGCGGTCGCGAGGATCGGCTGGGTGTACGCGGCCTCGTCCTGCTCGTTGTGGCCGTGGCGCCGGTAGCCGACGAGGTCGACGACGACGTCGTGGCCGAAACGTCGCCGGTAGGCGAGCGCGAGGCGGATCGACGCGAGCGCCGCCTCCGGGTCGTCGGCATTGACGTGGACGATCGGAATGTCGAAGCCCTTGGCGAGGTCGCTCGAGTAGCGCGTCGAGCGGCCGCTCTCCGGGTCGGTCGTGAAGCCGACCTGGTTGTTCGCGATCAGGTGGAGCGTGCCGCCGGTCGAATAGCCCGCCAGCGCCTGGAGGTTCAGCGTCTCCGGGACGCTTCCCTGGCCGGCGAACGAGGCGTCGCCGTGGATGAGGATCGGCAGAGCGACGCTCGGATCGTGGTAGCCCTGGCGCGAGGAGCGGTCGGTCTGCTCGGCCCGCGCTCTGCCTTCCACGACGGGGTCGACCGCTTCGAGGTGGCTCGGGTTGGACACGAGGGTGATCGTGATGTCGCCGGACTGCGTCGAGCGCGTGCCCTGCGCGCCGAGGTGGTACTTCACGTCGCCGCTGCCGCCCTCCTCGCTCGACACGACGGCCTCGATCGTCCGCTCGCCCTCGAACTCGCGCAGGATCGTCTCGTAGGGCCGCCCGACGACATGGGCGAGGACGTTGAGCCGACCGCGATGCGCCATCCCGACGACGACCTCGTGCGCGCCGCCCGCGGCCGCGAGCTCGATCGCTTCGTCGAGCATCGGGATCATCACGTCGAGGCCCTCGACGGAGAACTGCTTCTGCCCGAGGAAGGCGCGGCGCAGGTAGCGCTCCATTCCCTCCACCTGGCTCAGCCGCCCGAGCAGTCGCACGCGCTCCTCACTCGCCAGCTGGCGCCGGTAACGGCCGGACTCGATCGCCTGCCGCAACCACACGCGTTCCTCGTGGTCGGAGATGTGCTCGATCTCGTACGCGAGCGTCCCGGTGTAGGTCTCGAGCAGACGCGGCAGCGCGTCGGCGAGCGTGTCGCCCTCGACATGGAGGCGGAGGAGCGAAGCCGGGATGCGCGCCTGCAGCTCGGGGGTCAGCCTCGGCGTGAGCCGCTCGGGCTCGAGCGCGGGGTCGCCGGGCGGCTCCGAGCCGAGTGGATCGAGGCGGGCTGCGAGATGCCCGTGCATCCGGATCGCCTTGACGAGCGCCATCGAGGCCGCGACTCCGCCGAGGAGCTCCCTGTCGGGACCGGCGGGCGCCGGCGCAGGTGCAGGCGCCGGAGGCGGTGCAAGGGGAAGGGGAGCGGGAGCGTGGCCGTCACCGTCGGCGGCGAGCTCGAGCAGGCGTTTGAGGCCCGGCTGCCGCTGCAGCAGCGCCTGCGGCTCGCTCTCGAAGAGGTCCCGCCATTCCTCGGGGACGGCGCCGGGGTTGTCGAGGTACTGCTCGAGGAGCAGCGCTGCGTAGCCGGAATTCAGCCCGTCGACATCGGGGGGTCCCATCTCCAGGCTTGTTGTAGCAGGGGCGCGGCGGCTACCAGAGCGGGTGGCTCGTGGCCACGGCGACCGTCAATCCGAGGAAGAGGCACACGGCGCAGATCACCACCGCTGCGAGTGTGAGCTGCCGGCGCTTGTCGGTCATCCCCGAGGCGATCAGGGCGATCGCTGCCGACGGCAGGATGAGGCGCAGCGGATGCCATGCGATCCCGACGAGGCTGACGAAGATGGCAAGCGCGGAGAGGTAGCCGGCGACGGTGTCGGCCGACGTCCGGCGGGCGGGCCCGTGGTAGGTCTCGCTCTCGACGTTCAACGGTCGGCGATCCTATCGGCGCGCGCAAGCGCAGCGCGTGCCGTGCGTGCGTAGACCCGCACCGGACCTCCATGCGGACGCGGCGGCCGGCGCCGGGGCAGGCGGCGAGCGCGGTCGAAGCTCGGCGACGGCAGCTCGGGCAGCACGCGCACGCCCGCCGGGTCGCCGCGGCCGCGTCGCGGCTCCGCCTTGATCGCGTACCACACCACGTAGCAGAGATATGCGATGGGGATCTTGAGGATCACCATCAGGAAGACGAGCTCCCAGAGCGTGTCCGGCGCCTTCACCGGTCTTGAGTCTACCCTTGGATGCAGTCCGAAACGCATACGCGTTACCGATCTCCCCGCCCCGGCAATAGGACCGCCGTGAGCCGTGACCAACTTCGTGCCCTGATGGAGCACTCCCACGACGCCGGCTGCGTGAACCTGTCCGCGTTCACTCGGCTTCTGACCGAGCTCGAGCTCGACGACGAGGAGGTCTCAGCGCTGTACGAGGAGCTCGAGGCACGAGGAGTCGAGCTCACCGACGATTGCAGCCTCCCCGACCTCGAGGAGACGCACTTCTCGAACGAGACGGTCGCCGCCATGACGACGGACTCGCTGCAGCTCTTCCTCAACGAGGCGGGCCGCTACCCGCTGCTCACCGCCGCCCAGGAGGTCGAGCTCGCCAAGCGCGTCGAGCGCGGCGACACGCGGGCCAAGGACCGGATGATCAACTCGAACCTCCGCCTCGTCGTCTCGATCGCGAAGAAGTACCAGGGTCACGGCCTCTCGCTCCTCGACCTGATCCAGGAAGGGATCGTCGGGCTCATCCGCGCGGTCGAGAAGTTCGACTGGCGACGCGGCTACAAGTTCTCGACCTACGCGACCTGGTGGATCCGGCAGGCGGTGCAGCGCGGCGTCGCCAACAAGTCCCGCACGATCCGCATTCCGGTTCACATCGTCGAGCGCGAGCAGAAGATCGCGCGCGCCGAGCGCGAGCTAACCCTGAAGCTCGAGCGACCGCCGACCGACGAGGAGGTCGCCAAGATGGCGAAGCTCTCCCTCAAGCACGTGCGCGAAGTGCGAGCCGCCGCGCGCGCGGTGGCGAGCCTCGACAAGCCGCTCGGCAACGAGGGTGACACCGCATTCGGCGACATCGTCGCCACCGACAAGGGAGACGTCGAGGAAGAGGTCGTCGTCGGGCTGAGCGAGCACCTCCTCCACGCGGCGGTCGCAAAGCTGCCGGAGCGCGAGCAGCAGGTGATCAAGCTCCGCTATGGGCTCGACGGCGACCGCGATCCTATGTCGCTCGAGACGATCGGACGCGAGATGGGCCTCACCCGCGAGCGCGTCCGCCAAATCGAGACGCAGGCCCTCGAGCGGCTCGCCCGCGAGCGCGAGATCGCCGCTCTCGCACCGGCGTAGCTACGCCGACGTGGCCCAGGCGTTCAGGGCCTCGACGACGTAGCGCACTCGCCGACCGGCCTCGGTGAGCCGGTACTCGACGCGCGGCGGCCGCGTGTCGAAGACCCGCCGCTCAAGCACGCCGGCCTCCTCGAGCTCATTCAGGCGTGCCGCGAGCGTGCGCGGCGGGATGCCTTCGAGCGTCTGCTTGAACTCGTTGAAGCGGACGGCTCCGGCCTCGGCGGCGGCCCAGAGGATCGCGAGCGCCCAGCGCCGCCCGAGGAGATCCGCCGCACGGGCGACCTCCTCGGGAAGCGGCTGGCAGGAACGGCAACGCATCGGCTATGCGGCGTGCAGGCTCGGCTTCGGCTTCGGCTCGAGCGCGAGGTCGAGCACCTCACCGAGCGTCATCACCGGGTGGAAGCGCATGGCCTCGCGCACGTCCTCCGGGACGTCGTCGAGATCGGCTCGGTTCCGCTCCGGGATGATCACGTCGGTCAGCCCTGCGGCGTGGGCTGCGAGCACCTTCTGCTTCAGCCCGCCGATCGCCAGGACCCGTCCCTGCAGTGTCACCTCGCCGGTCATCCCGACCGTGTGCTTCACGGGTCGCTCCGACAGGAGCGAGGCGAGCGCGGTCGACATCGTGATCCCGGCGCTCGGGCCGTCCTTCGGGATCGCACCCGCAGGGACGTGGACGTGGAACGACTTGTCCTTGAACGCGTCCGGCTCGACTCCGAGCTCCTCGGCATGGGAGTGGACGTAGGAGAGCGCGATGCGCGCCGACTCCTTCATCACGTCGCCGAGCTGCCCGGTGAGGACGAGCTCGTTGCCGTTGCCGCCGTCCATCGAGGTCGCTTCCACGAAGAGGACGTCGCCGCCGGCGCCGGTCACGGCGAGGCCGGTTGCGACGCCGGGGACCGCGGTCCGCTCGGCGGCCTCCTGAAAGAACTTCTGGCGGCCGAGCGCATCGTGCACGACTTCCATGTCGACCTCGACCGGCGCCTCTGCCCGGCCGGCGGCGATGCGGGTCGCGGTCTTGCGGAGGATGGTGCCGAGCTCGCGCTCGAGTTGGCGAACGCCCGCTTCACGCGTGTACTCCGAGACGACGGTCTGGATCGTCTCGTCCGAGACGGAGACCTCGTCCTCACGGAGCCCGTTTCGCTCGATCTGCCGCGGCCAGAGGTAGCCGCGGGCGATAGCGGTCTTCTCGTCGACCGTGTAGCCGTCGAAGCGGATGACCTCCATCCGGTCGAGCAGCGGACCGGGGATCGTGTCCGCGACGTTCGCCGTCGCGATGAAGAAGACCTCGGAGAGGTCGAGCTCGACGTCGAGGTAGTGGTCGCGGAACGAGTGGTTCTGCGCAGGGTCGAGAACCTCGAGCAGAGCGGCGGACGGGTCGCCGCGCCAGTCGGCGCCGACCTTGTCGACCTCGTCGAGCAGGATGACCGGATTCATCGTCGCGGCGTCGCGCAGCGCGCGGACCAACCGCCCCGGCAGCGACCCGATGTAGGTGCGCCGGTGCCCGCGGATCTCCGCCTCGTCGCGAATGCCGCCGAGCGACATGCGCACGAACTCGCGGTTGAGCGCGCGTGCCACCGACTCTCCGATCGACGTCTTGCCGGTGCCGGGCGGCCCGATCAGGGTCAGGATCGCGCCCGACCGCTTGTCGTTCGGGATTCCGCGATCCTGGCGGAGCTTGCGCACGGCGAGGTACTCGACGATCCGATCCTTGACATCCTGCAGGCCGGCATGGTCCGAGTCGAGAACCTCTCTCGCGCCGAGCGGGTCGAGGGTCTCGTCGCTCCGCTTCGACCACGGCACGGACACGAGCCAGTCGAGGTACGTGCGGATCATCGACGCCTCGCCGCTCGCGTCGCCCATCGTCTCGAGGCGCCGCAGCTCGCGCTCGGCCTGCGCGCGCACGTCCTCGGGCATTCCCGCCTCTTCGATCTTGGTCCGGTACTCGTCGACGACGGAGCCCTCGTCCTCACCGAGCTCCTTGCGGATCGAGTTCATCTGCTGGCGCAGGAACCACTCCCGCTGCTGCTTCTGCGCACCTTCCTCGACGTCGTCGCGGATGCGCTGCCGCACCTGCAGCTCGGCGAGCCGCTCGCGCTGGAGCTCGAGGGAGAGCTTCAGCCGCTCGACGACGTCCACCGTCTCGAGCAATTCGACGCGCTGAGCGAACGTGATGTCCGGTGCGTAGGCGCACGTGTCGGCGAGCGCGCCGGCCTCGCTGATCGCGCGCAGGAACTCGCGAACGCGGTCGTCCGCGCCGCGCAGGTCGAGGATCTCCTCGACGACGGCGCGGTATTCACGTTCGAGCTCGCGCGTCTGGACGGGCGGCGGATTCTCGTCCTGCCGCTCGTCGACCTCGGCGTGAAGCCGGCCAAGGGCATCGGTGTGTGCCGCGCCGATCACGGCGCGATGAAGCCCTTCGAGGGTGACGGCACGGACGCCGCCGCGCATGCGGACGCGGTCGGTGACCTCCGCGACGGTGCCAACGGCGGCGTATTCGCTCTCGTGACGCGGCACGAGCACGACGCGATCCTCGTCCCCGACGTCCACCGTGAGGGTGACGTTCATGCCGGGGAAGACGACCGTGTCCTCCAACGGGACGAGCAGCAGATCGATCAAGGCTGAATCACACTCCAACTTGTAGTAGGTATTCCGATTGTACCTACTCGGGCTCGAGGTCAGCAGCCTCGAGAGCCGCCTCGAGATGGGGGTGCTCCTCGACTCGGGTGACCCTGCCGTCGTGCATGTAGACGACCGCGGCCCAGCGGCCGAGGAGGTACGAGCGACGGCTCTGCAGCGGCCGCTCGTCGGAGGGGTCGATCTCCATCCGCGAGAACCGCATGCTGACGACGACCCGGTCGGCGAGCCCGATCGCCCGGTCGACGACGACGTGGTATCCCTCCGCGGCCCGCTCGGCCACTACCTCGAGGACGCGGTCGCGGCTGACGACGATCGCATCCGACTTGCCGGCAGGAACCCATTCGACGTCGGGATCGAGCATTGTCTCGATCGCGTCGATGTCGCCGGCCACGAAGGCGTGGTAGCCGCGCAGCAGGAGGTCGGCGCTCTCGTGACTCATCCGGCCGAGTGTATGGAGCCGAGGGGGCTCGAACCCCTGACCTTCTGGCTGCCAGCCAGACGCTCTCCCAGCTGAGCTACGGCCCCGCGGGTGCCCAGTCTAGCGCCCACTCCGCCCTTCTCTTCTCGTTTGGCTGCAACAGACGGGAATACGAAGGGCGCCGTCGAAGGCGGGCGAGTTCGCGGTCTTCAACCTCGCCTCCTTGCCGATCGCGACCCAGCGGGCTCGATCGCCACGCGGCTCGAGGGCTTGCCGGGCAGCTGGCGCCGACGATCTCGTGTTCCCACGACGCGAACGGCGGGCCCGGCACTTGCCGGCGCGGGTCGTCGCCGACGAGAACTCGCTCCAGCGCGGTCTCGCGCAGCTCGTGCTCGTCCTCGTCGAGATCCTCGGCGAGCTGCTCGAGCGGCAGGCCGTACGCCGCATGGCTGCCGGCAATCTCGACGGCGAGGAGACGGAGAAGCTCGGCGCCTCATTCCTCGCCCTGCACCGCCGCGTCGACGAACTCTACGACGAGCTCGTCCCGCCCGTCGGACAGCACAGCCTGGTCTGAAGGCGACTGGCGGCACTGTGCGGCATTCGTGACAATGCGGCATGTTCGAGATCGGTGGGAGCCTGCGTGAGGCTCGCCTGAAGCGGGGACTCACGCCCGCCGACGTCCAGAAGGCGATCCGGATTCGCGATCGCTACCTCCAGGCGCTGGAGGAGGAGCGCTGGGAGCTTCTGCCCGGCGACGCGTACGTGAAAGGCTTCCTCCGGACGTACGCCGACTATCTGGGCCTCGACGGGAACCTCTACGTCGACGAGTACAACAATCGCTTCGCGCAGCACGAGGAACTGCCGTTCGTACCGGAGCGGTTCGCGCGAGCGAGGTCGGGCTCGGGCGCCACGGGCCGGCTCCGCCCCGTGGTTGTCGTCGGCGTGATCGCAGCGATCGTGATCGCCGTGGCGACGTGGCGCCTCGTCGGGTCTTCGGGCAACAACAAGCAGGGGACGCCGCCGGTCTCGACGCCGACCACGACCTCGACGCAGACGACGCCCAGGAAATCGAAGAAGAAGCATCTGCATCACGTCACCGTGGCGCTCCCGACCCACGCCACGCTCGTTGCGTCTCGTGGCAACTGCTGGCTCTGGCTCCGCTCCGGCAGCTCGACGGGGCGGACCCTCTACGAGGCCACGCTCGCCCAGGGCAAGTCGCTGCCGGTCGATCTGAAGAACGGACCGGTCTGGATCGAGGTCGGGGATCCGCCGAGCCTCGACGTTCGGCTGGGCGGCAAGCTCGCGAGCGGCCTCTCGAATCGACCGGGAGCCACCGTCCTCCTGACGCGATCCGGCCTGAAGCCGGCCTAGACGACCGCGGCGTCGACGTCGACCTCGGGGACGTCGCTCCAGAGGTCTTCCAGCCGGTAGTAGCCGCGCGCGTCGGGCGTGAAGACGTGCAGGACGACGTCGAGGTAGTCGGCGACGATCCATGCTCCCTCGCGCGTCCCGTCGACGCTCGTCGGCAGGAGCCGCTGCTCCTGCTTGAGCCGCGCGTGCACCTCGTCCCAGATCGCAGCGGTCTGGCGCGGGTTGCGCCCGGTCACGATCACGAAGTAGTCCGTGAACGAGCACTCGGGCCGCATGTCGAGAATCACGACGTCCTCCGCCAGCTTCTCCAGAGCGAGAGCGGCGATGAGGCGGGCTTGGTCCAGGGAATCCAGAGTTCTTTCGTGTCCTTGGGTCGCTTCTCGTGCAGTGTATCCCCGGCTCACGGACGGTAAAGACCGCGCTCCGAGACGAGCTCGGCGACCGCTCGCGGAACGACGCCGTCGAGCGCCTCTCCGGCGGCGATACGGGCTCGGACGTCGGTCGAAGCGGCCGGATTGGGCTCGAGCTCGAAGAAGAGGACGCGCTCGGGATCGTCGAGCTGCGCCAAGACGTTCTCGAGCTCGTCACGCGGGAAGCCGGGGCGCGTCGCGACCGCGATCCGAGAACGAGCGACGACTTCGTTCGGCTCGCTCCAGCTGAGGAAGTTCCGGAACTGGTCGGCGCCGACGACGAAGACCGGATCGTCGACGCGCTCGGCACGGAGCAGCTCGACCGTCCGCGGGTGGGGGTCGAGCCGGACGTCGTCCTCCGGAAACGCCGCGCGCGAGAGCGCGAGCCGATCGTCGGCGGAGGCGCGAGCCGCGCGGTGCCCCGGCCGCTCGCTCACGAGCACGACCAGCCGGTCGACTCCAAAGCGCTTCCGCGCCGCGTCGGCGACGGCGACGTGGCCGAGATGCGGCGGGTCGAACGCGCCTCCGTAGAGCACCGTCACTCCCACTCGAGCACCTCCTCGCCCACCTCGACCTCGTCGCCGGCTCGGGCGCCCGCACTGCGGAGAATCGCCTCGAGCTCGGCCTCCGCCGGCGGCGTGCCCGTGACCCGGAAGCCCCGCTCGGTGCGATAGACGCGATACCCGCGCCGCGACGGCCGCGGGCGGTAGACGAGGAAGTCGACCATCTCGTCGGCGGGCTGGCTCGGCGCCTGTTCGGCGACCTGCGGGGCGAGCTCGAAGAGCGTCTTGCGCAACTCGTCGAGCCCCGCGCCGGTCGCGGCCGAGATCCGGAGGACGCGGAGGATGCGCTCGTCCTCGATGCCGAACGCGGGAGGCTCGACGCGAAGGTCGATCTTGTTGAGGACGACGATTTGCGGCCGCTCGTCGAGCCCGGCGCCGTAGGCGGCGAGCTCGGCGTCGATCGTGCGCCAGCGCTCGTCGGCGTCGTCCTCCGAGGAGTCGATGACATGCAGGAGCAGCCGGGCGCGCTCGAGGTGGGCGAGGAACTCGTGTCCGAGCCCGACGCCTTCGCTCGCTCCCTCGATCAGACCGGGAACGTCGGCGACGACGAGCTGCCGCCCGTCAGCCGCCTCCACCGTTCCCAGCACCGGGGAGACCGTCGTGAACGGATACTCCGCGACCTTCGGCCGCGCGTTCGAGATCCGGGTCAGAAGCGACGACTTGCCTGCATTCGGGAGACCGACCAGCGCGGCGTCCGCGAGGAGCTTCAGGCGGAGCTCGATCTCCCGCTCCTCGCCGGGCAGCCCGACCTCCGCGAACCGCGGGGTCTGCCGGGTCGGCCCGGCGAAATGCTTGTTTCCCCGTCCGCCGTAGCCACCCTTCGCGACAGCGATGCGCGCACCGGGGCGGGCGAGGTCGGCGACGAGCTCGTCGCCCTCGAAGACCTGCGTCCCAACCGGAACGACGAGCATCGCGTCCTCGCCGCGAGGGCCGTTCGAGAGCCGGCCGCCACCTGGGCCGCCTCGACCAGCGCGAAGCTTCTGGTTCGGACGGAAGCCCGACAGATCGCGACGCCGCGGATCGGCGACGACCACGACGTCGCCGCCGGGACCGCCGTCCCCCCCGTCAGGCCCTCCACGCGGCACGTACTTCTCGCGCCGGAAGTGGATCGAGCCGTCACCGCCACGGCCCGCGACGGCCGTCAGGCGCGCGCGGTCGTGGAACACGAGCTACTCCGGATCGACGACTGAAACGAAGCGGCGCTCGCCGCTCGTCCGGAACGCGACCGTGCCGTCGCGCATCGCGAAGATCGTGTCGTCCTTGCCGATGCCCGCACCTGGTCCGGGGCGGAAGCGCGTGCCGCGCTGCCGGACGAGGATCATCCCCGCCGACACGTCCTGGCCGGCGAACATCTTCACGCCGAGCATCTGCGGATTGGAGTCGCGGCCGTTTCGCGACGAGCCGAGTCCCTTCTTGTGCGCCATTAGTGCTCCTTCCGGTGCTGTTGCCGAGCATCTCGGTCGCGAGCACCAAGCGATGCAAGGACGCAGGGAGTAGCGATAGCCGAGGCTATCGGCGCGACCGAGGACGCCGTAGCGCGCCGCGTGATCGCGGGCGAGAGGCCGGAGAACAGTGCCGGGAGGAGCACTACTGCTTCTCCTCGAGTGCCGATTCCAAGGCCGTCAGCGCGCCCTTGCGGGCCTTGCCGGAGCGCTCGTGCTCGAGCGCCGCTTCGACCTGCTCGCGGCTCCAACCACCCGCCGCCTCCGTGAGCTGCGCGATGGTCATCGACGCGTAGCCCTCCGGCGCGCCCGCAGCCGGCGTTGCAGCCTCCGCCTTCGACGCAATCTTCTCGGCGTTCTCCGCCTTCGGCTCGGCGGCGCTGGGCTTCGCCGCGGCCCTCGCACGCGTGGCGGCACCGATCGACTCGATCTCGATCCGGGTCAGCTTGCTGCGATGGCCGGTGTGCTTCTTGTAGCCGGTGCGGCGGCGGTACTTGCCGATGCGAATCTTCTCGCCGAGCTCGTGGCCGACGACGCGCGCAGTCACTGTGGTTGACGGCGCGAGATCGGGGGCGGCGCCGTTGCCGCCGACGAGCAGAACGCGGGGCTCGACCGTCGCGCCCTCGTCGGCACGCAGGCGGTCGACGAGCAGCCGCTCGCCCTCACGGACGCGGTACTGCTTGCCGCCCAGACTGATGATCGCGTAGGAGCTCATGGCGTGGAAACGCGGGCGTTGCGCCCGCGGCAGGGCAGTGTAGCTAACGGTTCTTGTCGAGCTCGTCGGCCCACTCGGACATCGGCACGTACTCGAAGTCGCCGTTCGTGGACTGCGGCTCCGGCTCTTCCTGGGGCTGCTCGGAAGTCTCACCCGGCTCGGTGCCGTTCGTCGCAGACGTTGCAGCCTTCTTCTTGCGGTTCTTTCCGCCGCGGGACCCGCGACGCGTCTTCTTCTTCGGCCTCGGAGCCGCCTCGGCATCGGCCTCGGCGGTCTCCGCGGTGACAGGCTCGTCGGCTGCTTCCGGCTTCGTCGTCTCGACCGCGCCGTCTCGGCCGAGATCCTCGCCGGGAACGTGGATCGTCGTCCCGCCGGGCTTCGGCTCCGGAGAGTCCTCGGCCGCAGCGACGGCCGCCGGCGACTCGCCCGCGGCCGTTTCGGCCGTCTCCGGCTTCTTGCGCTTGCGGCCCCCGCGGGAGCCGCGACGGGTCTTCTTCTTCGGCTTGGAAGGCTCCTCGGCCTCGGCCTCCGTCGTTTCCGCAGGCTCGACCTCGTCGACGACCGGCTCCTCGCCCTCCGCCGGCTCGGGATCCTTCACGACCGTCGCACCCTTCCGCGCGGGCGGCCTGCGCGTCGGCTTCTCGGCCTCGCCCTCCGCCGTCAGCGGCTCCGGAATCTCCTTCGCCTTGCGGGCGAGGACGGCGTACGCGCGACCGTCGAGCACCCGCTCGACGCGGACCTTGAGGCGCTTGCCGACGAGCGAGGCGGCATCGGCCACGACGACGTCGAGTCCGTCGAGCTTGCCGACAGCAGCTGCCGCGTCGTAGCGGTCGACCTCGACGATCTGCAGCATGGTCTCGGCGTCTTCGCCGATCGGTGCGGGCGGCGCGAGCTCGGCGAGCTTGCCCTCGCCGAGCACGACGAAGTGGTCGAGGTGCGTCTCCGCCTTGCCTTCGAGGAAGAAGCGCTTCTTGGTCAGTACCTCGAGCTCGATCAGCCGCCGAGCGCCGGGACCGACGAGCGCGCTGGCGATCGCGTCCGCGAGCTCGACCCTGAACGCCTGCGCGCGCGACCCCGAGGCGAGAGCGCGAAGCCGGCGCTCGACGTCGAGTGCCGCGGAAGCCTCGGAGTACACGATCCCGTCGCCGCCGCAGGTCGGACACTTGCGCGTCATGACCTCCCGCGGGCCATCGGTGACGTTCTGGCGCGTCATCTCGACGAGGCCGAGCGGCGAGATCTCGACAACGTACGTCTTCGTCCGGTCGCGCTCGAGCTCGGTCCGCAGCGCCTCCTCGACCGTCGCACGGTTCTTCGGGTTAGCCATGTCGATGAAGTCGATGACGATGATCCCGCCGATGTCGCGGAGCCGCAGCTGGCGCACGACTTCCTTGACCGCCTCGAGGTTGTTCTTCGTGATCGTGTCCTCGAGTCGGCCGGCGGCGTTCTTGCCGCGCGAGCCGACGAAGCGGCCGGTGTTGACGTCGACGACGGTGAACGCCTCGGCATAGTCGAAGATGAGGTAGCCCCCGGAAGGCAGGTCGACCCGACGGCTGATCGTGGACTTGATCTCCTGCTCGACGCCGAACGACTCCATGAGCGGCGTCTTCTCCCGGTAGCGGACGACGCGCTCGACCATGTGCGGCGAGGTCTTCTTGAGGTAGCCGACGATGCGCCGGTGCGTGCGCTCATCGTCGACGTACGCCTTCTCGAAGTCGCCGGTGAAGAGGTCACGGACGACGCGGAGTGGAAGCTCGGCCTCCTGGTAGATCAGCTCCGGCGCCTTCGCGTTCTTCGCCTTCGCCTGAATCGAGCGCCAGAGCCGCTGCAGGAAGACGAGGTCGCGCTCGATGTCCTCTTCGGACGCGCCCTCGGCGGCGGTGCGGACGATCACGCCGCCCTCCTTCACGTCGAGGCGCTTGAGGATGTCCTTCAGGCGGTTGCGCTCGTCGTCGTCGAGGCGGCGCGACACGCCGAGCCCTTCGCCCTGCGGGACGAGGACGACGAACCGGCCGGGCAGCGAGATCTGCGTCGTCAGCCGCGCGCCCTTCGTCTTCATCGGATCCTTGACGGCCTGGACGAGGATCGTCTGGCCGCGCGAGATCAGGTCCTGGATCTTGCGCCCGTGGCCCTTCTCGAGCTCGGGCCCGACGATCTCGTCGACGTAGAGGAAGCCGTTCTTCTCGAGGCCGATCTCGACGAACGCGGCCTCCATGCCGGGCAGGACGTTGTCGACGCGGCCGAGATAGATGTTGCCGGCGATCGAGCGGCGCTCGGGCCGCTCGAGATAGACCTCGGCGACGCGCTCGTCCTCGAGGATGGCGACGCGGCGCTCGCCGACGTCGACGGCGATGAGCAACTCGCGCTTCGCGGCCGGGAGCGGTGCCCGGCGCTGCGGCTCGCGGCGGCGGCGCGAGGACTGGTCGCGGCGACGCTCCTGCCGCTGGGAGAGCTCGCGTCGCTGCGGCTGCTTACCCTCGCCCTTCTCCTTCCGCTCCGGCGCCGTCGCAGCACCGTCGGCGGCGGTGGTGGCGGAGCCGGGCTTCTTGCGTCCGCGCCCGCCGCGGCTACCGCGACGACGCTTCGGCTTGGAGGAATCGGTCGATTCGGTGTCGGCCGCTCGGGCGGCCGGTACTAGCTCGGGCTCGGGCTTCGCCTCGAGCTCGGATGCATCAGAGGTCTGGTCGTCGGAAGATCGCTTCTTCCGGATACGGAACCAAGGCAAGTAAGAACTCCTTCGTGGCGGCGCGCGACAGCGACCCCGGCATTGGTGCCAGGGGTGCGCGCGCGCTCGTTGTCGATGAAAAGGCTTGGCATGGCCTACGTCGCCAGGGTAGCAATCGCTCCCGGGGAGTCCGTCCGAGCCCGGACCTACGATCGGGCCATTCACGTGACCGGGAGGTGAGCGGTGGTGGCGAAACGTGAGGCCGAAGAGCTCCTGCTGATCGAGGAGGCCGACGCCTGGTTCGAGTATCTCGAGGCGACGCGAAGCCAGGCCGAGACGCGCTACCGCGAGATCGAGCCGTGGGCTTGGGCCCGCTTGAGCCAACGCTTGCGTGCGATCAGGGCACGGCGGGCACGGCTCCGGCCCGCCGCGGCGTAGTAGCTCGGAGACGCTGCGCGTTTCCGAGCCGGAGTGACGAACTGCGCTCCGTTAGCCTCCGGCTCTTTGCCCGGCTGTTGGTCGAACGGCTCGAAGCGTGATCGAGGTTCAGGCGGCAAGAGCGACTGGAACCGTGCGTCAGCCCCTCTGTGCTCTCGGCACGAAGCCGACGGGAGACCGCGCTCTCCCGTCGGCGCGGTTCGCTTCCCCGGCGAAGAGCGCAGCGTTCGCGCGATCTACCCGCGGGCGGAGAGCGAAGCTCTTCGCCCGCGGCTCACTCGCCCGCGCGCGTGGATCGCGAGGAGCACGCCCATCGCGGCGAGGTTCGCGATCAGCGACGAGCCGCCGACGCTGACGAACGGCAAGGGGATGCCGGTGATCGGCGCGATCCCCATCGTCATGCCGACGTTGACGAAGATCTGGAAGAGCAGCGCGACGACGATCCCGCCCGCGACGACCGCGGAGAAGAGATCGCGCGCGACGGTGACCACCCTCAGGCCTCGCCACAGCACGAAGAGGTAGAGCCCGAGCAGGAGCGCCGCTCCGATGAAGCCGCGCTGCTCCGCGAAGCCCGCGAAGATGAAGTCGGTCTGGCTCTCGGGTAGGAAGCCCAGGTTGACCTGCGTCGCGCCGTTCGGGCCGCGTCCGCGGATCTCTCCCGAGCCGACCGTCGTGATCGCCTGCTCGACGTTGTAGCGAGCCGCGACCGAGCACGTTGACGGATGCGTGAAGCACGTGAGGCGCTGCTGCTGGTAGCCCTTCAGCACGCTGACCCCGGCTGCGGGACCCGCCCAGAGGACTCCGACCGCCACGACCAGAACGAGGCCGCCGAGCACCGCGAGATGCTTCCACGGCGCACCCGCCACGAACAGCATCGCTCCCAGCGCCGCCATATAGACGAGTGCCGTGCCGAGGTCGGGCTGCGCGAAGACGAGCGTCACCGGAAGGAGGCCGAGCCCGACGACGCGCAGGGTCGTGTCCCACGTACTGACCGCCCGCTGGCGCTCGGCGAGCATGCCGGCGAGCGCGAGGACGAAGAGGAGCTTCCCGAACTCCGACGGCTGGAAGGTGAAGAAGCCGAGGCTGATCCAGCGCGTCGAGCCACGCGCCGCGTGGCCGATCAGGAGGACGAACGCGATCACCGTCGCCGTGCCGATGAAGATCGCGCGCCAGTAGCGGCGGTACAGATCCGGATCGACAAGCGCCGCGACCACGAGGGCCACTCCTCCGGCGGCCGCGTAGAGGATCTGGCGGTTGAGGTAGTAGGTCGGGTCGTTCGGCACCGCGAACTTCGTCACCCCGGCGACACCCCAGAGGCCGACGAGCACGAGCGCGCCCACGCCCGCCAGGAGGATCCAGTCGATGGAGCGCACGACGCTGAGGAGATGCGGAGCCTCGCGCTCGTTGCGCAGACCCGCTCGTTGCGATCCGGCGTACTCGAGCATCAGTCGGAGTGGATGAGTCCTTGCTGGGCCGACGGGACGTGGAAGAAGTGCGCGAAGACCCGCTCGGCGGCCGGAGCGGCGGCGGTTCCGCCGTGGCCGCCGTTCTCGATCACGACGCACACGACGAGCTTCGGGGCGTTCACGGGACCATAGCCGCACCACCACGACTGGTCTCCCTCACCCGTGAACCCGGGAAGGGAGACGACCTTCTGCGCGGTGCCCGTCTTGCCGGCGATCGGAATCGGGAAGTTCCCGAAGACGCCGTACGAGGTCCCGAGCGGGTCGTGGGTGCCCTCGAAGAGACCCTGCTGGACGACCTTGAGGTAGGCGGGATTCAGGCCCGGGATCGGCCGCGGCGCCGCCGGCGGAGTCGTCGGGACGAGCGTCCCGTTCGGGTTCTCGACGTTCATGAGAACGTGCGGCGTGACGAGCTTGCCTCCGTTCGCGATCGCGGCGTAGAAGCGCGTCATCTGGAGAGGCGTCACGAGCAGGTCTCCCTGGCCGATCGCGAGGTTGATCGAGTCGCCCGGCTTCCAGATGCGGTCGATCCGCCAGTTCGGGTCGCCGCTGTGCCTCGAGAACCTCCGATGCTTGTAGCCGATCGTCGGCACGAGCCCGGGAACGTCGGGGCCGGCGTCCACTGCACTCGCCTTGCCGAACCCGAACGCGCGCGCCCACTTCTGCAGCGGCTGGCCGCGATCCGTCGGCAGTTGGTAGAAGCCGTTGCCCACCCGGTAGAAGTACGTGTCGCAGGACTGCGCGAGCGCCGTCGGCAGGTCCATCCCCTGGTTGACGTTCGGATCCCAGTTGTGGAAGACGTGGTGTGAGTGATCCTCGGGCGCGACGTACGTGCCCGTGCAGGGGTAGAGGGCATACGGCTTGATGAGATGCTCCTGGAGCGCCGCGATGGCGGTGAGCGGCTTGAAGGTCGAGCCGGGCGGATACGTGGCGTCGAGCGCGCGATCGAGCGACGGGTAGTTCTTGTCGAGAGCAGACTTCCCGACCAGCCCCTGCGCCTCGAGCTTGCGGGTCGTGATGTGCCCGGTGTAGACGGACGGGTCGTACGTGGGCGAGGACGCGAGCGCGAGAATCGAGCCGTCCTGCGGACTCATGGCGACGATCGCGCCGCCGTCCGCGGCCCACTCCCCGGTGTTGCGGGCGGACTGGATCCCGTACTGCAACGCGTTCTGAGCGGCGATCTGCAGGCCGGCGTCGATGGTCAGTCGAACGGTCTGCCCCGGCTGCGGTTGCGTGGTCAACGTGCGCGCGCTGCGAGGACGCCCGAGCGCGTCGACGCGGACGCGCGCGGCGCCCGGGACGCCGAAGAGGTACTTGTTGTACGTCGCCTCGATTCCCGTCTGGCCGACCACGTCGGTCGGGGCGAAGCCCTCTTTCCCGAGTGTCGGCAGCTCCTGTGGCGTGATCGGTCCGACGTAGCCGAGCAGCTGCGTCGCGAAGTCCCCGTGCGGATAGCTCCGGACGTAGCTCCGTGTGAGCGTCAGGCCCGGGAACGCCGCCGCGCGCTCCTGGAGGTAGGTCAGCATCGCGGTCGGCGCCTGCGGGCGCACGACGATCGGATCGAGCATGTCGCCCACCGCGCGCTGCGCGAGGATCTCCCTCGTCAGCTGGCGCACGTTCACGCGCGTGATGTGGGCGAGAGCTCGGAGCTCGGCGACCCGCTGCGCGTAGATCTTCGGCAGGCCGGACGGCCAGAGCTCGATCGCGGTGACCAGCTTGTTCGTGACGAGGACGTTGTGCCCCGTCCGGTCGACGATCTGCCCACGAGGCGGCTCGACTCGAACGGTTCGGACCTGGTTCGCCTGCGCCTGGGCCGCGTAGTGGGATCCCGCGAGCACCTGCAGCGCCCAGAGCCGCAGGAGGAGGGCCGCGAAGCCGATCACGACCAGCCCGCTGAGCACTGCGACGCGCCGGGCGAGCTTCGGCGTCAGCCGATACGGCTCGACCGCGGTCTGCTCGGCGCCGGCCTCGTCCTCGCGTGCGCGACGCGACGGCGGCAAGGGCAGTCGCCGCGTCGTCGTGCTAGCCAAGGAGCTGCACCTCCGCGCTCAGCTCCTCCCGCTCGGACGGTCGCAGGAGCCGCCGCGCGAGCGCGTACAGCGGCGCCGTGAGGATCAGGTTGAGGACGATCGCAGGGACCAGGCTGCGCACGACCGCACCGGCCGGCGCGCTCTCGCCGAGCACGAAATGCACCACGAGCACGCCGAACTCGTAGAGGACGGTCACGACCGCGACCGAGAGGAACGGCGCGTGCCCGCGGTCGCGGCCGGTCGTCTCCCCGTACCGTCCGATCCAGTACCCCGCCACGGTCAGCACGAGCGCAGTGAGCCCGAGCGTCCCGAGCGACGCTGTGTCCACGATGAGCCCCGCGAAGAAGCCGCCGACGGCGCCCGGGACGCTGCCACGCAGCAACGCGAGCGCGACGAGCGAGACGAGCAGGAAGTCCGGGACGGCGCCGAAAACGTGAACCTGCGAGAAGATCGAGACCTGTGCGATCGCCGCCACGAAGAGCAGGACGGCGGCCTTGACGCCGTCGAGCAGGCTCATCGGCGCTTTGTCGTGGGGACGAGCACGCCCACCGCGTCGAGCGAGCCGAGGTTCGCGTAGGGCTGCACCTGCACCTGGAGGTAGCTCGCCGTGTCGGTGGCGCCGACCGACGTGACGCGGCCGATCGGGATTCCGTACGGGTAGAGATCCGGATAGCGCGCGTTGCGCGTGCCGTCGGTGACGATCACGTCACCCTGCCTGACGACGGCCGTCTTCGACACGTGGTCGAGGATGAGCGTCCCGCCTGCTCCCGTGCCGAGGATGCCGCGCACGTGCGTGTGCAGGTCCCGCGCGGCGACGAAGGTGTCAGGGTCGCTGATCAGCGTCACGATCGCCGTGTCCGGGAAGACGTTCGACACGATCCCCACGAGGCCGCTCCCGTCCAGAACCGGATCGTTCGTGCGGATCCCCGAGGACGAGCCCGCAGCGATCGCGACCGAGTGCGTGAACGCGCCGCTCGGGAAGGTGATGACGGATGCGTTGACGGCGCGGTAGCCGCCCGGGAAGGTCCGTCCCTGCTCGAGGTGGAGCAGTTTCGCGTAGTCGGGGACTTTTGCGAGCTTCGCGTCGGCGCTGATCACGCTGATTCGAAGATCCCTGTTCTGCTGTCTCAGCTTCTCGTTCTCCGCCTTCGCGTTCGCCAGGCTGTGGAAGTAGTCGTAGGCGTCGCGGAACGGCTGCGCCACCCGTGTCGCCGCGACCTGGAACGGACGCAGGGCCGACGAGCCGGCGCCCTGGATGTCGTGCAAGGCGCCGGTCGTGGGCGACCGGAACGAGATCGTGATCAGCGTCAGCGCGACGAGGACGAGGACGCCGACGACCGTCCTGCGGATGAGCGCGCTGCGTGCCTTCGAGGGGTACGGAGTCGGCTTCGAGCGTTGAACCGACGAGGCGAGCACAGCGGCGCGAGCGCTGCGACTACGTGTTGCCACCGCAACAGGTTACCGCGGCTGCCCGCCGACCGAGCCCGAGAGGGCGAGATCGAGCCTCACGAGGGTCTCGACGACCGAGGGACGGAAGCCGACCGACTCGTTCAGATGGCGCATGCCCCGGTTCTCCTCGGCGTTCGACGTCGACACGATCTCGATCTCGGGGTGGTCTGCCCGAAGCCGGCGCAAGGACTCGACCTTCACCGCTCGGGCGAGTCCCCTGCCCCGCTCCGCCGCGACCGTTCCCGTGTCGTCGGTGAAGCCGAGCGTGGAGCCGCGCGAGACGCGCAGCTCGGTGAAGGCGGCGATCCGGCCGTCGGCGCCGATCGCGACCGTGAGGCGCATCTCGCGATGGCGCCGTGCGAGGGACTCCTCCGAGGCGCGCACCTTCTCGGCCGTCCAGGTCGGGAAGTCCATGCCCTCCGGAGCCGGCGCATCGTCCATGGCGGAGCGCGCGACGACGAAGGCGGCGAGATGCTCATCCGGTACGCGGCCGCGCCACGTGACGAGGCGAAAGTCGTCGGGGAGCTTCGGCTGGAGGAGATCGGCAGAGCGGAGCTCGAGGAGCGACCGGACGATCCGCTGCTCGTCGCGCGCGCCCACCGCCTCGGCGAAGGCAGCGCCGGCGATCGTGGCATGCGCGCCGCGAAGCGCCTCGACTCCGAGCTCTCGACAGCGAGCGACCGCTCGCTCCAGGAGAGCCGTCCCGAGACCGCGTCGCCGAGACCCCGGCTCCACGAGCAGGTCGACGAACGTCGCGGTCGGGCCGTGAACGTAGAGAGTCGCTGCGCCGCCGGCGGCGAGCCAGTGGCAACTGGTCTGGGTCGCCGGCAGGTGACGGTGGAACGCGATGACTTCCTCGACGGTGCGCGCCGGCTCGCCCGGACGCAGCTCCGCGTGACACGCCGCCTCGAGCGCGTGGAAGCGGGCGAGCACGTCGTCGGACGCGCTGCGCGCGTCTACCTCCTCGATGTGCACAGCCGCGGCCTAGTAGCGGCGGCCGTTGCGCGAGCGAGCCTTGTTGCTGCGGTGGATCGCCTCGAACTCCTCGAGGCTCCGCCCGGAGCCGACCGCGACACAGGTCAGCGGGCTCTCGGCGAGGTGCACCGGCATCTGGGTCTCATGGCGCAGCCGCTCGTCGAGCCCGGTGAGGAGCGAGCCGCCGCCGGCCAGCACGATGCCGCGATCCATGATGTCCGCCGCGAGCTCCGGCGGCGTCTTGTCGAGCGTGGACTTGATCGCCTCGATGATCTGCGTGACCGGCTCGTCGAGCGCGCGGCGGATCTCCTCCGACGTGAGGATGACGGTCTTGGGCAGGCCGGTGAGCATGTCGCGGCCACGCACCTCCGCCTGCAGCTCTTCCCGGAGATCCCACGCGGAGCCGATCTCGAGCTTGATCTCCTCGGCTGTCTGCTGGCCGATGAGGAGTTTGTAGTCGCGCTTGATGTGGTTGATGATCGCCTCGTCCATCTCGTCGCCGCCGACGCGGAGCGATTGCGAGACGACGATCCCGCCGAGCGAGATGACTGCGACCTCGGTGGTGCCGCCGCCGATGTCGACGATCATGTTCCCGGTCGGCTCGGCCACGGGAAGCCCGGCGCCGATCGCGGCGGCCATCGGCTCCTCGATGAGGTAGGCCTGGCGCGCGCCGGCCGAAAGCGTCGCCTCCTCGACCGCGCGCTTCTCCACGCCCGTCACGCCGGACGGGACGCACACGACGACGCGCGGGTGGGCGAAGCGATGCTGGTGGACCTTCTGGATGAAATGCCGCAGCATCTGCTCGGTGACGTCGAAGTCGGCGATCACGCCGTCCTTGAGGGGGCGGATCGCCTGGATCGTCCCCGGCGTCCGGCCGAGCATCCGCTTTGCCTCGACGCCGACCGCGTGCACCTCGCCCGAGCGCTGGTCGATTGCGACGACCGAAGGCTCCGAGAGGACGATGCCGCGACCGCGCACGTAGACGAGCGTGTTCGCGGTGCCGAGGTCCACCGCCATGTCGCGACCGCCGAAGCCGGTCAGTCCTGAGAAGAGGCCCATGAACAGGTCACTCTAGCCTCAAACCGGCACAAAACCTTGACTCCGCCGTGACAGATTCCGGCTTAGCGTGCGCGACATGAACGTGGTGACCCTGATCGGGAACCTGGCGACCGAGGTCGAGCTGCGCGAGGTCGCGCCCGACAAGCGAGTCGCGAGCTTCGTCCTTGCCGTCGATCGCGCGAGCCGCGATGGCGGTGCCGACTTCGTGACCGTGTCGGCGTGGGACCGCCAGGGCGAGCTGTGCGCCGAGTACCTGGGCAAAGGCAGGCGCGTGGCGGTCGACGGACGGTTGAAGTCGCGCTCGTGGGAGGAGGAAGGCAAGCGGCGCAGCGCGATCGAGGTGGTGGCGCGGCGGGTCGAGTTCCTCGGCGGCGGCCCACGGCCCGACGAGGAGGGCCGCGCCGGAGCAGACGTGCTCCCGTTCGAGGCGCCGGCCGCAGCAGGCTAGTGGTCACTCCGGCAACAGACGTTTGCCGTCCGTCGCCAGAGAGGCATATTCTTCGCGTAATGGATTCGTCCGACCGGCGGGCAGAGTGATGTCCGCGACAACGACAAGCGAGGGTGCGACCTAACCCGCCAGCGCATTGCGCGCGGCGGGTTTTTCGTTGCTAAGGCTGGAAGCGCCGCCGGATGAACCGGCGAGGCCCGGCCGGAACCCAGGGGAAGGAGCCCAACCGATGGCAAATCACCTCACGCCCGAAGAACTGTCGAAAGAACTCGGCCTCGACAGGCAAGAGGTGATCAGGGTTTGCGTGGAAGAGGGTGTGCCGATCTATCAGGGCAAGATCGACAAGTACCTCTTTCTCATGACGCAGCAGCACCTGGCCGCCCGACAGTCGGCCGCCTAGGTCACGGGCATCAGGCGGATTTCTTCGCCGGCGCCTTGCGAGCTCGTTGTCGGGCGCCGGCTTTCCCGTCCTTGGAGCGTTCCGCGGAGCGCCGGCTCTGCGCGTCGGCGACGCTCTGGCGCAGCGCATCCATCAGGTCGATCACAGGCGCCTCGGCGACGGGCTCCGGCGCGACGATCTCCTGGCCGGCGATCTTCGCCTCGAGCATCTGTGCGAGCTCGCGGCGGTAGTCGTTCTCGAAATCCTCCGGCGCCCAGTCGCCGGACAGGCTCGAGATCACTTGCTCGGCGAGCTTCAGCTCGGCGTCCTGCACGGCGGTCCCGGCCACGGCTTCCTCGATCTCGCTCTTCGCGCGAACGTCCTCGGCGAAGAAGAGCGTCTCGAGAAGGAGCGTGCCCGCCCTGGCGCGGATCAGGCAGAGGTTCTCCTTGCCCCAGAGGACGAACTTGCCGACCGCCGCCATCCCCGACGCCTCCATCGCCCGGAGCAGGAGGACGTACGGCTTGCGCTGCGCCTCGGCATCGCTCGGCGCGAGGTAGTAGGTGCGGTCGAAATAGACGGGGTCGACGTCCTCCAACCGGACGAAGCGCAGGATCGCGATCGACTGCGAGCGCTGCAGCGCGACGGCCTCGAGATCGGACTCCTCGACGAAGACGTACTGGCCCTTGGCGAACTCCCAGCCCTTGACGAGCTCGTCCGGCTCGACGTCGCGCTCGTGGACGGGACACCAGCGCTTCTGCTTGATCGGCGACCCGCACTCCCTGTGCAGGGTGCGGAACGAGACGTCCTGCCGTTGGGTCGCCAGCGCGAGCCCGACGGGGATGTTCACGAGGCCGAAGCTGATTGATCCGTTCCAGATCGTGCGCATCGGAGGTTCCATTCTAGTTGGGGACCGGCCGAATTCTCGATTTTCATCGGCTTCCCTGCATACGATTGCGCGTATGGAGCGGCGCACCGCGCCCGAGCTCTGGCGCGACGCCGTCGGCGCCGCGACGGGCGAGCCTGCCTACCTCGAGGAGGTCACGGACGGCTGGCGGGCGGTGTCGTGGAAAGAGGCGGCGGAACGCGTCGACGCGCTCGCTCATGCGCTCCTGGCGCGCGGAGTGCGCCACGGCGACCGGGTTGCCGTGCTGGCGCGCACGCGGCTCGAGTGGATCCTGCTCGACTGGGCGGCGATGTCGATCGGCGCCGTCGTCGTCGGCCTCTACCCCACGAGCTCGGCGAAGGAGTGCGAATACATCCTCCAACACAGTGAGGCGGTGCTCGCCTTCGCCGAGGACGAGGAGCAGACCCGCAAGCTCGTCTCCGTCCGCAGCTCCCTGCCTGCGCTGCGCGAGGTGATCCCGTTCGACTGGCTCGACAAGCTCGAGGCCGACGGGAGGCTGGCGAAGCATCTCCAGCCGGAGCCGGTCGCCGAAGACGACCTGGCGACGCTCATCTACACGTCGGGCACGACTGGGCCGCCGAAAGGCTGCATGCTCACGCATCGGAACCTCGTGACGGCGGCGTCCTGCGTGGTGGATGGGCTGCAACAGCCCGGCGACGTCGTGCTCCTCTTCCTGCCGCTCGCGCACAGCTACGGCCGGCTCGCACACCAGGCGGCGTCTTTCCGCGGCGCGACGGTGGCGCTCGTCGCAGACGTCGCGCGGGTGCCGGAAGCACTCGCGGCGCTTCAGCCGAACGTCCTCCCCGCCGTCCCGCGGGTGTACGAGAAGGTTCACGCCAACACGCTCGGCGAGATCGAGCGCGCCGGCGGGCTGCGACGGAGGATCGGTCTGTGGGCGCTCGGGGTCGGAGCGCGTGCGAGCCGCATCCGCCGCGAGGGAGGTTCTGTCCGTGGCGTCCTCGCGGTTCAACAGCGCCTCGCCGACCGCCTCGTCTTCTCGAAGGTCCGGGAGCGGCTGGGCGGGCGCCTGCGCGTCGGAGTCTCCGGGGCCGCGCCGCTCTCGACCGACGTGATGGAGTTCTTCCACGCCCTCGGCGTGCCGGTGATCGAGGGATACGGCCTGACGGAGACCGGCAGCTCGGCGACGGTCAACGAGCCCGACGACTTCCGGATCGGCAGCGTCGGCCGCCCCGTGGAAGGCACCGAGATCCGGCTGGCCGAGGACGGCGAGATCCTGATCCGCAGCGACGCGGTGTTCGCCGGGTACTACAAGGAGCCTGAGGCAACGGCAGAAGCCCTGACCGAGGACGCCTGGCTGCGCACGGGTGACGTCGGCGAGGTCGACGGCGAGGGCTTCCTGCGGATCACCGACCGCAAGAAGGATCTGATCATCACGGCCGGCGGGAAGAACGTCGCGCCGCAGAACCTCGAGAATGCGCTCAAGACGTCACGGTTCGTCTCGCAGGCGATCGTAGTAGGCGACCGGCGCCCCTACGTGACGGCGCTCGTCACGCTGGACGAGGCAGAGATCGCCTCGAGCAGCCGGGACCCGGAGCAACTCGTGCAGGAGATCGTCGACGACGTCAACCGAGACCGGATGCGCGTGGAGCAGATCAAACGATTCACCATCCTCCCGCGCGACTTCTCACAGGAAGAGGGCGAGGTGACACCGACCCTCAAGCTGCGCCGCGCGGTCATCCACGAGCATTTCGCGGCCGAGATCGAGAAGCTGTACGAGCCGGAGGACTAGTGGTTGCTCCGGTAAGTCCAGTGCCCTTTGGCCGTGCGAACAGCGAGCAGGCCAAGGACGCAGGGAGGCCGCGTACCCGAAGGTACGCGGCCGACCGAGGACACCGGCATGCGAGGCCTTGCAGCCGGACAAAGGGTGCTGCTCCTTGCCGGAGCGACCACTAGCTCGTTCCGGCCAGGCCGGGCTAGCCGAGGATTCGCTTGGCGCCGTCGTATTCCGAGGAGTACCAGCCCTCGCTCAGGCTGTCGATGCGGACGACGTCGCCCGTGTGCGGAGCGTGGATGAACTGCCCGTTGCCGACGTAGATCCCGACGTGGCCGAGGCCGGCGAAGAAGACGAGGTCGCCCGGCTCGAGCTGGCTCCGGGACACCGACACCGAGTTCGGATAGTTGTACTGCGCAACGGTGTAGTGCGGCAGCGAGACCCCGACCTGCGAGAAGACGAACATGACGAAGCCTGAGCAGTCGAACCCGCTCGGGCTCGCCCCGCCCCACACGTACGGCGTGCCGAGGTACTGCATCGCGATCCCGACGACTCCGCTGTACCGCGCTCCCGGTACCGAACCGCTCGGGGCGCTCACTCCGACGTTGCTGAGTGTCGACTCCTGGGTCCGCGCCGCGACGCGAGCCGCGCGTGCGGCGGCCTCCTGGGACGACTGCTGCTGCGCGATCATCTGCTGGAGCTGCGTGCGAACCGAGCCGTAGAGACGCTGCTCGGCGGCGAGCTTGCGCCGGATGCGGTCGCGCGCCGCTGCGCGAGTGGCGACGAGACGATGCGTGCTCGCCCGCTGCTGGCGCAGCAGCACCCGGCGATGCTTGATCTCGCGGGCAAACGACCCGACCTCGCGGATCAGCGCCGTGTCCTGCTTCGAGACCGAGTTGACCGTCTCGATGCGCGAGATGAGGTCGTCGAGGCTGTGAGCGCCGAGGAGAACTGCGAGGGACGACTGCTGGTCGTCCGAGGTGTAGATCGCGACGAGCCGCGCGGCGAGCACGCGCTGCGCGAGAGAGAGATTCCCGTGCGCGACGCCGAGCGCCTGCCGGTTGACCGCGAGTTGATGTTCGACGCTCCTGAGCTTCTGGTTCGCCGCCTGGTAGCTGCTGTTCGCCCGCTGTGCAGCCGCGTCGAGCTGCTGCAGCTGGACGAGTACCGACTGCGCCTGGGCCCGCTTGGTGCTGATCCGGCCCGCGTGAGCTCGGGGCGCCGTCGCCCCGATCAGGCCAACCGTGAACAGCCCGATGAGTAGCACCGAGAGCGCCGCTTGCCGTCTCGGCACGCGAAATGACGTCCTCCCGCCCGTCACAAGGGGTGGACGGTAACAGGGCTGCAGGATGGCCGCAACTCGGGAACCGTCACGAAAAACCTGCAATTTGACATATATGGTTTACAAGTAGGACGGCGTACCCCGCTGCACAAAGTCGTCGCGTCGAGTACGGTCCGCCGTTGTGCTCGGGCGCACGAGATCCCGCACCGCGCGGTTTGCAGGCCTCGCCGCGGTGCTCCCACTCATGGCCGCGTCGGCCGCGATCGCCGCTCCCCGCGGCGCCGGCCATGGCGGGGCCGGCCCGACACGAGCGCTGAGCAGTCGCACGCATCAGGCGGTGCTCAGCCTCTACGCGCTCGACTCGCAGCTCCACGCGTGGCGGGCGCGCGTCGCCTCGCTCGAGGCTGAGACGGCCGCGCTACGGCAGCAACGCAGCGCGCTTCGCCGGGAGCTCGGTGCCGCGCAGTCGTCGTTGAAGACCGGCCAGCACCGGCTCGCGCTCGAGATGCGCACGCTCTACGAGCGGGGCAACGTCGATCCGGTTGCGGTCATGCTCGGAGCACAGTCGCTCACCAAGGGACTGCGGGAGCTCGACGCTCTGTCTCGCGTCGCCGACCAGAGCCGACAGATCGTTGACAGGACGACCGCCGCGCGGACTCGCCTCCTGGGGTCGCAGGCTCGCCTCGCAGCGGAGGAACGCCGGCTCGCCGGGTCGCTCGCGGCCGCTCAGCAGGGCGAAGCGAGGCTTTCGGCCGCAGCAGCGGCACGGCAAGCCTACGTCTCCTCCCTACGCTCGCAAGCGCAGCTGCAGGCCGCACAGGTGCGAAGCGTCGAAGCCGCAGCGCATGCCGCCCAGAAGAAGTCGCAGCAGCTGCAAGGGACTACGACGTCACCTCCACCTCCTCCCGCGTCGGGCAAACGGCAGCTCACGGTGAGCGCGACGTGCTACGACCTGCCGGGACGAACGGCGACCGGGATGCCCGTGGGCCACGGCGTGGTGGCGGTCGATCCCTCCGTGATCCCGCTCGGCAGCCGCCTCTACATCCCGGGCTACGGCAACGGAGTCGCAGCCGATGTCGGCGGCGGCATCAAGGGCAACGTCATCGACCTGTGGTACCCCACCTACAAGGAATGCGCAGCCTGGGGTCGCCGCACCGTCACCATCACGATCTCGTAGCTCCGCGAAGCCGGCGCCTCCCTCGCAAAGCGCCAGCTTCGCCCGCTTCAAGCTAAGCTGGGCGCCCCGGAAGGGGGTGGCGCGGTGGCTGGGCTCGTGGAAACGGTTGATGAACGCCAGACGGAGGCGCTTCGCGTCCTGCTCGTCGACGACCACGACCTGTTCAGAACCGGGTTGCGGAATCTGCTCGAGGAGCAGGGCCTCGCAATCGTGGGCGAGGCCGGAACGGGCGCCGAGGCGGTCTCGTACGTCCGCGAGCTGACTCCGGACGTCGTCGTCATGGATCTCAACATGCCGGCGATGGGCGGCGTCGAGGCGACGCGCCACATCGCGGAGCTCTCGCCGCTCACACGCGTCGTCATGCTGACGATTTCGGACGAGGACTCGGACGTCACCGATGCGATCCTCGCGGGAGCCTGCGGCTATCTCCTCAAGGACGCATCGATCCAGGAGCTCGTCTCCGGCATCCGGGCGGCCGCGCGCGGCGAGGCGCTGATCTCCCCGCACATCGCGTCGAAGGTCCTGCAGCGGATCCGGGCGACCAGCGCTCAGCCCGAGATCGAGGAGATGATTCGCGCGGAGCTCTCGGAACGCGAGATCGAGGTGCTGAAGCTGATCGCGAACGGGAAGGACAACGCCGTCATCGCGGCCGAGCTCCACATCAGCCCGAAGACGGTCAAGAACCACATCTCGAACATCCTCATGAAGCTCCAGATCGACAACCGCATCCAGGCGGCCGTCTACGCCGTTCGCAGCGGTATCGTCTAGCCGGAGGACCCGACGTCTCTCCGCCGGCGCCTGACGCCCTGCAGCTTGCGGAGCAGCGACCGGAGCCGCGCGAGCTCTCCATCGGCCGTTTCCAGGCGGTCGGAAAGCTCGGCCAGCTCGGCCGCGACACCGTGTGAGGTCACCGCGCCCGCATCTCGCGCCACCTCGCCGAGGCGCCGCTCGATCCGCCACCGCTCCGCTTCGAGCGCGAGCTTGGCGGCGTAGCCGTTCGTGAGCGTGGACTCGATCCTCTCGAGGCTCGGTGCGTCGGCTCCGTCTTCGGGCAACCCGAGGAGCTCCGCGATCTCGTCCCTCGGCGGCATGACCCACGATTATCGGGCTGCAAAGAGTCGTAGAAAATGGGCCGCACGGCCCATCTTCGGACCCCGATCGGCCCATCCGGCTTGACGTTTGGGGTCTCGCTTGAAAAATGGAAAGGCCGTGCCTCGTCGTCCTGCCGCCGCGCTGACGGGAATCGCCGCCCTTCTCCTCGTCCCCGCCGCCGTGGCGGGGCCGAACGAGGTCTTGCGACAGGAGCTCGCGAGCGCCCTGCGCGCACCCCACGTGAGCCCTGCGGAGACCGGAGCGGTCGTGCTCGACCTCCGCACAGGGCAAACCCTCTTCGCCCAAAACGCACGGCTCGCGCTTCGGCCCGCTTCGAACGAAAAGCTCGCCACGACCTATGCTGCCCTGACCGCGCTCGGGCCGGCCTTCCGCATCGAGACGGACGTGCTCGGCGACGGGCAGCAGAGCGGAGCAACCTGGCGCGGGAATCTCGTACTCAAGGGATACGGCGATCCAGCGCTGACATTCGCACAGCTCTCGTCGCTCGCGCGGCAGGTGGCTGCAACCGGGATCAGGCACGTCACGGGCCGGGTCGTCGGCGACGAGAGCTGGTTCGACACGCGCCGCACCGGAGCCGGCTGGAAGGCGAAGTTCTATCTCCACGAGTCGCCCGCCCTGTCGGCGCTGATCGTCAACCGCGGCTGGACGGGCCGCTACGAGACGCCGCGCCCGGCGCTCATGGCCGCGCAGGTCTTCCGGCTCGACCTGCGCCGCATCGGCGTCACGGTCCGCGGCGGGACGGCGACCGGCGTGGCGCCGGCCGATGCGATTCAGCTGGCGAACGTCGAGTCGCCGACGCTCTCGGCTCTCGTTCGGCACATGGACGTCTACAGCGACAACTTCTACGCCGAGATGCTGTTGAAGGAGATCGGCGCCGTGCAGGGCAGCGCGGGCTCCGCCGCGGCCGGGCTCGTGGTGACTCGCCACCTCCTCGCGGAGGCCGGCGTGCCGCTCGACGGCGTCAGGATGGTGGACGGCTCCGGGCTCTCGCTCATCGACCGTTGGACGCCGCGAGCGCTGGCGACACTCCTGCAAACGATGTGGCGCGACCCCGACCTGGAGCCGTACCTCGTCGGCGCCCTCCCGATCGCCGGCGAAACGGGCACGCTCGAGTACCGCATGCGCGACGGCCCCGCGCGCGGGATCGTACGGGCGAAGACGGGGACGACCGACGATTCCTCGGCGCTCTCGGGCTTCGTCGGCAGCCGGTTTGTCTTCTCGATCCTCGAGAACGGCCACCCCGTCAAGACGAGGAGCGCGGAGCGCTCGCAAAACCGGTTCGCGCAGGTGCTCGCTGCCAGCGCGCGACGCTGAGGCTCGCTGGGATACGGAACGGACTCCCTGCGCGAAGAGCGAAGCTCTTCGCGCGGCGCTACTCGCCGATCAGCGCGAGCAGATCGCTCTCGGCGAGGATCGGCACCTCGGCTTTCTGGGCCTTCGTCAGCTTCGAGGCGCCGGGCCCCTCGCCGACGACGAGCCCGGTCGTCTTCGCGGAGACCGAATCGGTCACCTTCGCCCCGAGGGCCTCGAGCCGCGCTTTCGCCTCCTCGCGCGAGAACCGCTCGAGCGTGCCGGTGATGACGTACGTGCTGCCCGTGAGCGGCCCCTCGCGCGGCCGCTCCTCGGCGCCCAGCTCGAAGCGGAGGCCGAGCTCGCGAAGCTCCTGGACGAGGGCCTGGTTCTGCTCGTCCGCGAACCATTCGACCACGTCTTCCGCGCGATCCGGGCCGAAGCCCTCGACCTCGGCGACCTCCTCGGGCGTTGCCGCGATCACCGCTTCGATGGCGCCGAAATGGCTCGCGAGGTTGCGCGCGAGCACCCAGCCGATCCCGGGAATGTTGAGGCCGAGCAGCACCCGCGAGAACGGGACCTGCTTGGAGCGCTCGATCGACTCGATCGCGGCACTCGCGGAGATCTCCGCGAAGCCCTCGAGGCCCGCCAGTTGCTCCTTGGTCAGGCGGTAGAGCTCGGGCAGCGAGCGAACGAGGCCCTCCTGCCACAGGACGCGGATCGTCTGCTCGCCGACGCCGTCGATGTCGGCGACTCCGGTCCAGTTGATCAGCGTCTCGAGACCCCGGGACGGGCAGGCGCGGTTCGGGCACCTGTGCATCGCCTCGCCCTCGGGCTTCACGATCTTGGTGCCGCAGAGCGGACACTCCTCCGGCATCCGGAACTCGCTCGTCCCTCGCCGGTGCGGGCCCGCGGGGCCGACGATCTGGGGGATGACGTCGCCGGCGCGCTGGACGATCACGTCGTCGCCCGCGCGGATCCGCTTGCGGTTGATGTCCTCCTCGTTGTGCAGCGTCGCGCGGGTGACGGTCACGCCGCCGACCTGGACCGGCTCCATGATCGCCCACGGGTTGAGCGCTCCCGTGCGCCCGACGCGGATGCGAATCTCGAGCAGGCGCGTCACTGCGGTCATCGGGGCCCACTTGTACGCGCGTGCCCAGCGCGGACGGGAGTGCAGCACCCCGAGCCGCCGCTGCTGCTCGAGGGAGTCCACCTTGATCACGACCCCGTCGATCTCGTAGTCGAGCTCTAGCCGCCGCTTCTCCCACTCGACGCAGGCGGCGGCGACCTCGTCGATCGTCTCGAATCGCTCGGCGTACGGATTGGTGCGCAGGCCGTGCTCGCGCAGCCACTCGAGCATCTCGAGCTGGGTCGCGAACTCGACTCCCTCGCGCGCGCCGGCGCCGTAGACCCAGATGGAGAGCGGGCGGTCGGCGGTGATCGCCGAGTTCTTCTGGCGGAGGCTCCCCGCCGCCGCGTTGCGCGGATTCGGAGCGAGCTTCTGATTCGTCCCGGCGAGCCGCTCGTTCAGCTCCCGGAAGCCCGAGATCGGCAGGTAGACCTCGCCGCGGACCTCGAGCAGGGCCGGCGAGTCGCCTTCCAGGCGCAGTGGGATGGCCTTCACGGTGCGCAGGTTCGGCGAGACGTCCTCTCCCTGCACGCCGTCCCCGCGGGTGGCGCCGCGCACGAGGACGCCGTTCTCGTAGGTCAGGTTGACCGCGAGTCCGTCGATCTTGGGCTCGAGGACATAGGCGACCGTCTCGTCGGCGAGCAGGCGCTTGCGCACGTCCTCGTCCCACTTCCGCAGCCCCTCCTCGGTCGTGACCTTCTCGAGCGAGCCCATCGGCTCGAGGTGCTGAACCTTCGCGAACTTGTCCGAAAGGCCGCCGACCCGACGCGTGGGCGAGTCCGGTGTGACGAGCTGCGGATCTTCCGCCTCGAGGGCGACCAGCTCGTCGAAGAGGGCGTCGTACGCCGCGTCCTCCATGATCGGCTCGTCCTCGACGTGATACGCGATGAGCGCGCGGTTGAGGACGTCGCGCAACTCCGCGGCGCGCGCGGCTGCCGTCGTCGCCCTAGAGGACGGCAAGGAGCTCCTCGGCGCTGTGCACGATCGCATCAGGCCGCTCGGCTTCGAGCTTTGCCGCGTCGTGGATCCGGCCCCAGGTCACGGCGACGGCGAACATTCCGGCCGCCTTCGCCGCGCGAATGTCGAACGGCGAGTCGCCGACATACGCCGTCTTGGTCGGGTTCGCGTCCAGGCGCTGGGCGGCCAAGAGGAGCGGCTCGGGATCGGGCTTCTGGTGTTCCGTTTCATCTCCCCCGACGACCGTCTCGAAGAGGTGGGCGATGCGCACCCGGGCGAACCCGAGCTCGACCGTCGACCGGCGTTTCGCGCTGACGATGCCGAGACGCCGACCCTCGTCGCGCAGCTGAACGAGCACGTCCTCCATCCCGGCACACGCCTCGAGCTCGTCGTGGAGCGGCTCGTTGTGGGCTCGATAGACATCCACGAGCTCTTCGACCTGGTCTGGCGCGAGCGCGCGCATCTGCGCCTCGAGGCCCGGCCCACCGACCGTCTGCATCAGCTCCCGGTCCGAGTAGTCGCGCCCCAGCACCTCACGGGTCGCGTGCCGCATCGAGGCGAGGATGATCCCGCCTGAGTCGACGACGGTGCCGTCGAAGTCGAAGAGCACTGTCTCGAAGCGCATGCCGTCGATCGTATCCGCGGCTCATCAGTAGGCTCCGGCCGTGCCCGAGGTCTCCGACTTCCGTTACCTGGTCGTCCCTCACACGCACTGGGATCGAGAGTGGTATCTGCCGTTCGAGGTGTTCCGGCTGCGGCTCGGCGCGATCGTGGACGGCGTCCTCGATACACTCGAGAGCGATCCCGCCTTCACCTCGTTCACCCTCGACGGTCAGGCGATCGTGCTCGAGGACTACCTCGAGGTGCGCCCGGAGAACGAGTCGCGCGTGCGGGCGCTGCTCGCGGCCGGCCGGCTCGAGGTCGGCCCCTCCTACGTGCTGCCCGACGAGATCCTCGTCGGCGGCGAGTCGCTCGTTCGCAACCTCCTGCGCGGACGGGCGGTCTGCCGGCGCCTCGGCGCCGAGCCGAGCGGCGCAGGCTATCTCCCCGACAGCTTCGGCCACCCGGCCCAGCTGCCGCAGATCCTCGCCGGCTTCGGGATTCGCACCTTCCTCTTCTCTCGCGGGCTGGGCGACGAGCTCGACGACGTCGGCGTCGTCTTCCGCTGGCAAGCCGGCCCCGCCGAGGTCGTCGCGTGCCAGATGCTCCCGCACTACGACAACTTCGCGCGCCTGACCTGGCACCACGACGCGGAGGAGCGCGTCAGCGCGATCGTCGAGCACCTGGGCGGGTACGCCCGGCGCGCCGGCCAGGACGAGATCGTTCTCGCGAACGGCTCGGACCACCTGCCGATCGAGCCGGAGCTCCCGTCGATCCTCGGGGAGCTCGGGAAGAAGCTCGGCGCGTCCTTCCGGATCGGGCGTTACGACGAGTACGCACCCGAGACGGACGGTCTGGCCGTGCACGAGGGCGAGCTCGTGGGCAGCCGGCTGCAGAACGTTCTGCGCGGCGTCAACTCGGCACGGATCTACCTCAAGCAGGCGAACGAGCGCGCCGAGCGGCGGCTTCTCTCGATCGAGACCGCGGCCGCGCTTCGGACGCTTCGGGAGGAAGCGCCGTACCCGGCCGACGATCTTAGGCTCGCCTGGCGCGACCTGCTTCGCAACCAGCCCCACGACTCGATCTGCGGCTGCTCCTGCGACGAGGTGCATCGCGACATGCTGGTCCGCTACGAGCAGCTCGACCGGACGCTCGACTACGCGGAGCGTGAGGCGCTCGGCGTCGGCGGGGCGCTGGTGAACACGCTCCCCTACCGGCGGCGTCGGGACATCGACGGCGAGAGCGTCGAGCTCGATGGCTTCAGCGGTGCGAGGGCCGAGCCACTCGATGCCGAGCGAGGACAGCCCGACCTCGAGCGAGTCGCCGAGTTGCTCGTTTTCGAGGACGAGCCGGACATCGGCGACCTCTACACGTTCTGCCCCGGAGGCGAAGCCGCATCGGCGCAGCTCGTCAGCAGCCGAGCAAACGGCAACACGTTGGTGCTCGAGCACGAGTTTCCAGGGATCCGGATCGAGACGACGGTCCGGACGATCGTGGGACTCGACCGCGTCGAAATCACGAGCGTCGTCGAGAACGACGCAGCTGATCACCGGCTCCGTGTGCTCGTTCGCTCCGAGGGCGGTGCGGACGACGTGAGAGCCGAGGCTCAGTTCGCCGTCGTTCAGCGTCCGCTCACGCCTCCGGCGGCGAGAGTCAGGTGGGCCGAGCCGCCCGTGCCGACCGCTCACACGCTCGGCGCTGTGGCGCTGGGCGATCTCGCGCTGCTGACGAAGGGCCTGCCGGAGTACGAGGCATGCGCGGACGGGTTGCGGCTGACCCTGCTGCGCGCCGTCGGGAAGATCTCGCAGGGCCCGGGCATGGAGACGCGCCCGATCGGCGCAGGGCCCCAGATCGCCACGCCGGACGGCCAGTGCCGCGGCCGTCACATGTTCGAGTACGCGCTCCGCTTCGACGGCGGCGAACTTTCGAACGCCGCGCTCGTCCGCGCGAGCCAGGACTACCGCACCGACTTCCTTCGCGGCGACCCGTTCGAGCCCCCGCTCGAGCTCGGCGGCGACGTCGTCTTCTCGTGCCTCAAGCAGGCGGAGGACGCCTCCGGCCTCGTCCTGCGCGTCTTCAACCCGAACGCACAGCCGGAAGCGCTCATGCTGAACCGGCCTGCACTGCGAATGCGGCTCGACGAGGAACAGGCGGTCGACGGCGGCCTCGAGCTCGCGCCCGGCGAGATCGCGACCTTCCTAATACGCGACTGAGACCAGATACAGGCCCCAGGGCGGCGCGGTGGCGCCTGCCTCCGAGCGTTCCCGGCCGTCGAGCAGCTCCGGAATCGCGTCCGGGCTCTCGACCATCGTCCCGACGAGGCTCCGCACCATGTGGCGGAGGTAGCTGTCGGCCGTGATCTCGAAGTCGAGGTGATCGCAGCGCCTGATCCACTCGGCTCGATCGACGACGCGGACGAAGACCTCGTGCTGCGTCTGGGTCGGCGTGAAGGCCCGGAAGTCGTGCTCGCCGGCCAGCGCAGCCGCGGCCGTAGCGAGCGCATCCTCGTCGAGAGGACGCGGGAGCCACCAGCTGCGCCGCACCTCGAACGGCGACGGCGTCGCGCGCGTGAAGAGCCGGTAGCGGTAGCTGCGCGAGCGTGCGGAGTGGCGGGCGTGGAAGCCGTCGGGAGCAGCGGCGGCCGCGAGAACGGTGATCTCGTCCGGCAGCCGCGGATTGAGCGCCGCGGCGGTTCGCTCCGCGGGCGGACCGCCTTCGACGTCGACGGAGACGATCTGCCCGAGCGCATGAACGCCGGCATCGGTGCGGCCGGCCACGGCAAGGTCGTCCACCGAGGCGAACGTCTCGCCTAGTGCCTCCCTGAGCGCCGCCTCGATTGTTGGGAGCCCGGGTTGCGCCGCCCAGCCCCGGAAGAGCGTGCCGTCGTACTCGAGCGTCAGGATGAGCCGCACGTCAGGGCATCCTGACGCTGGTTGTGAGGGATTCCTTATGCTCTACCATCTTGCATCTCGATTGTTACACTCTACTTCGTGAGCGACGACCACACCTTTCTTCTCCAGCGCGTCCAGCCCGCGATGGTGGGTCTCATCGACGGCTCGCTCTCGACGCTTGCGCCGATCTTCGCAGTCGTGCTCGCCTCGCACGACACGCGTTACGCGTTCATCGCAGGCCTCGCGACATCGCTCGGCGCGGCGATCAGCATGGGCTTCTCGGAAGCCCTCTCGGATACGGGCGAGCTGACGGGTCGCGGCAGCCCGTGGGCGCGCGGCACCATCACGGGTGCCGGCACGTTCCTCGGCGGAATCCTCCACTCCCTGCCGTTCCTGATCTCCAACTACCACGTGGCGCTCGTATTCGCGGTGGCCATCGTCGCGTTCGAGCTATTGGCCCTCGCCTACTTCCGCTACCGCTTCTTCCAGGACACGTTCATCCGCGCCCTGGGAATCGTCACGTTCGCGGGCGTCCTGATCGCCGCGGTCAGCGCCGGGCTCGGAAGCATCCTGGGCACCCCCGGCGGGGGGTAGCGGCTACGGCTGGAAGTCGACGAGCTCGAGGTAGACCATCTCGGCGGCATCGCCGGCGCGGTGTCCCAGCTTGACGATCCGCGAGTAACCCCCGGGACGGTCGGCCATGCGGGGCCCGACGTCAGCGAAGAGCTTGTGGACGACCTCCTGCGAGCGCAGCACCGACAGTGCCTGCCGCCGCGCGTGGAGGTCGCCACGCCGCCCGAGCGTGATCATCTGCTCGGCGAACGGCTTCACAGCCTTCGCTTTCGCCTCGGTCGTCCGAATCCGGCCGTGCTCGATGAGCGAGCACGTCAGGTTGGAGTAGAGCGCCTTGCGGTGCGACGCGTCGCGACCGAGTTTCTTCCCTGTGCGAGCGTGCCGCATCGCTGCTCCCTACTCGAACCCGCCGGAACCGTTCTCGCCGCGCAGGTGGAGGCCGTGCTGCGAGAGCGTCTCGCGCACTTCCTCGATCGACTTCTTGCCGAAGTTCGGGATCGCCGCCAGCTCCTGCTCAGTCTTCATCACGAGGTCGCCGATCGTCTCGATCCCGACCCGCTTGAGGCAGTTGTAGGAACGGACACCGAGCTCGAGCTCCTCGATCGGGAAGTTCTCCATCCCGTGCGCGAGCGCGGTCTCGGGCGTGACGCCGCCGTCCACCGGCGCCGCCTCACCGAAGCCCTCGATCCGGTCGAGGTCGGTGAAGATCGCCAGCTGCCGGATCAGGATCTCGGCGGCCTCGGCGAGCGCGTCCTTCGGGTCGACCGAGCCGTCGGTCGTGATGTCCATCGTGAGCTTGTCGTAGTCGGTCCGCTGGCCGACGCGAGCAGCCTCGACCTGGTAGGCCACACGGCGCACCGGCGAGAAGATCGAGTCCATCGGGATCACGCCGATCGTGTGCTGCGGCCCCCGGTTGAGCTCGGCGGGGGAGTAGCCGCGGCCGCGGCCGATGGTGAGCGTGATCTCGAGCCGGCCCTTGTCCGACAGGTTCGCGATCTCGAGCTCCGGATTCAGGATCTCGAGGTCGGCGGGGGCCTCGATGTCGGCAGCCGTGACCGGGCCCGGACCCTTCTTCGCAATGTGCACCTCGATCTCGGGCGACTCGCCGTGCAGCCGTGCGATGAGGTTCTTGAGGTTGAGGATGATGTCGGTGACGTCCTCGCGCACGCCCGGCAGGGTCGTGAACTCGTGCGCCGTTCCCTCGACCTTGACCGACGTGACTGCCGCGCCCTCGAGTGAGGAGAGCAGCACGCGCCGCAGCGAGTTGCCGAAGGTGTGGCCGAAGCCGCGGTCGAGCGGCTCGATCGCAAAGACCCCGCGGTGGTCGTCCGCGTCCTCGTGGACGATCTTCGGGATCTGGAAGTCCATTTCTCTAGTCGCCAAAGAAGTTCCCTCTTTCCGTTACTTCGAGTAGAGCTCGACAATCAACTGTTCTTGCACCGGCGTATCGATCTCGTCGCGCTCGGGCTGCTTCAGCACCTTGCCGGTGAGCCCGTCGTGATCGGCCTGCAGCCACGGAGCGACGGTCGAGACGAGATCGGTCGCGTCCCGGATCACCTGCTGCGCCGATGAGTTCGCCGCGACGGTGACGACGTCGTTCGGCCGCACCTGGTAGCTCGGTATGTTCACCCGCCGCCCGTTGACCTGGAAATGGCCGTGGCGGACGAGCTGGCGAGCCTGGGCGCGCGAGGCGGCGAAGCCGAGCCGGTACACGACGTTGTCGAGGCGGGTCTCGAGCATCCGCAGGAGCTCCTCGCCGGTGACGCCCGTGCCCTTCGCGGCCTTCTCGTAATAGGTGCGGAACTGCTTCTCGAGCAGACCGTAGTAGCGGCGCGCCTTCTGCTTCTCGCGCAGCTGCAGCAGGTACTCGCTCTGCTTGATACGGCCGCGGCCGTGCTCGCCCGGTGGATAGGAGCGGCGCTCGATCGCGCACTTCTCCGTCAGGCAGCGCTCGCCCTTGAGGAAGAGCTTCATTCCCTCGCGGCGGCAGATGCGGCACTTCGGCCCGAGATCCCTGGCCATCAGACGCGCCTCCGCTTGCGGGGCCGCACGCCGTTGTGCGCCTGCGGCGTCACGTCCTTGACGGACAGGATCTCGAGACCGGCGGCCTGGAGCGAGCGGATCGCGGTCTCACGGCCGGAGCCGGGCCCCTTGACGAAGACCTCGACTTTCTGGAGGCCGTGCTCCATGCCCTTGCGAGCTGCGGCGTCAGCGGTCACCTGCGCGGCGAACGGCGTCGACTTGCGGGAGCCCTTGAAGCCGGCCGAGCCGGCGGACTCCCACGCGATCACGTTCCCCTCGCGGTCGGTGAGGGCCACGATCGTGTTGTTGAAGCTCGTCTTGATGTGCGCCTGTCCGACGGCGATGTTCTTGCGGACGCGACGGCGCGTGCGGCCGCGTGTGGCCGCTGCACGGCGAGGAGGTGCCACGCTACTTCGCCTTCTTTCCGCGTCCGACCGTCTTCTTCGGCCCCTTGCGGGTCCGCGCGTTCGTCTTCGTCCGCTGGCCGTTCACCGGCAGTCCGCGCCGGTGACGGATGCCCCGGTAGGCGCCGATCTCGGAGAGCCGCTTGATCGCCTGCTGCCGGTCGCGGCGCAGGTCACCCTCGACCTCGAGGTTGGAGTCGATGAAGTTGCGGAGCTTCGTGACCTCTTCGTCGGTGAGGTCCTTGACCTTCGTGTCCGGGTTCAGCCCGAGCTCGGCTGCGACCGTGCGCGCCGTCGGCTGGCCGATCCCGTAGATGTAGGTCAGGCCGATCTCCAGCCGCTTCTGGTTCGGGAGGTTGACGCCGGCGATGCGTGCCACTTAGCCCTGCCTCTGCTTGTGACGAGGATTGCTGCAAATGACCATGGTCGTGCCGTGCCGCTTGATCACGCGGCAGCGTTCGCACATGGGCTTGACGGACGGGCGTACTTTCATGGGGTTCCCCTCAGCGGTGCCGGTAGGTGATCCGGCCGCGATTGAGGTCGTAGGGGCTGAGCTCGACCTTGACCTTGTCGCCCGGCAGGATGCGGATGTAGTGCTTCCGCATCTTCCCGGAGATGGTCGCGAGCACGGTGTGGCCTCCCCCGTCGAGCTGCACCCGGAACATCGTGCTCGGGAGCGCTTCGACGACCTCGCCTTCGACCTCGATCTTTTCTTCCTTGGTAGGCAAATTCCCTTCAGTGAATAGGTGTCTCAGACGCGCACACGCGCACGGCCAAGCCGTGCGCGGAAGGCGGTCATCGTAGCAAAGGGGCTTTGGCCAAGGTCAGGATTCGAGGGCCCTCCGCGGTGACCGCGACGGTGTGCTCGAAGTGGGCCGCGAGGGACTCGTCGACGGACGAGATCGACCATTCGTCGGCATGGACGTAGACGTCCGGCTTGCCGGCCGTGATCATCGGCTCGATCGCGAGGGTCATGCCTTCTTGAAGCACCGGCCCACGTCCGGGCGGCCCGTGATTCGGGATCTGCGGGTCTTCGTGGTACGAGCGGCCGACGCCGTGGCCGACGAGGCTCCGCACGACCGAGAATCCCGCGCGTTCGACGACGACCTGGACCGCGTGCGAGATGTCGGAGAGATGGTTTCCGACGCGGGCCTGCTCGATGCCTGCGTCGAGCGCCTCCCGGCAGACGTCGAGCAGCCGCTGCGCCTCGGCCGAGATCTCGCCGACGGGCAACGTCACCGCGCTGTCTGCGACGAGGCCGTCGAGCGTGATGCCGAGATCGAGAGAGATCAGATCTCCCTCGCGCGCCTTGTACTCGTCGGGGATCCCGTGCACGACCATCGAGTTCGGCGAGATGCAAAGCGCAGCCGGGAAGCCCTTGTAGCCCTTGGACGTCGGCTCGCCCCCCCTCGATTCGATGTACTCGTCGGCGATGCGGTCGAGCTCGCGCATCTCGACACCCGGCTCGAGCCGCTCCGCGACGTGCGCGAGCGTGTCGGCGAGAAGCGCTCCTGCACGCGCCATGCCCTCGATCTCCTGCTTCGACTTGCGGATGATCATGCGCGGGTTTGCAGCTGGTCGAGCGCCTCGCGAACCTCGCGGAAGACCTCGTCGATGGAGCGATCCGCGTGGATGCCGACGACGTTGCCGCGTGTCGAGCGGTAGTACTCGACGAGCGGTGCGGTCTCGCGCTCGTACAGCTCCCAGCGCCGCTCGATCGCCTCGGGAGTGTCGTCCGAGCGGTGCTGCTCGTCCGCACGCTTCAGCAGCCGCTCGAGCAGCTGCTCCCGGTTCGGCGCCTGCAGGTCGAACACGATGTCGACCGAGCGGCCGAGATCGCCGAGCAGGTCGTCGAGCGCCTCGGCCTGCGCCATCGTCCGTGGAAAGCCGTCGAGGACGAAGCCGGGCAGCGTGTCACCGCGATCGAGCCGGTCGCGGATCAGACGGATCATCAACTCGTCGGAGACCAGGTCGCCGCGGTCGTAGACGTTCTTGACCTCCCGGCCGAGGTCCGTCCCGAGCTCCATCTGCTCGCGGATCATGTCGCCCGTGGCGATGTGCGGGACGCCGTACATCTCCTTGATCCGCAGGGCCTGCGTGCCCTTGCCGGAGCCCTGCGGCCCCAGCACGAGAATGTTCATCTAGCGCAGGAAGCCTTCGTAGTGGCGCATGACCATCTGCGACTCCATCTGCCGCATGGTCTGGAGCGCCACTCCGACGACGATCAGGACCGACGTGCCACCGAGGGCGCGATAGGTCGCCTGCGAGAAATGGAAATGCGCGATGAAGATCGACGGCGCGACCGCGACCGCGGCGAGGAACAGCGCGCCCGGGAACGTGAGCCGGTTCAGCACACGATCGAAGTACGCCGCAGTCGGCGGGCCCGGACGGATGCCCGGGATGTAGCCGTTGTATTTCCGCAGGTTGTCGGCCTGCTCGACCGGATTGAAGACCACCGACGTATAGAAGTAGGTCATCATCATGATCAGGATCGCCTCGGCGAGCAGGTACTTCCAGCTCGCGTAGCCGAAGTTGACCTGCAGCCAGATGTTCCACGCGGGCTTGAAGCTGCCGATCGTCTGCGGGACGGCGAGGATCGCCGCGGCGAAGATGATCGGGATCACGCCGGCCATGACGACGCTGAGCGGCATGTAGGTCGAGCCGCCGGTCGTCTGGCGGTTGCCGAGCTGGCGGCGCGCGTACTGGATCGGGATCCGACGCTGGCCCTCCATCACGAACACGACGGCGACCACGATCCCGAGCGCGACGAGCGGGAAGAAGAGGCGAGCGGAGGTGCCGCCGTTGATCCAGCCGCTGATGCCCTGCGGGGCATACGCGAGGATCGAGGCGAAGATCAGGAGCGAGATCCCGTTGCCGATGCCGCGCTTCGTGATCTGCTCGCCCATCCACATGAGGAGCGTCGTGCCCGCGGTCAGCGTGAGGATGATGATGATGAGCCGGCCGGCGTTGGCGTTCGGCAGCGCGTTGGCCTGGCTCTTGAAGAGGAACGCGTAGCCGGTTGCCTGCGCGGCTGCGAGCGCGACCGTGAGGTAACGCGTGTACTGCGTGATCTTCGCGTAGCCGGCCTCCCCTTCTTTCTGCAGACGCTCGAGGGAAGGGACGACGACCGCGAGCACCTGGAAGATGATCGAGGCCGTGACGTACGGCATGATGCCGAGGGCGAAGATGGAGAAGCGCGACAGCGCCGACCCGGAGAAGAGGTTCAGGAGGCCGAGGACGCCGTTGCCGGCGCTGCCGCCGAAGAACTGGCTCAACGCCGACACGTTGATGCCCGGCGCCGGCAGCCAGGAACCGAACCGGTAGACGGCCAGCACGAAAGCGGTGAAGAGCAGGCGCCGCCGCAGCTCCGGGACGCGCCAGGCGTTGGCGAGCCAGGCGAACACGCTACTCGTCCGACCCTTCGGTCTCTTCTGCCTCGCCTTCCTCCGCGGCGGGCTCCGACTCCTCGGCGGCAGCCTCGGGCTGCGTCTCCGCCGTCGTTCCCGGCTCCTCCGCGGCGACGGGCTTTGCCTTGCGATGGCGCACCTTCTTGACCTTCGGCTCGCGCAGGAGCTCGACGGTTCCGCCGGCTGCCTCGATCTTCTCGCGCGCCGAGGCTGAGATCGCGTGAACACGTACGGTGAGCTTCTTCGTCACCTCGCCGACGCCGAGCAACTTCACGTCGGTGCGCGTGTTCTTGATGACGCGCTTGGAGACGAGCGTCTCGGGCGTCACCTCGTCGCCGGTGTCGAACCGGTCGAGGTCGCGGAGGTTGACGGGCTGGGTGCGGGTACGGAACGGGCCGATCGGCATCGCGTCCTTCGACGTCGCGCCTCGCAGCTTGCCGAGCCGCATGTAGATGTTCGTCTGACCGCCCTCGAAGCCCGCTCGCATCTTGTGCGAGCCGGCGCGCGACTTCTGACCTTTGATTCCGCGACCCGAGTAACGGCCCTTGCCGGAGCCGAGACCGCGACCGACGCGCTTGCGGTCTTCGCGAGGCTGCGCCGGCGAGAGACTGGAGAGATTGAGCTGCTTCTCGGACATTTGATCAGGCGCTCTCGATCTTCACGAGGTGACGGACCTTGCGGAGCATGCCCAACAGGGTCGGGGACTCCTCGTGCTCGGCGCTACGGCCGATGCGGCCAAGCCCGAGTGCGCGCAGAGTACCGCGATGCCGCTCGGACTGTCCGATCTCGGACTTGACCTGGGTGATGCGCAGCTTCGGCATCAGGAATCGTCCTTCTTCCGGCGCAAGGTGCGCCGCTTGGGCTTCTCCTCGGTTGTCTCAGCAGGCTGTTCGGTCGCGACAGGAGCTTCGGCCACAGGTTCCGCGTCCACGAGGGGAGCTTCCTCGACAGGCGCTTCCTCGACGACCGCGGGGGTCTCCTGGACGACAGCCGGTGCAAGCGCTGCTTCCTCGACCGGCGCCTCCTCGTCGACGACCGCCGGGAGCGGCAGCACTTCGGAGATGCGCTTGCCGCGGATTTTCGCCACGTCCTCCGGCCGGCGCAGATCCTGCAGTGCGGCCACGGTCGCCTTCGCCATGTTGATCGGGTTCGTCGTGCCGAGGCTCTTCGCGAGCACGTTCCGGACACCGCCGAGCTCGAGCACCGCGCGCACGCCGCCGCCGGCAATGACGCCGGTTCCCTCGGAGGCGGGCCGCAGCAGCACCCTGGCCGCGTCGAACCTGCCCAGCACCTCGTGCGTGATCGTCGAGCCGTGCTTCGGAATCGTGAAGAGATTCTTCTTCGCGTCCTCGACGGCCTTCGTGATCGCGAGCGGCACCTCGCGCGCTTTGCCGTAGCCGACTCCGACGCGGTCGACCTCGTCGCCCACCACGACGAGCGCGGTGAACGAGAAGCGCCGGCCGCCCTTGACGACCTTGGCGACGCGGTTGATCTCGACGACGCGCTCCTTCAGCTCGCGCGTCTCGGTGTACTCGATGGCACCCATCAGAAGCTCAGTCCTCCCTCGCGAGCGCCGTCAGCGAGCGCCTTCACGCGTCCGTGGTAGAGGTAGCCGCCGCGGTCGAAGACGCACGCGTCGACACCAGCCTTCTTTCCGGCCGCGGCCAAGGCTTTCCCAACCGCCTCGGCCTGGGCCGTCTTGTCGCCCTTGAACGACTTCGCGAGCGCGAGATGCGAGGCGGACGCGAGCGTGCGGCCCGCATCGTCGTCGATGAGCTGCGCCTCGATGCCGCGGTTCGAGCGGAAGACTGCGAGGCGCGGCCGCTCGGCCGTGCCGCGGACCTTCGCGCGCACGCGCCGGTGGCGCCGCTGCCGGGCGTCTCTCACGGTCAGGCTAGGCATCCTGAGGCTCCTGGCTCGTCGCTGGCAAGCGGGACGAGCGAGTGAGGTGCGGACAGTACATGTCGTACGGTCGCGCCGAGCGAGCGCAGGCACGCGCAACCAGCGGCGAGAGAGCGCCGCGGAGGGCGGCTCGGCCGCCCGGGAGCGGCGTACGGCCAGGAGTCTCAGGCACGCTTGCCGACCTTCCGGCGGACGTACTCGCCTTCGTAGCGGATTCCCTTGCCCTTGTACGGCTCGGGCGGGCGCACCTTGCGGATCTCGGCGGCCGTCTGCCCGACCATCTGCTTGTCGGTGCCCTTGACGACGATCTCGGTTGGCGCGGGCACCTCGAAGGTGATCCCGGTCCGCGGCTTGATTGTCACGGGATGCGAGTAGCCGACGGCGAGCTCGAGGTCGGTGCCCTTGAGCGCGGCGCGGTAGCCGACACCCTGGATCTCGAGCTTCTTCTCGAAGCCCTGCGTGACGCCCTGGACCATGTTGGCCACGAGCGTCCGCGTGAGGCCGTGCAGCGCGCGGTCCTCCCCGCGCTCGGTCGGCCGCGTCACCGTGACGACGCCGTCCGCCTGCTCGATCTTCATCCGTGTCGGCACCTGCTGCTGCAGCGTGCCGAGCGGGCCGGCGACGGAAACGCGGGCAGGGTCGATCGTGACGCTGACGCCGTCGGGGATCTGGATGGGTGCTTTGCCGATTCTGCTCATTCCGTTACCAGATGAAGGCCACGACTTCGCCGCCGATACCGCGCTCCTGCGCGGTTCGGCTCGTGACGAGACCGGACGACGTCGAGAGGATCGCGACCCCCATCCCGCCGAGCACGCGCGGCAGACGGTCCTTCCGTGCGTAGACCCTGCGGCCCGGCTTCGACACGCGCTTGAGGCCGGAGATGACCCGCTCGCGGTTGCGGCCGAACTTGAGGTCGACGACCAGGGTATCGAAGCTCTCGCCCTTCTCCACGTGGTAGTCCCGGATGTAGCCCTCCTCCTTGAGGAGGCGGGCGATCTCGACCTTCATCCGCGAGCTCGGCATCGTCGCGTGCTCGTGCAGCGCCTTGTTGGCGTTGCGGATGCGGGTGAGCATGTCTGCGATGGGATCGGTCAGCACCGTTTCTCTCCTACCAGCTCGACTTGGTCATGCCGGGGATCGCGCCCTGGTGCGCGAGCTCGCGCAGGCAGATCCGGCAGAGACCGAACTTGCGGAACACCGCGCGCGGCCGGCCGCACCGGTTGCAGCGCGTGTAGTTGCGCACCTTGAACTTCTGGGGTCGCCGTTGCTTGACGACGAGTGACGTCTTCGCCATTTAGTCGTTCCTCCTGTCGCTGTCCGCGAAGGGCAGGCCGAGCGCCTGCAGCAGCGCGAAGGCGTGCTCGTCCGACTGCGCGCTCGTCGTGATCGTGACGTCGAGACCGCGGACCTGCTGGATGTCGTCGTAGTTGATCTCGGGGAAGATGAGCTGCTCGCGCACGCCGAGCGAGTAGTTGCCGCGGCCGTCGAACGAGCGCGGATTGAGGCCGCGGAAGTCGCGGATCCGAGGCAGCGCGATCGAGACGAGCCGGTCGAGGAACTCGTACATCCGCGGGCCGCGGAGCGTGACGCGAGCGCCGACGGCCATCCCCTCGCGCAGCTTGAACTGCGCGATCGACTTGCGGGCCTTCCGGACCTGGGCGCGCTGCCCGGCGATCGTCGTCAGCTCCTCGATGGCCGAGTCGAGGAGCTTCGACTCGGTCTTCGCCTCACCGACGCCCATGTTCAGCGTGATCTTCTGGATGCGCGGCGCCTGCATGATCGAGGCCAGGCCCAGCTCCTCCTTGAGGCGCGGCCGGATCTCGTTCTCGTACTGCTCCTTCAGGCGAGGCGTGAACGTCTCGACAGCGCTCATCCGTCGATCTCCTCCCCGCACTTCTTGCAGACGCGGATGCGAACCTGCTTGTCCTTGACGGTCTTCTGGATCGTCCCGACGCGGCTCGGCTTGCCGCAACTCGGGCAGACGACCATGACGTTCGCGACCGGAAGCGGCGCGGGCAGCTCGATGATCCCGCCCGGGATGATCTGCGCCCCGCCGAGACCGGTCGTGTTCTGGATCGGTCGCGGCCGGCGGTGCCGCTTGACGACGTTGATGTTCTCGACGATGACGCGGCCTTCCTTGGGCAGCGCTTCGAGCACGCGCCCTTCCTTCCCCGCGTCCTTCCCGCGGAGGATCTGCACGCGGTCGCCCTTCCGTACTTTCATGGTCTGAGCCACTGCTAGAGCACCTCCGGGGCCAGGCTGACGATCTTCATGAAATTCTTCTCGCGCAACTCGCGGGCAACCGGGCCAAAGATGCGCGTCCCGCGCGGGTTTCGCTGCTGGTCGATGAGCACCGCGGCGTTCTCGTCGAAGGCGATCGTCGTGCCGTCGTCGCGATTGAACGGCTTCTTCGTCCGAACGACGACTGCTTGCACGACCTCGCCCTTCTTGACGGCGCCCTGCGGCGTCGCGGTCTTGACGGTGCCGACGATGATGTCGCCGACACGGGCGTAGCGGCGGTGATGGCCGCCCTTGACCCGGATGCAGAGGATCTCGCGGGCGCCGGTGTTGTCGGCGATCCTCAGACGGGATTCCTGCTGGATCACAGCTCGGCCTCCTTGCGAGATGTGAGGTGACCGAGCGTCATTACTTCGCGGCCTCCACGACTTCGGCGAGCCGCCAGCGCTTCGTCTTCGAGAGCGGGCGCGTCTCGACGATGCGGACGACGTCGCCGATCTTCGCCTCGTTCTGCTCGTCGTGCGCGTGGAACTTGACGCTGCGCCGGATGACCTTCTTGTAGCGCTGATGCGAGGTGATCACGTCGACCTTGACGACGATCGTCTTGTCCATCGCGCTCGAGACGACGATGCCGCGACGCTCCTGGCGCCGGCCGCGATCGTGCTCGGGCTTGGGCTCGCGGGTGATCCGCTTCCGCTCGGCGCTGGGCGAAGGGCGGCGACGCGTCTTCTGCGGACGCAGCCGGCGCGGCAGGCGCTTGCCCTTCTTCTTCGGCTCCGACTGGGGTGCGGGTGCCGCATCCTCGGCCGCAGGCTCTTCAGCTGCCGGCTCTTCGGCCGCCGGCTCTTCCGCAGCAGGCTCCTCCGGCGCAGCGTCTTCGGCTGCAGCCTCAGGCTCCTCCGCGGGCGCCTCGGCCGCGGCGGAGGTCTCCTCCACCGACTCCGGCTCAGCCGGAGTCTCCTCGATCTGCTCTTCGTTTTGTTCTTCGTTCTTCTCAGCCATTCGCTGCCTTCGCCTTCTCTGCTTCACGCTCATTGACCACCGTCAGGATCCGCGCGATCTCGCGCTTCGCCAGCTTCAGGCGCGCGTGGTTCTCGATCGCGCCCGTGACCGACTGGAAACGGAGGTTGAACAACTCCTGCCGTCGCTCCGCGAGCCGGTGCTCCAGCTCGTCGTCGGTCATGTCCCGTAGCTCGGATGCCCTCGTCAAAAGAGCTCTTCCTCTCTCTTCACGACCTTCGTCTTCACGGAGAGCTTCTGGCCGGCGAGGCGGAGCGCCTCTTTGGCGAGCGGCTCCGGAACGCCGGCAAGCTCGAACATCACACGGCCGGGCTTGATCACGGCGACCCATCCTTCGACGGGGCCCTTTCCCTTGCCCATTCTGGTCTCGAGCGGCTTCTTGGTGATCGGCTTATCGGGGAAGATGCGGATCCATACTTTGCCGCCGCGCTTGATGTGGCGGGTCATGGCGATACGGGCCGCCTCGATCTGCCGGCTCGTGATCCAGTCCGCCGCCATCGCGACCAGGCCGTAGTCGCCGAAGGCGATGGTGTTACCTCGCGAAGAGGTCCCGGCCATTCGGCCTCGATGCTGTTTTCTAAACTTGGTTCTTTTCGGGAGTAGCATGTTTCTTAACTCTCTTAATCGAGCTGCGGGCCGCTATATTGGGCCTCTTCGGCTTCCTGGGTTCGTCTTCGCCCACCTTCGGCCTGAAGTCTCTTCTCGGGAAGCACCTCGCCCTTGTACACCCAAACTTTGATTCCTATCGAACCGTACATGGTGCGAGCGACTCCAAAGCCGTAGTCGATGTCGGCGCGAAGCGTATGAAGCGGTATCTTTCCGACCTTGTCGCCCTCGGTCCTCGCAATCTCCGATCCGCCCAGTCTTCCGGACACTTGAATCTTGATTCCCCGGCCATTCAGTCGCATGCAGCGGGTCATGGCCTGCCGCATGGCGCGG
>DATGEB010000003.1:0-49259 GCA_035310545.1 Gaiellaceae bacterium
ACCGCGGCGAACTTCGCCGCCTCGGTCTTGAAGACGAAGTCCGCTTCGTCGGTGCGGACGAGGGGGAGGTTGGTCGGGATGGGGACGACCGGCAGCGAATAGGTGTTCGCGAACTCGCTCGCCTCCGTCTCGGCGGTGCCGGTCATGCCCGCCAGCTTCTCGTAGAGGCGGAAGTAGTTCTGGAGCGTCACCGTCGCCCAGGTGTGGTTCTCCTCTTTGATCTTCACCCGCTCCTTGGCCTCGACCGCCTGGTGGAGCCCGTCCGACCAGCGCCGCCCCTCCATGATCCGGCCGGTGAACTCGTCGACGATCTTCACCTCGCCGTCCTGGATCACGTAGTCGATGTCGAGCTGGTAGAGCGACTCGGCCTTGAGCGCCTGGTAGAGGTGGTTGACGAGCTGCGTGTTCTCGGGCGCGTAGAGGTTCGGGATGCGGAGCGCCCGCTCGACCTTCGCCACGCCCTGCGGCGTCACGCCGACGGTCTTGTGCTTCTCGTCGAACTCGAAGTCGGCTCCCGCCTCCTCGGCCGCGCCCTTCGGGTCGCCGGGCGACGAGCGGAACGGGATGAGCTGCTTGGCGACGCGTGCGAAGTCGTTGTAGATCTGCGCGGCCTGCTCGGGCTCGCCGGAGATGATGAGCGGCGTCCTGGCCTCGTCGATCAGGATCGAGTCGACCTCGTCGACGATCCCGTAGGCATGGCCGCGTTGGACGAGGCCGTCGAGCGAGACCGCCATGTTGTCGCGCAGGTAGTCGAAGCCGAACTCGGAGTTCGTCCCGTAGGTGATGTCGGCCGCATAGGCCGCCTTCCGCGCGTCGAACGGCATCATCGTCTCGATGTAGGCCACGCTCATGCCGAGCGACTCGAAGACGGGGCGGTTCCATTCCGCGTCGCGCTGGGCGAGGTAGTCGTTGACGGTCACGAGGTGCGCGCCGCGGCCCGCAAGGCCGTTGAGATACAGGGCGAGGCTCGCGACGAAGGTCTTGCCCTCGCCGGTCTTCATCTCGGCGATGTCGCCCTCGTGCAGGACGATGCCGCCCATCAGCTGCACGTCGAACATGCGCTGGTCCGACGCGCGCTTGCGCGCCTCGCGGACGGCCGCGAACGCCTCGAAGACGAGGTCGTCGAGGGTCTCGCCGTTCTCGAGCCGCTGCCGGAACTCCGCCGTCTTGCCCAGCAGGTCGTCGGCGGTCAGCTGCTCGAACTCCGGCTCGAGCGACGTGATGTACGCGGCCTGCTCCTGCAGCCGTTTGAGGCGGCGGCCCTCGCCGACCCGGAGAACCTTCTCGAGGTTGCCGATCTCCACGCGTCCAAGGGTAGCGACGGCTAGAGCGGCGTTACCCGAACCTCCCAGAGGTCGCCGTCGATCCGCTCCGCCTCGACGTAGAAGCTGTCGCCCGACGTCTCCGCAAGCCGTTCGAGCTCGGGAGGGACGAGCGCGTCGCTCGGTTCGCCGTCAACGCGAAACTCGCCCTGGTCGTCGCGGTGCGAGAACTCGAGCTTGTCTCCTTCCGGGAAGGAGATCCGGGCGACCTGGATCCGCTTTGCGGCGACGGCCCACAGATCGCCGCCCTGCCGCTGCGCGGTCGCCTTGTACGGCGGTTGCACGCGCTGCTCGACGGCGTCGGCGAGCGGCGAGAGATCGACGTCGCCCGTCTCGTCGTTCACGATCAGATCGCCGTTCGGGATCGTCGTGAACTCGATCCGGCTTCCGGCGAGCGCCGGAGCCTGAGCGGTGACCGCGGCGTCCCACTCCTTCGGGCCGACGCTCGATCCATCGGGTACGCCGGCCGCGGCGAGCGTGGACAGCGGAAGCTCCACCGGCGGGGGCTTCTGGCCCGGGTCGCCGAGAATCTGCGCCGGGTCGAGCCCCGCTTCGCGGAGGAGCTGCTCGTTCAGCGTCTCGTTACGGCGGCGGAAGAGCCCCAACTAGGCCTCGGGAAGCTCCACCTGGGCCGGGTCCGGAACCGGCGGCTCGTCGACGTGCTTGCGGCCGTGGACGCGCTTGTCGTGGGTGTCCTTGACCTGGCGGACGAGCTTGTCGGCGAGCTCGTCGATCGCAGCCTTCATGTCGTGCGCCGTCTCGCGTGCCCGCAGCGTCTGGCCCTTGAGATGAACCGTCGCCTCGGCGACCTGCGACTCCGCGATCGACGGGTTCTTCTCGACTGCCAGCTCGATCTCGACCTCGGTCAATTCGTGGACGCGCCGGTCGAGCTTCCGGAGCCGTCGCTCGACGTAGCTCCGGATCGACTCGCTCACCTCGAGGTTCTTTCCCTTGACGTTGAGCTGCATCGAACGCCTCCCCCGTAGCGGTCTGTGCGGTGCCTCGTACCCTAATCGCGCTCGCGGCTACCGCGATCAGCTCCGGCGAAGCGCTCGGGCGAACGCAATCGCGTCGACCCGGCGCGCGCCGGCGGCGCGGAGGGCTGCCGCCGTGGCGGCGGCGGTGGCGCCCGTCGTGTAGACGTCGTCGATCAGCCCGACCTTGCGCGGTGCGGCACCGGTCGCGCGGAACGCGCCGCGCACCGACCGCCGCTCGGTCGCGGAGCTCCCGCGCTGCCGGCCGCCGCGCGTGCGCTCGAGGAGCGACAGGCACGGGAGCTCCCACGCAGCCGCGAGCTCGAGCGCGAGCCGTTCCGCCGGGTTGTGGCCCCGCTCGAGACGTCGGGTGCGATCCGAGGGGACGAAGGTGAGCGCGTCCACGTCGGGCGCGTGAACGTGCCCGACGACGAGCGCCGCAGCCTCGGCGGCGAGCCGGCGCAACCCGCGCTCCTTCCAGGCGTGCACGAATCGCCTCGACGCGTCGTCGTACGCCACCGCGGCGCGAGCGGACGCGAAGCCGAGCCTCCGCCCGGCGCACTCGCGGCACCGCTCGACCGGCCACGCCGTCGGCGCGCCGCAGCGCTCGCACAGGGGCGGCTCGATCCGCCGCAGCTCCTCGCGGCAGCCCACGCAGAGCTGCCGCCCGCCGCCACCGCAAACCACGCAGCGCTGCGGCAGGAGCAGGTCGAGCACGACTCGAGGCTATGGCGCGACGTGCGCCGGAAGGGTGTCGATTCAGTCGAGGCTGTACGACTTCCGCTCGGGCAGCCCGGTCAGCCGCCGCAGCCGGTTGTCCGCCTCGAGCAGCTGGTCGTGATTCCCGATGTCGAACCAGGCTCCCTCGAAGCGATAGCCGTAGACCGATTCGTTGCGTGCAAGCCAGCCGAGAAAGCTGCCCGCGTTGTCGGCGCTCTCCCCTGCCTCCAGGTACGCCGCCACGAGCCGGACGTGCTCGGGCGGCAGGAGGTAGACGAGAGTCGAGGCAAGCGTCGAGGGCGGGTCGCTCGGCTTCTCGATGAACTGCACGATGCGGTCGTCGCCGTCGGTGGCTGCGATCCCGTAGTGCGTCGCGAGCTCGACGTCGCCGACGTCGTACAGCGGGACCGCGCTCGCCGGTTGAGGCCTGTCCCGCCACCACCCGACGAATCGAGGGAGCGAAAACTCGAACAGGTTGTCGCCGGCGAGGACGACCAGCTCCTCACCGTCGAGCGCGGCGGCGTCGATCACGAGCCGGAGGTCGCCGACTGCGCCGAGCCTGTCCTCGTTCGAGGTCGTCCCGTCGTCGTGCACGACGACGTCGTGCGACTCGGCCCAGCGCGCGAACGCGGGCGCGAAGCGGCCGTTCGTGACGAGGTGGACTCCATCGACCTCGTGCACCGCTCGAACCCGGTCGAGCACCCAATCGAGCATCGGCCGGTTGCCGACCGGGAGGAGATGCTTCGGGACGTCTTCGGTCAGCGGGCGAAGCCGCGTCGCGTAGCCGGCCGCGAGGATCACGGCCTTCACGCGCGCGGCGCCGACTCCGCGAACTGCCTTCTGTCAAGCATCGCCCGAGTCTAGGCGGGGTCGCAAGCAGCCGTGTCCGGAACCTGGTTCCGGACACGGCCGAACGAGCCGGAGGTAGCACGCGAGAACGCTGGGAATACGAGTACCTCCGCGCGGGCCACGTCCAAGGGAGACACGGCCGGTACCAGGTACCGGCCATGTCTCAACGGAGCATGTCGGGAGGGCTCAGGTTCCTTCGTCCCAGGACGCGAGGTACTGCGCCTGCTCCTCCGTCAGCGTGTCGATCTCGACACCCATCGTCTCGAGCTTGAGGCGGGCGATCTCCTTGTCGATCTCCGCCGGCACCGGATAGACCTTGCGATCGAGCTCGCTCGCGTTGCGCGCTGCGAACTCGAGTGCGAGCGCCTGGTTCGCGAAGGACATGTCCATCACGAGCGCCGGGTGCCCCTCGGCCGCCGAGAGGTTGACGAGCCGGCCTTCGGCCACGAGGTAGAGCCGCCGCCCGTCGACGAGCGTGAACTCCTCGACGAACTCGCGCGCCTTCTTCGTCTCGACCGCCATCTCGCGCAGCGCCGGGATCTCGATCTCGACGTTGAAATGGCCCGTGTTGGAGAGGATCGCGCCGTCCTTCATCACTTCCATGTGCTCGCGCGCGATCACGTGCTTGTTGCCGGTGGCCGTGCAGAACAGGTCGCCGACCTCGGCCGCCTTCTCGAGCGGCAGCACCTCGAACCCGTCCATCGTCGCCTCGAGCGCGCGGAGCGGATCGACCTCGGTGACGATGACGTGCGCGCCCATCCCGCGGGCCCGCGAGGCGACGCCGCGCCCGACCCAGCCGTAGCCGCAGACGACGAAACGCTTGCCGGCGATGAGGACGTTCGTCGCGCGGATGATCCCGTCGATCGTGGACTGGCCCGTGCCGTAGCGGTTGTCGAACATGTGCTTCGTCTGCGCCTCGTTGACGGCGATGATCGGGAACCCGAGCTTCCCCTCCGCCTCGAGCGCCTTGAGCCGGATCACGCCGGTGGTCGTCTCCTCGGTGCCGGCGATGATCTCGCCGAGCTGCTCGCGGCGCGCCGAATGGAGGACGCCGATCACGTCGGCGCCGTCGTCCATCGTGAAATGCGGCTTGTGGTCGACGGCGGCCTCGATGTGGGCGTAGTAGGTGTCGTTGTCCTCGGCCTTGATCGCGAAGACGGACACGTCGTAGTCGGACACGAGCGCGGCGGCGACGTCGTCCTGCGTCGACAGCGGATTCGACGCGCAGAGGACGACGTCCGCGCCGCCCGCCTTGAGTGTCCGCATGAGGTTCGCGGTCTCGGTCGTGACGTGGAGGCAGGCGGAGATGCGCAGGCCGGCGAGCGGCTGCTCCGCCTCGAATCGCTCCCGGATCGCGGCGAGCACCGGCATCTGCCGGTCCGCCCATTCGATCCGCCTCCGGCCTTCCTCCGCCAGGGTGAGATCTTTCACGTCGTAGCGCTGCGTGGCTGCCATGAAGTCCTTTCTCGGTTACGCGGCCAGGAGCCGCTCGTGCTTGCGCTGCTCCCACTCGACCCAACCGACCTGGTCCTCGACGTCTGCGAGCCAGCCGTCGATCGCGGTCCGGAGCTCGGGTTCCCGACGGAGCCGTGCGGCGAACGCGATGTCGCCGATCCCGAGGCTGAAGCGGCTCCGCAGCTCGGCGAGCGAGCGAAGCTGGTTCAGCTCGCGCAGGCCGTAGAGCCGGTAGCCGGCGGGCGTGCGCGACGGGACGACGAGCCCGGCCCGCTCGAGATAGCGGAGCATCCGAGCAGACCACCCGGTGCGGGCGGCCGCGGGGCCGACGTGGAGCGGATCCATCGGTTCGACCTTAACACAGCTGTGTCAAGGCTTGCGGCAGCTGATCAGACCCCCGGACTTTCGGACGAAGAAAACACCGTCGCGGGCAATCGCAGCCTCGACGGCTGCCCGCTCGTCCTCGAGCTCGCGCCCGTCGTATCGCTCGCTCGAGCGGAGGTATGCGAGGACTGGCTCCACGTCCGTGATCTCGAGGTCATCCACGCATCGCTCGACCCGCACGTCAGCAAAAAACGGCTCCAGCTGCGGCGGCCCGGATTCGAGCCCGAATGCGTCGACATGCCGGGCGAATGGCCACCATCCCGCACTGAGTTCGCCCATCTCTTGCAAGTGCCCGTCACCGTTCGTCGCTGCATGGAAGACGCCGCCCGAGACGAGCACGCGCCTGATTTCGGCGAACGCGCGCGGCCGATCCGGGACGTGGTAGAGCATGTGATGGGCCATGACCACATCGAATGTCTCTCCGTCGAAGGGAAGATCCTCGATGTCCGCCACGACGTAGTCGGCCCGATCGCCGAGCACGGCGCGAGCGACGTCGATCATGCCCGGTGACCGGTCGCTCAGGGTCAGCTGCCAGCTCGGGTCGAGCCGGTCGAGATTGCGCTTCCAGAATTCAGCCGGCCCGCAGCCCGCCTCGAGAACCCGTGAGCCTGCGGGAAGGGCAACCCGGTCGAAGAGCCAGCGATGCCAGTCCTGCGTGGCCGTGGAGAAGCGCTGGTGGAGATCGATCCGCGCGCGGAGGTTGACGTCGGTTGCGTACTGCTCGCTCATGCGTCGCCTCGCAATCTCGCGACAAGCCGGTCGAGTGCCGCCTCGTCGGCGCCCGCGGCGAGGAGACAGTTCCGGATCCCCTCCGTTGCCTCGATCTCCTCGAGCACCTCCACGAGCGGCTGTCCGGCAGGTTCCAGGATCCGCAGGCGACGCTCTCGCTCTTGCTCATCCGGAGCCGATGCGATCCACTCGGAGTTGTGAGGCGCCCAGTTCTCGTCGCTCAGCGCGTGATCGGCGGCAATCGCGCCCGGCTCGGCGCCGGCCAGCCAGAGCGCCATCCCGCACGCAATGCCTGTCCTGTCTCGACCTCCCGCGCAGTGGACCGCGGCGGGCGGATCGGCGTCGCCGAGGATCGTCAGCGCCTGCGCCAACTCGGCGCGGTAGTGGTCGGCGAGCGCGAGATACGCCTCGCGCATCGACGGCCAGTGCCAGGCGGCATGAACGGGCCGAGGATCCATCGCCTGGCGGACGACGGGAACCGGAAGCGCGTCGTAGTCGTCTTCGGCGTCCTCTCGCTCGGGCCGCAGATCGACGACGACCGAGACGCCGTAGTCCACGAGCTCACGCCGCCCCGTCTCGCTCAGGCCGGGTAGCCAGTCTGCGCGGACGACGACGCGGTACGCGGTCTCGCCGCCGTCCGCGAGCGGCAGCCCGCCCAGGTCCCGGACGTTGACGCAGCCGTCCCAGCGCAGGACGCGCTCAGGGCGCGCTGGTGCCTTCGCGTCCATAGCGGTCCTCGAGCCGGACGACGTCGTCGAGATGCGGGGTCGAGACCTCGAGGATCGTCGTGTCCTCGAGCGCGGTTAGGCGATGGACGGTGCCGGGCCGGTAGCGGAAGCACGCGCCGGCTGTGACGATCTCCTCGTCGAGCGCCTCCTGGCCGGCCTCGCCGAGCTCGAGCCGCGCGCGACCGCTCTCGACGTACCAGCTCTCGTCCTTCTCCCGGTGGAACTGCAGCGAGAGAGACTCGCCGGCCGCGACGAAGAGGATCTTTCCGACGTACGCGTCGGCCACGGCCCAGATCAGCTCCCAGCCCCACGGCTTCTCGACCTTGCGCGGCTCGAAGGCGAAGCGGTCGAGCGAGCCGTAGTTCGGCGAGTCGAGCGTCACGCGAGCTGCCTCTGCGGGCGCCATTCCGGGTGCTGGTCCACGAACTCTGCGGCGCGGCGGAGATCCTTCGGAGTGTTCACCGTGTGCCAGACGCCGCGGTGCCGGTGCGCGTGCAGCCTCCGCTCGCCCGCGAGCTGCGGGAAGGTCGACTGCTCGTGATCGCCCTTCTCCGGCAGGAGCGCGAGCGCCTGCTCGCCGAGGACGTAGACGCCTGAGTTGACCCACTGCTCGAGCAACGGCGCCTCCCGGAAGCCCGTGATCGTCTCGTCGTCATCGACCTCGACGACGCCGAACGGCGAGCGGACCTGCGCCACGACGAGCGTCGCGGCCGCGCCGCTCTGGTCGTGCTCGGCGACGAGCGCCGCGAAGTCGACGTCGAGCAGCTCGTCGCCGTTGAGCGCGAGCACCGGCCCTTCTTCCCGCCGTCGCGTCGCTGCGAGCCTGAGACCGCCTCCGCGGCCGAGCGGCTCCTCTTCCCCCACGGCCTCGACCTCGGCGCCGAGCCCGGACAGCGCCTGAACGAACGTCTCCTCATCTCCCGCACGGCACGCGACGATCACGCGCCTCACGCCGCCCCCGACGAGCCGCGAGACCGTGTAGCCGAGGAGCGGGAACCCGGCCACCGGCACGAGCGGCTTCGGCATTCCCTGCGCCGCCTCGCCCAGCCGCTCGGCCTTGCCCCCGCCGAGCACGAGAGCCTCCACTACTCGCTCGTCTCCGGATCGCGCTCGGTCGTCTCCGGGAAGACGTCGAGCGGCGAGACGGTGCGGCCGACACCCTCGTACGCGAAGCCCAGCGCCCGAACCGTGTCGGCGTCGAGCAGGTTGCGACCGTCCACGATCAGCGGGTGACGCATCGCCTGCCGCGTCTCCTCGCTCGGGAACTCGAGGAGCTCCCGCCACTCGGTGACGATCACGGCCGCGTCGGCGTCGGTCACGGCCTCGAGCGGAGAGTCGCAGAGCTCGACGCCCTGCAGGTCCGGCCGCGCGATCGGGTCGTACCCGCGCACCTCGGCTCCCTCGGCGATCAGCCTCGAGGCGAGCACGAGCGACGGCGCCTCGCGCATGTCGTCCGTGTTCGGCTTGAATGCGAGCCCGAGCAGCGCGATCCGCTTCCCGCGCAGCCGCCCGAGATGCCGTTGCAGCTTCTGGACGACGCGCCGCTTCTGGAGCTCGTTCACCTCGATGACGGCGTTCATGAGGTGGAAGTGGTAGCCCGAGTTCGCTGCGAGTTGCTTCAGCGCGAGCGAGTCCTTCGGGAAGCACGAGCCGCCCCAGCCGATGCCTGCGCGCAGGAAGTGCGGGCCGAGCCGGTGGTCGAGGCCGACGCCCTTCGCAACGCTCGTCACGTCGGCGCCCACCAGCTCGCAGACGTTCGCGATCTCGTTGATGAAGCTGATCCGCGTGACGAGGAAGGCGTTCGCCGCGAGCTTGATCATCTCCGCCGAGTTCACGTCGGTGCGCACGACCGGCGCGCCGATTCCCGCGTGCAGCGCCTCGACCGCGTCTCCGTCGGCCTCGTCGAACGCCCCCACCACGATCCGGTCGGGCTCCATGAAGTCGCGCACCGCGGTGCCCTCGGCGGTGAACTCCGGATTCGAGGCGTAGCCGACCGCCTCGAGGCCGCGCGAGTCGAGCGCGGCGCGCACCTTCTCGCCCGTGCCGACGGGAACCGTGGATTTCATGACGACGGTCGCGCGCGCGTCGTCGGGGAGCTCGTCGACGACCGTCCAGACCGCCGACAGATCGGCGTCGCCGGCGTAGGTCGGAGGCGTGCCGACCGCGACGTAGAGGAAGTCCGCGCCGTCGACGGCCTCGCGCACGTCGAGCGTGAACGAGATCCGCTCGCGACTTCGCTCGAGCGCCTCGTCGAGGCCGGGCTCGTAGATCGGCACCTTGCCCGCTCGAAGCGCCTCGATGCGCTCGGGCAGGACGTCGCGCACGACGACCTCGTGGCCGAGGTCGGCAAAGCACGCGCCGGTTACGAGACCGACGTAGCCGGCCCCGAAAATCGCGATCCTATTCACGGCCCCCAGCGTAGTCGGGGCCGTCAGCGGCCCAGCGGTTCGAGGCTCTTGGCGATCGCGAGCATCGTCGAGTTCGAGAGCTGGTTGAGGATCGTGTTGATGACCCAGTAGCTCGCCTGCGGCGTCTTGAGAACGGCCATCTGGATCGCGCCGCCGGTCGTGTAGAGCAGGAGCTTGTTCCCCTTGTAGGGGATGACCTGCGTCGGGTTGGCGAGGATCGGCGCCGAGCTCCACGTCGTCTCGATGATGTCCCAGTACTGGATCTGACTCGGCAGGACGAGGGACAGCACGACCTCGTGCTGGTTCTGCAGCGGCTTGAAGGCTCGGACGCCCTCGAGCTGCGAAAGCGTCGACCCGGCCGCGATGCGGTGCGGCACGCGGAGCGGGAAGTGCGCCTTGGACCGGACGCTGCGCAGAGCCTGGGCGGTCACCGAGACGCCGTCGCTCACCTGCGGCGGCACCTTCGGCGGCAGCTTCACGCGATGCGGCACCGCGAGCTTGCCGCCGAAGCTCGTCCCGACCGTGACGACCGTCAGCGGGTTCCCTGCGTCCGTGGCGAGGTTCGCGATCCCCGTGGTCATCTGCGCGATCTTGGCGTTGGCGCCGAAGAGCGGCTGGATCTGCGCCGCGGCCTGCTGCGCACCGGGCAGGACCGGGTTGTAGTAGACGGTCGTGTCGCGCGCCACGGAGGGTGCGTTCGCCGGCCTGCCGGAGGACAGCGTCGCGGTCTTGTAGCCCTGCTGCCCGAGGAGGTACGTCGTGTTCGACGCCTCGCCCGGCGTGTGCCCCGCGTTGAGGACGAGGATCGAGATCGCCGACTTCGCGAGCTTGTGCCTCTTCTTCGTCGCGGTGGGCTTCTTGCGGCCGAGGTACTGGTTGCTGACGGCCTGGCCCTGCCGGATGTCCGGGTTGCGGAACGACTCGACCGCCGCGTTGATCGCCGACTGCGCGACCGACTCCACGTCGGCGCCGCCCGGAGTCGTGAAGAAGTGGAAGTCCTGGATCGGGATCTGGTTGCGGAACATGTGTCCCGGCGGCAGGTGGTACGCGATGCCGAGGTACGACTCGAGCTCACTGAACCCGACGGCTCCGCCGCCCGCCTTGACGTACTCGAGGTTGTGCTTGAGCACGCCGATCAGCTTCGGGATCTCGAGCGGGAGGTTCGAGAACGAGAGCTGCTGCTTCAGTCGCGCCTTGAGCGCCTCGATGAAAAGCTGCTGGCGGCCGGTGCGGTAGATGTCGCTGTCGAAGTGCCGGAAGCGGACGTACGACAGAGCCTGCCCGCCGTCGAGCTTCTGGTAGCCCGGCTGGAGGTTGATCGCGGACGTGCCGGTGTGGAGCGGGATGTAGTAGCGCCGGTCGACGTTCAGGTACACGCCGTGCAGGTTGTTCACGAGCTGCTTGAAGGCGTGGAAGTCGAGCGTGATCAGGTAGTTGATCTTCAGGCCGGTCAGGTGCTCCATCGTGTCGACCGTCGCGTACGGCCCGTTGCTGCCGCAGATCGACCACGCGGAGTTGATGCGGCTCTGCGTGTAGACGGTGTTGCCGTGGCAGTAGATGTTGACCCACATATCGCGCGGGAACGAGAGCAGCGAGAGCGTGTGGTTCGTCGGGTCGGCCCGGACGAGCATCAGCGTGTCGGAGTTCGAGCCCGCGAACGACGTCGTCCCCGTGCCGGCGCGGTGGTCGTAGCCCGCGATCAGGGCCACCGCCGGCTTGGAGGGATCGACGACGCCGTTCGAGTTCCCCTTCAAGGCGTTCTTGGCGTTGGCGGTCGACTTGTCTTTCGCCTGGAGCGAGCCGAGCGACTCGTGGGTGTAGAGGTAGAGGCCGCCCGCTGCTCCGGCTCCGACCACGGCGACGGCGAGCACGAGCCAGCCGAAGCCGCGGACGATGCGCCCGGTCAGCGAGCGCCGCGGCGGCCCGGGCTGCCGGTAGCGCGTGACCGGCCCAAAGAGCGGCGGCGCGGCCGCGTGGCCGTTGCCATCGGGCCCGGTGGCCCGTCCGATTCCGCGCTTCAGCGTCGTCCGCATACGAGAGTCAGGCGCGACCCTGAGCGCCTCGCCCGAGGATAGCTCAGCTTGCGGAGGAGGCTGAAACGACTCTCACGTTCGTCTCACCTTCCGCAGGCTCGTACCCGAGGTTCGGCCTCAGCCGGGTCTCGGCCTCGGCCACCGAGACGCCCTCGCGCGCCGCGTAGTCGGAGACCTGGTCACGGTCGATGCGACCCACGGAGAAGTAGCGCGCGTCGGGATGGGCGAGGTAGATGCCGCTCACGCTCGCGGCCGGGGTCATCGCAAACGTCTCGGTGAGCGCGATCCCGGCCTCCTGGGCGCCGAGCAGCGCGAACAGCTTCGACTTCTCCGAGTGGTCGGGACAGGCCGGATAGCCGAACGCGGGCCGGATGCCGCGGAAGCGCTCGGCGATCAGCTCGTCGTTCGGACGCTTCTCTCTTGTCTCGTACCAGGCGCGGCGAGCGACCTCGTGCAGGTACTCCGCAAAGGCCTCGGCAAGCCGGTCGGCGAGTGCTTTGACCATGATCGCGTGATAGTCGTCGTGCTCGGCCGCGTAGTCGGCGGCGAGCTCGTCGGCGCCGATGCCGGCGGTGACCGCGAACGCGCCGAGGTGATCTCCTTCGGGCGCGACGTAGTCGGCGAGGCTGCGGTTCGGCCGCGAGTCGCCGTAGTCGGACTGCTGGCGAAGGAAGCAGAACCGCGTGTCGTCCACGACGACGTCGTCGCCGTCGGATGCCGCCGGCCAGAAGCCGTAGACGCCGCGCGCCGTGAGCAGCTTCTCGTCGACGATGCGGTCGAGCAGCCGCTGCGCGTCGTCGTAGAGCTCGCGGGCTGCGGGCTGGTCGAGGATCTGCGGGAAGCGTCCCTTCAGCTCCCAGGCGTGGAAGAGGAACTGCCAGTCGACGTACTCGCGAAGCGTCGCGAGGTCGGGCTCGACGAGGCGACGGCCGGTGAACTCGGGTACCGGAAGGTCGGCGAAGGAGACGAGCTGCCGGTTCTCGCGGGCGGCGGCGAGCGGCAGCAGCGGCTTTCGCTCCTTCTCGGCATGGAGGTCGCGGAGGCGTTCCTGGTCGGCGCGGTTCTCGTCGTCGAGCCGCTCACGCCGCACCGGGTCGAGCAGGTCTGAGACGACGCGCACCACGCGCGAGGCGTCGAGCACGTGCACGACCGGCTGCGAGTACGCGGGCGCGATCCGCACCGCGGTGTGCTGGCGCGAGGTCGTCGCGCCGCCGATGAGGAGCGGCAGATCCATCCCGCGGCGCTCCATCTCGCGGGCGACGTCGACCATCTGGTCGAGCGACGGGGTGATCAGGCCGGACAGCCCGACGACGTCGCACCCCTCCTCGATCGCGGTGTCGAGGATCCGCTCGGCCGGCACCATCACGCCGAGGTCGAGCACCTCGTAGTCGTTGCACCCCAGCACGACGCCGACGATGTTCTTGCCGATGTCGTGCACGTCGCCCTTCACCGTCGCGAGGACCACCTTGCCGCGCGCGCGGGTGACGCCGCCGGCGGCCTGCTCGGCCTCCATGAACGGCTCGAGGTAGGCGACGGCGCGCTTCATCGCGCGGGCGCTCTTCACGACCTGCGGGAGGAACATCTTCCCGCCGCCGAAGAGGTCGCCGACCACCTGCATGCCGGCCATCAGCGGCCCCTCGATCACATCGAGCGGCCGGTCGGCGCGCTGCCGAGCCTCCTCGGTGTCCTCCTCGATGAAGTCGACGATGCCGTGCACGAGCGCGTGCTCGAGCCGTTTCTCGACGGGCGCCTCGCGCCACGTGAGGTCGACCTCGCGCCGCGTGGCCTCGCCGCGAACGCGGCTCGCGAGCTCGACCAGACGCTCGGTCGAGTCCTCGCGCCGGTCGAAGATCACGTCCTCGACGTGCTCGAGCAGCTCGGGATCGATGTCCTCGTAGCCGACGAGCTGGCCGGCGTTGACGATTCCCATGTCGAGGCCGGCGCGCACCGCGTGGTAGAGGAACGCGGAGTGCATCGCCTCGCGCACGACGTCGTTGCCGCGGAACGCGAAGCTCAGGTTCGAGATGCCGCCGCTCGTGCGCGCGCCCGGGCAGCGCTCCTTGATCAACGGCAGCGCCTCGAGGAACGCCTTCGCGAAGCCGCGGTGCTCTTCGATCCCGGTCGCGACCGCGAGGATGTTGGGGTCGAAGATCAGATCCTCGGGCGGAAAGCCGACCTGCTCGACGAGAAGCTCGTACGCGCGCTGGGAGATCTCGACCTTGCGCTCGACGGTCTCGGCCTGTCCCTGCTCGTCGAACGCCATCACGACGACGCCCGCGCCGTAGCGGCGAACGCGGCGCGCCTGCTCGAGGAACGGCTCCTCCCCCTCCTTCAGCGAGAGCGAGTTGACAACACCCTTGCCCTGCACGCACTTGAGTCCCGCCTCGAGCACCGACCAGCGCGAGCTGTCGATCATGATCGGGATGCGGGCGACCTCGGGCTCGGTCGCGAGCAGGTTGAGGAAGGTCGTCATGGCGCGCTCGCCGTCGAGGAGATCCGCGTCCATGTTCACGTCGAGGAGGTTGGCGCCGCCGCGCACCTGCTCGAGCGCGACCTCGGTCGCCTTCTGGTAGTCGTTGCCTTCGATGAGCCGGCGGAAGCGGGCCGAGCCGGTCACGTTCGTCCGCTCGCCGATCATCGTGAAATTGGAGTCGGGCCTCAGCTCGAGCAGCTCGAGACCGCTGTAGCAGGTCGCGGCGTGTGGCTCGGGTACCTCGCGCGGCACGACGCCGTCGACCGCCGCCGCGATCTGCCGGACGTGCTCCGGCGTCGTCCCGCAGCAGCCGCCGACGATGTTGACGAGCCCGTCACGGGCAAACTCGCCGAGGAAGCGGCTCGTATCCTCCGGCCGCTCGTCGTGCAGGCCGAGCTCGTTCGGCAGCCCGGCGTTCGGGTAGCAGGCGACCCAGGTCGGGGCGATTTCGGACAGGTCCTCCACGAACGGCCGCATCTCGGACGCGCCGAGCGAGCAGTTGACGCCGACGACGAGCGGGCTCGCATGCTCGACAGAGATCCAGAACGCCTCGACGGTCTGCCCGGACAGGTTCCGCCCGCTCCTGTCCACCGCGGTGAAAGAGAGCCAGAGCGGCAGCTCCGGCGCCTGGTCCTGCGCCGCGGCGATCGCGGCCTTCGCGTTCAGCGTGTCGAACACCGTCTCGATCAGGAGCAGGTCCACCCCGCCCTCGCGCAGGGCGCGGATCTGGTGCGCGTACGCCTCGGCGACCTGGTCGAACGTCGCGTCGCGATATGCCGGGTCGTCCACCTTCGGCGACAGCGAAAGAGCGACATTGAGCGGACCGACGGAACCGGCGACGAAGCGCGGGCTGCCCGTCTTCCCGGCCCACTCGTCCGCGGCGGCGCGTGCGAGCAGAGCGCCCTGGCGGTTCATCTCCTCGACGACTCCGGAGTCGAATCCGTAGTCCGCCTGGCCGATCGTCGTCGCCGTGAACGTGTTCGTCGTGGCGATGTCCGCGCCGGCCGCGAAGTACTCGCCGTGGATCCGCGAGATCAGCTCCGGCTGCGTGATGTTGAGCAGGTCCGGATCGCCGGCGACGTCGTGGCTGTGGTCGCGGAACCACTCGCCGCGGTAACCCTCCTCCCCCCGCACCTCGCGCTGCAGCAGCACCCCCCACGACCCGTCGAGGATCGCGATGCGCTGCCTGAGGATGGATTCGAGCCGTTCCCGTGTGTCCTGCACTGGTCTCCTCACAGAGGCCCGGGAGCGTCGCTCTCGGGCGCTTTAGGCGTTTGTTGACCCGGTCGCCAAGCTGCCTGTCAAAGCTCTCCGGGTACCCGAAACGCTAGCAGTCACCTGCCGCGCGAGGCCCTGGGCCGTCGTTAGGGTGCCGCTTCGTGGTCGAGGTATTCGACGGGGCGACGCTTCGCTCGGCGCTGGTGGAGGTTGCGAGCGACTTCGCCTTCACCTGGATCGCCGAGGCGCGGCTCCTGTTCTCCGAGCTCGAGCCCCGGCGTTTCGCCGAGCTGCACCACAATCCGCTCGCGCTCCTGTCCGAGCTGACGGACGAGGATCTCGCTCGAGCGCTGACGCCCGGCTACCTCGAGCAACTGGCTCGCGTCGAGGGTCGCTTCGCGCGCGACCGAGGTGCGGAGACGTGGTGGCTCGCGCAAGGCGAGCCGTCGGATCTGCTCGTCGCGTACTTCTCCGCGGAGTTCGGGCTCGACGAGAGCCTGCCGGTCTATTCCGGCGGGCTCGGGATCCTCGCCGGCGACCATCTCAAGGCGGCGTCGGAGCTCGGCGTCCCGCTCGTCGGCGTCGGCCTCTTCTACCGGCGCGGCTACTTCAGGCAGCGACTCGACGACGGCGACCGGCAGGTCGAGCGCTATCCCCGCAACGACCCGAGCCGCCTGCCGCTCGAGCTCGTGCCGATGGCGCCGGTGATCGAGCTCGCCGACGACGGCGGCGATCTCGTGCCCGTGCGGCTCGGCGTGTGGCGCGCGCAGGTCGGGCGCGTCTCCCTCTATCTCCTCGACACGAAGATCGGAGGCAACCCCGAGTGGGCGCGCGACGTCACCGACGTCCTCTACGGCGGGAGCCGCGAGAACCGCCTGCGCCAGGAGCTCGTGCTCGGCGTCGGCGGTGTGCGCGTGCTGCGCAGGCTCGGGCTCGAGCCGACGGTCTTCCACCTGAACGAGGGGCACTCCGCCTTCCTCCAGCTCGAGCGGATGCGCGAGCTCGTCGAGGATCAGGGCCTGACGGCGGAGGAGGCGCTCTGGCGGCTACGCGCGTCGACGGTCTTCACGACGCACACGCCGGTGCCGGCTGGCAACGAGGTCTTCGATCCGGAGCTCGTTCGGCGTAACCTCGAGGGCCTCGTCGAGCGGTGCGGGCTCGCGTGGGACGAGTTCGCGGCACTCGGCAAGGTGGCGGCGGACGAGAGGGGGTTCGGCCTCACTCCGTTCGCGCTTCGCAGTGCCCAATACGCGAACGGCGTCTCGGAGCTGCACGGGGCGGTCTCGCGGGGGATGTGGCACGGGATCTGGCCCGAGCGGCGCGTCGATCAGGTTCCGATCACCTCGATCACGAACGGCGTCCATCAGCGAACGTGGATCTCGGGCGAGCTCGAGAGCCTGCTCGGCGACACGGATCCGCAGTTCGAGCGCGCGCGAGAGCTGTCGGGGGACGACCTGTGGGCCGCGCACCGCAGCGCGAAGGAGCGGCTGCTCGAGTTCGTCGCGAGGACTCGCGGCGCGCGCGAGCTCGACCCGAACGTCCTCACGATCGGCTTCGCGCGGCGGTTCGCGACGTACAAGCGTGCCAGCCTCCTCTTCAGCCGTCCCGACCGGCTCGCGGCGCTGCTCGCCGATCCCGACCGCCCGATCCAGGTGCTCGTCGCGGGCAAGGCGCATCCGGCGGACGAAGGCGGCAAGGACGTGATCCAGCTCGTGGTGGAATTTGCGCGGGAGCCCGTGGCGGCGGGGCGCGTCGTGTTCCTCGAGGACTACGAGATGACGCTTGCCCGGCGACTTGTCCAGGGGGTCGACGTCTGGCTCAACACGCCGCGCCGGCCGCTCGAGGCGTCCGGTACCTCGGGGATGAAGGCGGCCCTGAACGGCGTGATCAACTGCTCGATCCTGGACGGCTGGTGGGCCGAGGCGTACTCGCCTCGGGTCGGATTCGCGATCGAGACGCTCGAGGGCGCGGAAACCGAGGCCGAGCAGGACGAGGCCGACGCGGATGCCCTTTATGCGGTGCTCGAGGAGCAGGTGCTTCCGGCGCACTACGAGCGGGACGGAGCGGGGCTGCCGCAGCACTGGATCGAGCTGATGCGCGAGTCGATCGCGGAGCTCGGGCCGCGCTTCGGCACGGCGCGCATGGTGGCCGAATACGTGGAGCGGCTCTACCTTCCGGCGCACGAGGGCACGACCCGAGTCGCGAGCCGCGTCGGCTGACGCGCGGTCACGCTCGCACAGCGTTCGAGTCCACCACGTGCACATCGGTCACAAGCCGAAGAGCAGCGTGGCGACGAGCGCGCTGCGATTCATGATGCAGCCATGACCGAGCCACTCCAGCAGGCGCTGCGCGAGGGCGGCGTGCCGGCGGAGGCGCGTTCGTGATCGAGGACGGGGCCGCCTTCGACCGGCTCGTGAGCGACGCGCTCGACGAGTTGCCCGCCGACATCCACGACCTCATGTCCAACATCGCCGTGACGGTCGAGGACGAGCCACCTTCCGGGCAGCCGCTGCTCGGCCTCTACCAGGGTGTCCCCCTCGGGGAGCGTGGCCCGTACTACACGGGGGCGCTACCGGACAAGATCACGATCTACCGCGGCCCGATCGAGCGGATGACCCACGGCAATTCCGAGCTCTTGCGCCGCCAGGTCCGCCGCACGGTCCTGCACGAGATCGCGCACCACTTCGGGATCAGCGACGAGCGCCTGGTCGAGCTCGACCGCTACTGAGTACCGCACGGACGCAGAGCGTCCATGCGGTGGATGACCGAACTGCGCCGTGCAGAGAGCACAAAGGGGGCTGACGCACGGTTCCGGCCGCTCTTCCGTCGCGGCGGCGTAACGCACCGTTACGCCGCCGCCTGAGCCGCAGTCACGCTTCGGGGCCGCGAAAGCAAAGAGCGGCGAAAGGCCCTCATCCAGAGCATCGCAAGCCAACACAGCACGAAGTGGGCCGGAAACCACGCTTTCCGGCCCGCGCAGTCCCCTTGCCCCAGTTCGGAAACGCGCAGCGTGTCCAGGCTATCCAGCGCCGGAGACCGTCAGCTGGTTCTCGGCGTGCCGGATCCGCTGCTCGAGTTGCCAGCGGTCGGCGGTGGACTCGCCGGACTCGACCTTCTCCAATTCCGCCTGCGCCTCGTCGAGCTGGCGCTGCGCCCGCGCCGCGTCGATCTCGCCCGCCGCGACTGCGTCGTCGACGAGGGCGATCGCGCGGTTCTCGAGCACCTGGAAGAAGCCCGGCCCCGTCGCGAACTCGCGGACCTCGCCGTCGCCGAGATGGACCCGCGTCGACCCGGCCCTCAGCATCGCGACGAGCGGCGCGTGCCGCGCGAGCACGCCGATCTCCCCCGCGTCACCGGGCACGATCAGCATCTCGGCCTCGCCTTCGAACGCCGGTCCCTCCGGCGTGACGACCGAGACCGGGAAGAGCGGATGGTCGGGCATGCCTAGGCGGGCTCAGGCTCAGTCTCGGGCTCGGTCCCGCTGAGCTGCTTGCCGCGCTCGATCGCCTGCTCGATCCCGCCGACCATGTAGAAGGCCTGCTCGGGCAGGTCGTCGTGCTTGCCGTCGAGGATCTCGGTGAAGCCGCGGATCGTGTCCTCGAGCTTCACGTACTCGCCGGGCGTGCCGGTGAACTGCTCCGCCACGAAGTTCGGCTGCGAGAAGAACCGCTCGATCTTGCGGGCGCGCTGCACGACGAGCTTGTCCTCGTCGGAGAGCTCGTCGATGCCGAGGATGGCGATGATGTCCTGCAGGTCGCGGTAGCGCTGCAGCACCTCCTGCACGCGGGTCGCCGTCGTGTAGTGCTCGCCGGACACGATGCCCGGCTGCAGCGCGCGCGACGTCGAGCGCAACGGATCGACCGCAGGATAGATGCCCTTCTCCACGATGCTCCGGTCGAGCACGGTTGTCGAGTCGAGGTGGGCGAACGTGTTCGCGGGGGCCGGGTCGGTGAGGTCGTCGGCGGGAACGTAGATGGCCTGCACCGAGGTGACCGAGCCGGTGCGCGTCGACGTGATCCGCTCCTGGAGCTGCCCCATCTCGGTCGCGAGCGTCGGCTGGTAGCCGACGGCGCTCGGCATGCGGCCGAGCAGCGCCGACACCTCGGAACCCGCCTGGACGAAGCGGAAGATGTTGTCGATGAAGAGCAGCACGTCCTGGCCCTGGTCGCGGAAGTACTCCGCCATCGTCAGGCCGGACAGCCCGACGCGCAGGCGCGCTCCGGGCGGCTCGTTCATCTGGCCGTAGACCATCGCGACCTTGTCCATGACGCCCGACTCCTCCATCTCGAGCATCAGGTCGTTGCCCTCCCGCGTTCGCTCGCCGACCCCGCAGAACACGGAGACGCCGCCGTGCTGCAGCGCGACGTTGTGGATCAGCTCCTGGATGAGGACCGTCTTGCCAACGCCGGCGCCGCCGAAGAGGCCGACCTTGCCGCCGCGGACGTACGGCGCGATCAGGTCGACGACCTTGAGGCCGGTCTCGAAGATCTCGACCGTCGGCGAAAGGTCGCCGAAGGCCGGCGGGTCGCGGTGGATCGGCCACCGCTCGCCCTTCGCCGGCTCCTTGCCGTCGACCGGGTCGCCGATCACGTTCCAGATGCGGCCGAGCGTCGCGTCGCCGACCGGCACGGAGATCGGCTGCTTCGTGTCGACGACCTCGACGCCGCGCGCGAGACCGTCGGTCGTGTCCATGGCGACTGCGCGAACGCGGTCGTCGCCGAGATGCTGCTGCACCTCTGCGATCAGCTCGCGCGTGCCGCCGTCCTCGGCGACCTCGATGCTGAGCGCGTGGTAGATCTCGGGGAGGCGGTCGGGGAAGACGGCGTCGAGCACGACACCCTTGATCTCGACGATCTTTCCCGTGTTCTTGCCGTTGCTCTTCTCGGCCACTCGATCTCCCCTAGATAAAGGTCGCGCGGCGCCGCTTGGCGGCGGCCGCAAAGCACCGGCAGCTTATCCGACCCGGCTCGAGGCTCCTCGGTGGAACCGACCGCGTTTGCGAAGCTTGCGCGGTGGCCGAAACAGACGTCTCGGGGGCGGCGTTCACCGGACGGACGGCGTGGACGCGCAACCTGCAGACGCCGCTTCGCTCCTTCCTCCGCACGGAGACGGGAAGTGCCGCAGTTCTTCTCGCGGGCGTCGTCGCCGCCCTCGTCTGGGCGAACGCCGACCCGTCGTCCTACGACCGCGTCTGGACGACGACGCTCTCGATCACGGTCGGCGGCGCGGGTGTCGCGCAGGATCTGCGCGGCTGGATCGACACCGGCCTCATGGCCCTCTTCTTCTTCGTGATCGGGCTCGAGGCGAGGCGCGAGTTCGACCTCGGCGAGCTGCGCGAGCGGCGGCGCGTGACGCTCCCGCTGCTCGCCGGCATCGGCGGGATGGTCGTGCCGATCGCGATCTACCTCGCGATCAACGCCGGCCATGGCTCGACGCACGGCTGGGGAGCCGCGATGTCGACCGACACGGCGTTCGCGCTCGGTCTCCTCGCGCTCGTCGGCCCCGGCTTCCCCGACCGCCTGCGTGCATACCTCCTCACGGTTGCGGTCGTCGACGACATCGTCGCGCTGCTCGTGATCGCGATCGCCTACAGCGGCACGATCAAGTGGACCGCGCTTCTGGTCGGGATCGGCCTTTTCGGCTGCATCCTGCTGGTGCGCGCAGCGGACATCCACGTCGGCCTCGTCTATTTCGTCTTCGGCACGGCGGTCTGGGTCGCGTTCTTCAAGGCCGGAGTCGATCCGGTCGTCGCGGGCTTGATGGGCGGCGTGATCGCGCTCGCGTACCCCGCGCAGCGAACCGACCTCGAGCGGGCCTCCGACCTCTTCCGCCTCTTCCGGGAGCAGCCGACCGGCGACCTCGCGCAGTCGGCGCGCTCGGCCCTGCGCACGGCGGTCTCGCCGAACGAGCGGCTGCAGACGCTCTGGCATCCGTGGACGAGCTACCTGATCGTGCCGCTCTTCGCGCTCGCGAACGCCGGCGTCCACCTCAGCCTGGGCTTCCTCGGGACGGCTTTTGCGTCCCCGGTGACACTCGGGATCCTGATCGGCTACGTCGTCGGGAAGCCGGTCGGGATCGTCGGCCTCTCGTGGCTCGCGACGAAGCTCGGCCACGGCCGGCTGCGCCCGCCCGTCGGCTGGGCCTCGGTCGCCGGCGCAGGGACGATCGCGGGAATCGGCTTCACCGTCTCGCTGCTCATCGCGTCGCTCGCGTTCCACGGCGTCCGTCTCGACGAGGCGAAGGTCGGCGTGCTCAGCTCGGCGCTGCTGGCTGCGGGGCTCACCTGGCTCCTCTTCCTCGGCACGAAGCGGCTGCCGCGGAAGCTGCGGATCCGGGCGCTGCTCGGCACGCCCGAGCTGATCGTCGACCTCGCGGATCCGGTCGACCCCGAGCGCGACCACATCCGCGGCCCGGTCGACGCGCCCGTGACCGTGCTCGAGTACGGCGACTTCGAGTGCCCGTTCTGCGGCCAGGCGGAGCCGGTGCTGCGAGAGCTGCTGCGCGACTTCGGCGACGTTGCCTACGTCTGGCGGCACCTGCCGCTCAACGACGTCCATCCGAATGCGCAGCGAGCGGCGGAGGCGGCGGAGGCCGCGGCCGAGCAGGACGCGTTCTGGGAGATGCACGACCTCCTGCTCGCCCGGCAGGACGCGCTCTCGTATCGCGACCTTCTCCGCTACGCCGAGGAGCTGGGCCTCGACGTCGAGCAGTTCGAGGAGGATCTGCGAACCCGCTCCGGCGCCGGCCGCGTCGCGCAGGACGTCGACTCCGCGGATCTCTCCGGCGTCTCGGGAACGCCGACGTTCTTCGTGAACGAGCTACGCCACTACGGCGCCTACGACATCGCGACGCTGTCGGCCGCGGTGAAGGCGGCTCGGGCTCGCGAAGCCGTTCGCGTCATTGCCGGCACTTAGGGTCGCCCCAGCTGCGCTCGAGCGTCTGCATCTGAGTTTGCACGGCCTGGTTGAACGGGCCGGATGCGTTCGCCTGCCACATGATGTCCGGCGTCACGCCGGGACCTTCGACGGTGGCGCGGTACTTCGTTCCCTTGCCGCTCGGATGGCCCTGGTCGTAGAAGCCGTAACAGAAGTCGCCGAGCGTGTTCCCCTGGTGGTGCGTGAGGAAGCTGTTCTCGCGGTGCCAGCCCTTCCCGTATCCCGAGTCGAAGGTGTCGACGTACACGTTGCGCCCGTAGCCGTCGAGCGGGTTGCCGGCCGGCGTGGAGCTGAAGCCGTAGACCCCGACGCCGTTGTAGGTGAGCCGGCCGAAAATGTGCGGGACACCGCCGACACCCCAGTTCTGGTAGATCGTGAGCTGAGCGAGCGCGCCGCGCCAGTGGGACAGATGAAGCTCCCAGGCGCCTTGGGCGCCGCCGTGGTTCGGCATCAGGCGCTTCCAGGACTGGAGTGCCCAGTAGCTGCCGTCGGGCGCCTTGCAGGCCTTGACGAGCCAGGCGAGCGGCGGCCCGTCGTAGGGCAGGCAGGCGCCGTTGCCACCCAGGCCGTACCGAAGCTGGAACTTGACCTGAGGGACGGTTCTGCTCGGGGCACGAGCGTTGATCGCGCCCCAGGCGGTGAGCTTCACCGTCCGCCCCCCGGTGCGGTAGGTGACGTGCGCTCTGCCCTGCCGGTCGATCGACAGCGTCGGTCGGCTGACGTTGCGGCCGATGATCGCGCTGCCGAACGCCGGCGCCGACGCAGCGGCCGCGACGAGCAGCACAGCCGAGACGACGAGGACGCGCTTCATCCCCTTTGCTCCTACACGTCGCGAGGCGCCTGCGCCAGCCTCGAACGGGGTATCTTCCGGCGCATGCGAGGGTGGCTCGGGTGTTCCTAGCCAGCGAGGGCGTCCGCGCCGGCTACGATCTCCAGGATCTCCTGGGTGATCTGGGCCTGCCGGGCGCGGTTCAGCTGCAACGTGAGCGTGTCGATGAGCTCGCCCGCGTTCTTCGAAGCGTTTCGCATCGCCGTCATCTGCGAGGCGAGGAAGGCGGCGGCCGATTCGAGCAACGCGCGGTAGATCTCGGTCTCGAGGTAGACGGGCAATAGCCGTTCGAGGATCTGCTCCGGCTCGGGCTCGTAGATGAAGTCCGCGCTCGGGCCCTCCTCGTCGCGCATAGACTCCTCCGCCGACAGCACGTCCTCGCGGATCGGCAGCAGCTCGGTCTCCGTCACTCGCTGCACGAGGGCCGACTCGTAACGGTTGTAGAGCAGGACGACACGGTCGACCTCCTCCGCCTCGTACAGCTCGGCCAGCTTGTGGCCGATCGCCTGCGCGTCGTTGTAGCCAGGCTTGTCGGCGAAGCCTGCCCACTGCGCCGTCAGCTCGTAGCGGCGAAAGCGGAGCGTCGAGGCGCCCTTGCGCCCGACCGCGAGCCACACGACCTCCTGCCCCCGTGCGCGCGCCTGGCGTTCGAGCTCGAACGCGCGACGCAGCACCTGCCCGTTGAAGGGGCCGGCGAGACCGCGATCTCCCGTCACGACGACGAACGCCACGCGCCGCACCTCGTCGCGCTGCTGCAGGAGCGCGAGATTGCGAAACGAGGAGGCCGCCCGGGCCGTGCCGATCATCAGCTCCTGCATCCGGTCGGCGTACGGCCGCATCTCCTCGATGCGGCTCTGCGCGCGCCGCAGCCGGGCGCCCGCGACGAGCTCGAGCGCCTTCGTGATCTTGCGCGTGTTGCGGACGGAGGAGATCCGCCGCCGGAGGTCCTGGAGAGACGCCACGCGCTAGACGAGCGACTCGTCCTCGACGTTGAACCCGTTCTTGAACTTCTCGATCTCGCCGCTCAGCTTCACGGCGGTCTCGTCCGACAGCTCGCCCGACTCGCGGATCTGCTTGTAGACCTCGCCGTCGGCGCGAAGGTGCTCGCGCAGCTCGTCCTGGAACCGCGAGACCTGCGCAGTCGGGACGTCGTCGAGGAAGCCCTCGTTGCCGGCGTAGATCGCCGCGACCTGCTCCTCCATCGGCCACGGGGCGTACTGCGGCTGGTTGAGCGTCGCGACCATCTTCTCGCCGCGCGTCAGGGCCTGCTGGGTCGCGCGGTCGAGCTCGGAGCCGAACTGCGCGAACGCCTCGAGCTCGCGGTACTGCGCCAGGTCGAGCCGCAGGCGGCCGGCGACCTTCTTCATCGCCTTCGTCTGCGCCGACGCGCCCACGCGCGACACCGAGATGCCGACGTTCACGGCCGGGCGGACGCCCGAGTGGAAGAGCTCCGACTGGAGGTAGATCTGCCCGTCGGTGATCGAGATCACGTTGGTGGGGATGTACGCCGACACGTCGCCCGCCTGCGTCTCGATGATCGGCAGCGCCGTCAGCGAGCCGGCTCCGTTCTCGTCGTTCAGCTTGCACGCGCGCTCGAGCAGCCGCGAGTGGAGGTAGAACACGTCGCCCGGGAACGCCTCGCGGCCCGGTGGCCGACGCAGCAGCAGCGACAGCTGGCGGTACGCGTCCGCGTGCTTCGAGAGGTCGTCGTACATCACGAGCGCGTGCTTGCCGCTGTAGAGGAAGTACTCGCCCATCGCGCAGCCGGCGAACGGCGCCATCCACTTGATCGGCGCGGCCTCGCTCGCGGAGGCGGTGACGATGGTCGTGTACTCCATCGCACCCTCCTCGCGCAGCCGCTCGTAGATGCCCGCGACGGTCGATGCCTTCTGGCCGACGGCGACGTAGATGCACTGCACGTCGGTGTCGCGCTGGTTGAGGATCGTGTCGATCAGGATCGCCGTCTTGCCCGTCGAGCGGTCACCGATGATCAGCTCGCGCTGGCCGCGGCCGACGTTCGTCATCGAGTCGATCGCCTTGATGCCGGTCTGGAGCGGCTCCTTCACCGGCTGGCGCTCGACGACGCCCGGCGCCTTGAACTCGAGCGGCCGCGTCTCGGAGGCATCGATCGCGCCGCGCCCGTCGAGCGGATTGCCGAGCGGATCGACGACGCGACCGAGCAGCGCCTCACCCACCGGGACGCTCGCAACGCGACCGGTGCGCCGCGCGGGCTCGCCCTCGCTGACCTGCTCCCAGTCGCCGAAGAGCGCGACTCCGACGTCGTCCTCCTCGAGGTTGAAGGCGAGGCCGGTGACGCCGTGCTCGAACTCGAGCATCTCGAGCGAGCCGGCGTTCTCGAGCCCGTAGACGCGGGCGATGCCGTCGCCGATCTGGAGGACGGTGCCGACCTCGGCGAGGTTGGTCTCGACGTCGTATTGCTCGATCCGCTCGCGCAGGATCGCGGTGATCTCTTCGGGACGCAGCTTCAAGTCGTCTCAGCTCCTCAGGTCTTCACGAGTTCTTGTCTCAGTCGTTCCAGCCTTCCGCGCACGCTCGCGTCGACGCGAAGCGAGCCCGCCTGCAGGACGATGCCGCCGACGAGGGCGGCGTCGACCTTCTGCGTCGCCTCGACCTTGCGGCCGGCCGCGTCCTCGATCTGCTTCAGGATCGCCTTCGTCTCGGCCTCGCTCAACTCGCGCGCCGTCGTCAGCTCGACGGTCAGGCGCCGCTCCTCGCGCGCCATGAGCCGCTCGAACTCCTTCGCGATGTCCTCGATCTCGGCCGCACGGCCCTTTTCCGCCACCACCTGGAGGAAGTTGGTGAACAGTGGCTCCTCGTCGCCCGCGAGGTCGGCGAGGATCTTGGCTTTGGCGCTCGACTCGAGCTGCGGGTTGCGCAGGACCGCGCGGAGTTCCGGCGAGGAGGCCGCAGCAGCCGCGAAGTCGGACAGCGCCTCGTGCACCTGCGCGAGCTTGCCCGCGTCCTTCGCGGCGCCGAAGATCGCTTCGGCGTAGATGCGGTGCGCGACGGCCATCGGCTAGGCCGACTCCTCCAGGCGGGAGAAGTCGAGGCCGGCGATCGCCTCCGAGATGAGCTCGCTGTCGCGCTCGGAGTCGAGCGTGCGCCCGACGACGCGTGAGGCCGCCTCGAGCGTGAGGTCGGCGACCTCGGTGCGGATCTGCTGGAGCGCGCGCGCCGTCTCGGCCGCGATCTCCTTGCGCGTCTCCTCGAGCCGACGCTGCCGCTCGGTCTCCGTCTCCGCGCGCATCCGCTGTTCCATCGACTCGCGCGTCTTGCGCGCCTCCGAGAGAATCGACTCGGCCTGGCTGCGAGCCTCCGCGATGAGCTTCCTGTGCTCCTCGAGCAGCCGCTGCGCCTCGTCGCGGGCGTTGTCGGCGGCCTCGATCGAGCGCTGGATGGCCTCACGCCGGGCGTCGATGATCCCCTGGATCCGGCCGAACGCATACTTACGCAGGACGAAGAAGACGATCAGGAAAAAGAGGATCGTCCAGATCATCAGCCCCGGGATGATCTTGGTGAGCGGGCTGGAGACGGCGACGAGCATCTACTTGACGAGCACGAAGCCGAGGAAGCCGCCGACGAGGCCGTAGAACACGACCGCCTCCGTGAGGGCGAAGCCGAGCCACATGATTCCCTGCAGCTCGCCGCGCAGCTCCGGCTGGCGGGCGACCGACTGGATCATCGACGCGAACACGGTGCCGATGCCGATGCCGGCGCCGAGTGAGCCGAGGCCCATGCCGAGCCCGAAGCCGAGCGCCTGAGCGGCCTTGATTGTGCTTGAGGTTGCAGCGAGCAGGTGGAGCACCGGTTCCTCCTTAGTGGGCCGGCTCGATGGCCGTGCCGATGTAGATGGCGGTCAGAGCGGAGAAGATGAACGCCTGGATCGCGACGACGATGACGACTTCGAAGAAATAGAAGATCAGGCCGAGCAGCAGAAACGGCGGCGTCGCGATCCAGAAGGTGACGCCGGAGAGGATGAACAGCAGGCCGATGCAGACGAGGATCAGCATGTGGCCCGCGACCATGTTCGCGTAGAGCCGGACGCTGAGGCTGATCACGCGGAAGACGTGCGAGATCGTCTCGAGGACGGCCATGATCGGGATCATCGCCTTCGGCACGCCGGACGGCACGAAGCTCTTGAAGTAGCCCGGCCCGTTGTAGCGGACTCCCTCGACGTGGGTGAAGACCACGCTGAGGACGGCGAGCACGAGCGTCACCGACAGCTGAGAGGTGACGGCGTAGATCCCCCACGTCGGCACGCCGTGCCACGTCTGTCCGGTCAGCGGCAACGGGATGAAGCCCACGAGGTTCATCGTGAGGATGAAGAGGAAGAGCGCTGCGACGTAGGGGAACCAACGGCCGATGGCCTTCGACGGCAATCCCTGCTCCGCGATCTGCGTCTGCGCGAGCTCGTACAGCGCCTCGCCGACCGTCTGCCGTCGGCCCGGCAGCAATGCGAGGCGGCTGCGCATCGTGAAGATCCCGAACAGGATCGTCAGGAGAGCGGAGATCGCGAGGTAGACGACGGCCCTGTTGATCGACATGTCGATCGGGCCGAGATGGATCCCGACCCACTGCTTGAGCTCGAACTCGTCCGCCGGATTGAACGTGCCGGCGAGTGTGAGCAGTCCGCTCATCCGAGCTTCTCCCCACCGAAGTATTCGAGGAGCGAGACACCGAGCGACAGGGAGTACGCGAGTGCATATACCGCGAGCGCCGCAAGCCCGACGTGTCGGTCGCCGAGAGTTACAGCAGCGAGCACCACTATCACGCCGATGCCGCGGAAGGAGTGGCCGAGCGCGACGAGTCCCGAGAAGCCGAGGTGGTCGGCGCCGGTCGGCACGCGCGCCAGCCAGAGCCCGAGCGCCTCGCCGGCGGCCCAGAGAACCGCGGCGATCGCCCAGCCGCCCAGCGGGAAGCCGGCGACGAGGAAGACCGGCAGCGCGAGCGCGACGACGCCCGCTCCGGCGAGCATGGGCGCTCTGCGGCCCGGAACGGGTCGCGGCGTGGACAGGATCCCGTTCATCACGAGAAGTAGCCCTTGAACCTGCGATAGACGGCGAAAACGCCGGCGGGGAGCCCGACGACCACCCCTGCAAGCGCGCCGTAACCCGTGTTCCCGGCAGCCCAGCCGGCGAGCGCGCCCGCGCCGCCGCAGACACCCATGGCGCCAGCCAGGACTGCGCCCGCTTCCACGGGCTGGAACGACGAGCGAGATGTCCCCTCCATCCGAGGCGAGAATACCAGCGCCAGGCCGTCCGCGAAGGGGTACTTTGTGACACTCGAAACCCGCATGGATACTCAACCTCGCGTGTTGTTCGTGCACGGTTCCGTCGTCAACGCGGAGCTGACCTGGAGCGCCCAGAAACCGCTTGCCGACCGCGTCGACATCGTGGCGCCCAACCGGCGCGGCTTCCCTCCCGGGCCCGACGTCGAGCGGGTCGATTTCGAGGACGAGGCGGTTTGGCTCGAATCGTTTCTCGTGCCCGGGACGCACCTCGTGGGGCACTCGTACGGCGGGTTGATCGCGCTGCTCGCCGCCGCGCGGCGACCCGAGCTCGTGCGCTCGCTCACGGTGATCGAGCCGCCGGCGTTCGGGATCGCGCGCGGCCGGCCCGGCGTGAACGAGTTCATCGACGCGATCGACCGGCACTGGAGCGACGGGCCCGGCGATTCCGGGGAGTTTCTGCGCGGCTTCCTCGCGCTCGTCGGCACGTCGTCGCCGCCGGGGGACTTCACGGCCGAGTTGCTGCAAGGGGCGCGAACGCTGAGGGTCGAGCGCTCGCCGGCCGAAGCAGTCATCCCCTTCGACGATCTCGCGCGCGCTCCGTTCCCGAAGCTCGTCGTCTCCGGCGCGCATCACGTCGCGTTCGATGCCGTGTGCGACGTGCTCGAGGAGCGGCTGAGCGCCGAGCGCGCCGTTCTCCCAGGCGCCGGTCATTCGGTTCAGCGCCTCGGCGAGCCGTTCAACGACCTCCTAGCGCGCTTCGTCGCCGGCGCCGAAGCCTGAAGCGATCTCGAGCGCGTACGAGAGCATCCGCTCGCCCGTCGCAGCGTCGTGACGGCGGAGCGACCACTCCGCCTGGCGGACGCAGAGATGCGCCTGGTACACCGCGCGACGACCCGCATCCAGCGAGCCGACCGCCTCCTCGAGGCGCGGCGTCCCGGGCGCGTAGAACGCGAGCGTGACAAGGTCGAACTGCGGATCCCCGGGACGCGAGCCCTCCCAGTCGATGACGCCGCTGACCCGGCCGCCGTGGACGAGGACGTTGTCGGGCGTGAAGTCCCAGTGGACGATTGCGTCCGCTTCCGGCACGCGCTCGCCGAAGCGCCGGACGGCGTCTTGACAGCGCGCTAGCAGCTCGCGCGAGCGGTCTGAATGCTCGCGAAGCGCCGCGAGGCGCAGGTACGAGCGAGCGCCGGACCGGACCGACGCCGCGACGACGCGCCGCCACGAGCCCGCCGGCGGCACCGGCGCCGGGAACGGCTCGGCGTGGAGCTCGAGCAACGAGAGCAGCCCGGCCGCGATCTCGTCGGGCAACGGACACCACGGCTCGAGTGGCTCGCCCGGCAGCTCCTCCTGCAGCGCCCAGTCGGATTCGACGTCGACGTACCGAGGCGCCGGGTACCCGAGGTCGCGCAGCCGCGCGGTCACTGCGGCGGCCCGTGCCGCACTTCTCCCCCGCTTCAGCACGAACGCCCGCCCGGCTTCGTCGAGCCACCGCTCCGCGCCGATCTCGCCGCCCGCGTAGCGGCGGTCGAAGGAGAGGTTCAGGCGCTCTTCCGCAGCGGATCCCCGGGCTTGCGTCGTCGCTGGATCCGGTTGCCGAGTTTCACGATCTCGAGCACGTAGACGACGTAGACGGAGAACAGCACCGCCAGGAACGCGATCCCGGCGGCGAGCAGCGTCCACCAGAGATGCCAGACGCCGTGGGCGCGGAACGGGACGAAGCGGGTCGCGAACGCCGCGGCCGCGAGCGTGATGCACCAGCCCCAGATCGTCAGCGCAGCCCGCCGCTGCGAGAAGCCGCGCCGCAGGAAGCGATGGTGCAGATGCGCTTGATCCGCCTCGAAGACCCGCTCCCCGTGCTTCAGCCGTCGAACGACGACGAAGGTCGTGTCCACGATCGGCACGGCGAGGACGAGCAGCGGGAAGAACAGGGCCACGGTCGCGGCCGTCTTCAGGAGGCCCTGCACCGAGACCGCGGCGAGCACGTAGCCGAGCAGGAGCGCGCCGGAGTCGCCCATGAAGATCCGCGCGGGATAGAAGTTGTGTCGCAGGAACCCGAGGCAGGCGCCGAAGACGATCGCGGACAGGATTGCCGCGTCGGTCTTGCCGAGCGAGAGCGCGATCACACTGAAGGTGAGTCCCGCGATCGCCGCAACTCCCGCCGCGAGCCCGTCGAGCCCGTCGAGGAAGTTGACCATGTTCATGATCGAGACGACCCAGACGATGGTGAGCGGGATCCCGACGCCCGACGACAGCGTGTGGATGCCGAGAAACGGGAACGTGAACCGGTCGACCCAGACGCCGAATCCGGTCAGGACGCCGGCCGCAGCGATCTGCCCGCCGAGCTTTCCGAACCACGGAAGCCCTCGGTAGTCGTCGACGATCCCGACCGTGACCGCGACCGCGGCGCCAAGGAGGAGACCGCGGTTCTGATGACCGCCGGGAAGGAACGCGAGCGCCGGGACGAGCAGGCCGAGGAAGAGCGCGAGCCCGCCGAGGCGCGGCACCGGCAGCTGGTTGATTCGCCTGCCGCCCGGAGCGTCGACGACACCGAGCCGCCTCGCCATCCCACCCACGGCCGGTGTCAGGAGCACGACCACGGCGCATGCGACGACGGCTCCCCAGATGACGCTGAGGTGATCGCCGAGCTGGTCGAGAACGCTGAGGTGCGGGCTGGTCGCCGCGAGCACGCCGTCAGCGTACTTCGCGGCCGGGCCGCGTTTTCCCTAATCCCAGGTGACGGCGAGCCGGCCCGCGACGTCCGGGAGCGGGAGCGACTGCGCTTCCACCTCGACCGCGTCGCGCTCGGCGCGCGTCAGCTTGCGCCAGGGCTCGATCGAGAGCTTCGCCTGCACTCGCCGCCACGTTCCGGCGATCTCGCCCGAGACGAGGACGGCGCCGGGCCAGACGCGTGGCGTCCACAGCGATGCGCGCTGCGCGGCATGGGGGACGAGCAGCTCTCGGTCGGCTCCCTGCATGAGCCAGTAGGAGTCACCGCTCGGCAGAAGGCGTGCGGTGGCCGGCGCTCCCGGAGGCTCGCGGAGCACAGCCTCGTCGCGGGAGAGGATCCACGCCCCGCCGATCGGCGTGCTCACCGGCGTGAGTGAGCCCTTGAGCGAATCGAACGTGGCGCCCGCCTCTGCAGCCCCGACGCCGGCCCACGTCGCGAACGCGTCCGGCGTGGTCGGGCCGTAGACGTGCAGGTAGCGGCGCGCGAGCTCGCGGCGAGCCTCGAACGGGTCGATATCGGGCCGCGGCACCGTCCAGACGACGGGCGCCCGCGCTCCTTCCCAGCGGATCAGCACAGTGCCGGTCGCGGTTGCGTACCGCATCCGATTGCCGACGCCGATGCCTCGACCGAGCTCGCGATCGGTCAGCCGCCGCCCGGCAAGGTAGGCGTGCATTCGCGCCGCGAGCTCATCCGCCCTCTGCCGCCCGCGTTCGTCGTCCGGCAGACGCGCGAGCGTGAAGATCGCGTGGTCGCGCGCAGGCACGACAAAGACGCTGAAACGCGGACCCCAGACCTGGACGAGCGCCGGATCCTCCCAGCTCGCCGGGTGCGCGCCGTCGACGCGCGCGTGGATCGAAAGCAGCGCCGCCCGCGGCATGCTGTCCTGCAGCCCCGCCCACGCCGCCTTCCGGAGCGACCGCGCACCCGGCGGGAGCCGCTCGTCGAGTGCTCCGACCCGCCGCCGGAAGGCGAGAATCTGCGCGCGCGTGAGCTCCAGCGGGGACAGAGGCATTGCGGCAAGACCATACGGGCGTAGGATCGGCGGATGGGCGAGTTCGCGACGCCGGCCGATCTGATGCACAACCGCGGGTTGATCGCCGATCCCGAGGGCTTCGCACGCGAGAAGGGAGCGGCCTCGTGGCTCTACCTCTGCGGCGAGGAGTTCGCCTCGATGGAGGGCGGCATGTCGTACGCGGACGTCGAGCGCTCCGTCCCCGTTTCCGCGAGTGTCGTGTCCGACCCGCCGACGCCACTCGACCTCGACCTCGCTCGGCGGCAGATCGAGGCGCTCGACGGCCTCCCGAGGCCGACGCTCGTGACCTGTCGGACCGGGCCTCGCTCGTCCGCGTTGATCTACCTCTACGCGGGGTTGCGGGACGATGCGTCGGCCGAGGACGTTCTCGCGCGAGCCGAGGCCGACGACGCTCCGTTCGTGCAGTCGGACGAGCTACGGGCCTGGGTCGCCAACGGTCTCGAGAAGCTCTCCTAGCGGTCGCTCGGCAAGCCACTTCTCGACCTGCCTCGGCGACGTGAACCGGAGGACGGCCGGCGCGTCCGGGTCGATCTCCCATGCCCGCATCCGCTCGCGCTTGCGGTTGAAGGACCTGAAGTGCCAGCCGACGATCGAGTCCCGCGAGAGCAGATGGCCGAACGACTCGCGGTTGCCGTTGCAGATCGGGCGACCGTCGATCGAGCGGGCGACGCTTCGGCGCAGGAGTCTGACGAGCGAGAGCCAGCGCGGGAAGTCGAGCGCGACGACGACCTCGGCGCGCGCGAGAGGGACGTCGAGCCACTTTCCGTACGCCGTGTCGAGAATCCAGCGCTCGCCGTTGCAGATCGCCTCGATCCGGCGTCGTTGCTCCTCGTCCGGAACCATGACCCAGCCGGGCTCCCAGGTCAGCTCGTCGACGGCGTGCCACGGAATGCCCGTTGCCGCCGAGATACGCTCGGCGAGCGACGTCTTGCCGGAGCCCGTCACGCCATAGACGATCACACGCTCGGGCATGACCGGAGAAGCTAGCGTCTCGGGGCGATGACGAAGCAGGACGAGTTCCGGCAACTCCACGAAGCGGGCTGCTTCGTGATGCCGAATCCGTGGGACGTCGGTAGCGCGGTCGTACTCGAGCAGATGGGATTCAAGGCGCTCGCCACGACGAGCGCCGGCTTCGCATGGACGTTGGCCCGCCCGGACAACGGAGTCCGGCGCGACGAGGCTCTCGCGCACCTGCGCCAGATCGCCACTGCGGCTCGGATTCCCGTGAACGCGGACTTCGAGAACGCATACGCCGACGATCCGCACGGGGTTTCGGTGAACGTGAAGCTCGCCACTGCGACCGGGATCGCGGGGTTGTCGGTCGAGGACTCCACCGGCGACCCGGGCGCGCCGCTCTACCCCTTCGACCTCGCCGTCGAACGGATCCGCGCGGCCAGGCGCGCGATCGACGAGAGCGGCACCGGCGTCGTCCTCACCGGCCGCTCCGAGGGATTCGTCGCGGGCCGACCCGATCTCGAGGAGACCATCCGCCGGCTGACGGCCTACGCCGACGCCGGCGCCGACTGCCTCTACGCGCCGGGGATCTGCACCACCGAGCAGATCTCGGCCGTCGTCGAGGCAGTGGCCCCGAAGCCGGTGAACCTGCTCGTCCACGCGCCGTTCACGACCGCCTCGGAGGCAGCCGGCCTCGGCGTGCGCCGCATCAGCGTCGGAGCCGCGCTCGCCCGAGCCGCGTGGGCTGGAACTCTCGCCGCCGCGGAAGAGATCGCCTCGGAGGGCACGTTCTCGCGGTTCCAGGGATCGCCGGACGTCAACGCCATCTTCCGCCAGTCGGTCGCACCCGGGTTCTTCGCCGGAACGCGCTCCGACCCGGCTACGTAGGCGGCGCCTACTTCGTGCCGTAGAGCCGATCGCCGGCGTCGCCGAGGCCCGGAACGATGAAGCCGCGCTCGTCGAGCGCCCGGTCGACGGCCGCGCACACGATGTGCACGTCCGGATGCTGCCGGTGCACTTCCTCGATCCCCGGCGGCGCGGCGACGATGCAGACGAGCGTCACCGACTGCGCGCCCGCGTCCTTCACCGCGCCGATCGCCGCGCAGCTCGAGTGGCCCGTCGCGAGCATCGGGTCGAGCACGATCGCGTCCCGCTCCGCCAGGTCGTCGGGCAGCTTGAGGTAGTACTGGACGGGCTCGAGCGTCTGCTCGTCGCGGTACATCCCGACGAAGCCGACACGCGCGCTCGACACGAGCGAGAGCACACCGTCGAGCATCCCGACCCCGGCCCGCAGCACAGGGCAGACGGCGACCTTCTTGCCCGAGATCCGCTGCGCGGTCATGGTCTCGAGCGGCGTCTCGATCTCCGTGTCCTCGGTCGCCATGTCCTTCGTGGCCTCGTACGTGAGGAGGAGCGTGATCTCGTTCGCGAGCTTGCGGAAGTGGACGGTCGGGGTCTCCCTGTCGCGCAGGTAGCTGAGCTTGTGCTGGACGAGCGGATGCTCGACCACCGTCAGGCGAGGCTCGATCACGCGACGTAGGTCGTATAGCCGCGGAATCCCTCGTAGAGCGGGCGCTTCGCGCAGAGCGCGGCGACCCGACCGCGAAGCGCGCCCGTGTCCGGCGATTCGATCAGCGCCTCGCAGATGATCCGGCCCACCTCGCGGCAGTCGTCGTCGTCGAAGCCGCGCATCGTTATCGCCGGCGAGCCGAGTCGGATTCCCGAGGTCACGAACGGCGAACGCTCGTCGAACGGGATCGTGTTCCGGTTGACGGTGACGGAGATCTCGTGCAGCCGCTCCTCCGCGGCCTTCCCCGTCCACTCGGAGTCGCGCAGGTCGACGAGCAGGAGGTGTGTGTCGGTGCCGCCCGTCACGAGCGACAGCCCGCCCTCGAGCAGAGCCTCGCCGAGCGCGTCGGCGTTGCGGCGGACCTGTGTCTGGTACTCCCGGAACGCGTCGGTCATCGCGATCCGGAAGCACGTCGCCTTCGCGGCGATCGTGTGCTCGAGCGGGCCGCCCTGCATCCCCGGCATCACGGCCGAGTCGATCGCCTTCGCATGCTCCTCGCGGCAGAGGACGAAGCCGGCGCGCGGGCCCGCGAGCGTCTTGTGCGTCGTCGAGGTCACGAAGTCGCAGTGCTCGACCGGGTTCGGGAGGAGCCCCGCCGCGACGAGGCCCGAGAAGTGCGCCATGTCGCAGAGGAGGAGCGCGCCGACCTCGTCCGCGATCGCGCGGAATCTGTGGGTTTCGACCGTCCGGGGATACGCAGACCCGCCGCACACGATCACCCTGGGCCGCGCTTCCTTCGCCTTCGCGAGCACGTCGTCGTAGTCGACGAGCATCGTCTCGGGCGAGACGCCGTAGTGAACTGCGTTGTACAGGCGGCCCGAGAAGTTCACCTTGTGGCCGTGCGTGAGGTGGCCGCCCTGGTCGAGCCGCAGCGCCATCAGCGTGTCGCCCGGCTCCATCACCGCGGCGTAGACGGCCATGTTCGTCTGAGCGCCCGCGTGTGGCTGCACGTTCGCGTGCTCGGCTCCGAACAACTCCTTCGCGCGGTCGATCGCGAGCTGCTCGATCTGGTCGACGACCTCGCAGCCCCCGTAGTAGCGGCGTCCCGGATAGCCCTCGGCGTACTTGTTCGTCGGGACCGACCCGACGGCCTCGAGGACGGAGGGCCAGGTGAAGTTCTCGGACGCGATCAGCTCGATCTGGCCGCGCTGGCGCTCGAGCTCCTCGCCGATGAGCCGCGCGATCTCGGGGTCCAGCTCGTCGAGGCCGGCGTGCCTCAACTCGCTGAACGTCGCCTGGGTGGTCGCCACGGTTTCGATGCTACTCGGGAACGACGCCCGCGCCCTGGCGAAGGATGCGCGGCGCACCGCTCGTGAGGTCGACCACCGTCGACGGGACGCCCGGGAGCTCGCCTGCGTCGACGATCGCGCCACAGGCGGCGCGGATCTCGTCGGGCACGTCCTCGACGCGACGCGGGTCCGCCCCGCCGGCGAGGTTCGCGCTCGTCGCGGCGACGACGCCGACCTCCTTGACGACCGCAGCAGCGGCCGCCGGAAGATCCGGCACCCGGATACCGACGTCCCCGAACACGAGCGTGAACGGCCCCGGCAGGTACCGCGCGAGGACGGATGGATCGAGCCCCGGGACGACTGCGACGAGCGCATCGACGTCGGCTGCCAGCAGCGCGACCGGCTTCGAACGGTCGCGGCCCTTGAGCTCGTAGAGCACGTCCTCGCGCTCCGGCAGCGTGCAGAGCCCGTAGACGGTGTCGGTCGGAAGGATCACCGCACGGCCGGCACGCAGTGCGGCGACCGCCTGCTCGCTCACAGCAGGAACCCGGTCAGGGCCGCCCGGAACGCCGCGGGCTGCTCGACGTAGAGGAAGTGGCCCGTGCCGGGGATCGTGACGAGCCGCCCGTCTCGCAGCTCGCGAACGATCGCCTCGCCGCAGACCGGCCCGGCGATCATGTCGTCGTCGCCCGCGACGACCAGCGTCGGGACGGCGATCGCGCGGAGCTCCGAGCGAAGATCGAGCGTCGGGAACTCGACCGTGTTGAACTGCCGAAGCGGCTCCGAGCTCGCGAAGTCGGAGGAGAGCTCGCGCCCGACCCGCTCATTGCCCTCCCAGCGGTGGAAGTAGAGCGGTGCCTGCCGCTGCGTGTTGGCGACGAGCTCCTTCGCGGACGAAAGCTCGCCTGCTTGCTCCTCCTCGATCGCCTGCTGCGCCTCGGCGAACCACGGCTGGCCGCGACGCGCCTCGATCCCCCGCTCCATCGCAGCCTGCGCCTCGGCGTCCCAGAGAGCCAGGGTGGCGGCGAGCACGAGCCGGCCGACGCGCGAGCCATGCGTCGCTGCATACGCCATCGCGACCATCCCACCGTGCGAGAAGCCGAGCAGGTCGATCTGCTCGACGCCCAGGTGCGCGCGCAGCGCCTCGACGTCGGCGGCATACGCGGGAAGCGAGTAGTCCTCCGCCGGGTCCGAGCCCGCCGACCCGCGCGGGCTCAGGAGCACGAGCTCGAACGAGTCGTCGAGGCCGGCGAAGTCGCGGAACTCGGCCGAGGAGCAGCCGGGGCCGCCGGGATGGCAGACGAGGAGCGACCCGGTGCCGCGGCGCTCGTACGAGAGCGTGAGCCCTTCGGGTGTCGTGAAGATCTCGATCACGGACGCCTCCCTTCGACGACCCTATCGCGGCCCGTGAGGTCGGCGGTCACGGCCACGTCGGCGTAGCCGAGCCGCTCGAGCATCGCCGCGACCTCGAGCGGCTGGTCGTCGCCGGTCTCGAAGACGAGGAAGCGTGTCTGCGCGGCGCGTGCGAGTCGCTCGTGCTCGCCGCTGCCGATGAGTGCGACGCCGGGCTCGAAGCCCAGCTCCGGCTGCAGCCCCTCCACGTCCCCCACGTACGGTGGATTCGCGACGACGAGGTCCCAGCCCTCGGCCGAGACCTCGGCGCCGTCGCCTTCGCGCAGCTCGACGTCGAGCCCGAGCCGCTCCGCGTTCTCGCGCGCCAGCGAGAGAGCCTCGCGCGAGACGTCGACCCCGGTCACCTGCGCGCCGGGCCGCTCGTCCCTGAGCGCGAGCGCAATCGCCCCCGAGCCGACGCCGACGTCGAGAATCCGTGGCCGGTCGATTCCTGCCGCGAGCGCGAGCGCGCGCTCGACGAGCGTCTCTGTCTCGGGCCGCGGCACGAGCGCCCGCGAGTCCGTCCTCAGGGTCAGCCGACGGAAGCCCCACTCCCCGAGGACGTAGGCGAGCGGCTCACGCGCCTCACGGCGGACGAGCAGAGGCTCCAGGCCCGCCACCTCGTCGTCGAGACGCGCCGCGAGCCCGGTGCGCGTCGTCCCCAGGCGGTGCGCGACAAGCCACTCCGCGTCGACGCGCGGCGTCTCGACTCCTGCCGCTGCGAGCCTCCGCTCGGCCTCCGCGAGCGCTTCCCGCGCGGTCACTCGCACGCCGTTCAGCTGCTCAGTACGCGGCGCCGGTCGTCTGCGGCCAGCGCCTCCGTGAAGTCGTCGAGCTCGCCCTGGAGGATCCGGTCGAGCTGGTGGACGGTCAGCTTGACGCGGTGGTCGGTGAGCCGGTTCTCGGGGAAGTTGTAGGTGCGGATCTTCTCCGCTCGCGCACCCGAGCCGATCTGCGAGTTGCGCGTCGCGTCGAGCTCTGCGCGCCGCCGCGCGAGCTCGCGCTCGTAGAGCCGCGCCCGCAGGACGCGCATCGCCTTCTCGCGGTTCTGCAACTGCGACTTCTCGTCCTGCATCGAGACGACCACGCCTGTCGGAAGGTGAGTGATGCGGACGGCCGAGTCGGTCGTGTTGACGGACTGGCCGCCGGGCCCGGTCGAGCGATAGACGTCGATCTTGAGGTCGTTCGGATCGATCTCGACCTCGACCTCCTCGGCCTCGGGCATCACGGCGACGGTCGCCGTGGACGTGTGGATGCGACCCGCGCTCTCCGTCTCGGGGACGCGCTGCACACGGTGCGTGCCGCCCTCCCACTTGAAGACGGAGTACGCGCCGTCGCCCTTGACGGCGAAGGTCGCCTCCTTGTAGCCGCCACCGTCCGATGGGCTCGTCTCGAGCTCTTCGACCTTGAAGCCGCGCCGCTCGGCGTACCGCGCCAGCATCCGGTAGATGTCGCCGGCCCAGAGCGCGGCCTCGTCTCCGCCGACGCCCTGGCGAACCTCGACGATCACGTCCTTGCGATCGGCCGGATCCGTCGGGACGAGGGCGAGCCGAAGCTCCTCCTGCAGGCCGCCCGCGCGCTCCTCGAGCTCGGGAACGAGCTCGCGCAGATCGGCGTCCTCGCGCGCGGCAGAAAGATCGTCGCGCGCCGACTTCCACTCCTGGGCGAGCTTGTACGGCTGCTCGAGCTCCTTCAGGCGCCGCCCGACGTCCGCCGCCTCGCGGTGGTCGTTGTAGACGGCCGGGTCGGCCATCCGCGTCTGCAGCTCCTCGTAGTTACGCTCGAGCTCAGCGACGAGGTGGTCGAAATCGGTCGCCATGGGAAGCCAAGGGTAAAGCCGCCGGGGAGGTTGGAGGAATGTCTGTCGTCGACGAGGTCACCGAAGCCAACGAGCGCTACGCGGCGACGTTCGCCAACCGGGGCCTGCAAGCGGCCCCGCGCAAGAAGCTCGCGGTCGTCACCTGCATGGACGCGCGCCTCGACCCTGCCCGCTTCCTCGGCCTCGCAGAGGGCGACGCCCACGTGATCAGGAACGCAGGCGGACTCGTGAACGAAGAGACGATCCGCTCCCTCGTCATCTCCCGCCACCGGCTCGGGACCGAGGAGGCGCTCGTGATCGGACACACCGACTGCGGGATGCTCACGATCACGAACACCGACCTCTACGAGAGGCTCGGGCCCGAGTCGGAAGGCATCGACTTCCTGCCGTTTTCCGACGTGGCCGAGAGCGTGCGCGAGAGCGTCGAGAAGATCCGCGCCCACCCGCTGCTCCCCGACTCGTTCGGAGCGTGCGGATTCGTCTACGACGTCGAGACGGGCCGGATCGAACCGGTCTGACCGGTAACCACTAGGCCATGACCTCGACGCGCTGCGCGCCGGGCGTGCCGGCGGCCTCGAGGTCGAGCACCTCGCGCAGGGCCCGGATGGAGACCTCGAGCTGGTCGAGCGAGGGCTCGCGCGTCGTCAGCCGCTGCAGCCAGAGCCCCGGCGCAAGCAGCGTCATCAGCAGGCGATTCCCCTGGTGCTTGCCCGCGAAGCGGATCAGCTCGTACGCGAGGCCGGCGATGACGGGAAGCAGAAGGATCCGCGTCGCGATCAGCCAGTACCAGGCGGGCCGACCGAAGAACGCGAACACGAACACCGCGATCACCATCACCCAGAGCAGGAACGCCGTCCCGCAGCGCGGGTGGATGAGCGAGTAGCGCTGCACGATCTGCGGCTCGAGCGGCTCGCCGGCCTCGTACGCGTTGATCGCCTTGTGCTCGGCGGCGTGGTACTGGAAGACGCGTCGCAGGTCCGGCAGAAGCGAGATGAGCGACAGGTAGGCGACGAACATCGTGACGCGGATCAGCCCCTCGACGATCACGAACCAGCCGCCGCTGGAGATCGGCAACGCGTCCGTGATCAGCGCCGGCCCGACCTTGAACACCATCACGGCGAAGCCGATCGCGATCGCGAAGGCGAAGATCAGGGCGCCGCGCGACAGCTCCGTCTCGACCTCGCCGTCCTCGCCCTCCTGCTGCGCCGCGTAGTTCGCCGAGATCGCGAGCGCGCGAAAGCCGATTGCGAGCGACTCGCCGAGCGCCATCACTCCTCGGATGACCGGCAGCCGGAAGACCCAGTGGCGCGCCATCGCGGAGTCGATCGGGCGCGAGACCTGCGCGATCTCCCCGGTGGGCGTGCGCACGGCGACGGCCCAGTTGCCGGGAGCGCGCATCATCACGCCCTCGAGGACCGCCTGTCCGCCGACGTTCGCCATGGCTTCTGGCGCCGCTAGCCGCGACGTGCTTGGCCGGCGCGCTCCAGACGGCGCTGGAAGCGCTCGACGCGGCCGCCCGTGTCGACGAGCTTCTGCTTACCCGTGTAGAACGGGTGGCATTGCGAGCAGATCTCGACGTGAAGCTCCGGCTTCGTGGAGCGGGTCTGGAACGTGTTTCCGCAGGAACACGTCACCGTGGCGATGACGTACTCGGGATGGATGTCGGCCTTCATTGCTTTCCCAAGATAGCAGCGGCCTGCTCGGGCTCCACGTTGCCGCCCGAGACGATCACGGCCACGCCCGGACCTCCGTCGACCTTGCCGGCGAGGACCGCTCCCGCGGCTGCGGCGCCCGCCGGCTCGCACGCGAGCTTGGCACGCGCGTAGAGGAAGCGCATACCCTCGGCGATCTCTTCTTCGGTCACGAGCACCGTCTCGACCTTCCCTCGGCAGATCTCGATCGGCAGCTCTCCTGCGAACGGCGGCGCGAGGCCGTCGGCGATCGTGTCGGTCTCGACCGGGACGCTGTGCCCGGCTGCGAGGCCGGCGGGAAATGCCTGCGCGCGCTCTGGCGCGACGCCGACGACCCGGGCGCGGCCGTCGAGCGCGGTGACGATGCCGGCGATCAGGCCGCCGCCGCCGGTGCCGACCACGACGGTCTCGAGATCGGGCACGTCCTCGAGCAGCTCGAGCGCGAGCGTCCCGTGTCCGGCGACGACATCCGGGTCGGAGTGGGGATGGACGAAGACCCGCCCTGCCTCCTCCACGACGGCGAGCGTCCGGTCGTACGCGGCCGCCGGATCGGGCGAGGAGAGGTCGACGGTCGCGCCAAAGCCTCGCGTCACCTCAACCTTGAGCGGATTCACGCCTTCCCACATCTGGACGAGGCAGTCGACGCCCTCCTCACGCGCAGCCCAGGCAACGGCCTGCGCGTGGTTCCCGGCCGACCACGTGACGACGCCTCGCTTCCGTTCCTCGGACGGCAGCGAGGCGATTCGGTTGAGCGCGCCGCGTGCCTTGAACGAGCCCGTCTTCTGGAACAGCTCGGCCTTGACGGAGACGCCGAGAGCGCTCGAGCGGAGGCTCGGCGTCCGGTCGATCCGCCCGGCAAGGGCGGCGCGCGCTCGCTCGACGTCCTGGCGGGAAACGGTCACGCAGGCTGAGTCTCGCGCGTCGACGACGCGACCGGGACGCCCAGGCGCACGGTGAAGACGGTGAGCCTGTCCGGGCGGCTCTCGACGTCGACGCTGCCGCCCATCGCGAGCGTCAGCTCTCTCACGATCGCGAGCCCGAGCCCGGTTCCGACCTGCCGCTCGCGTCCGTAGCGCTCGTGGAGGTAGAAGCGTTCGAAGGCGCGCTCGGTGTCGCTCTCGGCGAGGCCCGGCCCCGTGTCCTCCACGCGCAGGATTCCCGGCCCGGTGACGACGCGCACCTCGCCGCCGGGTGGTGTCAAGCGCAACGCGTTCTCGACGAGGTTCGAGACGATCTGGAGAACACGGTCGGCATCTCCGATCGCCGGCGCCGGACCGTCGCTGACCGCGTGTAGCGCCACTGCGAAGCCGTCCGCCTGCTGCTGGTAACGGCGAACGGCGTCCTCCGCCACCTCGGCGAGGTCGATCTCGGAGTTGTGGACGCTGAAGTCGGTGCGGTTCATGCGCGCGAGGTCGAGGAGGTCGTGGACGAGCCTCTCCAGCCGCCGTGCCTCGGACGCGACGGTCGCCGCCGCCTCCTGCGGGTCGACCGCGCCGTCCTCGACCGCCTCGGCGTAGCCGCGGATCGCGGTGAGCGGCGTCTTCAGCTCGTGGCTGACCGAGAGCAGGAAGTTGCGCTCCGCTTCCTGTGCCTGTTGGAGCTGCGCGGCGAGGTCGTTGAAGGCGACGGCGAGCGTCGCGATCTCGGCGGCGCCCTCGACCGGCACGGGCTCCGGGTGCGTGCCGCGGGTGAGGACCCGCGCCGCAGCAGAGATCCGGTCGACCGGCCGCGAGATGCGGCGTGCGAGCAGGAACGCCGCAAGCGCCGCGAGCAGGCCGCCGGCAGCCGCCGCGATCACGAGCCCCCAGACGTACGGCGACAGCGACTCGAGCGAGCTCTGAGGCCGCAGGAGCACGAGATATCCCGGGTTCACGAACCGCGCCGCGACGTAATAGGAGCGGCCGTTGTAGATCACGGTCCCCTGAACCGACTTCGCGCCCTTGGCGAGCTCGTCGCGAGCGCGGGCAGGCAGGATCGCCGGGACGTGTTTCGGGAACCCGAGGGCGAGCTCGCCCTGGCGGGTCAGGGACGCCGGCAGACCCGGGTGACTCTTGATCGGCGCCACCGCGTGCTCCTGGGGCGCAGCGATGAGGTCGGCCTGATGCGAGAGATCACGGAGTGTCGCCCGCTCCACCGCGCGCCGCGTGAGGACGAGGCCGAGCCCGATCGTGAGCGCGACGCAGATGAGGACGACGACGCCGATCGCCCGAAAGAGCCGCGAACGGAGTCCGCTGCCTCGCATCGCTACGCGGAGACGAGCTTGTAGCCGGAGCCGCGCACCGTGCGGATCCCCTCGGGATCGCCGAGCTTGCGCCGCAACTGCGCGACGTGCACGTCGACCGTGCGGGTGCCGCCGGGATAGGTCATGCCCCAGACGAGATCGAGCAGGCGCTCGCGGGAGAGGACGATCCCCGGGTGCTCGAGGAAGCATGCGAGCAGGTCGAACTCCTTGCTCGTGAGCTCCACCTGCTCTCCGGCGACCGTCACCTCGTGGGAATCCCGCCGCAGGACGACCTCGCGCGCGACGAGCACCTCGTCCTCCGTGCGCTGCTCGGCACGCCGCAGGATGGCCTTGATCCGCGCGGAGAGCTCGCGTGGAGAGAAAGGCTTCGAGACGTAGTCGTCGGCGCCGAGCTCGAGACCGGCGACCCGGTCCGGCTCCTCGTCGCGAGCGGTGAGCATCACGATCGGCACCTTGGAGCCCGCACGAATCCGGCGGCAGACCTCGAAGCCGTCGATGCCGGGAAGCCCGATGTCGAGCACGACGACACGCACCGGCTGGCCGCGCAGCTCCATGAGCGCGTCCTCGCCGCTCCGGCGCCAGACGACGCGCCAGCCGTCCTGCTGCTCGAGGTACTGCTTGACGAGGCGCCCGATCGAGTCGTCGTCCTCCACGAGCAGGAGGGAGCCCCCGGTTGTCCTGGCGGTCACGACCTCAGGATAGGGACGAAGCCGGCGCTGCAGACGGCGGGAAGCCCTTCTTGCCATGCCCCGGCGGGATGCGCTCGACGTCGACAGACGTTGCCGCACCGTTCGCCGGCCACGTCACGAGCACGCGCCAGCGCGGCGCAAGCGCGGTCGGCGCGAGATGGGCGCCGAGGCGCGTGATCACCTTGGTCGCCGGAGAGAGCGGGATCTGCTGGATGTGGCCGCTGGCTTCCTTCAACGTCACCTGCGAAGGGGTCACGCTGATGATGACGCCACGGTCGAGGTTCCACTGGACGTTGTTCTTCTCGTACACCTGGGCCCGGACCATGTTCGGGCCGAAGAGCTGCTGGATCACAGCCTTGCGAAGCGCAAGACCGGGCGACGCGAACCAGAGCGCGAGGTTGAGCGATACGAGGATGACCGCGAGGAGCAGGAAGCGCCGTGAGACCATCGTCACATTGTCGGGGCGCAAGCGCCTCTCAAGGTAAATCCCCTGTAAATCACGTCAAGCTGTACTCGGGCCCGGAGCCGCCCTCGGGCGGCGTCAGACGTCCGCCCTTCGCCGTGATCGCGCCGCACTGGACGCAGTTGGAGGGAGCTACCTCGACTCTCACCGTGCCATCTCCTTCGTCTGCGCCGACCTCGTACACCTGTGCCGGGCACATGTGCGCCCAGAGTTGCGCCACGTCGCTCGGCACCCGGCGCTCGAGCCTGATGTGGTTCGGCTGGTCGTCGCGTGTCTTGTTCCCCGAGGCGAAGACCGACGAGAGCTTGTCGAAGACGAGAGCGCCGTCTGGGGCCGGGTAGCTCTTGTCGCGATCGGTCACGAGAAGCGGCTGATCCGCATCAGGCTCGGCAGGAAGCTTTCCGACCTCGACGCGACCCTTGGACATCGTCATCGCGCTCGCGAGCGCGCCCCCGACGAAGAAGCCGCGCCCGAAGACCTGGCGCATGTTCCGCACCTCGTACAGGTCGTCCCAGATGAAGCTCCCACGAACCGCGTCGTCATAGGACGAGAGCGCGGTCGCGGGCGTCGCGCCGCGCTGCAGCGCGCGGAAGGCCGCCTCGGCCGCGAGCCGTCCCGACTCGATCGCGTAGTGGACGCCCTTGAGCCGCGGGATGTTGACCATGCCGGCGCCGTCACCGCAGAGGAGCAGGCCCGGCGCGTGCAACCGCGACGGCAGCGCGTGGAAGCCGCCGCTCGGGATCGTCTTCGCGCCCCACTGCACGCGCTCGCCGCCGGCGAGGATCTTCCGGATCTTCGGATGGGTCTTGAGCTCCTGCAGCAGGTCGTGCACCGAGAGCGAGGCGTCCCGGTAGTCGAGCCCGACGACGAGGCCGATCGTGACCATGTCCTTGCCCATCGGATAGATGAACGAGCCGCCGAACTCGCGGTACTTGCCACCTGCGCGAAGCGGCCAGCCCATCGTGTGGATGATGCGATCGAGCGGCTTCGCGACCTTCCAGACCTCCTTCACGCCGAGCTCCCAAACCTGCGGGTCCTCGCCGCGCAGGCCGAAGCGGTCGATCGCGACGCCGGTGAGATGACCCTGCGTCCCCTCCGCGAGAACCGTGACCTTCGCGACGAGGTCGGAGCCGGCCTCGAAGTTGCCGAGCTCCCCTCCCTCGCGACCGCGACCCTTGTCGCCGGTGCGGACGCCCACGACTCGTCCGTGCGAGACGAGGAGCTTCTGCGCCGAGGTCTCGGGCAGGATCACCGCTCCGCCCTCCTCCGCCCGCTCGCCGAGGAACCGGCCGAGCTGCGAAAGCGAGAAGATCCAGTTGCCGTGGTTCCGCATGGGCGGCGGCGGCGGGATCGGCAGCGCCGCGCGGCGCGTGAGGACGTAGACGGACTCGCCCGGCACGGGACCGAACGACGGGAGATCTTCCATCCGGAAGCGCTCGCCGAGGAGGCGGCGCAGCGCTCTCGGATTCACGACGGCGCCGGAGAGCAGGTGCGAGCCGGGCTGCTTGCCCTTCTCGATCAACGCGACCGGCACGTCGCCGAGCCGCTCCGCGACCTCCGGATTCTGCTCGATCAGCTGGCCGAGCCGGATCGCGCACGCCAGCCCGGCGGGGCCGGCGCCGACGACGAGGACGCCGACCTCGATCCGCTCATCCGCCGGATCGGTCGGCTCCGTGACGTAGTCGGCAGACGAGAACGGCGGCGGGAAGTTCGACGCGCGGCTCATGATCACCTCTTGCGCTGGCGGACCAGCTCGGTCAACTTGGGAGCGATCTCGTGGACGTCGCCGACGACCCCGAGGTCGCTGAACTCGAAGATCGGCGCGTTCGGATCCTTGTTGATCGCGACGATCGTGCCGGAGCTCTGCATCCCGACCTTGTGCTGGATCGCGCCGGAGACGCCGAGCGCGACGTAGAGCTTGGGCGAGACCGTCTTGCCGGTCTGGCCGATCTGGGCCGAGTACGGGTACCAGCCCGCGTCGACGACCGCGCGCGTCGCGCCGACCGCGCCGCCGAGCGCCTTCGCGAGCTCCTCGGCGAGCGTGAAGCTCTCGGGCGCGCCAAGGCCGCGGCCGCCGGCGACGATCACGTCCGCGTCCTCGATCGACGGGCCGCTGGCCGCCTCCGCGTCCTGGCCGACGAGCTTCACAGCAGTCGAATACGGCCGGTACGCCGGCGATATGCCGGTCGTCTCCGGATCGCCTCCCCCGGTGGGGGTGGCGTCGAACGAGCCGGCGCGGAAGAGCGCAAGCCGCGGCGTGCCCGTCCAGCCCACGTCGGCGTAGACGGAGTCCTGCAGCGCGGGCCGTTTGCCGACGAGCTCGCCGTCCTGAAACTCGATGCCGGTCAGGTCCCAGTTGAGGCCCGCGTCGAGACGGGCCGCCAGGCCGGCCGCGACGTCGGCCGCGAGGACGGAGTTCGCAAAGAGGACCGTGTCGTAGCCGCCGTCGGCGACCACCTGCGCGAGGACGTCGACGCGCGGCTGCGGCACAGCCTGCGCAACCTGCTCGTCCTCGCAGGCCCAGACCTTTGCGGCGCCGTATCTCCCCGCCTCGCCCGCGAGCGCGCTCGCACCCGGCCCCGCGATCACCGCTGCGGCGTCGCCAAGCGAAGCCGCCTTCGCAAGCACGCCGAGCGAGCCCTTCTGGAGCTCGCCGCCGTGATGCTCGAGGAAGACGAGCGTCGGCACTACACGAGCCTTTTCTCGGCGAGGAAGTCGACGATCGCCTGCGCCGCGTTGCCGTCGTCCTCGATCTTGCGCGCGTCGCCCCGGGCGGGAGGCTCGCCGAGCGCGAGCACGGTCGTCCGGGAGCCGGCCTCGCCAACGTCGCCTGCGTCGACACCGAGCCCGGCGAGGGAGAGAACGTCCTGCGGCTTCTTCTTCGCGCCCATGATCCCCTTGAGCGACGGGTAGCGCGGCTCGTTGATCGCGTCGCTCACGGCGACGACCGCGGGCAACGGCGCTTCGAGCGTGTCGTAACCGAACTCCGTCTGACGTTTCACGCGGACGGAGCCGCCGTCGACCGCAAGCTCCATGGCCTGCGAGACGACCGGTCGGCCGAGCCGCTCCGCAACGGCCGCCCAGAGGACGGCGCCGTCGGCGTCGGAGGCCTGCTGGCCGAAGAGAACGAGATCCGCTCCTTCCCGCTCGAGCGCCGCCGCGAGCAGCCGGCTCGTGGCGACGAGATCCGATCCGGCGGCCGCGTCGTCGGAGACGAGCAGCGCACGGTCGGCGCCCATCGCGAGAGCCTTGCGCAGCGAGTCGAGCGCCTTCTGCGGCCCGAGCGAGACCGCCACGACCTCGATGTCGGACTCGCCCTTGAGACGCAGCGCCTCCTCGACGGCGTTCGCGTCGAAATGGTTCAGAGCACCCTCGCCGGAGCGGTCGAGTCGCTTCGTCGACGGATCGAGGTGAGCCGGCCCCTCGGGGACGTGCTTGACGCAGACGGCGATCTTCATCCCGGCGGGATGCTAGTGGCGCGGCGCCGGGCGCTGGCTCACATGCGCTGTTCGAGCGCGAGCACGTCGGACACGAAGGTCTTGCTCACCCGGTACACGCCGCGGCTCCGCACGGCACGCTCGCCCTGGTACCAGCCCGCGAGCGCGAGCCGCGTGTTGCCGTGGAACGTGTGGAGGAGGTGCGCGAGGTAGGCGACGCCGGCACGGACATTCCCGTCGGCGTTGTGCCGCACGCGGTGTCCGATCAACGAGATCTCGACGTAACGGAACGTCGTCGGCAGGAGCTGCATGATCCCGCGCGCCCCGACGGACGAGACGAGCGCGTTGTTGTAGCCCGACTCCATCCACGCGAGCGCGCGAACCAGATGGACGCTGACGCCGTAGTGCGAGGCCCAGTGATCGATGAAGAAGCGAACGGCGGCCATGCTCGGGGTTCGGAACGCGACGCGTGTCGCGGTGACGTCGCGCACGGCGGGCACGCGGAGCCTCGTCCCGATCAGCAGGTAGTGGCGCGGATCGAGGTGGTTGAGCTTCGCGAGTTTCGCGACCGTGGTGCCGTACCGGCGCGCGAGCTCCGTGAGCGACTCGCCCGAGCGAACGACGTGCACGAGAAGATGGCGGTGCTTCACGGTGTGATGGGTTGCCACCGCCGAGACCGGCCGGGCGAGCGGCACCGGCTCGCGCCGGACGATGGCCGACAGCGTGTTCGGGCCGACCACACCGTCGTGGCGGAGATGCAGCCGCTTCTGCAGCTGGCGCACGCCCCGAAGCGTGGGGCCGTCGAAGTACGCGTTCACGGGGACGTTGACTCCCTGGCGCACGAGCATGTACTGGAGCACGGCGACGTCCCAGCCGAACTCGCCACGCCGCAGGGTGCGCGCACCGAAGAGCGGGCGGCCGAGCGGCCCCAGTGCCTTCCGCGTGCGGGCGTCGGCGATGCCGGTGACGGGCAGGCCGTGGATGCGCTGGAAGGCGCGGACGGCGGCGACGGTTCGCGGCCCGGAGAGCGCGTCGATCGGGCCGCGGTAGAGACCCTGAGCGCGTAGCGCCACTTGCAGGCCCGCCGTCTGCGGATTGCGGCCCGAGGCGAATGCGGTCGGCGGGGCAGCCGTGGCCGCGCCGACTACGGCCGCGAAAACGAGGATGCGCGCGCGCATGGGGTCCCGAACTACGCGCCCCGCGCCGTGAATCCTCCTGCGCGGTTACCTGCCGACGAAGCGCGGCGGGCGCTTCCCGGCGAACGCGGCGAGCCCCTCCTTCGCGTCCTCGGTCGCGAACAGGTCGCCGAACTCCTCGGCTTCCTGTTCGAGCGCGCCGGGCGACACGTTGAGCAGGCGCTTCGCGACGGCGAGCGCGAGCGGACTCTTCGCGGCGAGCTTCCCGGCGACCTCGAGCGCGAGGTCGAGGACCGGATCGGCGATCGCATCGACGAGCCCGATCTGCAGCGCCTCCTCCGCGTTGACCTGGCGGCCGGTGAGGATCAGCTCCTTCGCAACGCCGAGGCCGCAGACACGCGCGAGCCGCTGCGTGCCTCCCCAGCCGGGAACGATCCCGAGGTCGATCTCGGGCTGGCCGAGCCGGGCGTTGCTCGACGCGTAGCGAATGTCGCACCCGAGCGCGAGCTCGCACCCGCCGCCAAGCGCGAATCCGTTGATCGCCGCGATCGTCGGCTTCGGCATC
>DATGEB010000004.1:0-19099 GCA_035310545.1 Gaiellaceae bacterium
CAGGAGGCCGTCGACGCGCTGTTCGACAACGGCCGCCGCGGCCGCGCCGTCACCGGCCCGGGCAACCGGCCGCTGAAGTCGCTGTCCGACATGCTCAAGGGCAAGCAGGGCCGCTTCCGCCAGAACCTGCTCGGCAAGCGCGTCGACTACTCGGGACGCTCGGTCATCGTGGCCGGCCCGCACTTGCGCCTGCACCAGTGCGGCCTGCCGAAGCTGATGGCGCTCGAGCTCTTCAAGCCGTTCATCATGAGCCGGCTCGTCGAGCGGAAGATCGTCCAGAACATCAAGGCCGCCAAGCGGCACGTCGACCAGATGCACGCCGAGGTCTGGGACATCCTCGAGGAGGTCATCCAGGAGCACCCGGTGCTCTTGAACCGCGCTCCGACGCTGCACAGGCTCGGCATCCAGGCGTTCGAGCCGACGCTCGTCGAGGGCAAGGCGATCCAGGTGCACCCGCTCGTCTGTCACGCGTTCAACGCGGACTTCGACGGCGACCAGATGGCCGTCCACGTGCCGCTGTCCTCGGAGGCTCAGGCCGAGGCGCGGATCCTGATGCTGTCGGCGAACAACATCCTCTCGCCGGCGCACGGATCGGCTCTCGCGACGCCGACGCAGGACATGGTGCTCGGCTCGTACTACCTCACCTACTCCGACAAGGATCTCGACTCGACGCCGATCGACAAGCTCGATCCGCGACCGTCGCGCTTCCGCACCGAGGAAGAGGTCGAGTTCGCCGTCGAGGCCAAGCAGATCGGGCTGCAGCAGCCGATCGAGTACCTCTGGAAGGACGAGCTCGTCCTCACGACCGCCGGCCGCGTGATCTTCAACGCCGAGATCGACCGTGCCCTGCACGAGGCGTCGTCGCACAACGGCCTCGACGGCCTGCACCACCCGTACATCAACCGGACGCTCTCGAAGAGGGAGCTCGGCGACTTCATCTCGTCGCTCGTCGAGTCGCACGGCGCCCACGCGGTCGCTCACGTCCTGGACACGATCAAGGACCTCGGCTTCCGCTACGGCACGCGTGCCGGCGTCACGATCTCGAAGAACGACATCGTGATCCCGCCGAACAAGGAGCAGATCCTGGCCGGCTACGAGGAGCGGGTCTCACGCGTCGAGGACGCGTACGACCAGGGCCTCATCACCGAGTCCGAGCGGCACGAGCAGATCACGTCGATCTGGACGGAGGCCACCGACGACGTCGCGAACGCGATGGTCGACAACCTCAACGAGCTGAACCCGATCTACATGATGGCCAACTCCGGCGCCCGCGGCTCGTTCGCGCAGCTCCGCCAGCTGGCCGGCATGCGCGGCCTGATGGCGAATCCGAAGGGCGAGATCATCGAGCGGCCGATCAAGGCGAACTTCATGGAAGGCCTGTCGGTGCTCGAGTACTTCATCTCGACCCACGGGGCTCGCAAGGGTCTCGCCGACACGGCGCTGCGCACCGCCGACTCGGGGTACCTGACGCGGCGTCTGGTCGACGTCTCGCAGGACGTGATCATCCGCGAAGAGAACTGCAAGACGAAGGAGTTCGTCGAGCTTCCCCTCTTCCTGCCGGACGGCCTGAACAAGTCCGTCGCCGGCCGGATCGCCGCGGAGGACGTGCACAAACCGCTCGCGTCGGGCAAGCCGGGCAAGACGGTCGTCGCCACGAAGGGCGAGGAGATCACGATGGCGCGGCTCCGCGAGATCGTGGAGGAGCTCGGGGACGAGGTCGCCGACGGCTTCACGATCCCGGTTCGGTCGGTGCTGAAGTGCAAGGCCGAGACCGGCGTGTGCCGCCAGTGCTACGGCACGTTCCTCGCCACGGGCGAGCTGTCCGAGATCGGCGACGCGGTCGGGATCATCGCCGCGCAGTCGATCGGCGAGCCCGGCACGCAGCTCACGATGCGGACGTTCCACACCGGCGGTATCGCCGGCGCGGACATCACGCACGGCCTGCCGCGCGTCGTCGAGATCTTCGAGGCGCGGAACCCGAAGGGCGCCGCGGCGCTCGCCGAGGTGGCCGGCACGGTCGCGCTCGAGGAGACCGAGCGTCAGCTCCGCATCACGATCGTCCCGGACAGCGGCAACGAGGACGACGAGTTCTCGATCCTCGTCCCGCGCCGCACACGGCTCACCGTCGTGCACGGCGAGCACGTCGAGGCCGGCGATCCGCTGCACGAGGGCTCGCTCAATCCCGGCGACCTCCTGCGCCTGAAGGGGTACACGGAGACCGAGCTGTACCTCGTCGGCGAGGTGCAGAAGGTCTACAAGTCGCAGGGCGTCGAGATCCATGACAAGCACATCGAGCTCATCGTCCGGCAGATGCTGAAGAAGGTCCGCGTCGAGAACAACGGCGAGACCGAGCTCCTGCCCGGCCAGCTCGTGGACAAGCTCGTGCTCGAGCGGGAGAACGCGCGCGTCAAGAAGGAGAAGAAGGAGCAGGCAACGTCCGAGCCGCTGATCCTCGGGATCACGAAGGCGTCGCTCGCGACGGAGTCCTTCCTCTCGGCCGCGTCCTTCCAGGAGACGACGAAGGTGCTGACCGACGCCGCGATCGAGGGCAAGGTCGACCGGCTGCTCGGGCTGAAGGAGAACGTCATCATCGGGAAGCTGATCCCGGCGGCGACGGGCCTGAAGCGGTACCGGACGATCGAGATCGGCCCCTCGGACAAGGTGCCGGCGAGCGCGCTCGCCCGGCCGCAGACCGAGGAACAGCTGCTCGCAGCGCTCGAGGAGATCGGCACCGACGGCTCCGACGCCCTCGCCGGGCTCGGGCTCGACTTCGGCGCCGAGACGGGCATCTCGGACGACGGCGGTCCACCGTCGGATCTCGAGGCTGAAGAGGTCCCGGAGAATCCGAGCCCGCTCGACGACTGACGAAGCGGCGTAAGCGAACTGCAAGGAGGGCGGCGAAATGCCGCCCTCTTTGGTACACAGGCCAGGTCGTGGGGAGGAAGCTCGGTCTCGTCGTCGTGGTCGCCGTCCTGGTCTGCCTGCTCGGGGCCGGCCGCGCGGCATCCGATCCGGTCTTCGCGGGCCAGTGCGGCATCGCGCACCAACAGACCGTGTGGGGCGAGTACGGCTGGCCGTCGCTCCTCCCTGTTCTCGCCCGACCCGGGACGCTGCTGGCGGTCACGCAGCAGAAGGGGAGCGACTATGCCGCCAGCGCGCGGGCCCGGGGAGCTGCGACGTTCAACTTCGACCTACAGCTCAAGGACGAGGTCGGGACGGCGACGGCTCCGGCGGATCCTTCGACGATCGCCGCGTGGGCGACGAAGCGCTACCAGACCGCGGTCACTGCGACCGGTGGCTGCAGGACCCCGCTGATCGTCGTGAACGAGCTCTTCGGCGCCACGATCCCAACTCCGTGGACCGCGCCGACCGCCCAGTACCGCGCGAACGTTCTCGCGTTCCTCCAGGAGCTCGCCGCACAGGGAGCGCATCCCGTGCTTCTCGTCAACAAGGCGCCCTATCTCGGGAGCGGCGACGCGGTGGCGTGGTGGCTCTCGGTCGCGAAGGTCGCGGACGTGGTGCGAGAGGTCTACCTGCCGGCCACGAACATCTGGCCGCTCGGGCCGACGCTCGGCAATCGGCTCCTGCGACAGAGCTTCCGCGCGGCGATGAGTCCGTTCACCGCGATCGGGATCCCGTCGAGCCGGCTCGGGCTCATGCTCAGCTTCCTCAGCGAAAAGGGCATCGGCGGCCGCAACGGCCTGCAACCCGCGTCCGCCTGGTTCCAGGTCGTGAAGTGGGACGCGCTCTCGGCCAAGGAGGTCGCGAAGGAGCTGGGGCTCGGCTCGGTCTTCTCGTGGGGCTGGCAGGAGTGGAACAAGAAGGAGCTCGATCCCGACAAGCCGGATGCCGCATGCGTCTGGCTGTGGGCACGCAAGCAATCGCTCTGCAACGCGCCGCGGAGGCTCGGCAAGGGATTCGACGCGGATCTGACCGCCGGTCAGATCATCCTGGGTCCCGGGACGGTCTGCCGCGCTCCGGGGTTCGGCTCGATCGGCGCTCGAACGGTCGGGAACCTCCAGAGCCTGACGGGAGACCGCAACGCGGCGCTCAGCGCGTTGTTCGAGCGGCTCGTGGAGGTGAAGGAGCGCCCGGTCTCGCGCCGCGCGATGCTCGCGGCGGAGCGCGAGGTCGTCGCCGATTCCTTCCACGGCCGGCGTAGCGCATACATCGCGGCCCTGCGCGCCGCGCATGCCACGGTCGGCCTCGCCCGCGCCGTCATCGCCGACGAGCTCAGGCGCGCGCGGCTCGAGCAGCAGCGCTATGCGCCGGCGCCGACATCGGCCGAGGTGTCCGCGTTCTACGCCGCCTACCCGGACCTGCTCGTCCGCCAGGCTCGAGTGTCGCCCGCCGCGCCGTGGCTCTCGGCGGGGAAGACGGGGTGGGCGCTCGCCGAGGCCGCGCCGCAGCGACTGTTCACGCTCGCGCCGGGCCGAAAGGCCCGGGTCGCCACGCTGCTGGGCACGTTCGCGGTGCGCCCGCTCGGCCAGGCGCAGCCGCTCGGCTCCCTACCGCTCTCGACGGTGCGCCCGGCGATCGTCGCGGCGCTCCGTGGCTTCGAGCGGGCCCAGTCCTTCGAGCGCTGGACGATCGCGCGGCAGAACGTCGTCCTCAACAGCACGATCTGCCTCCACGACCAGCTCCCGCAGCCGTCTGCGATCGACCTCACGCAGTACCTGCCCTTCCTCCGGATCGAGTAGGGATCCGCGAGCGCAGCGCTAGCCTTGCTCCGTGCTCGAGAAGCTCTGGGGCAACATCCCGGTGAGTCCGGAGACGCAGGGTTCCAACCTGCTCGGCGCGGTCGGCAGGCGCTGGCTGCACGTCGTCGCCCGCTACGCGCCGCTGCCGCCGGCCACGCGCGTGTCGCTCCACCGGCGGCGCGGCGTCAACGTCGGCAAGCGCGTCTTCATCGGCACGGAGGTGTTCATCGACGACGCCGTCCCGTCGTCCGTGACCCTCGAGGACGACGTGACCGTGATCGCCCAGACGACGATCCTCGGTCATACGTACTACCCCCGCCATTTTCACGAGCTGCTCGGCGACGAGGCGACACGAGCCGACCTGCGGACGACGATCGGTCGCGGCGCCTATCTCGGCCTGCGGAGCACGATCCTCGCGGGTGTCACGGTGGGGGAGTTCGCGATCGTCGGCGCCGGGAGTGTCGTCACCGCAAACGTCGCGCCGTACACGATGGTCGCGGGAGTCCCGGCGCGTGTCGTACGCGAGTTCGGCCCCGAGGACGTCGGTGCCTGAGGCCCGCTAGTACGAGCCGCCCGACGAGTAGAGCGAGTAGTTGGGCTTCGAGTTCGGGTCGCTGAAGGACATGATCCACGGGAAGTTCGGAAAGGTCAGGTTCAGCGACTGGCCCGGGATGATGAGGCTCGGCGAGACGAGCGGCCCCTGCGTCGACCCCTGGCCGCCGCCGAGGTTGATCTCGGTGGCGCTGTACAGGCCGCCCTGGAAACTGAGGTTGGTCGAGGAGAGCAGGCCCTGGGACTCGATGATGAGGACCGACTTCGTCGTGTCCCAGTAGTCGGGGGAGCCCACGGTGTTCGCGTTGGCGAAATCGCAGGAGCTGCCCGAGACGTGGACGCAGAGGACCGTGTTGTTCGCGGCGAACGTCGTTCCCGCGACGAAGAAGCTCGCGACGCCTGTGTAGGTCACGGGGGTGCCGTTGCTGATGTCGAGGTTGCCGGAGAAGTAGAGGTCGCCGTAGAGCGCCACCGTGTGGGCCGAGGCGTTGTACGTGATCGAGCCGACCGTGGCGCCGCTCACGCCGTCGCTGACCGTGCACGTGTAGCCGGTCGAGCCGGCCCCCGACGCGGGCGTCAGGTAGAACGTGGCGCTGGAGAGCGACACCCCGTTCGTGCAGGAGACCGTCGACGCGGCCTGCTGGGCGGCGATCCCCGCCCAGTCGACGCTCGGGAGCGTTTGGACCGCGGGCGCGGGCGCGGTGGTATTCCCGGAGCTATCGTAGATGGAGGTCGTCCCCGTGTTGATCGGGCACGGAGTGATGTACGCCCCGTTGTTGCTCTTCACGCAGCCGCCGCCGACCTGGACGCTGGTCACGCGCGTGGTCTTGCCGATGTCCGCGCCGCCCTTCTGGAGCCTGATGTTGCCTTGCACCATGAGCGTGACCTTCGCGCCTTCGATCGACGCCGCCGAGGTCAGACAGAGGTTTCCCGCGACGTAGATCGGCGCATTGGCGTTGACCGTCTGTCCCAGCTGGAGGTCGCACGGCTGTCCCGTCGCGCCCGAGTAGAGCTCCGTCCAGTAGCTGGGGGGCGGCACATACTGAGGCAGCTGCTCGATGTAGATCTTGTCGGTCACGGTCCGTGTCAGCTGCGCCCCCCCGGTGGGGTTCGGCACCCTGCCCGTCCCCTGGAGGACGAGGACTCCCTTGACGTACGCGGAGCCGGTGGCCGTCCAGCTCGACGGGCCCCAGCTCATGCACGTCGAGGTCGACGTGCAGGCGGCCGTCGAGGTCGGCGACTGCTGCGAGCTCGGGATTCCCGCGCCCGTGAACCAGGTGGGGTCGTAGAGCGTCGTGTTGTTGGTCTTGTTCCCCGAGGAGTCGTAGAAGTGCGCGTACAGCTGCGCCTCCGCCTGGCTGAGACCGGCCTCGGCGAGCGAGTACGCGGACTGGCCCGACTGCTTCAGCGAGGCGTCGCGCGAGCTCGAGCTCGTGAACGCGAGCGTGGCCGTCACCAGAATCGTGAGCACGAGCATCACGCCGAGCGCCATGATCAGCGCGATCCCGCTCTCGTCGCTCAGCCGTCCCGGCACCCCGAGGGCCGGCCTGCGCACGGGCCGGCGTGTGGCGGGCGACCGCTGCAGCACGCTCATCCCTTCTACTGTCGGCGGGTCCGGTCGCGGGGTGTGCCCCCACAAAGGGGGATTCGCGAACGAGGGACGAGGCGGGCCTCAGCTCCCGGGGAAGGCGGTGAAGTCCGACTGCTCTCGCACCGGGCTGGTGAGGATCGAGCTGCGGACGACGAGCGTGACGCGCTTGACCGGATAGGGGTTTCCCGATCCGCAGCTCGTGGGCGAGACATACGTGCCGCTCACGCAGCTGTACTCGATGTACGTGTCGAGGCGATAGGACTTCCCGTCCGGTCCCGTCTTCGTCTGCGTCGGCAGACACGTCGACTCGGTGGTCGACGAGCAGCCCGTCACCGCGGTCGCGGCGCTGTACGCGGTGTCGCCGGTGTAGGTCGTGTCCTCCGTGCAGCTGGCTCCACAGCCGGTGTTCAGCGCGATGGCGCTGTACTGGAGAGCCCGGAAGCGCTCCATCTGCGAGTCGGCGACCAGGGTGGCGCTCGAGACGCGGGTCGCGCGGTTGAGCGCAACGTAGCCGGAGCTGTATGCCGCGACGAGAGCCAGGATCCCGACCGTGAGGACGATCATCGCGATCAGCAGCTCGACGAGCGTCATGCCCTCCTCGCCCCGCACGCGCGGACTCCGGGGGAGAGCCCTCACGACCGCGCTCCGTTCCGCAGCGCGATGTCGTCGACGACGTCGTACGTGGCGATCGTCGAGGTCGGCCCGTTCAGGTTCACCGGCATTGCGACGTGCAGCATCGGCAGGCTCGACGCCGGTCTCAGCACGCCGCTGCACGCGGCGGTGGTGCTCGGTAGGCAGAAGGGCGTCGACGTCGTCAGATAGTCGACCCACTTGACCTGGCCCGACGAGGTGCAGGTCGGCTGCGAGGCGGTGGACGTCATGCGGTAGAGCGCCCAGTCGCTCGTGTTGAGCGTGCTCGCCGCCGTGCACCAGGTGACGTACAGGGTCTGCCCGCCGCTGGTCGCGCAGCTCGAGGGGACGGTCTCGGTGATCCCCGCGCCGGCGGTGCCGGCAGCCAGGGCACTCCCGCTCGTGTTGATGACCGCGACGGCGCTCGCGCAGTGCAGCTCGCGCGTGAGGAAGGTCAGTCCGGTGCGGGCCTGCTCCTGCGCCTGGAACCGGTTGTTCGCGTCAACCTCGCTGTTGGTCGCGGAGACGAGCACCGACGCGAGAGAGGCCATGACGATGAGCAGGATCACCATCGAGACGAGCAGCTCGATGAGTGTGAAGCCGTCCTCCGCGGTGGCGCGCGCGCGGGCACGGCGCGAGAGGCGCGCTCTCGTGGGGGAATGCATGGGACGCCTATCGGCGGCGGAGCTCGCGCGCTTGAGCACCGGCCGGGGGTTCCTAGCGGTCACTCCGGCAAGTAGCAGCACCCTTTGGCCGGCTGCAAAGCGTGACATGCCGGCGTCCTCGGTCGGCCACATACCTTCAAGTTACGCGGCCCCCCTGCGTCCTTGGCCTGCTCGCTTTTCGCACGGCCAAAGGGCACCGGACGTACCGGAGCAACCACTAGTCGGCCGTTGCGAGTCCTGCCTTGACTGCGTGCTTCGCCGAGTAGAGGGACTCGTCGCCGCGCTCGAACAGAGTCGTGGGGCTGTCGTTCGGCTGGATGTCGGCGACGCCGGCCGAGACACGCACGCGACCGGCGCGCGCGATCGGCTGCGCCGAGACGGCGCCCTGGATCCTGCTGACGAGCTGGCGTGCCTGCCCCATCTCGGCCTCCGGCACGATCACGGCGAACTCGTCGCCGCCGATGCGGCACGGAATGTCGGCGGAGCGCACGACCTCCCGAATGCGGTCCGCGATCTCGGCGAGAACCGCGTCGCCGGCGAGGTGGCCGATCCGGTCGTTGATCTCCTTGAAGCCGTCGACGTCGACGATCACGAGCGATAGCTGCCGCTGGTAGCGCTGGGCGCGGTCGATCTCGCGCCCGAGCGTCTCGTAGAAGTAGCGACGGTTGTGGAGGCCGGTCAGGGAGTCGAGGTCGGCGAGCCGGCGCGCCTCGCGGAACCGGCGTGCGTTCTCGATCGCCGGCGCGCACCGCTCGGCCAGCTCCTCGAGCCGGCGCACGTCCTCGCCGTCGAACTGCACGGACCCGTCGCGCGAGAAGACGCCGAGCCAGCCGATCCTGCCATCCGATCCGACGAGTGGGACACCGAGCGCCTCGTGCACGGCGCCCGCCGCCTGCTCCTCCCCGTACATGTACGAGAGCTCGATCGCTCGCGCAGCGCGCTGCTCGGGTGGCCCGGTGAAGATCCGGACTGCTTCGTCCTCGCTGTCGTCGGTGTCGAGGCCGATCGAGCCCAGCAGGCGCTCGTCGCCGTCTCCGTGTGGCTCCAGCTCGATGACCGCCGCGTCTACCCTCGGGAGTCCGGACGCCGCCTGGAGCGCCGAGCCGATCGCGTCGTCGAGGTCGATCGTCGTGGCGATCTGCCCGAAGAACCTGCTGCGCTGCGCCTCCTCCTCGGCCTTCCTGACGGCGCTGCTCAGCTCCTGCGCGAGCTCGTCCAGCCGCGCCTCGAGCGTCTGGACCGTGGCCGCGGTCTGAGCCTCGACGTCGCGGGACGTGTTTCGCCGCAGCCGGCGGAGCAACTCCAGCACGACGAGAGCGCAAGCGCCGAGCGCCACACCAAGCGATATCGGTAGCCAGTGCATCCCAGAACCAAGCCGCAAATTCCGTGATTTCGGTGCGCGTACTCTAGGTTCGGGCCATCAGGTGAGCTACTAGCCGAACAGCCGGGTTTCTGGACTATTGGCGGGGTTCGCGCCTGTTCGCTACCATGCCGCGGGCCGGTTGGCAGGGATGTCGTATCCCCGCCGACCGTCTCTTCACGAAAGGACATCAGTTGCCGACCGTCAATCAACTCGTGCGCAAGGGCAGGAAGGCCGCGAAGGCGAAGACCAAGACGCCTGCGCTGGCCGGCGCGCCGCAGAGGCGCGGTGTGTGCACGCGTGTCATGACGCAGACGCCGAGAAAGCCGAATTCGGCGCTGCGCAAGGTCGCGCGCGTCCGGTTGACGAACGGGGCCGAGGTGGGCGCCTACATCCCGGGCGAGGGTCACAACCTCCAGGAGCACTCCGTCGTGCTCGTCCGCGGCGGCTCGACGAAGGACCTGCCGGGCTACCGCTACAAGATCATCCGGGCCGCGCTCGACACGGGCGGCGTCTCGGATCGCAAGCAGGGCCGTTCCAAGTACGGCGCGAAGCGGGGCTCGTAATGCCTCGTCGTGCCGACGTCCAGGCCCGCGAGCCCGCGCCCGATGCCGTCTATGACTCGGCGCTCGTGACGCAGGTGATCAACAAGGTGATGCTCGACGGCAAGAAGTCGATCGCCGAGCAGATCGTCTACGGCGCGCTCGAGGCCGTCGGGACGAAGACCGGCCGCCCGCCGGTCGAGGTGCTCGAGCAGGCCGTGAAGACGGTCACGCCGGTACTGGAAGTGCGCAGCCGCCGCGTCGGTGGCGCGAACTACCAGGTCCCGGTCGAGGTGCCGCAGCGGCGCGCGCGCACCCTCGCGGTGCGCTGGCTCGTCGCGTACGCCCGCGAGCGGCGCGAGAAGGGCATGCCGGACAAGCTCGCCAACGAGATTCTCGACGCGCTGAACCAGCAGGGCGGCGCATTCAAGCGCAAGGACGACGTCTACCGGATGGCGCAGGCCAACAAGGCCTTCGCGCACTACCGCTGGTAGACCGCAGAGAGGGAGATTTTGAGCACGAAGGAGCAGACAGCAGTGGGACTCGAGCGCGTCCGCAACATCGGGATCATGGCCCACATCGACGCGGGCAAGACGACGACGACCGAGCGGATCCTCTACTACACCGGTCGCACCCACAAGATGGGCGAGGTGCACGAGGGCGCTGCGACGATGGACTGGATGGCCCAGGAGCAGGAGCGGGGCATCACGATCACGTCGGCTGCCACGACGGCGTTCTGGCGGGACTATCGGATCAACATCATCGATACGCCCGGCCACGTGGACTTTACGGTCGAGGTGGAGCGCAGCCTGCGCGTCCTCGACGGTGCGGTGGCGGTCTTCGACTCCGTCGCGGGCGTGCAGCCGCAGTCCGAGACGGTCTGGCGGCAGGCGGACAAGTACAAGGTTCCGCGCATCGCGTTCATCAACAAGATGGACCGCACCGGCGCGAACTACTTCGCCGCCGTGCAGTCGATGCGCGACCGGCTCGGAGCCAACCCGGTGCCGCTGCAGATCCCGATCGGCTCGGAGGAAAACTTCACCGGCGTCGTCGACCTCGTCGAGATGCAGGCCGTGATCTACAAGGACGACCTCGGCCAGGAGTTCGACGTCTCCGACATCCCGGCCGAGCTCGTCGAGCAGGCGCAGGAGTATCACCACCAGCTGATCGACGCGATCTCGCACTTCGACGACGAGGTGCTTGCCGCGTACATCGAGGAGGAGTCCTCGGTGGCCGCGGAGATGATCCGCCGCGCCGTCCGCGCGGGGACGCTCGCCGACGAGATCACGCCGGTGCTGCTCGGCTCCGCGTTCAAGAACAAGGGCGTCCAGCTCTTGCTCGACGCCGTCGTGGACTACCTGCCGAGCCCGCTCGACGTCCCGCCGGTGCACGGCACCGACCCGAAGGACGGGAGGGACCTCGAGCGCCCGGCGGACCCGAAGGCGCCGTTCTCGGCGCTCGCGTTCAAGGTCATGTCCGATCCGTATGTCGGCAAGCTCACGTACTTCCGGGTCTACTCGGGCACGCTCAAGGCGGGCGACCGTGTCCTCAACACGATCACGGGTCGAACCGAGCGCGTCGGCCGCATCCTTCAGATGCACGCGAACCACCGCGAGGAGCGCGAGGAGATCATGGCCGGCGAGATCGCGGCCGGCGTCGGCCTGAAGGCGACGACGACCGGCGACACGCTCGCCGCCGACGGCGAGCCGATCGTGCTCGAGTCGATGACCTTCCCGGATCCGGTCATCTCGGTTGCGGTCGAGCCGAAGTCGAAGGCCGACCAGGACAAGCTCTCGTCCGGCCTCACGCGGCTGGCGGAGGAGGATCCGACCTTCCGCGTCGAGACGGACGAGGAGACGGGGCAGACGCTCATCTCCGGGATGGGCGAGCTGCACCTCGAGATCATCGTCGACCGCCTCAAGCGGGAGTTCAACGTCGACGCGAACGTCGGCCGGCCCCAGGTCGCGTATCGCGAGACGGTGTCGAAGCCCGTCGAGCGCATCCAGGGCAAGTTCGTCCGGCAGACCGGCGGCTCGGGCCAGTACGGCGACGCCGTCATCAACCTCTCGCCGCAGGAGCCGGGCGCGGGCTACGAGTTCGTCGACAAGATCGTCGGCGGCAAGATCCCGAAGGAGTACATCCCGGCAGTCGATGCGGGAATCCAGGAGGCGATGGGCTCGGGAATCCTCGCGGGCTACCCCGTCGTGGACGTCAAGATCGAGCTCGTCGAGGGGTCGTACCACGACGTCGACTCGAGCGAGCGGGCATTCAAGATCGCCGGCTCCATGGCCTTCAAGGAGGCGATGAAGCGCGCGAAGCCGATCCTGCTCGAGCCGACGATGGCGGTCGAGGTGACCACGCCCGAGGAGTACCTCGGCGACGTGATGGGGAACCTCAACAGCCGCCGCGGGCGTATCGAGTCGATGAACCCGCTCGGCAACGCTCAGGTCGTGAAGGCGAGCGTGCCGCTGTCGGAGATGTTTGGCTACGCAACCGACCTGCGTTCGATGACGCAGGGCCGGGCGGATTTCACCATGCAGTTCGATCGCTACGAGGAAGTGCCTCAGTCCATCGCGAGCGAGATCGTCGACTCGCAAGGCTGACCGAGCGAGAAAGGGAACAGGGAGAGCCACCAATGGCAAAGCAGAAGTTCGAGCGGACTAAGCCGCACGTCAACGTCGGAACCATCGGACACATCGACCATGGCAAGACGACCCTGACCGCTGCCATCACGAAGGTGCTGGCGGAGAAGGGCGGAAACACGGTCGCGCGCGACTTCGCGTCGATCGACGCCGCTCCCGAGGAGCGCCAGCGCGGCATCACGATCAACACCGCGCACGTCGAGTACGAGACGGACAACCGGCACTACGCGCACGTCGACTGCCCGGGGCACGCCGACTACATCAAGAACATGATCACGGGCGCCGCCCAGATGGACGGCGCGATCCTCGTCGTCTCGGCCGCCGACGGCCCGATGCCGCAGACGCGCGAGCACATCCTGCTCGCCCGCCAGGTCGAGGTGCCGGCGATCGTCGTCGCCCTCAACAAGGCGGACATGGTCGACGACCCTGAGCTCATCGAGCTCGTCGAGATGGAGGTGCGCGAGCTCCTCTCCCGCTACGAGTTCCCCGGCGACGACATCCCGATCGTCCAGGTCTCGGCGCTGAAGGCGCTCGAGGGCGACGCGGAGTGGACGCCGAAGATCCTCGAGCTCATGGAGGCCGTGGACAGCTACATCCCCGAGCCGACGCGCGACGTGGACAAGCCGTTCCTCATGCCGATCGAGGACGTCTTCACGATCACGGGCCGCGGCACCGTCGTCACGGGCCGCATCGAGCAGGGCAAGTGCGAGGTCGGCAACGAGGTCGAGATCGTCGGGATCCATCCGCAGACCGAAAAGACCGTCGTCACGGGTCTCGAGATGTTCCAGAAGACCCTCGACTACGCGCAGGCCGGCGACAACGCGGGTGCGCTCCTCCGCGGCATCAAGCGTGAGGACGTCGAGCGCGGCCAGGTGCTCGCCAAGCCGGGCTCGATCACCCCGCACACGCACTTCAAGGCGGAGGTCTACGTCCTCTCGAAGGACGAGGGTGGCCGCCACACGCCGTTCTTCAACGGCTACCGGCCGCAGTTCTACTTCCGGACGACGGACGTGACGGGCTCGATCAAGCTCCCGGACGGTCAGGAGATGGTCATGCCGGGCGACAACACGAACATGGAGATCGAGATGATCCAGCCGATCGCCATGGATCAGGGCCTCCGTTTCGCCATCCGCGAGGGTGGGCGGACGGTCGGCGCGGGCGTCGTCACCGAGATCATCAAGTAGGAAGGTCGAGGAGGCGCCGGTGCCACAGCAGAAGATCCGTATCCGTCTGAAGGGCTACGACCACCAGCAGGTGGACAAGTCCGCGCGCGACATCGTGGACACGGCCCAGCGCACCGGCGCCACCATCACCGGCCCTGTGCCCCTGCCCACCGAGAAGAACGTGTACTGCGTGATCCGGTCGCCGTTCAAGGACAAGGACTCGCGGGAGCACTTCGAGGTGCGCACGCACAAGCGCCTCATCGACATCCACTCGCCGACCCCGAAGACGGTCGACTCGCTCATGCGGCTCGACCTCCCGGCAGGCGTCGACATCGAGATCAAGCTCTAATGCCACTCACCTTCTTCGCATCTCGCACTCTCGGAACGGCTGCAAACCGTCGCATCGCGGCGTCCTCGGTCGCACCCGTAGCCTCCGGCTACGAATGCTCCCTGCGTCCTTGCGCTGCTCGGTTTTCGCCGTCCGAGAGCACGATCTGCTCAGGCGGTGAGGGGTGAAAGGCCTCGTCGGCAAGAAGCTCGGCATGACGCAGCTCTTCGACGAGGAGACCGGCTCGGTGACGGCTGTCACGGTGATCGAGGCCGGCCCCTGTCCCGTCGTCGCCGTCCGCACGCCCGACGCCGACGGCTACGAGGCCGTCCAGCTCGGGTGGGAGCCGGTCGCCGAGCGCAAGATCTCGAAGGCCGAGCTCGGGCACCTGGCGAAATTCGGAGTCGAGGGCGCGTACCGGCATCTCGTCGAGTTTCGCGGCCACTTCGCCGAGGCCGTCCAGGGCGAGAGCGTCACGGTCGAGATCTTCCAGCCCGGCGACAAGGTGAAGGTCGCGGGCACCGGCATCGGCAAGGGCTTCCAGGGGACGATCAAGCGGCACAACTTCGCCCGCGGCCCGGTCACCCACGGCTCGCACAACATCCGCAAGCCGGGCTCGATCGGCGCCTCGGCGACGCCGTCGCGCGTCTTCAAGGGCGTGCGAATGGCGGGCCGGATGGGCGGCAAGCGCGCCACGCAGGTCGGCCTGACCGTGCATTCCGTCGACGTCGAGCGGAACCTCCTGCTCGTCAAGGGCGCGGTGCCCGGGCCGAAGAACGGCCTGGTCGAGATTCGCGAGGACGTGAGGTAGATGGCGGCTCCGAAGGCACCGGTGCTCGGCGGCGCGAAGAAGGAGGTCTCGCTCGACGAGGCCGTCTTCGGCGCCGAGATCAAGCCGCATCTCGTGCACGAGGCTGTCCGCGCCGAGCTGAACGCACGCCGTCAGGGGACACGAGCCGCGAAGAGCCGTGGCCTCGTCGCCGGCGGCCGCTCGAAGCCGTGGCGCCAGAAGGGCACGGGTCGCGCCCGCCAGGGCACGATCCGCGCGCCGCAGTTCACGGGCGGTGGTGTCGCGTTCCCGCCGACGCCGCGCGACTTCTCGTTGAAGGTCAACAAGAAGGCCGCCCGGGCCGCCCTGCGCGCGGCGCTGAGCGATCACGCCTCCGCGGGCACGCTCGGCCTCGTTGCCGGGGACTCTTTCGAGAAGCCTTCGACGAAGCAGGCCGTCGAGTTGCTGCAGGGCTGGGGCCGGACGGCGCCGACGGTGGTCGTCGCGGGTGAGGACGAGGAGATGCTCATCAAGTCGTTCCGCAACCTCCCGAAGGTGCTCGTCACCGTGCCCGCCGAGCTCGAGGTCGCACACGTCGTGTGGGCGCGCTCGCTCGTCGTGAGCGAGGCGGCGCTGCCGCTGGTGCAGGGGAGGGCGTCGTGAGTCTCCACCCGGCGCAGGTCTTGATCGCTCCGGTCGTGAGCGAGAAGAGCTATCACCAGATCACCGAGAACCGCTACACGTTCAAGGTGCACAAGGACGCGCACAAGACGCAGGTTCGCCAGGCCGTGCAGGAGATGTTCGACGTCACGGTCGTCGGCGTGAACCTCGTCAAGATGCCGGCGAAGCCGAAGAGGCGCGGCATGATCAAGGGCACGCGCCCCGGCTGGAAGAAGGCCATCGTCGAGCTGAAGGCGGGCGACAAGATCGACATCTTCGAAGGAGCGCAGCTCTAATGCCGATTCGCCGTTACAAGCCGACGAGCGCCGGCCGCCGCTTCATGTCCGTCTCGACGTTCGAGGAGGTCACGCGCTCGGAGCCGGAGAAGAGCCTGCTCGCGCCCCTGTCGAAGACGGGCGGCCGCAACGTGAACGGCCGGATCACGACGCGCCACCAGGGCGGCGGTCACAAGCGTCGCTATCGCATCATCGACTTCAAGCGCCGCAAGGACGGAATCCCCGCGAAGGTCGCCGCCATCGAGTACGACCCGAACCGGTCGGCGCGCATCGCGCTGCTCCACTACGCCGACGGCGCGAAGGCCTACATCCTCGCGCCCGCGCAGCTGCGCGTCGGCGCGACGGTCGAGTCCGGTCCCGCTGCCGACATCCGGGTCGGCAACGCGCTGCCGCTCGAGAACATCCCGACGGGCACGCTCGTCCACGCGGTCGAGCTCAAGCCGGGTCAGGGCGCCAAGATGGCACGCTCGGCCGGCTCGGGAATCCAGCTCGTCGCGAAGGACGCGGGCTTCGCCGTGCTGCGCCTCCCCTCCGGGGAGATGCGTCGCGTGCTGCTCACGTGCCGCGCGACGATCGGTCAGGTCGGGAACGTCGACCACCAGAACATCACGGGCGGCAAGGCGGGCCGCAGCCGCTGGCGCGGGAAGCGTCCGACGGTGCGTGGCTCCGCGATGAACCCCGTCGACCACCCGCACGGCGGCGGGGAGGGTAAGTCGAAGGGCGGACGCCACCCGGTGACGCCGTGGGGCGTGCCGACGCTCGGCAAGCGCACCCGGCGCAAGCACAAGGAATCGGACAAGCTGATCGTCCGCGGCCGCCGCCGCGGCAAGGAGGGTCGCCGCTAGTGAGCAGGTCGTCGAAGAAGGGGCCCTTCGTGCAGGACCGGCTGATGAGCCGGATCGAGGCGATGAACGAGTCGGGCCAGAAGAACATGATCCGCACCTGGTCGCGCGCCTCGACGATCTTCCCGGAGATGGTCGGGCACACGATCGCCGTCCACGACGGCCGCAAGCACGTGCCCGTCTTCATCTCCGAGCAGATGGTCGGCCACAAGCTCGGTGAGTTCGCGCCGACGCGGACGTTCCGCGGCCACGCCGGCGACCGCACGGCGAAGGTGAAGCGCTGATGGCAGTCGCCGAGCGGGAGACGGTGCGCGCGCAGGCGCGGTGGGTGCACTCGAGCGCGCGGAAGGCGCGGCTCGTCACCGACCTCATTCGCGGCCGTTCGGTGCCGGAGGCCCGCACGATCCTCGCCTTCTCGACCCGCGCCGTGGCGAAGGACGTGGACAAGGTGCTGCGCTCCGCCGTCGCAAACGCGGAGTCGCGCCCGGATCTCCACTGGGAAGGCGACGAGCTGGTCGTCGTGGCCGCCTACGCCGACGAGGGCCCGACGCTGAAGCGCTGGCGCGCTCGCGCCCGCGGCCGCGTCGCCCGGATCCGCAAGCGCACGTGCCACATCACGATCGAGCTCGCCCAGGGCGCTCCGATCTCCCAGGCTCCGTCCGTGCCCGCGATGGCGGCACCGGAGCCGGTCGAGGAGCCGGAGCCCGTGGAGCAGGAGGCCGTCGAGGAAGAGCCGATCGACGAGCCTGAAGCGGCTGAAGAGCCACAGGCGGCCGAAGAAGAGCCGGAAGAAGAAGCCGACACGGAAGCGGAGAGCGAGGACTAGTGGGACAGAAGATTCATCCGGGCGGGCTTCGCGTGGGCGTGATCCACGACTGGAAGTCCAACTGGTACACGGGCAAGAAGGAGTTCGCGGACTACATCCTCGAGGACGTCCGGATTCGCGAGCACATCTACAACAAGCTCGCGCACGCAGGCCTGTCCGACATCCTGATCCGCAAGGACAAGCAGCGGATCACGGTCGACATCTACACGGCGCGGCCGGGAATCGTGATCGGCAAGTCCGGCGTCGAGGTGGATGCGCTCCGCCGGGAGCTGCACGCCCTGACCCAGAAGAACGTCCACATCAACATCAACGAGATCAAGCGACCGGAGCTCGACGCGAAGCTCGTTGCGCAGTCCATCGCGGAGCAGCTCTCCAACCGCGTGGCCTTCCGGCGTGCGATGAAGCGCGCGCTCGCCTCGGCGATCCGCTCCGGTGCGGCCGGCGTGAAGATCCAGTGCTCGGGACGTCTCGGCGGCGGCGAGATGAGCAGGCGCGAGATGTACAGCGAGGGTCGCGTCCCGCTCCACACGATCCGCGCCGACATCGATTACGGCTTCGTCGAGGCGAAGACGACCGCCGGCCGGATCGGCGTCAAGGTCTGGATCAACAAGGGCGAGATCATGCCGGAGGGCTTCGGCGACACCGACACGCGGCTGGGCGACCAGGACACGCGGCGCCGTCGCGGCGGAGCGCTCGAAGGTCTCGGCGCGTCCCGCGAGAGCGGACGCCGGAGCGGTCAGGACCGCGAGGGCCTCGGCCCGGTGCGCCAGCGCCGGCGCGGGCAGGGCGGCGGGCAGGGCGGCGGCCGTCCCGGTCAGCGCCGCGGCGGCGCCGGCGGCGGACGTCCGCGCCGCGAACAGCGCGCGGAGCAGCCGAGGACCGAAGAGACGACCCAGACCGAGGCGACTCCGGCCGAGACGCCGGCTCCGGAGCAGGTCGCCGAGCCGACGACCGCGCCGGCGGCGGAGACTCCGGAGGTCGAGGAAAGGGGTGGCGAGGTTCCGGCTGAGCCCGGCCGCGCGGCGGCGGCTTCGCCGGCGACGCCTGCAGCCTCAGAGAAGCCCAAGCCGAAGCGCCCGCGCAAGCCCAAGGCTGAGTCACAGGGTGGGCCGAAGGACGGTGACGCCTGATGCTGATGCCGAAGAAGACCAAGTACCGCAAGGTGCATCGCGGACGCCGTCGCGGGTTCTCGAGCGGCCAGACGGCCGTGCAGTTCGGCGACTACGGCCTCAAGGCGCTCGACGCCGGCTGGATCACGAACCGCCAGATCGAGGCGGCTCGTATCGCGATGACGCGCAAGATCAAGCGCGGCGGCAAGGTCTGGATCAACGTCTTTCCCGACAAGAGCTTCACGAAGAAGCCGGCCGAGACGCGCATGGGCAAGGGCAAGGGCTCGCCGGAGGGCTGGGTCGCCGTCGTCAAGCCCGGTCGTGTGATGTTCGAGCTGTCCGGTGTCCCCGAGCCGCTCGCCAAGGAGGCGCTCCGCCTCGCGGGCCAGAAGCTGCCGATCAAGTCCAAGTTCGTGAAGCGGGA
>DATGEB010000005.1:0-9006 GCA_035310545.1 Gaiellaceae bacterium
CGGCTAGGCGCCGAGGTACGCGCAGACCCGGCGATCGCCGGGGAGCGGCGACGGAGCGAGCTTCGTCACCTGGAGCAGGCTCCCGTCCACGTCGACCTGGGAGCCGACCGCGGGCGGCTGGCCGTCCTGCTGCACGAGCTCGTAGCCCGACGGCTTCCAGACGAAAAGGAGGTATTGCTGCTGCTGCAGACCGTCCACCGCGCGGAAGCCTAGTCGGCCGCGGGTCGACCGCGCAGCTCGAGGCTCATCGTCGTTCCCTCGGCCTCATGGTCGAGCGTGAGCGTTGCGCCGAGCGTGCGTGCGCGCTCGCCCAGGACTTCGAGCGCACGCTTGCGCCGTTCGGTCGGAGCGTCGTCGCGGATCACGAGGCGCAGCGTTCCGGGTGCGTCGGAGGAGGCTTCGACCTCGAAGCGGGAGGGAGGCCCGCGCCGGATCGCCTCCTCGAGCGCCTCGCGGACGATCTGGTAGAGCGCCGCCTGCGTCCGCTCGCCGAGCTCGTCGATCAGCGACACCTCGAGCGAGACCTCGATCCGGTGCTCGCGGCCGCGGGTCTGCGCGAGCGCGTCGACAGCCGCCGTGAATCCGTGATCGCGCAGAGCCACGGGCTCGAGGTTGAAGGAGAGATCGCGCAGCTCGCCGACGGTGGTGCGCGTGCGGCCGAGTGCCCGGTCGAGGATCTCGCGAGCCTGCTCGAGATCGCCCCGGCCCATGAGGTCGAGCGAGGCGTCGAGCATCAGTGCGACGCCCGCGAGCGACTGCACTGGGCCGTCGTGGAGGAAGAGCGCGATCCTCCGCCGTTCGTCCTGCTCCGCGGCCAGAACCTGTTCGGACAGATCGCGGTCGGCGTCGTCGATCGCCGGGCTCCCGTTGCTAGTCGATGATCGCTTCACGGAGGGCGATAGCGACCGCGTGCGTGCGCGTGTCGGCCTCGAGCTTGGCCAGGATGTGCCGGACGTGGCTCTTCACCGTCTCCTGGCTGATGAAGAGCTGCGTGGCGACGTCGGCGTTCGACATGCCGTCGGCGAGGAGCTGGAGGATCTCGCGCTCTCGCCCCGTGAGCATGTCGTCCTTGTCGCGGCCGGTGAGGAAGGCGGGCATGAGCGCCGGATCGACGTAGCCCTCGCCGTTCGCGACCTTCTCGATTGCGCGCAGAAGGGTTTCGTGTGGCGCTTCCTTCAGGACGTAGCCCTTCGCGCCCGATTCGAGGCCGCGACTGAGGAGGCTGCGCTCGCTGTAGGCGGTGAAGATGAGGACGGCGCTGTCCGGCACCTTGTCCATCAGCGCCTTCGTCGCCTCGAGCCCGTCCATGCCGGGCATGCGGACGTCCATGATCACGACGTTGGGGCGCCTGCGTTCCGCGAGCGCGACGGCCGCCTCGCCGTCGGCCGCCTCGCCGATCACACGGATGTGCGGGGCCCGGCTCAACGAGAGCCTGAGCCCCTCACGCACGACCTCGTGGTCGTCGACGATCAGGCAGGTGATCTCCTCCGCCACGGCCGGCAGATCATAGTCAGGCGCTCAGCTGTCACATAGCCGCAATTTGCAGCTGCTCTGCGGGTGCGGGCGGCTCGAGGCGCACCTGCCGCCGGTCGCGGACGCCGTGGGAGCGCGCGAGCGCGCGCACGTTCTCGCGCACCGGCTCCGTCGCGCGACGCGGAAGGTAGGCGCTTCGTTCGTACAGCCGCTCGTAGCGGGGGAGGAGCTCGGGCCAGTCGCGCTCGAGTGCCGCCAGGAAGTGCTCGCGCGTTCCGGGCCGCAGGTAGAGGAGGTTCGCCCAGATCCCGGTTGCTCCTGCGGCTCGCGCCTCGCGCACGACGTCGGCGAGCAGGTCCGGCCTGTCGCTCAGCCCGGGCAGGATCGGCGCCATGCCGACCCCCGCGTCGATCCCGGCGCCGACGAGGCGCGAAAGGGCTCTGAGCCGTTGCCGCGGAGGCGCCGTGCCCGGCTCGGTGCGTCGCCAGATCCCCTCGTCGAGCGTCGGGACGGAGAACGTCACCGAGACGCGGGCGGCGCGAGCCGCCTCGACGAGCACGTCGACGTCTCGCACGATCAGCGGTCCGCGCGTGATGACCGAGAACGGGCTCGTCGCGTCGGCAAACGCCGCGATGCAGGCGCGAGTGAGCCGGTAGCGGCCCTCCGCCGGCTGATACGGGTCGGTCGCGGCGCCGATCGCGACGATCTCGCGCTGCCAGGACGGTCGTGCGAGCTCGCGCCTCAGCACCTCGGCGACGTTCGTCTTGATCCGGACGCTCGACCCGTACCGTTCGTCCCAGGGCCGGTCGGCGCGCGCCTCGAAGGCGCGGACGTAACAGAACGTGCAGCGGTGCGCGCAGCCCATGTAGGGGTTGAGCGACCAGGCGAAGGGCATCCCGTGTACGCGGTTCAGGGCGTTGCGGCACGGCTCCTCGCGGTATTCGGCGCGCATCCCAGGAGGATACCGAACAGATGTTCGCCGCACGGAGGTCGCCGGGCACGCCCTTATACTCCGGCCGGAGAGTTGGACGGCGAGAACCCTCCTAGTACCCGCGCCCTCGAGGTGAGGGCGTGACACTCCTCTACGAGCTGATCGGGGTCGCTGTCCTGATCCTGCTCAACGCGTTCTTCGTGGCGGCGGAGTACGGCCTCGTCACCGCGCGCCGGACGCGGATCATCGAGCTCCAGCACCAGGGGAACCGCCGCGCCCGCGATGTGCTCCGCATCACCGGAGACCCGCCGCGGTTCATTGCCGCGATGCAGCTCGGTGTGACTCTCACGTCCCTGGGCATCGGTGCGCTCGGCGAGGAGACGCTGTCGCGCGAGTTCAAGCACTGGATGGCCGCGATTCTCGCGATCCTCATCGCGTACGGGATCCTCACCTTCGTCACCGTCGTGATCGGCGAGCTCGTACCGAAGGGCGCCGCACTCGGTCACCCCGAGGGCACCGCGCTCTGGGTCTCCGCTCCGGTGCGCGCGTTCTTCGCCGTGTTCCGTCCGGCGATCTGGCTGCTGCGCGTGACGAGCGATTCGATACTTCGCTCCTTCGGGCTCGAGCCGCCGGGCGCCGAGCGCGAGGTGCACTCCGAGGCCGAGCTGCGGATGCTCGTCTCCCGCTCGACCCAGCAGGGGCAGATCGAAGAGGACGAGCGGGAGATGATCGACAAGGTCTTCGTCTTCGGCGACAAGGACGTCGCCGACGTGATGGTGGCCAAGCCCGACGTCGCCGCCGTCTCGGTCGACATGCCTCCCGAGGAGGCGCTGGCGGTCGTTCTCGACTCTCCGTTCACGCGCTACCCGGTCTTCCGCGAGTCGCTCGACGACATCGTCGGCGTCCTGCACGTTCGCGACCTGTTCAAGGCGATTCACGACCGCGGGCTCGGTGGCCTCGACCTCGAGTCGCTGCTGCGACCCGCCTACGTGGTCCCCGAGACGAAGGACCTCGCGTCGCTCCTGCAGGAGTTCCGCCGGGCGAACACGCATTTCGCCGTCGTCATCGACGAATACGGCGCGATGGTCGGGATCGCGACGCTCGAGGACCTCCTCGAGGAGATCGTCGGCGAGATCGAGGACGAGTTCGACATCCCCGAGGAGCCAGTCGAGCAGATCGGCGAGGACTCGTACCGCGTGGACGGGATGTTCTCGATCGACGAGTTCAACGACCGCTTCGGGACCGAGCTGCCGGACGAGGACTTCCACACGGTCGCCGGCTTCGTCTTCGGCCAGCTCGGCCGGGCGCCGGAGCCGGGTGACGACATCTCCTACGACGGGATGCGCTTCGACGTGCTCGAAGTGGAGAGCAACCGGATCGAGCGGATCGCCGTCACGTTCGAGCAGCGGCCGGAGCCGCGTCGCGACCCGGCCGAGGATTACGTCGACGAGGACGAGGTCGAGTAGCTACGCGAGCTCGAGCGGTGCGATCGAGCCGCCCTCGATCGCCCAGGCCGCTAGCTCGTCGCTTGCCACCGAGTAGATGAGATACGGCCGTCCCTGCCAGAGACCGACGTTCTCGACGTCGGTGCGCGACGGGCGCGGTGGAGCCGAGATGTGCGAGTGGACGACGGCTTGTTCGAGCTCGGTGTCGTTGATGTCCGCCCACTCGACGGGGTCGAGGAAGAGGTCGAAGCGGTACGGAGACGCGGCCTTGTTCACGGCGCGGACGTAGCGGACGGCGGTGTCGCCGTCGAGCAGGAGCAGCCCGCAGGACTCGTGCGGCTTCTCCTCCCGCGCGTGCGCTGCGATCGCCTCGCGAACCGGCGGCGGCACTACCACCACAGCTTGCTCTCGTCGATCTCGCCGCCCTGCCAGAAGCCGGCGGAGAGGTACTTCCAGCCGCCGTCGGCCAGGACGCAGACGACGACTCCCTCGTCCAGCTCGCCCGCGATGCGTTGCGCGACGTGGACGACGGCGCCGCTCGAGACTCCCGCGAAGATGCCCTCCTCGTCGAGGAGCGCGTGCACGCCGGCGACCGCGTCCTCGTTCGAGACGAGCAGCTTCCGGTCGAGCCGATCGACGTCGAGGATCGGCGGGATGTAGCCGTCGTCCAGCGAGCGCAGCCCCATCACGGGATCGCCCGGTAGCGGCTCGGCGGCCGCGACGACGACGTCGGGGAAGCTCTCGCGCAGCCGTTCGCCGGCGCCCATCAGCGTTCCGCCCGTGCCGAGCCCGGCGACGAGGACGTCGACGCGATCGAGCGCCGCCGCGATCTCGGCGCCCGTGCCCTCGTAGTGGGCGCGCGGGTTCGCCTCGTTCGCGTACTGGAACGGCATGAAGTAGCGCGGCTCCCGCCCGGCGAGCTCGAGTGCCACGCGGACCGCGCCGTTCGACCCCTCCTCACCCGGGGACTCGACGATCGTCGCGCCGTACAGCCGCAGGAGCCTGCGCCGCTCCTCTGTCGCGTTCTCGGGCAGGACGCACGTGAGCGGATAGCCCTTGAGCTTGGCCACGAGTGCGAGCGCGATCCCGGTGTTGCCGGAGGTCGGCTCGAGCAGCTCGCGGCCGGGCTCGAGCTCGCCCGCCGCCTCCGCCGCCTCGATCATCGCGAGCGCGATGCGGTCCTTGATCGAGCCGGTCGGGTTCTGACCCTCGAGCTTCGCGTAGAGGCGCACCGACGGCTTCGGCGTCAGGCGTCGCAGCTCGACGAGCGGGGTGTTGCCGACGAGCTCCAGAAGGGAGCCACCAGTCGCCGAGCTACGCACGCCGCTCCCAGACGTAGACGGTCGGGCAGAGCTTGCCGAGTAGCTGGTAGACGCCCCACAGGAAGCCGTTCCGGGCAGCGTCGACTGCCACCGCGCCGTATCTCTCGACAAGCTCGTCGCGGCGTCGCTCGAGGCGGGCGAGGCGGAGCAGATCGGCGACAGCGTCCCAGTCGCCGTCCTCGACCATTCGCTCGCGCCACTCCGAGCCGATCCGCTCGACGCGGAGCGTGACAAGCCCCGCCCCGTCGGCTGCTCGTTCGATTTCCGTGGCCGTGCGGAGGATGAGCGGAGCAGCCTCGACCATCTCCGCAGCCTCCCGTGCGTCGAGGCGTTCGGTGGGCACCGTCACGTAGACGACGGCGCTGCCACCAGGCGTGAGGACGCGCGCGAACTCGGCGAGCGCGCGCCTGAGGTCGAGGTGGGAGAGGACATCGCGGCACCAGATCCAGTCGACGGACCCGTCGGGGAGCGGCAGCTCCTCCGCGCGGCCCTCGACGACCTCGACGTCGGCGCCTGCCTCGGCAACGGCCTGGCGAGCCCGCTCGCAGTGAAGCGGGAGCGGGTCGAGCGCGGTGACGCGCAGCCCGTGCTCCTGCTCGAGCCGGATCGCGTGCTTCGCATCGCGTGCGCCGACATCGAGCAGCGTCTGCCCGGGCTTCGGGCCGAGGCCGGCGAAGAGCTCGAACAGCCATTCCGCGCCGCGCGGCTCGCGGCTCTGGTCGAGCGCTTTCTTGAGATCCGAGTATTCGTCTCCGGCCCAGAGCTCGTACAGCTCCTGAACCGTGGGCATCAGCCCGATCCGCCCGCCATGGCGGGCAGGAGGATCACCGTCGCTCCGCGGTCGACGGGTGTGTCGAGCCCGTCGAGCGTCCGGACGTCCTCGCCCTCGACGTAGACGTTCACGAACGGAGCGATGTCGTCGTCCTCCACGAGCTGCGGCCGGAGCGCCGGGAAGCGCGCCATCAGGTCGTCGAGCAGCTCGCGAACCGTCTCGCCCTCCGCGAGCACCTGCCGCGCGCCGCCGACCTCGCCGCGGAGCGTGGGGGGAATGCGCACCGTGCTCATGCGTGCGCTGGCCTCCCCGAACAGAACTCGACGTAATCGACGTACTCGGTGATCGTGGGCGAGTCACCGCAGACCGGGCAGTTCGGGTCGCGGCGGAGATTGACCTCGCTGAACTCGGTCGCGAGCGCGTCGAAGAGCAGCAGCCGGCCGACGAGCGGCTCGCCGATCCCGAGGCAGAGCTTCAGCGCCTCGCTCGCCTGCAGCGAGCCGACGATGCCCGGCAGGACGCCGAGCACGCCGCCCTCCGCGCAGCTCGGCGCGAGCTCGGGCGGCGGTGGCTGGGGGAAGAGGCAGCGGTAGCACGGGCCCTCCCGAGGCTTGAAGACCGTGGCCTGGCCCTCGAAGCGGTAGATCGAGCCGTGGACGAGCGGGATGTCGTGCCAGACGGCGGCGTCGTTGATCAGGTAGCGCGTCGGGAAGTTGTCGGCGCCGTCGACGATCACGTCCCAGCCGTCGGCGAGGATCCGCTCGACGTTCTCCGAGGTGAGCCGCTCGAGATAGGGAACGACCTCGACGTCGGGGTTGAGCTCCTCGATCGTCCGCTTCGCCGACTCGGCCTTCCATTCGCCGAGCCGCGCGGTCGAGTGGAGCACCTGGCGCTGGAGGTTCGACGCGTCGACACGGTCGTCGTCCACGATCCCGAGCCGGCCGACACCCGCCGCGCCGAGGTAGAGCGCCGCCGGGGAGCCGAGGCCGCCGGCGCCGAGGAGAAGGACGCGCGCCTCGAGCAGCTTGAGTTGGCCCTCCTCGCCGACCTCGGGGATCAGGACGTGCCGGCTGTAGCGCTGCCGCTTCGCGCCGTCGAGCGTGCGGGGCAGCTCGGTCGGGAGGCCGCTGCGCTTCCAGTCGGTGTACCCACCCGCGAGCGAGACGACGTTCTCGTAGCCGAGCTCCTCGAGCGATTTGGCGGCGAAGGCCGAGCGGTTGCCGGCGGCGCAATAGAGGAGGATCGGCTGCGCGTGGTCGGGCGCCGCCTGCTCGATCCGGGACTCGAGGTTGCCGCGCGGGATGTGGATCGCACCGGGAATCCGGCCCTCGGTCCACTCGTCGAGCTCGCGGACGTCGACGATGAGCGGCCGATCGTCGCCGGCGAGCAGCGTGCGCGCCCGTGTGACGCCGACCTCGTCGATCTCCGACCGGACCTGCTGCAGAAGCTCGCGGTAGTTCGGCATCGCTTTCGGAAATGTAGCGACCCGCTTCCAGGCTACGCTCAAACTCGTGGCGACCGCGGCTTCCCCTCTGTTCGGTGGCCGAAACACGCGGCTCGTGCTCTTCGTCGCGCTGGCGGCGTTCGCGGCAGCGGCAGCCGTCGTCGGGGTGACCCTGCTCGAGACGCGCGGCCAGTCCACGACGGTGCCGGGTGCGGTCGTGAAGCCGCGCGCCGGCCGGCCTCCGCTCCAGCTCGAGTTCGGGATCCGCAGCGATCCCGAGGCGCGTGCTCTCGCGCAGGCCGAGACGCTGTTCGACGCCAAGCGCCCGCAGGTGGCTCGGGCTGCAGCGATCTTTGGTCGCTACGACTCGATCGAAGCACAGCTCGGCTCAGCGTTCGCGAGCTGGTCCGGCGCCTCGAGCCTCGACAGGGTGAGGAAGATCGCTGACGCGCACCCGAGCAGCCTGGCTGTTCTCCTCAACCTCGGCTGGGCGGACTACTGGGCCGGGCGCAGGGCCGATGCGGCAGCCGCGTGGCAACGAGCGGCACGCCTCGGCCCGGACAGCCCGTACGGCGTCGACGCCGAGGACGCACTCCACGGCGGCCCGTCGGGCCTGCCGCCGATCGTGACCGGGCTCGCGCTGCCGAGGGCGATCGCGAAGCTCCCGGGCGCGGCGCAGGTCGCGGCCCTGAAGCAGAAGGCCGCCAGGCCGAACGCGCGGGCGAAGCTCCTCTACGGCGTCACCCTCTGGAACTTCCTCCGCAGGCCGCTCTCGGCGAGAAAGCAGCTCGAGGCGGCGGCGAAGCTCGCGCCGCACGATGCGCTCGTCCGTGCCGCTGCGGCCGTCTCGCTCTTCTCGAAGGCCAACCCGACGCCCGCGTTCGCGCGCCTCGGCCCGCTCACCGCGGTCTTCCCGCGCTCGGCGGCGGTCGAGTTCGAGCTCGGGGTGCTCCTCGTCTACGTCGGCGAGTACCAGAAGGCCGGGCAGCACCTCCGAGCCGCGCTCGCCGACGGCCCGCACTCACCCTACGCGAAACAGGCTCGAACCCTGCTTGCGAGCCTGGCTAGCACTAGGTCTAAGTAAAGGAAATATGAGCCGAACGGCCTATGGCGCGGTCCGCCTGCGCTTGGCATTCTGCGGCATCGCGAGGGGGAGGGACATGGCCGCGACAGCCACGGAGGAAGGATCGCCTGCCGACGTTCTGGAAACGGAGGAGGTGCGGAACCTGATCGAGGCGGCGCAGGCAGCCGGCCGCGTCAGCGCCGAGGAAGTCGCGCTCGCGCTCGACGAGCTCGAGCTCGAGCCGGCACAGCTCGAAGACGTCTACCGCACGCTCGAGGAGCTGCAGGTCGAGATCGTCGACGCGGGCTCGGCGGCGGAGGCGAAGGAGGAAGAAGGGCGGATCGTCGCGGAGGTGCGCGAAGTCTCGACCGACGCGCTCCAGCTCTTCCTGAAGGACATCGGCAAGGTCGAGCTCCTGACCGCCGCCGAGGAGGTGGAGTTGGCGAAGCGGATCGAGCGTGGTGACCATCGCGCGAAGCAGGAGATGGTGGAGGCGAATCTCCGCCTGGTCGTTTCGATCGCGAAGCGCTATCGCAATCAGGGGCTGCCGTTCCTG
>DATGEB010000006.1:0-25828 GCA_035310545.1 Gaiellaceae bacterium
CAGGAACGGCAGCCCCTGATTGCGATAGCGCTTCGCGATCGAAACGACCAGGCGGAGATTCGCCTCCACCATCTCCTGCTTCGCGCGATGGTCACCACGCTCGATCCGCTTCGCCAACTCCACCTCCTCGGCGGCGGTCAGCAACTCGACCTTACCGATGTCCTTCAGGAAGAGCTGCAGTCCGTCTGCCGTCGGTGGAGGAACGCGTGTCGTCAATCGGTTCGCCTCCGCTCTGAAGTGGAGGAGGGCGCCAGCGCGCCACGCAATTCCTCGACTAGTAGAGCCACCCTAGCTGGTGTGCGCGAACACCGCGGGCGGTGGCCCTGCGCCGGCCCTCACTGCTACCGAGGGGCGGAGAGCTCGTGCAGCCATGCGAACACAGTTATCGCTCCGCGCCGCCGGCGCGGAGCAGCTCGGCTGCGCGTCCGGCGCCGACCCGGTTGCCCTTCTGCTCGTAGCGCGTCAGCGCCTCCTCTGCTGCAGACATCGCCTCTTGCGTCTTGCCCGCGGCTTGGAGGATCTCGCCCAGGTCGAGCCACGCTCCAGCCAAGAGCTCGAAGAAGTCGGTCGTCGCGGCGATCGCGACGGCCTCTCGGGCGAGCGCCTCGGCCGTGTCGAGATCGCCCCGCGCCGCGAGAACCTTCGCCCGCAACGCTCTCCAGGTTGCCTCGTTGAGGTGGTCGTCGCTGGCTCCGAGCTCCTCGCTGATTTCGCTGCGGCGCTCCGCCTCGTCGAGTTCACCCAGCCGGTACAGCGCTTCGCCGAGGTAGGCCGTGGCCGTCGAGAGGAAGCTCCTGTCGCCCATCTCCTCGAGCAGCTCGCAGCCCTCCCGCAGCGCGCGCTCACCCCGTTCCCAGTCCCCTGCCCACGAGCAGACGTCCCAGACGCAGCCGGACGTGATCGCGTACTGCTTGACCAGGCCGAGCTCGCGGTAGCGGTCTCTCCACTCGTCGAGCGCCTCGTATGCGGTGTCGAACTCGCCGAGCCGCGCACGCAGGTGCGAGATCACGTGCAAGGCGAAGGCCTGGATGGCCGGAACGTGTCCGAGCCGCTCGAGCACGTTGTCGGCGTAGCGGAGCCCGTCCTCGACCGGCACGGAGCCGAAGATGATCGGCGGAGCCGACTGGGGAATCAGCTCGACCTCGAGCGCGAGATCGCCTGCCTGGCGCGCGTGCTCCACTGCCCGCTCGATCGCGTGTGCCTGCTCAACCGCCTGCGCGTGCATCAGGTGCCCTTCTGCGATCAGATGCCAGGCTCTGGCCAGGACCTCGTGATCGCCCGTCGTCTCGCACGCGGCGATCGCGGCCTTCCCCTCGAGGAATGCAGCCTCGGCTGCCCCTTCGGGCTCCTGCCGGACACGCAGATAGGCCAGCTGCAGGCGCGCCAGCCACGCCACGTGCTCGTCGTCGGCCGCGCGGGCAAGCTCCGCGGCTTCCTCGAACAGCTCGCGGGCACGGGCGAGTTGGCCGACCTCGGTGAAGGCCAGACCGAGATCGGCAAGAAGCGGCCCTCGGATTGCCGCCTCGGACACGAGTTCGCTGGCCCGGGTGAGCAGGTTGACGGTGGCCGGGGCATCCTGTCTGGTGCGCGCGGCGCGCGCGGCTGCCGCGAGCCGCGCGGCGGCGCGCTCTCCGAGGGCGGCGTCAGCCGCTCCGAGCTCCGCCGTGTAGCGGTACGCCTGCTCCAAGTGGTAGCCGACGATCTCGTCCTGTGCGTCGTCGCCGAGCCGCTCGGCAAGCCAGTCCGCGTACCGCTCGTGCAACGTCGCGCGCTGCCTCTTCGGGATCGTGTCGTAGGCGGCATCGCGGATCAGGATGTGGCCGAAGCGGAAGCCGTCGTCTCCGGGGATCGTGGCCTGGTCGGGGCGGATCAGCTCCTTGCGGACGAGCGTGAGCAGAAGGCTGCCGACCGCGCTGCGCTCGCGCTCCGCCAGCAGCTCGACGACCGCCCCGCGGTGGAACAGGCGACCCTCGACAGATCCCCGCTCGATGACTGCGCGTTCCTCCTCCGCAAGCCGGTCGATCCGGGCCGCCAAGAGCGCCTGCAGGGTCGGCGGGACGTGCAGCTCCCCGTTCCCAGCCTCGGCGTGCATCGCAACCAGCTGCTCCACGAACAGCGGGTTGCCTTCGGCCGCTTCGACGATGCGGGCCTGTGTCTCCGCCGACAGCTCTCCGAGCTGCGCGACGAGCGCTTCGCACTCGCCGCCTGCTAGTGGCTCGAGCGTGACGAGCGTCGTGTCCGGCTTCGGTGTCGTCCAGGCCGGCCGCGTCTCGAACAGGTCGGGACGTGCGGTGCACAAGACAAGGAACGGGACGTCCTGCGCGAAGGTCGCGACGTACTCGATCAGGTCGAGCAGCGTCGGCTCCGCCCAGTGGATGTCGTCGAAGACGACGATCAGCGGTCGCTCTCGGGCCAGTGCCTCGAACAGCTTCCGAAATCCCCACGCGATTTCCTCCGATGAGGCGGTCGTGGAGGTGGTGCCCAACGCGACGCCGACACGAAGCATCGCCAGATCGGCACCCTCACTGCCTTCCAGCGCTGTCGCGACGTCGCCGATCTGCGAGACGATCTCCGCCAACGGCAGGTAGGTGATTCCCTCGCCGTAGGAGAGGCAGCGGCCGACGAGCACGCGCGTCCCCGTACGCCCGAGCATCTCGCGCACCAGCCGCGACTTGCCGATCCCGGGCGGCCCCACGATCGTCGCAAGCTGTGGCGAGCGCCTCTCGAGCGCGGTCGAGAGCGCGCCTTCGAGCAGGCCCAGCTCCTGCTCCCGCCCCACGAACGGGCTCGCGATCGGGCGTGTGAACGCCGGCACGAGGCTGAGCACCTCGACCACTCGGTAGGCGGGAACCGGTTCGCTCTTGCCCTTGAGCGAGAGCGGCGCCACGGCTTCGACGCGGACGGCGTCGCGCACGAGACGTTCCGTCGCCGCACCGATCAAGACTTCGCCCTCTGCAGCTGCCTGCTCGAGCCGCGCCGCGACGTTGACGGCGTCTCCGGTCACCAGCGTCTCACCACCCCCGGCGACGACCTCCCCGGTGTTGACGCCGATCCGCACCTCCAGACCGAGGGAAGCCACGGCGCCGCGCATCTCGACCGCGGCCCGCACAGCCCGCAGCGCATCGTCCTCGTGCAGGCGTGGCAGGCCGAAGACCGCCATCGCCGCGTCGCCGACGAACTTCTCCACCGTGCCGCCGTGTCGCTCCAGGATGCTGCGAAGCTCGGCGTGGTAACGCCCCATCACCTCGCGCAAGACCTCCGGGTCCGTTCGCTCACCGAGCGCCGTCGACCCGACCAGGTCGCAGAACACGACTGTCACCCTCTTCCGCACCTCGGCCGGCGCCTCACCCCCGAGCGACGCGCCGCAACGACCGCAGAAGCGGAAGCCCTCCGGATTCTCCTGCCCACAGGCGGTGCAGATCACCGCCCAACAGTCCACCACATCCCGCGCCGAATCAACCCAGAGCTCCAACCCGAGCGACTTGGCCGGCCGGCGTTAGGTGCCTGAGAAGCGGCCTGTCAGGCCGGAGGTCGCGGGTTCGAGTCTTGTCGCTCCCGTCCTTCACACTCCCTTGCCCGCGCTTCTCAGGGCGCCCGCACGGCCGTAGACTCGTGACTGTGACGGCCGCTGAGCATTCCGCCGAGCGCAGGATCGTCACCGTCCTCTTCGCCGACCTCGTTGGCTTCACACCGCTCTCCGAGAGGCTCGACGTCGAGGACGTCCGAACGATCCAGCAGACGTACTTCGCGGCGGTGCGCGAGACGGTCGGGCGCCACGGAGGCGTGCTCGAGAAGTTCATCGGAGACGCCGTGGTGGCGGTGTTCGGGATCCCGAACGTGCGCGACGACGACGCCGAGCGCGCGGTGCGAGCGGGGCTCGCGTTGACGAGCGCGGTGGAGCACATCGGCGCGCGACTCGGGCTCGACGTGGGTTCGCTGCGATTGCGGGTAGGCGTCAACACCGGCGAGGTGGTATACGACCCGGCGCAGGAGGACGCTCTCGTGACCGGCGACACGGTGAACGTGGCTGCGCGTCTGGAATCCGCAGCGCCGACAGGAGGCGTCCTCCTCGGCGAGCAGACGGCGCTCGCCGTCGCGGACGCGATCGAGGTGGGACCGCCGACACCGATCAAGCTGAAGGGGAAGAGCGGCCTCGTGCCCGCGGCACAGGCCGTTGCCGTCCGGGCGGAACGCTCGCGCGAGCACGCGATGGGGACGCTTCATGCGCCCATGCTCGGCCGCGACGCGGAGCTCGCGCAGCTGCGCAAGGCGCATGCTCGTGTCCGCCGCGGCGAGCCCGAGCGCTGGCTCGTGCTCGCGCCCCCTGGCGCGGGCAAGTCGCGACTCGTCGAGGCGCTCGCCCAAGAGGTTCCGCAGGTCTGGCGCGCACGGCTACGGCCCGACGTCCTCGCGCCGTACGACGCGGTCGCGCAGCTCTTCGTCGCTGCCGGGAAACGAGACGAATGGGTCGCCGACGTCGGGACGGCAGGCCATGAGCGCGACGCCTTGTTCGCCGACTGGCTGGCGACGCTCGAGCGGGCGGCAGGCGAGAGGGAATCGGTCTGGCTCGTCGAGGACGTGCACTGGGCATCGGCCGATCTGCTCGCATTCCTCGAGCTCGCCGGGCGGGCTGCCGGCGCCCGCCTGGTGCTGACGACCGCCCGGCCGGTCCTCGCCGAGCGGGCAGCGGCCTGGTTCGCGAGCGCGAGCATGATCGAGCTTGCTCCGCTGCCGCAGCACGTTGCCGAGGAGCTCGTTCGCGCACTCGTCGGAGACACACTTCCGCCGGCGGTGTTGCGACGGGTCGCGGAGCGCTCGGACGGAAACCCGCTCTTCATCGAGGAGCTCTTGCGGATGTGGATCGGCGCCGGCACGCTCGAGCAGGCTTCCGACGGACGCTGGACGTTCAGGCTCGGGGCGGACGACATCGCGATGCCGCTCACCGTGCACGCGGTGTACGCGGCGCAGCTCGACGACCTCCCCTGGCCCGCTCGCGACGTCGCCCGCCGCGCCGCGGTCGCGGGACGACGCTTTCCCGCCGCGGCGCTGCAGCCGCTGCATGCCGCGCAACCGGAGGCCGGCATCGATGGCCTCCGCCGCCGCGGCCTCGTCAGCGGCCCGGCCCCCGATCGCCTCTTCGGCGATTCGCTCACGTTCCGCCACGCCCTTCTCCGCGACGCGGCGTATGCCAGCCTTACGCGTGCCGAGCGTAGCCGGCTTCACGTCCGCTTCGCGCGCTGGCTCCAGGCGGTCGAGGACTCCGACCACGCAGCAGAAGTCGTCGGCCGGCACTACGCGACCGCACTCGCCAGCGTGCCATTGCTTGCGGCCGAAGTGGAAGGGCTCGACCGCGACGCACTCCGCGCGGCAGCGGGCGAGTGGTTCGAGCGCGCGGCGGCAGCTGCGCTGCGGCTGGCAGCACACGAGTCCGCCCGCGAGCTTGCGCTGCGCGCGCTCGAGCACACACACCACGATGAGCAGGTCCTGTTGGGGCAGCGGCTGACGCTCCTTGGCGAGGCGACCGCGTTCGGCGCCGACATGGACGAGGGCGCGAGCCGTCTGGACGAGGCATGCGACCATCTACGCGCGGCGCTGCCCGAGGGTCGGGCGGCGCTGGCCGAGGCGGCGGCGATACGCGTGTTCATCGCGTACGAGCAGGCGCGCTTCGCCGAGGGACTCGCGCTGGCGACGGAGCTGGTCGACGCCGTCGGCGTCTCGGACGATCCGCCGGGCGCGCGCCTGCTGCTGGCCCGCGCTCGCTGCAGCCACGCCCTCTCGAACCGGCTCGAAGATGCCGTTCCCGACTGCGAGCGCGCACTCGCGATCGCCCGCCGCTTCGGCGACCGCGAGCTCGAGCTCGACGCGCTCTTCCTGCTCGCCACCGCGCGCAGCGAAGCGGCAGCGGCGACAGGACCAGAGGAGTGGGAGGCGGTCGAGACGGTGGCGCGCGAGCTTCGCCGCTGGCGCACCGTCGCGTCTGCGCTACTCAGCCGGCGAGACGAGAGCGAGCCACAGGCCGCGCTCGCGCTCATCGACCGCTCGATCGAGGTCAGCCGCGAACACGGGCTCACGGAAGCGCTCGCGTGGGGCGAGTGCTGCCGCGCAGAGGTGCTGTTCGGTCACGGCGAATGGGACGAAGCCCTCGAGGCCGCGCTGCGCGCCGTCGAGATCGGCGACCGCCACGGCTACCTGCGCGCGGTGGTGCGCAGCTGGTTCGTCGTCGTGCCCATCGCCGCCGAGCGCGGTGACCGTCTGCTGCTCCAGCGGGTACTCGAGTGGCTACGAAGCTTCGGCGCCTTCCCGACCTCGCCCTACGGCGCCGTCATGCGAGCCGCGATCGCAGCAGCAGCCGCCACGCAGGGCCTCGACGACAACATCGCCTTCGGCGGCGACACCCTCGTCCGCGGAGTGGAGAGCGAGTATGGAGGGGCGGTCTGGTTCGCGGCCGTCGAGCGTGTCGCCCGAGCGCTGCTCGCGCGTGGAGAGCGCGAGGGGGTAGAAAGCGCAGTCGCACGGCTCGCCGGCTGGAACGCGGCCGGCAATGCAAAGGCGCTCGGCCAGGCGCACGAGCAGCTCCTGCGCGCGTGGCTGGGCGAGGCGGGAGCGGCGCAGCGTGCGCTCGAGCGAGCGCGAGCGGCAGAGGCGCCCTGGTGGATCCTGCGCGCCCTCGACGCCTGCGGTGACGAGGGCGCTGCCGAGCGGACCGAGCTCGCCCGCCGGCTGGCCGTCGCCGAGTTTGCCCGGCCGGCGGTCGTGATCGCCTCGGCAACCGACGCGGCTCACGGTCGGATCTCGATGAGGTGACGTTCGCGGCTCCACGGCCCGTCGCTCCCGCTCTTTACACCTCGTCTTCGCCCGCTTCTGGAAGAAGGGTGCGAAGGCGTGTTTGGGCCGGACGGCGACGATGTGCCCGTCGTCGAGCCAGACGCGTTCGAAGACGAGTTGAAGCATGTGCCGTTTCGCTTCGGGGTCGGATTGGTCGCGCCAGAAGAGGGAGAAGTCGTTGAGGACTTGCTCGGCCTCGTCGAGGTCGGGAAGCGGCTCGGGCGTGAGCTCGGCGAGCTGGGTCTGGACCTCCCGGCGGCGTGCGAGGTATTCGCTGCGGTCGAGGTCGCCGAGTTCGTACAGGTCGCGCAGGCGGCGCAGGCGTTCCTCGAACGCGGCTCGCTTGCGCGCCCCGCAACCGGCCGCGGGCGAAGCGCCTGCTCATCCGGCTCGAGCGGCTCGTCCAACGGCAGCTCGCCGGCGGCGGCGCGAGCCCGCTGCAGCTCCGGCAAGGCGGCGTGCGTGACGTCGAGGAACAGATTCGCGGCCACCTTCCGCGGACGACGCCCGAGCGGATACGTCTTGATCCGCTCCAACATCTCCACGAACAGCACCTTCCACAACTCCTCCCGCTCGAGCGCGGGATCGCCGTCTCTGGATGACGCTTCAACATCGCCGCAGCCAGCGTCTTCAACCCCGGCAGCATCGCCTGCAACACGACCCGACTCGCGAACGGCTCCCGCCGCGCCAGGCGCAGCAGCGCCAGCAGCACCCCGTCCTTCTCTTCCAACGCAGCACGCTTGTCCCACCGCAGCCGCGCCGCTCGCGCAACTCTCGACCAACGGGTTGAGCGACGAGCACCCGCTGCCGCGGTCGGCACCCGCTGAGCGCGGCCGCGTCGACGCCGAAGTCCGCTTCGGTGCCGACGCAGCCCAGGGCCGATGCGGGTCAGTCGGCGCGGTCGAGCTCGACCGGCGGCAGGCCAGCCACCTCGTCCTTGCTGAGGTTGAGCCGCACACCGTCGTCGACGCCTGTGACGGCGCTGATCGGAATGGCGACCTCCTTCTTGCCCCAGAGGTGGCCCTCGTCGAGGAGAACGTGGGTCACGTGGCGATCGGTTGGATCGACAACCAGCCCCTGGACGCGACCGATGTCGCCGTCGGTTGCGTGGACGTGCTCGCCGCGGCGCACCTGAACGTCTCCGACGGGGACGCGGTCGCGGATGATCACCTGAGGGCCGGCGTTCATGTTGCCCAGACCCATACCGCCCATGCCCATACCGCCCATACCGAGCCCGTAGTAGGGCCACGAGACGATCTGCCCTTCGCCGTAGCCCCAGTGGCCGCTCGCGTCGGGTAGGAACTGGGTCTCCTCGGCATGCTCGAGCGCGTCGAACTCGGCGCTCGTGCAACGCAGCCGGATCTCTTCTCCAGCCCCGTCGACCAGATCCACCGGCACCAGACGACCCTCCCCGCTCCCGTGTTTCGGTTCGACGACGAGGTGGGTGAGCGTCTTCGCGACGGGATCGACGACGACTCGCTTCAGCTCCCCGCAGGCGCCGTCGCTACACGAGACGTCGCTGCCAATCGTGAACTCCGTTGCATCGGTCATGAGGTTCCTCTCCGTTGTGCCTCACTCCAGGCGGTCGGCGCAGGAGTCGGCGGTGGCAGGTACGCCTCGGCGCACCCCGTGCAGATCGAATGCGAGAACGCAAATGGTGCGTCGATCGCGGCGAAGGCGGCGGGCGGCGTTCGGAACCAGTCGCCGTCGAGCCGAACTCGTCCGCACCAGGTGCCGTCGCCTGCATCGATCGGCTGTGGCGGCCGCGGGAGGAGGAGCAGGTCGCTCTCGACAACGGCAGCGGCGACGTCGCTGAGCTTGCGTCCGTTGTGTTGGGAGTGGTCGCGCAGCATCTCGAAGGCGCGGTTGGCGGCGATCGAGTGGCGGGCCATCAGGATCCCCTTCGCCTGCTCGATCATCGCCCGCCGCCCGAACGCCCCTGCAGGCTCTGGTACTCGCCGAAGCGCTGCAGGGTGATGTCGATCGCGCTCTGCAGCTCCTCCGGGGTGCCGTCGACGATGTAGGCAAAGACGCCTCGCTTCGCCGCCTCGTGCACGTAGGCCGGGTCGCCGGCGTGCAGGATCGCAATCACCGGGCAAGACGCCTCGCATACGATCTCCGAGATCAACTCCAGCGCGTGCGCCGAGCTCTCCCCCAACCCGACCAGCGCCACGTCGGAATGCTCCCTGGCCGTGACCTGCCCGACCTCCTTGATGTAGATCTCACGGGCGATCACGTCATGCCCCAGCCCGACCACCACCTGCGCCAGCAACTCCAACCGATCGCGCCTCTCGCTCGCGATCAGGACACGCAGATGCTGGGGTGCGGTCTCGGGCATGGCTACACGAAGGCCCTGATCGCGGCGCGTTCGAGCTGGAGTCCGATCGCCCTCGTCCGCTCGTCGATCGCCTTGATCGCGTCCTCGGGGACGAGGCGACGGCGCCAGCCGAGAAGGCTGAAGCGGACCGACAGCGCGTCTGGGACCTCCGACGATCCGCCGTACATCGGGCCCTCGACCCGACCCCCGCGCATCCGCGACCGGGAAGCCGGCCGTCCCAGTGAGGTCGACGCGCGAGCGCGCCAGCTCCAGCGACGATACCCGTCTCATCTCTTCCCCCTCGGCGAGCACCCGATCACACGGCCGCGCGACTCGACGACGAAGAACAGATCCGCGGCTCGCACCACGACGCCGCCGTCGAAGTGGGCGGGCGCGACGACGAACTGGTCAGCCCTCCGGTGCCTCTCGGCGACCGCAGGCACCCTGCCCCGGCAGCTCGGCCTCGCGCACTCGCAGCGAAGGCCCGAGACGAGACCGATGCGGTCGCGGTTCCAGGCACGGCGTGCCTCGCTCAGTGCGAGCGGGCTCGACCGGATCCACTCACGCAGAGCGAGGTTCGAGTCTGTCGATGGCGGCCCCGGCCGCACGGCGGTCGGAGCTGCTCGAACCGCACCACCACGTGTAGGTACTGCCACTCCCGGTACCTCAACCATGGCTCCTCCGGTGATCGAACAGATCGCCGACCACGCTGGATGGGCCGGCCGCTACTGCTCCAACCCGCACGCCTGTGGGAGGACATCTCGCCGGACCCCATGGCGTAGGGCCCCGACGGGCACTCCGCAGCGCCGAATCCTTGTGGCGCCGCGAGTCCATGATCCTAGCACTTCGGTCTTGGAGCTCCCGGGACACCGAGCCGTCAGACAGGAGGCTCGCGCTACACTGTGCGCACGGCGCTTCATCGAATTGGCGTCGTCTCGTTAGGCGGTGGTCACAAGAGTTCGACTCCGCGAGAGCCCTCCTCAGCAGCGCAGGTCAGGGCAGCCGGTCGGCCCGACCGTCACGGTCGGCAACGACAGTTCGTGTTGAGGAGGACCACGGGTGGACATGTTCGCGACCGACCGGCCCGAGACGCGTAGCCGCGTCGCAGATACAGGCAGCGCGAGCGTCGCGTGACCCGCCGACCCTCAGCCCAGGTACTTCGCCTCGTCCTGCCCTTGCTCTTCCTAGCAGTGTTTGCCTACCAGTTCTCCGCCTCGCGGCGGGGTGCGCCGGCGCACGCGACGACGTCGATCGATCTCTCCCAGCTGATCGCCCGCGTGGAGGCGAAACCCGGTTCGGTCAGCCGCGTCGTCTTCGATCCCGGCTCTCTGCAGGTGTCGGCGACGCTCACAGGCGGAAACGTGCTGCAGGCGAACTATCCGAGCGACCAGTCGGCGCTAGGCCTGCAGACGTTGCTCGAGCGCAAGAAGGTCGATTTCGCCGCGACGGCGCCGAGCCACGGCTCGGTCTTGACCTCGATCCTCGTCTCGCTGCTACCCATTCTCCTGCTTGCGGCGATCTGGATCTTCGTGATGCGGCGGATGCGCGGCGGCGCGGGCGGCCTCGGCCAGATGATGAGCTTCGGTAAGCACAAGGCGAACAGGCTGGCGCCGGATCTGCCCAAGGTCGGCTTCAAGGACGTGGCCGGCGTCGACGAGGCGGTCGAGGAGCTGCAGGAGATCAAGGAGTTCCTGGCCGACCCGCGGCGCTTCCAGGCGCTCGGCGCCCGCATCCCCAAGGGCGTGCTGCTCTACGGGCCGCCCGGCACCGGTAAGACGCTGCTCGCCCGCGCGGTCGCCGGCGAGGCAGGGGTCGCGTTCTTCTCGATCTCCGGCTCCGACTTCGTCGAGATGTTCGTCGGCGTCGGCGCCAGCCGTGTGCGCGACCTGTTCAAGGAGGCCAAGGAGGCGGCGCCCTGCATCGTCTTCGTCGACGAGCTAGACGCGGTCGGTCGCCATCGCGGCGCCGGTATCGGCGGCGGCCACGACGAGCGCGAGCAGACGCTGAACCAGCTGCTCGTCGAGATGGACGGCTTCTCGGTCAACCAGAACATCATCCTGATCGGCGCCACCAACCGGCCGGACGTCCTCGACCCGGCGCTGCTGCGTCCGGGCCGCTTCGACCGGCAGATCGTCGTCGACCGCCCCGACCGGCTCGGCCGCCGCAAGATCCTCGAGGTCCACGTCAAGGGCAAGCCCCTCGATCCGGAGGTCGACCTGGACAGGCTGGCCGCTGGGACGCCGGGCCTGACCGGTGCCGAGCTCGCCAACCTGATCAACGAGGCGGCCCTCCTGTCCGCCCGGCGCGGCCGGACGACGATCGGCGAGGCCGAGCTCGAGGAAGGCGTGATGCGGGTGATCGCCGGGCCGGAGCGGAAGACGCGCGTCTTCTCGGAACTCGAGCGAAAGATCACCGCGTATCACGAGATGGGTCACGCGCTCGTCGGCCACTTTCTCGAGCACACCGACCCCGTCCACAAGATCTCCATCGTCAGCCGCGGCCAGGCGCTCGGCCTGACCGTCTCGCTGCCTACCGAAGATCGATTCCTGACCTCGCGCTCGGCCCTGATGGACCAGCTCGCGATGATCCTCGGCGGCCGCGCGGCCGAGGAGCTCGTCTTCGATGAGATCACCACCGGCGCCGCGAACGATCTCGAGCGGGCGACCGCGATGGCGCGGCAGATGGTCACCCGTCTGGGAATGAGCGAGAAGCTCGGCCCGCGCGTCTTCGGCTCCGACCCTCACCAGCCCTTCCTCGGTCGCGAACTCGGAGCCGAACCGTCCTACTCCGAGGAGATGGCACAGGAGATCGACGAAGAGATCTACCGCCTGATCGACGACGCCCACCAGCGCGCCGCGAAAGTCCTGCTCGCCCACCAGGAAGCCCTGCACAAGATGGCCGCGATCCTGATCGAGCACGAGACGATCGACAAGGAGCAATTCGAACGGCTCCTCCACGGCGAACCCGCCAGCAACGTGCTCGCTGACGACACGCCGCCCAAACCGACGACGCGCGCCAAGTCACGAACCGCGCGCACACGCAAACCGAGACCGCGCAGAGCGCCACTGGCAACGCCGCTCCCGGGCACGGCAGCCGCACGCGCCGTCGACCCCGACGAGCTCGCCTGATGAGCATCGCCACCGACGCGGCGCAACAAGCCGACGCCCTCGTCCTGTTCGGCGCGACGGGCGACCTCGCCCACAAGCAGGTCTTTCCCGCCCTCTATGCGATGGTGAAACGCGACGCCCTCACCGTCCCGGTAATCGGCGTTGCCTACTCGAACTCCAATCTCCAGCAGCTCCGCGAACGGGTCCGCGACAGCATCGCCCGAGAGCCGGGCGGCATCGACGACGAGCACGCGCTCGACCGCCTGCTCGCCCTGCTCTCCTACGTCGACGGCGACTACAACGACCCCGGCACCTTCACCGCGCTCAGGGACGCCCTCGCCGGTGTCCAGCAGCCGGCGTTCTACCTCGCGATCCCGCCAGCGCTGTTCGAGACCGCGATCGAGGGCCTCGGCCGCGCCGGGCTCGCAGAGGGCGCGCGCGTGATCGTCGAGAAGCCGTTCGGACGCGACCTCGCATCCGCGCAGGAGTTGAACCGGGTCGCACGCTCTGTGTTCCCCGAGGATGCGATCTTCCGCATCGATCACTTCCTCGGCAAGGAAGCGATCATGAACCTCCTCTACTTCCGCTTCGCCAACTCCTTCCTCGAGCCGATCTGGAACCGAAACTACGTCGCCAGCGTCCAGATCACGCTCGCGGAAGCGTTCGGCGTCGAGGGCCGCGGCGCCTTCTACGAGACCGCCGGCTGCCTGCGCGACGTGATCGAGAACCACCTCTTCCAGGTGGTCGCGCTGCTCGCGATGGAACCGCCCACCTACCGCGGCTTCGGAGCCCTGCAGAGCGAGAAGCTCGACGTCTTCAAGGCGATGCGGCCGCTGGCCCCCGGCGACCTGGTGCGCGGCCAGTTCCGCGGCTACCGGGACGAGCCCGGCGTCGCGACCGACTCGGACGTGGAAACCTTCTGCGCCGTGCGGCTCTTCATCGACTCGTGGCGGTGGGCCGGGGTGCCCTGGTACCTGCGCTCCGGCAAGCGCCTGCCCGTGACGGCGGTCGAGGTGCTCGTCGAGCTGAAGCCCCCGCCGCAGCGGCTGTTCGACGACTCCGCCCCGCGAGTCGGCCATGCCAACTACCTGCGCTTCCGGCTCGCGCCCGACGCCGCCATCGCCCTCGCCGCCCGCGTCAAACGGACGGGAGAGGCGTTCGTCGGCGACCAGCGCGAGCTCTTTCTCCTCGACACCCAGCCCGACCAAGAAGCCCCGTACGAACGGCTCCTCGGCGACGCCATGGCCGGCGACGGCGCGCTCTTCACCCGCGAGGACGCCGTCGAGGCCGCCTGGGCCGTCGTCGACCCCGTCCTCACGACCCACGACCGAGCCCACCCCTACGAGCCGGGCACATGGGGTCCCAAACGCGCCGACACGCTCATCGCCCCCGACGGCAGCTGGCACAACCCCACGCCGGCAACGCCGGCGAAGGAAGAGCCGCTGTGAGCCCGACCCGCGGCACAAGGACCGACCCGCTCCGCTACCACCGCACCTACGAGCATTTGTTCGCCCCGTTCGGCGGAGACCGAATGGGGCGCGGGATCGAAGCGATCAGTCGCTCGCTCGGCACGCCACAGTTCGTGATCGTCGGCGCGCTCGTGGTCACCGTCTGGCTGGTCGTCAACGGGCTCGCGCTCGTGTCGTTCGACCCCGAGCCGTTCATCCTGCTCAACCTGATCTTCTCGGCTCAGGCGTTCTTCGCAGCGAGCTTCATCCTGATCGCACAGATCCGCCAATCGACGCGCGACCACGCCGTCGACGAAGCAGCCGCACTCCACCGCGAAGAGCTCGCGGACGAACAGACGCAGAGACAGAAGCAGATGCAGCAACTGCTCGAGACGAACACCGCGCTGACCGAAGAGGTCAAAGCGCTCAGCGCCCAGATCCACGCCGCCGTCGCGCGCACAGGCTCGAGAAGCTGAGAGGCAAGGAACTGTGACCGAGAAGTCGCCAAGCGAGCAGGAACCGGATCTAGGGAGCCGACAGCGGGAGCGCCGACGGCTCGAACTGGCGCGGCGCCCGTTGGTGGTGATCGACCGCCTGGACGACCTCGTGCACTACCTGGTCGCCGCGCTGCTGCTCGTGATCGCCGGAATCGTCCTCTACCGCACGGTCGACCACCTGATCGCGAGCCGACACAGCTTCACGACTCAGATCACCAACGGCATCAACGACGTCTTGTTGGTGGTAATCGTGATGGAACTACTCCGAACCGTCGTCGGGCATCTCGAGAGCTCGGAGTTCCAGCTGAGACCGTTTCTGATCATCGGCATCATCTCGGCGGTGCGGCGGATCCTCAGCATCGGCATCCAGTTGAGCCTGGTCAGCGGTGAGACCGCATCCGCGTTTCGGCGCGCGCAGATCGAACTCGGCGTCGAAGCAGCGGTGGTCCTTGCGCTCGTTGTCGGGCTCGTGCTCGTGAGCCGTCCCGGAGTCGTATCCCGAGAGTGAGCGCCGGCGCCTCCTGGACATCGGCGCACCTCGCCCTCACCACCGTCCGACGCGCGAACGCCAGCCGACCGAGCCCTCCATCTGAATCTGGATCAGGCGGTTCATCTCGACCGCGTACTCGAGCGGCACTCCTTCGTGATCGGCTCGGCGAAGCCGGCGACGATCATCGCCGACGCTTCGGATTGAGACAGTTCGCGCGACATGAGGTAGAGGAGTTGTTCGTCGCCGATCTTCGAGACGGTGGCCTCGTGGCCGACGTCGACCTCGTCCTCGTCGATGTCGATGTACGGGTAGGTGTCGGAGCGTGAGCCCCCGTCGAGGATCCTCCGATGAGCGAAGTGCCGGTGACCCGTAAGAAAGGGCGAGCGAACCGACGCTGGAGAAGCGTCACTCACAAGACCAGGGTCGGCGCGTCGCGCTGCTGGTGGTCCGCATGAGCCGGCCGCGCACCGTGCGTCGGCAGCCGCCCGGCAGCAGCAAGCACGCTAGACAATTCGATCGTCTCCTCCGGGTCGACGGATGGCCATCCCGGCGCTGGGATCAGGCCGCCCCGGATCTCGACCAGGTGCCCTTCGGAACGCTGCTCACAAGCCGCCCGTCCCGTTGCCATCAGGTGCCGACAACGGCTCGAGCAGCTGCCAGTCGACACCGCCGCACATCGGGCAGCGTCTGAGCGGATGCGCGACAACGGCGCCGAAGCCGCAAACCCGACAGCGAAGTTCTCGGCGCGTCCCTGCCTGCGACCCCGTCGCCCCCAGGCTCGACGCCCGAAGCGCCGCGCCCGCATCCGCCGGCCGCCGCCTGAGAGCGTCGACACCAATCGCCATTTCGATCCTCCTTCAGAGCCAGATGTAGCGTCATCGCCGACCTGGAACGCTTCAGGTCGAGCAGTGCTCCAACCCACGCTGCTGAGGGCGGATCGTTTGCGGGCCACTTGCTGTGACCCGCGGACGGCTTTGCCTCACCGCGATCGCGGGGTGAGGAAACCGCAAGAGTGAGTCTACCGTAGTACGGTCGAGCTGGGCCTCTGGCGTCGGTCTCCCCGCCGTCACTGTCGGGCGATCGTCGGACCGCTCACCTCCTGAGCGGTCTCCGCGGGTCAGGAAGCTGAATGCCCAGCGGGTGAGAACGAGCAGCCGACTCTGCAGACCGATCAAGTAGAAGATGTGGACGCCGAGCCAGATCAGCCAGGCGAGCAGGCCGCTGGTCTGGATGCCCTTGAGCTCGCGCCCAGGCGCGGCCGGCCCGCAACGGCGGCGCTCCTGGGCCGAGGCGTACGGATCGCGACGGCGTCGTTCTCGGACGGCACGATCGAGCTCGGGGGGCGACGCCCGCCATGGGCCCGGTGCCGCGGATGCTCCAGTCGTGGTTGCGAAGGGCGCACCGGGGCGATCGACGCTGCGCTGCTCCAGGATGGGTCGTTCTTCGTCACGGACTGGTCGAGGCCCTCCTGCTGCTCGAGGACGGCGGCTACTTCGGCCAGGTCGGAACCGGCTCAAGCTCCAGGGCGACCAGTGGGGCAGATGAACGAGGTCGGCAGCTGGCCCGGCGCCTGGTGGCTCGTCCCGTACACCGTCTGGCACAACGTGCCGCTGGCCAACCGCTCTCAGGGAGCTGACCTGAGCGCGTTCCTGTTCGTGGCCGCGATCGTCCTCGCCACGGTCTTCCTGACTCCGCGGGCGCCGAGGGATTCTCGACATGCGTGACGGCGCACGTATGAGTCGAGGGCTGCTCCTGCTCGAGCCCTCACGGTGCTCGTGGATCGCCGCGCGGCCGAACGCGCACTGGTACGCGGTCGCGGCCGTCTGCGTCGGTGCTCTCACGGGCCAGCTCGATGCGAACATCGTCATGCTTGCGTTCCCGACGCTCACGCGCGACCCCCCGCTGAGCGAGCCGTAGCCGACCATGTCACGCTCCGAGCCGCACATCCCCTCACCGGAGGCACCCGCCGGCCGGGGAGCCGCCGAGCTCTCGCCGCGGTTCTGGCTCGTGGTAGGGCTCACCGGGGTGGGTGCCGGACTGGCCGGCGCGGCGCTCATGGGCCTGCTGCGGGCCGTGCAGCACGTGTCGTACGGCTATGCCTCGGGCCCCTTCCTCGATGGCGTGACCCGGTCATCGATGGGCCGGCGGGTGCTCGTGATGACGCTCGCCGGGTTGCTGGCCGGGGTGGCGTGGAGCCTGCTACGCCGGGTGAGCCGCAGCCTGGGCGGCCTGGGCGGGATGACGGGCGAGAAGGGTGGACGGCACGCGTTCGCGGCCACCCTCGCCGACGGCGTGGCGCAGATCGTGGTGGTGGCGATGGGTGCCCCGCTCGGGCGGGAGGGCGCCCCCAAGCAGGTCGGCGCGGCGATCGCGAGGGCGCTGGGCGGCCTGGTGCGGACGTCCGCTGCCCAGCGCCGGGTGCTGGGTGCCTGCGGGGCGGGTGCAGGGCTGGCCGCGGTCTACAACGTCCCGCTGGGCGGGGCACTGTTCGCGCTCGAGGTGCTGCTCGGCAGCTTCACGCTGCCACTCGTGCTGCCCGCGTTCGCCACGGCGCTCATCGCCACGGCGGTGTCGTGGGTGGCGCTGCCGGACCAGCCGACCTTCTCGCTGCCCTCCTACGGCATCGCGGCCGGGCAGGTCGTGTGGGCGATGGCGTTCGGGCCGCTGGCCGGGCTGGTCGCGGCCGGCTGGGTCCGGGTCGTCGCCTGGGCAAAGGCCGGCAGGCCGCAGGGTTGGCGTCTGGTCACGACCACGACACCAGCGTTCGCGGCGCTCGGCGTCGCGGCGATCGGGTTTCCCGGGATCCTCGGCAACGGTAAGGACGTCGCCCAGCTCGCCTTCGTCGACCAACTGGGCCTGCCGCTGCTCGCGGCGCTCGTGGTGTTGCGGCCCCTGGCCATGGTGGCCGCACTGCGCAGTGGCGCCGCCGGCGGCTTGTTCACGCCCACGTTGACCGTCGGGGCACTACTCGGGGGACTCCTCGGCCACCTCTGGGCCGGGCTCTGGCCGGGCGCGCCGGTGGCCAGCTACGCCGTCCTCGGGGCCGGGGCCATGCTCGCCGCCTCGATGCAGGCACCAGTGACCGCGATCGTCCTCGTGCTCGAGCTCACCGACCAAGGCCAGCCCCTGATGGTGCCGCTGCTCCTCTCGGCCGCCGCGGCGACGCTCGTCGCCAGGGCGCTGGGCGGCCGGTCGATCTACTCGGAGTGAACTCGTACGTCGAGCCGCCGCCGGCATGGCTCGCGCCCACAGCCACTCTCAGGAAAGGGGGTATCCGCATGACCGGACTTTGTCCGGATCGGTGCGATGCGAGGTCTGCGAAGAACTCGACCAGCGTTTCTCGGCGGACGGGGCGGATAGCCCCAGTTTGTGAGACGCTGCTTCCCGGACGATGAGGCCCGCTCTACCCGGCCCAGATCAAGTGGCCGGGCGGGTTCGGCTGCCCCGCCTGCGGCGCCTGCGAGTGCTGGGCCTGGCTGACCGGCGCCTCCGCTGCCGGCAGCGCGAGCACGCGCGCCGTCCTCGTCGCCCTGGACGCCGAGCAAGCGTCGTCGGCGCGGTGGGACTGATCGAAGTTCGACGTGCGGATGTCAATCAGGGCTAACCGACCGAGGAGACACCCATGAGCCTGTACACGGAACTCCGGCATCCCATATCGACGAACGCGCGCTACGGGGGCCGGTCAAGGTTCTCGATCAGTACGCGGAGCTCGGCGCGGGCGGTTTCGGCCGCCTGAACGTCTGGCTGGCTGTGAAGATCACGGCGATCGTGGGAACGATGATCTGCGCGTACCTGTTCACCATACTCGCGTTGATCAGTCTCCCATCGGCGCTCAAGAGCGGCCAGCTGATCGTCAGCATCGCCTGGATCGCGCAGACGTTCCTCCAGCTGTGCTGCTCCCGATCATCATCGTCGGCCAAAACGTGCAAGCGGCGGCGGCGGACAAGCGGGCAGAACAAACCTACAAGGACGCAGAGGGGTTCTCCATCTGGCCCTGGAGATCCAGAAGCACCTGCAGGCCCAGGATCTGACCCTCGAGGCGCTCGCCGGCAAGCTCGGCGCGGAACCTCAACGAGAGACGTGAGTCACATGAAGCGCCCGGTCGACTGTCGCGTCGTGCTGCGGCGAGACGCCGTGGCGTTTCGCCGACGACGGCGTGCTAGTGGTGGCGGCGCTGGTTGGAGGCGAGACTCGGGCAGCGAGAGGTGTTGTCGTGTCTCGAGGATCGCTCGTCGCGGCCGCATCGTTCGCCACGCATGCCGTCGGGCGGTCGAGCAGGAGCGGATCCGTGCTGCTCGGCGTCGGTCCGGCTGGCCAAGACTGATCGCCGGCAAGACCGGGCATCGACCGGGCAGGCAGGAGTCGATTTCGGCCTGCCCTCGGCCGCCGGTCTGAGGCGCGTCGGCGCCGCCCCCCGAGGTCGACAGCCGTCACGTCGCTGCCGCGACGGAGCGCGGCGGGTCGCATACAGCGAAGATCCGGGGATGGGCAGGCGATCGTCGACAGAGGCCGTCCAGAAGGGCCCCGGCATTCCACGTAGAGGGCGCGTCGAGCGCGGGTGGAGCCTGCTCGCGCTGGGCGCGCTCGGCATCGTCTTCGGCGACATCGGGACAAGCCCGTTGTACGCCGTGCAGGCGGTGTTCACCGCCGGCGGCCATGCGGTGAAGGCCACCCCGGGTGACGTCTACGGCGTCGTCTCGCTCGTGTTCTGGGCGCTCACAATGATCGTCTCGGTCAAGTACGTGAGCTTCATCATGCGGGCCGGCAACGAGGGCGAGGGCGGCATCATGGCGCTCACCGCGCTGGTGGAAGGGGTAAGGCCCAGGACCACCACGGCGAAGGTGACGCTCGTCATGCTCGGAGTTCTCGGCGCGTCGCTATTCGTCGGCGACGGGATGATCACCCCCGCGATCTCGGTTCTGTCGGCGGTCGAAGGGCTCAAGGTCGCGACACCGAGCCTGGCGTCGCTCGTCCTCCCGATCACGCTCGCGGTGCTCTCGACGCTCTTCGCGATGCAGCACTTCGGCACGCGGCTCGTGGGGAGCCTGTTCGGGCCCGTGATGGCCCTGTGGTTCGCAGTTCTCGCACTCCTGGGTGCAGCGGAGATCGCCCGGCGCCCGGGCATCCTGCGGGCGCTCTCTCCGACCTACGCAGCGCAGTTCATGATCGACCGGGGCACGGTGGCGTTCATCGCGCTCGCCTCGGTCGTCCTCGCCGTGACGGGCGCCGAGGCGCTCTACGCGGACATGGGTCACTTCGGGGGGTCGCCGATCCGCCGGGCGTGGTTCCTGCTCGTCTTCCCGGCGTTGACGCTCAACTATCTCGGGCAGGGCTCGCTCATAGTCCGGTCGCCGTCTGCGATCGTCAACCCGTTCTTCCTGCTGGCGCCCTCCTGGACCCGGATGCCGATGGTGTTCCTGGCCACGGTGGCCACGGTGATCGCCTCGCAGGCGGTGATCTCGGGGGCGTTCAGCCTGACCCGGCAGGCCGTGGGGCTGGGCTTCCTCCCCCGGATGGCGATCCGGCACACATCGGATCGGGAGATCGGGCAGGTCTACGTGCCGGCGGTCAACATCGCCCTGTTCGTCGCCGTCGTCGCGATCGTCGTCGGGTTCGGCTCCGCAACGGCCCTGGCCTCCGCCTACGGCGTCGCGGTCACCGGCACCTTCGTCCTGACCACCATCCTCTTCCTCGCGGTCGCCCGGCTGCTCTGGCACAAGCCCAGATGGCTGATCGCGGTCGGCGCCGCGGTCTTCCTGACCATCGAGGTGACGTTCTTCGCCGCGAACCTCACCAAGGTCGTGCACGGCGGCTGGCTGCCGCTGACGATCGCCTCCGCGGCCTTCACGCTCATGGTGACCTGGCGCAAGGGAGCAGACGCGGTGGCCGCCACCCGCAACCGGGAGGAAGGACCGCTCCGCGACTTCGTCGACACGCTCGACGCCCGAGACTTCTCGATCCGGCGCGTGCCCGGGACCGCCGTGTTCCTGCACACCGACATCCGAACGACGCCGCTTGCCCTGCGGGCCAACGTGGAGCTCAACCACGTCCTGCACGAAAACGTGATCATCGTCTCGATCGCCACCGAGCGCGTCCCCCATATCCCGGCAGCGGACCGGCTCCTCGTCGAGAGTCCCGGGCACATGTCCCACGGCATCGCCTGCGTGACCGCCCGCTTCGGCTTCCAGGACGAGCCGAACGTCCCCGCTGCGCTTCTCCTGGCAACCCGGCAGGGCCTGATCGAGGACACGATCGACCTCGACCACGCCTTCTACATCCTCTCCCAGATCACCATCGTCCTCACCGGAGCCCCGGGCCTGCGCACCTGGCGCAAGAAACTGTTCCTCACCATGGCTCACAACGCGACCAACCCGGCCACGTACTTCGGGCTCCCCCACGATCGCACCGTGACCATGGGCGCTCGAGTCGACCTGTGAGGGCGCCGACTCTCGGGTAACTCTCAGCCAGCGCTCGGGCTCGGCCCAGTCTCCGCTGCTTCTCTGTCGGTAGGCGCAGATCGCGTCGCGAGACAAGGGAGAAGCTGAGGATCGAGCCACGGAACCTGATCAAGCGCTACGGCGAGACGACGGCTGTCAGCGACCTGACCTTCACGGTCAAGCCGGGTGTCGTCACCGGCTTCCTCGGGCCGAACGGCTCGGGGAACTCGGACGGCTGCGAGACCCACCACAGCGGCGACCCGGAAGAGTCCGGCGCGACGTCGGTTGCTGCTGCGGGTTTCCTTGGTCGAGCGTGTCTCTGTAGGCCTCATACGCCACGAGGGCCGCGAAGTCGTGCCCGGCGTCGGTTCGGGAAGAACCGCGCCAGGATAGACCACCCCGGGCGCCGCGGGTTGGGAAGGCTTGAAGGAGGCCAATCCGTCTTCGCTGTCCGAGGCTCGGCTCATTCTGGCTTGGCGATGACTGAAGCCACCGGACAGGGCGGTCCCGCCTCGCCTTCACCTGGGCTGGAGCGCTTGCATAGGGCGGCGCGTGAAGCACGTAACGACGCCGCGCCCTTTGCGCTAGTCGCCGCCACGATCCTGATCGTGCTGGCACTCGTGGCCAAACACGCACACTGGGAATCGCTCGGGCGTTCGCTGTGGTGGACGTGGTTGATCGTCGCGGCCCCCTACCTCTGTCTCGCGGCGACGTTGCTCGCGGGCCTGAACCGCCTCGTCCACCACGATCACCGGCGAGAGATCGTGATCGGGCTCCTGACGCTCGTGTGGGTCTTCAACGTCCTCGGCGTCGTCGTCTTGGTCGCCTCGCTGATCGCGCATTCCGCGATCCACATAACTGGAGCGCAGCTGCTTGCCAGTGGCGGGACCGTCTGGTTCACCAACGCCATCGCGTTCGGCCTTGCTTTTTGGGAACTGGACTGCGGCGGCCCGCTCGCTCGGGCGCTGGCGACTACGGCTCGCAAACCGGACTTCCAGTTTCCCCAGGACGAGAATCCCCAGCTCGCCCGTGACGGCTGGGCGCCCCGGCTCTGGGACTACTTCTACATCTCGCTCACGAACGCGACGGCCTTCAGCCCAACCGACGCCATGCCGCTGACGCGCCCAGCCAAAGCGCTGATGGCCGCCGAATCCACGCTATCCGTGGTCACCGTGCTGCTCGTCGCGGCGCGGGCCGTCAACATTCTCGTCTAGCCCTGCGAACGACCGCTTGGTGCGAGCGGTTGCCGAGCGGCCCCTCCTAGGTTCGGAAGAGTCGCCTCCATCGAGGCGGCCCGGGCGGAGGGGCGTAGTCGAGTTTGGCGTGCTGGAGGTAGCGGACGAGGTTGCGGGTGTCTGTCTCCAGACGCCTTGCTCGTGTGATCTTCCCGGCCGCAACGTACAGGCGAGGGCTTGCCCCGGCGTGTTCTTCCAGGATCGTGAACGGCACGACCCACTCCTCGCCGGCGAGATCCTCGGCGAGCACGCAGCCGGTTGCGTCAGCCCAATGCAGGTCCGCGGATGAGATCAGCTCGACGTCCTTCGATTCTCCGGGCGCGAGCGACGCGAAAGTGCTTCGTACGACCTGGCCTCCATCGGCGGCAAGCCTCAGGGCGACCCGTGCGTTCCGCGCGAGTCCTTGACCGTCGTTCACCAGCGCAACCGTTCTGCCCGTCGCGGGCTCGTCCGCGTGGAGCCGCGGCACGACGTGGGGCTGTCGAGCGCGACGAGCATGAGTCCTCGTCTGCCAGAGCGCGATGCCGGTCACGAGGCCGAGTGCGAGAGTCCCTGCCGCGGCGGTCCAGCTGGAAGCGTCAGCGACGAGCACACGACGAAGCGTACGACACGCCCTCGAACGCCAAATGGCGGTCGCGTCGGGCGGCTTAACGGGAAGTTCGCGGCAGCAGCAACGTCCCACTTCGCCAGACGATCGCGGCCAGCAGGACGGCGGTGCCGGTGAGAACGCCGAGTACGCCGATCGAGACGGCGGCGTGAAGCGCCTCCGAGGCGCCGACGCCGGTGGCGGCCAGAGCGGCGCCGCCGGCGCCGGCCTGCGTGGCTGCCCCAGCCAGGCCGAGCGGCAGCGCTGCCGCAGCCGCTCCGGCGCAGAGGAAGAGGAGCGCGAGCGAGATCGAATAGCCGACTCCGAGCGCGCCGAGGAGCAGGAAGAACGCCACCGCGCGCACGATCCAGCAGGCGGACACGAGCCCCCAGGCCTCTGACGCTCGCCGGGGCGGGGTCGTACGGGTGCTCACCCAGCGGCCGAGACGGAAGCGCAATGTCCGTCGGCTGACCGCCAGCCGCGGCAGCACGGAGATCACGGCCGCGGCTGCGACGCCGGCCGCGGCGACTACCGCAAGCCCGATCCGCACGCCCGTCCCGACGTCGGGCAGCACCGCGCCGGCCAGCGCGAGCGGGGCGAGAGCGACGCTGTCGATCAGGCCGAGCATGACAAGCGAAAGACAGAGCACGCGGACGCCGGCCGGACAACTCGGATAGCGGCGCACGACGGCGATGCGCATCGCGTCGTCGAAGCGACCGGGAAGGAGAATCCCGACCAGGGCCGCGCCCCCGTTGCCTGCAGCCAGCGCCAACAAGGGGGGCCGCTCGGACGGCGTGAACAGCCGGCCCCAGCCGACGGCCTTCAGTGCCTGGGCGAGCACCAGCAGCAACGCGGCCGCCACGAGCACGCCGGGGTGTCCGCTCGAGAGCGGCCAGGACATCGCCGCGAAGTGGCGAGCCGCCAGCACCGCCAGCGCGAGCGTGACCGCCCCTGAGCCGGCACCCACAGCCCAACGCCCGCGTCGGGACCGGCGGAGCCGCACGTACGCGCTCAGGAGCAGGCGGTACCGGGACTCGAGCAAGATCGGCGTGACCGAGACCACCACCGCCTTCACCGGATCCCGAGACGGCGCACCCGCTACCGGTGGGATCCGGGGCCCCGCCGCGCGCGGCTTTGGCTCGACCTTCGCCTCCGAAGACTTGCCCGCGACCACGCTCGCGCTGCCGGTCGGGTGGCTGAGGAGCCCGCGATGTGAGCCGAATTCCGCGCTCATCACCCCGCCAGTCGCTCTGCCGGCGCCCCACCCTCCGACTCCCACACCAGCACCGCGGCTGACGGAGCAGCGACCGGCGCACCCGCCGCCGCGGCCGCCGGACGGCTGCGAGACGCACCATCACGGCGGCGCCTAAGTCCCCGGTGCGTCGTCGTTCGCTGCAGCGCGGTTCGTTGCTCGAGCCTATTCCTGTAAGCCTCGTACGCCGCGAGGGCCGCGAAGTCGTGCCGGCGTCGGTTCGGGAAGAACCGCGCCAGGAACGCAGACCACTCGAGCGTCTCCCCTCCCTCCCCACCGAGCCGGAGGTCGCACCTTGGTGCCGGGAGCTTCTGCCGAGCGGGATAGCGCTCGTCAAAGGGGCCGTGTTTCCGTGCCGACTCGACCATGCCTTGTCCTCTCGCGACCTCTCGGCCGGGGGCTACATCATTCCGCCCATGTCGCCCATGCCGCCCGCCATGGCGGCTCCGGCCTTCTCGGGCGGCTCGGCAACGATTGCTTCGGTCATGAGGATGTTCTTGGCGATCGAAGCGGCGTTCTGGAGCGCCGAGCGAGTGACCATGGTCGGGTCGATGATCCCGGCCTTGACGAGGTCCTCGACTTCGTTCGTATCGACGTTGAGGCCATGGCCCTTGCTGGCCTTGCGGATGTTGTTGACGACGACCGATCCTTCGAGGCCCGCGTTGTAGGAGAGCTGGCGAAGCGGCTCCTCGAGCGCACGGATGATGATCTGGGCGCCGGTCCGCTCATCCGGATCGCTAAAGCCGTCGAGCTTGATCGACGTGACTGCGTTGAGGAGCGCGACGCCGCCGCCGGGGACGATGCCCTCCTCGAGGGCGGCACGGGTGGCCTGCAACGCGTCCTCGACGCGGTGCTTCTTCTCCTTCATCTCCGTCTCGGTCGAGGCGCCGACCTTGACCACCGCGACGCCGCCGGACAGCTTGGCGAGCCGCTCCTGCAGCTTCTCGCGGTCGAAGTCCGAGTCGGTGTTCTCGACCTCGGACTTCAGCTGCTTGATCCGGCCCTTGATCGCCTCGTCGGCGCCGGCGCCGTCGATCAGCGTCGTCGAGTCCTTGTCGACCACGACCCGGCGAGCCTGACCGAGCTGCGAGAGCTTCGTGTTCTCCAGCTTGAGGCCCAGCTCCTCGGTGATCACCTCTGCCCCCGTCAGGATCGCGATGTCCTCGAGCATCCGCTTGCGACGATCACCGAAGCCCGGCGCCTTCACCGCCACGGCCTGGAACGTGCCACGGAGCTTGTTGACCACGATCGTCGCGAGCGACTCGCCCTCCACGTCTTCCGCGACGATCAGCAGCGGCTTGCCGGACTGGATCACCTGCTCGAGCACCGGCAGCAGATCCTTGATTCCGCCAAGCTTCTGGTTCGCGACGAGGATGTACGGGTCGTCGAGCACCGCCTCCATCCGCTCGGGGTCGGTGATCATGTACGGCGAGAGGTAGCCCTTGTCGAACTGCATGCCCTCGGTGAACTCGAGCTCGAGACCCAGGGTTTGACCCTCCTCGACGTTCACCACGCCGTCCTTGCCGACCTTCTCGATCGCGTCGGCGATGACGTCGCCGATCTCCCGCTCGCGCGAGGAGATGGTCGCCACCCGGGCGATGTCCTCCTTGCCGGAGACCTCGGTCGACTGCGTC
>DATGEB010000007.1:0-8199 GCA_035310545.1 Gaiellaceae bacterium
ACTAGTGGTTGCTCCGGGAAGCGGCAGACGCGGCTTCGCTCCTCTCCCGCGCCGACGCGGCGAAATGCGAGGAGAAGAGCGCGGGATCGTTCGCTACCCGGTCCTGACCCCGACGGGGCAGGCGACGCCGGTGCCGCCGAGACCGCAGTAGCCGTTCGGGTTCTTCGCGAGATACTGCTGGTGATACGGCTCGGCGTAGTAGAACGGCCCGGCCTCTGCGATCTCCGTCGAGATCGCGCCGTAGCCCTGGCGCTCGAGCTCGCCCTGGTACAGGTCGCGTGACGCTTCCGCCGCGGCGCGCTGTGCGTCGTTCGCCCAGTAGATCGCCGACCGGTATTGCGTGCCGCGGTCGTTGCCCTGGCGCATCCCCTGCGTCGGATCGTGGCCTTCCCAGAACAGGCGGAGGACGCCGTCGAGCGTGGTGACGGCCGGGTCGAAGACGACGAGGACGGCCTCGGTGTGGCCCGTGCGTCCGCTGCACACTTCCTCGTAGGTGGGATTCGGAGTGAAGCCGCCCGCGTAGCCGACCGCGGTCGTGTAGACGCCGTCGGCCTGCCAGAACACACGCTCGGCCCCCCAGAAGCACCCCAGCCCGACGACGAGCTGCTCCGTCCCCTCCGGGAACGGTGGCTGGAGCGGCGTCCCGAGCACCTCGTGCCGCTCGGGAACCTGCAGCGGAGTGTCGCGTCCCGGCAGCGCGTCCTCGGGCGTGACCATGTCTGCGTTCTTCGTGAAAAGGAACATTGCCCCCAGCTTACGCACGGAGAGCGATCCTCACCTTCAGCTCACCAACGACAGCTACGTTCAAAACGTGATCGAGGCCCGGGAGCTGACGAAGGACTACGGTGAGAAGCGCGCCGTCGACGGATTGACCTTCACGGTGCAACCCGGGATCGTGACGGGCTTCCTCGGGCCGAACGGCTCCGGCAAGTCGACCACGATGCGCCTGATCCTCGGGCTCGACGCGCCGACGCGCGGCGACGTGACCGTCAACGGCCGCCACTACCGCGACCACAACGCGCCGCTGCACGAGGTCGGCTCGCTGCTCGAGGCGCGCTCGGTGCACACGGGCCGCTCGGCATACAACCATCTGCTCGCGCTCGCGCAGACGCACGGGATCCCGAAGCGCCGGGTCTCGGAGGTGATCGACCTCGTCGGCCTGCGCGAGGTGGCCCGCAAGCGCACCGGCCAGTTCTCGCTCGGCATGGGGCAGCGGCTCGGCATCGCGGCCGCGCTCCTGGGCGACCCGAAGACGGTCATGCTCGACGAGCCGGTGAACGGCCTCGACCCGGAGGGCATCCACTGGGTCCGCAACCTCCTCAAAGGGCTCGCGGCCGAGGGCCGGACGGTCTTCGTCTCGTCGCACCTCATGAGCGAGATGGCGCTCACGGCCGACCATCTGATCGTGATCGGCCGCGGCAAGCTGATCGCCGACACGAGCGTCGACGACTTCGTCGCCCGTGCGTCGCAGAAGGTCGTGCTCGTCCGCTCTCCCGAGGTCGGACGGCTGCGCGAGTCACTGGCGCGCCATCCGGGCGTCTCGTTCGTCGATGCCGACCGCGGCTCCGTCGAGGTGCACGGGTTGACGGCCGAGCAGGTGGGCGAAGAGGCGGCCGCCGACGGAATCGCGCTTCACGAGCTGACGCCGCAGCAGGCGTCGCTCGAGGAGGCGTTCATGAACCTCACCCGCGACGAGGTGGAGTTCGCAGCGGAGATGGAGGAGGCGGCCGCGTGAGCGCCGTCTCGCCCAATGTCCGCCTGCCGCGCCTCGAGGTCACGGGCCGCGTCGCGTTCCACCGCGTCCTGCTCTCGGAGTGGACGAAGCTCCGCTCGGTGCGCTCGACGAAGTGGTCGCTCGTCGTCGGCTTCCTGCTCACCATCGCGTTCCCGGTCATCTTCGCGTTCGTCACCCGCTCGCACTGGCATTCGATGAGTCCGGGAGAGCGCGCGGGCCGGCATCCACTCGACATCGCGCTCGCAGGCGTCAACGTCGCGCAGCTCGCCATCGCCGTGCTCGGCGTCCTTCTGATCAGCGCGGAGTATTCGACCGGTTCGATCCGCTCCACCTTCACGGCCGTGCCCAAGCGGCTGCCCGTGCTCTGGGCGAAGCTCCTCGACTACGCGATCGTCTCGCTCGTGCTCATGGTTCCGGCGGTGCTCGCGAGCTTCTTCGCGAGCCAGGCGATCCTGCACAGCATCCATCCGCTCCAGATCTCGTTCTCGCAGGCCGGCGTGGCGCGCTCGCTGCTCGGCGGCGCGCTCTACGTGATGCTCGTCGGGATCTTCGCGCTCGCGATCGGCGCGATCATCCGGAACACGGCGGGCGGCATCGCGACGTTCGCCGGCATTTTCTTCGTGCTGCCGCCGCTGATGAACATCCTGCCGACGAGCTGGAACAACGCCATCACGCAGTACCTCCCGAGCGAGGCGGGCCGGCAGCTCTTCGCGCTCCACCACGCGGCGCACACGCTGACGCCGCTCGGGGGCGGCCTCCTCTTCGCCGGCTACTGCGCGGCTGCGATCGCGGTCGCCGCGGTGCTGCTCGTCCGCCGCGACGTTTGACGCCGCGCAGGCGGACGCGCCTGCGACCATGGGCCCGTGAGCAGCGAAGAGTCGCGTACCGCGCGCGTCCTCACCGATGCCGCAGCCCTCGGCTCCGCAGCGGCGAGCGCGGCCACGCGGCGGCTGACGATCGCGCTGGGCGGCGAGGAGCGGACGCGCGTGATCGTCGTGCTCGCCGCGATCCTCGGGCTGAGCGGAGCGGACGCCGCAACGGTGGGCGCCTCGGCGACCGAGCTCCGCGCCGGCCTCCATATCTCGAACACGGACATCGGCCTGCTCGTCGCGGTGAGCTCGCTCGTCGGTGCGATAGCGACGCTCCCGTTCGGCGTCCTCGCCGACCGCGTCAGCCGCACGAAGGTGCTCGGGGGGACGATCGTCCTCTGGGGCGCCGCGATGCTCTGGAGCGCCACCGCCACGAGCTTCACCGAGCTTCTGTGGGCGCGCCTCTTCCTCGGCGCGGTGACGGCATCGGCCGGCCCGATGGTCGCCTCGCTCGTCGGCGACTGGTTCGGAAGCTGGGAGCGCGGGCGCATCTACGGCGTGATCCTCGCAGGCGAATACCTCGGCTCCGGCGTCGGCTTCGCAGTCACCGGCAACATCTCGGCGCTCTCGTGGCGGGCCGCGTTCGTCATCCTCGCGCTGCCGGCCTTCGCCCTCGCGCTCGTCGTGATGCGCCTGCGGGAGCCCGAGCGCGGGGGCAAGGGCGTGCTCGCATCCGACCACGGACCGCCGCCCGAAGAGACGCTGGAAGACCAGGGCACGCAGGAGACGGACGCGCAGCGGCTCGCGCGGGAACGCGGAGTCGAGGTCGACCCCGAGCTCGTCGTCGATCCGAGAGACGTGCGGCGCATGAGTCTCCCCCGCGCCACCCGCTACGTGCTGCGCGTGCGCACGAACGTCGTCCTCATCGCCGCGAGCGCCTGCGGCTACTACTTCCTCGCCGGGCTACAAACCTTCGGCCTGGAGTTCTCGAAGGATCAGTACGGCATCAACCAGGCGCTCGCGAGCTCGCTCCTCCTCGTGGTCGGCGCGGGCGCACTCGCCGGCGTCCTCTTCGGCGGCGCGGTCGGCGACTGGCTGCTCAAGCGCGGGCACCTCAACTCGCGTGTCCTGACGCCGGCGGTCGCCGCCGTGCTCACCACGATCCTCTTCATCCCGGCGATCTTCACGCGCGACGCGGTGACCGCGGTGCCCTATCTCACCGCGGCCGCCTTCTTCCTCGGCGCCCAGAACCCGCCGCTCGACGCGGCGCGGCTCGACATCATGCCGCCGCTCCTCTGGGGACGCGCGGAGGCGGTACGGACGCTCCTGCGCTCGCTCGCCATCGCACTGGCGCCGCTTCTCTTCGGCGCCGTCTCGGATCACGTCTTCGGCGGCGGACGCTCGGGGCTGCAATGGACGTTCGCCGTGATGATCGTGCCGCTCGGCGCCAGTGCGTGGCTCCTGTTCAAGGGGCTCCGGACGTACCCGGCCGACGTCGCCGCTGCGGCCGCAAGCGCCGACCTGCCGGGCTACGCTAGGGCTCGGGGTCTTCGCTGAGCACCGGCAACACATTCCTCGTCCTCTCCGCGTTCCTCGCGAGCGGAGTCGAGATGGTGGAGGCGCTGACCATCGTGCTCGCAGCGGGGCTTGCGCGCGGTTGGCGATCGGCGCTTACCGGCCTCGGCGCGGCGACCCTCGTTCTCGCGGTCGTCGTCGCCGCCCTCGGGCCGGCATTGACTGCGATCCCGCTCAACGCGCTTCGCCTCGTCGTCGGCGCCCTGCTCCTCACGTTCGGATTGCAGTGGCTTCGCAAGGCGATCCTCCGCGCGAGCGGCTACAAGGCGCTGCACGACGAGGACGCGCTCTTCGCGCAGGAGTTGGCGGAGGCGGAAGGCGCCGCGCGAGTCGAGCGCGCCGGCCTCGACTGGTACGGCTTCACACTCGCCTTCAAGGGCGTGCTGCTGGAAGGGCTCGAGGTCGTGTTCATCGTCCTCACGTTCGGCAGCGCGCAGGGGTCGATCTCGCTCGCGGCGGCGGGCGCGGCCGGCGCGCTCGTGCTCGTCGCGGTGGTCGGCGTCGCGGTGCGCGCCCCGCTCGCCCGCGTCCCCGAGAACACGCTGAAGTTCGCCGTGGGCGTGATGCTCACGACGTTCGGAATCTTCTGGTCCGCCGAAGGAGCCGGCGCACACTGGCCGGGAAACGACGCCTCGATCCTGGGGGTGCTCGGCTTCGTCGTCCTCACGGCGGTCGCCCTCGTGCGGCTGCTGCGGCACGAGCGCCGGTCCGTCCTCCAGGCCGCCGAGGTATGAGTCGCCTCGCCGCCTTCGGCAGGTTCTGGTGGGAGTTCGTGATCGGCGACGACTGGCTCGTCGCGGTCCTCGTCGCCGCCGCGATCGGAGCGACGGCCGCGTTCGCGCACTCCGGCATGGCGGCCTGGTGGCTCCTGCCGCTTGCCGTGCTGCTCGTCCTGTGGCTGTCGCTGCGCCGGGCGATACGCTCGACCTAGCGCGGGCCCGTAGCTCAGCTGGTCAGAGCAGCGGACTCATAATCCGTCGGTCCCTGGTTCGAGTCCAGGCGGGCCCATCGTTCCACCTGCGCGGCTGCATGGCAGTGTCGGCTCCCATCGAGGTAGCCGAGCCCTACCAGCTGCAGGATCCACTGAGGCTGTTGTGATTCGAGTGCCGCTTCGGGTAGGGATTCCCGCACAATGGCGACGACGATGAAGGTCTTCCAGCACGAGACGCGCCTGCGCACCACCGGCGGGCTGACCGCCACCGACATCACCGAGGACGTGCAGAACGCCGTCCGCGAGAGCGGAGTCACGGACGGGATCGCCTGCATCTACTCGCCGCACACGACGTGCTGCGTGCGCGTCAACGAGATGGAGACCGGTTTCCTCGAGGACTTCTGCGACCTCCTGCGCAGGCTCGTGCCGAGCGACAGCTACTACGCCCACGACGACTTCGACCGGCGAACCGAGAACATCTGCCCCGAGGACATGGATCAGGGCAACGGTCACTCGCACTGCATGGCGATGCTGCTCGGCACCGCCGGCGAGTCGGTGCCCGTGCGAGACGGCGAGCTCCAGCTCGGGACGTGGCAGCGCGTCCTCTTCATCGAGCTCGACCGCGAGCGCGACCGGCGCTGGCTCGTCCAGGTCGTCGGGACCTAGCGCTCTCTTAGCTGCCGGCCGGCACGCCGGCGTCGAGGTGCGTCGGCATCGCCTGCGCGAGGCTCTGCACGTCGGAAGCCTGCAAGACGATCGGCACCTCGTTGAACGAGGCTTTCTTTCTCCTAGGGCCTAGTGACCGTTGGTCGAGAAGTGCATGTAGTCCTTGGTGGAGCCCGCCCAGGAGCCTCCCCAGCCCCAGCCGATCGAGGAGAACGCGCTCCGGACGGCGGGCGTCACCATCCCGGGCCGGTGGTGCGACCGCTTCAGGTACGAGAGCGCCGTCCTGTCGCGCGTCATCCCGCACCCGACGTAGGGGTTCTCGCGCGGATCGAGGTCGATCGCCTCGCCGTATGCGTGCATCGACCAGTGGTGCGTCGGGCTGCTGCCGCTGCACGGTGACGGCACGGCGTCGCGGCATTCGAACGCCGCCGTCACGTCGCCGCTCCGATCCGGATGCGGGCCGTACGTCGACGCGAACGCGGCGTCCCGGATCGGGAATCGCTCGCGGTAGAGCGTCGCGAAGACCCGGGCCACGCCGCTCGCGACGGACTCGTTGACCACGATCTGGCCGACGTGCGTCTGCCGGTCGAAGCCGTAGTAGCGGAACGTCACGACGCGGAGCTGCGACATCCAGACCGGACAGCCGCGGTGCCACTCCCCCGCGGCGACGATCGCGCGCTGCTGCGCCTGCGTGACCCGCGCGATGCCGGTGCGCTCGGTTGCGGAGTGCGCCGTCGCGGTGCACATCGCGAGGGCGGCGGTGACGGCGATGGTCGCGACGAGCTTCACGATGTACCCATGGTGCCAGCGATACGGGCGGACCGGAGACCACTAGCATGAGCGCGTGGGCGATCCGCTGCAGGAGCTGAGAGACGTCGTGGCCGGAACCGCGCCCGCTCCCGCAGAGATGTGCGCGTATCTCGAAAAGGTTCGCGACAGGGCGTACGCAGTCGTCGACAGAGACGTCGAAGCGCTCCGTCAGGCAGGCTTCTCGCAGGACGCGATCTTCGAGCAGACCGTCGCCGTCGCGATCGCGGAAGGTCTGCGCAGGCTCGACCGCGCCAACGAGGTGATCGGATGAGACTGGCCGTCGTCGACGAAGGCCACGCGCCACCGGCGGCTGCGATGCTCGCTGCGATCCGGGAGCGGTCAGGCGCCGAGCCGCTCGGCGTCATCAAGACGTTGCTCTACCGGCCGGAGCTCTTCGGCGAGCCGTTTTCGGAGGCCCTCGACGTCGTGATGCGCGGGCCGTCGGAGTGGAGCCCCGGCGAGCGCGAGCTGTTCGCCGGCTTCACGTCGCTGCTGCGCCAGTGCCCCTTCTGAGCGGGCTCCCACGGCGCGGTCGCGTCGTACGCACTCGGCGAGGAGGTCTGGGACGCGGTCGTCGCCGACTGGCGGACGGCTCCCCTGCGGCCGGAGCTCCATGCGACGCTCGCCTTCATCGAAGTGCTGACACTGCGACCCGACGAGCTGACGGAGGCAGATGCGCGGCGCGCCCTCGATGCCGGGGTCTCGCGTGACGCGCTCCGCGACGCCGCGACCGTCTGCGCGTTCTTCAACATGATCACGCGCCTCGCGGACTCGCTCGGCTGGGACGTTCCGAGCCCGGACCGGCTGGCCGCACGCGCGCCCGCGATGCTCGAGGGCGGCTACTCGTTCACCGCGATGCGCCGGCGTTAGCGGTACGCGATCGCCTCACGCTGTCCGGTCTGGCCAGAGCGGACGATTGCGTCGCAGACCTCCGACGCGCGGTAGCCGTCCTCGAAATCCCCTCCGTACGGAGCGACGCCGTGCTCGCCCGCCACCGCCGCGAGGAAGTGGTGCAGCTCGTGGACGAACGTGTCGCCCCAGCCGACGATGTGTCCCGGCGGCCACCAGTGCTGCCAGAAGGGGTGGTCGCCCTCCGAGACGAGCACCGTCTTGAACCCCCGCGCACGGTCGCCGTCCGCACGGAAGACGTTCAGCTCGTTCAGACGCTCCATGTCGAAGGCCAGCGAGCCCTTCGTGCCGTTGATCTCCCACTGGAAGGCATCGCGCCGGCCGTGCGCGAACCGCGTTGCCTCGAGCGTGCCGGGCGATCCGTTCGAGAACTCGACCGCGGCCTCGACCGCGTCGTCGACCGTCCGGCCCGGCAGGAAGGTGTGCGCGAAACCTGAGACGGTCTCGATCTCCCCGTTGAGGAAGCACGCGAGGTCGACGACGTGCGTCATCAGGTCGCCGAGCGCGCCCGAGCCGGCGGCGTCAGCATCGAACCGCCAGGTGTCGAGCGACGAGTCGTCGCCCCAGTCCTGCAGGCAACGCCCGCGGAAGTGGCGCGCCTCGCCGAGCTCGCCCGCGTCCTACGGCCGTCCTCCACCGGCCGCCGCGCCGGGGAGGACGACCGCGGGGCGCTCGTGTCGACGACTGCCGTGTTGCGGCTCAGCTTCGCTCGACGCACGAGCCGACCGGCGCGCTCGAGGGCGGCGTCGGCCGGGCGCGCGTCG
>DATGEB010000008.1:0-57223 GCA_035310545.1 Gaiellaceae bacterium
GCACCTACTCCGGGCTTATCGCAGCCGCCCGCGTCCTTCATCGCCTCTTGGCGCCTAGGCATCCACCGTGTGCTCTTATTCTCTTGATCAGAAAGAACACCATGTATGCCGCTATGGAGTTTTCAAGGTGCGCACGAGCTCGAGCGCCCGCAAGACCCGCCAATGCCGTTGACTTTCGCCAACACGGCCGGTCTTTCAAAACTCAACAGCGTAATGACGTCGAGGTCGACGTGAATTCCAGGCGAGCCGAGGCATCGGACGACCGAAGTCATCGACAAGCTCGACGCCTGCCGGAGTAAGAGCTCCGGCATTCCCTAGAAAGGAGGTGATCCAGCCGCAGCTTCCGCTACGGCTACCTTGTTACGACTTCGTCCCAATCACCAGTCCCGCCTTCGACGGCTCCCTCCCTTGCGGGTTAGGCCACCGGCTTCGGGCGTTACCGGCTTTCGTGACGTGACGGGCGGTGTGTACAAGGCCCGAGAACGTATTCACCGCGGCGTTGCTGATCCGCGATTACTAGCAACTCCGCCTTCATGGAGGCGAGTTTCAGCCTCCAATCCGAACCGGGACCGGCTTTTTGAGATTCGCTCCCCCTCGCGGGTTCGCAGCCCTCTGTACCGGCCAATGTAGCACGTGTGTAGCCCAGGACATAAGGGGCATGATGACTTGACATCATCCCCACCTTCCTCCGACTTTTCGCCGGCAGTCTCCCTAGAGTCCCCGACATTACTCGCTGGCAACTAAGGACAGGGGTTGCGCTCGTTGCGGGACTTAACCCAACATCTCACGACACGAGCTGACGACAGCCATGCACCACCTGTGCACGAGCCCCGAAGGGCTGCCGTATTTCTACGACATTCCCGTGCATGTCAAGCCCTGGTAAGGTTCTTCGCGTTGCGTCGAATTAAACCACATGCTCCGCTGCTTGTGCGGGCCCCCGTCAATTCCTTTGAGTTTTAGCCTTGCGGCCGTACTCCCCAGGCGGGGTGCTTAATGCGTTAGCTTCGGCACGGGAGGAGTCGACACCTCCCACACCTAGCACCCATCGTTTACGGCGTGGACTACCAGGGTATCTAATCCTGTTCGCTCCCCACGCTTTCGCGTCTCAGCGTCAGTACCGTCCCAGAGAGCCGCCTTCGCCACGGGTGTTCTTCCCGATATCTGCGCATTTCACCGCTACACCGGGAATTCCACTCTCCTCTTCCGGACTCTAGCCACACGGTTTCCACCGACAGCTCGAGGTTGAGCCTCGAGTTTTCACAGCGGACCTGTAAAGCCGCCTACACGCTCTTTACGCCCAATAAATCCGGACAACGCTTGCCCCCTACGTATTACCGCGGCTGCTGGCACGTAGTTAGCCGGGGCTTCTTCTGGAGGTACCGTCACCCTCTGGGCTATTAACCCGAGTGGCTTCGTCCCTCCTGAAAGAGGTTTACAACCCGAAGGCCTTCTTCCCTCACGCGGCGTCGCTGCGTCAGGCTTTCGCCCATTGCGCAAGATTCCCTACTGCTGCCTCCCGTAGGAGTCTGGGCCGTGTCTCAGTCCCAGTGTGGCTGATCGTCCTCTCAGACCAGCTACGGATCGTCGCCTTGGTGGGCCGTTACCCCACCAACAAGCTAATCCGCCGCGAGCTCGTCCCCGACCGGAGGCCGAAGCTACCCTTTTCCGGCCGGCCCTCGGGCCAGACGGAGCATCCGGTATTAATCCGGGTTTCCCCGGGCTATCCCGGTGTCGGGGGTTGATTACTCACGTGTTACTCACCCGTTCGCCGCTGTCCCCATGGCCGAAGCCATGGTTCTCGCTCGACTTGCATGTATTAAGCGCGCCGCCAGCGTTCGTCCTGAGCCAGGATCAAACTCTCCATGAAGATGTGTCTGCCGGCCGAAGGCCGGCAAATTCAACACAGTGAGCTTGTGCTCAAAGTGTCCGTCCCCGAAGGGGACGAGACAGGGTTGATTCGCCGTTCCGGCCGAAGCCGGACCAGCGTCTCGACGTAAACGCACGCTGTTGAGTTTTCAAGGACCGAGCCTTCGGGACGGCATAAAAAAGGCCCTGACTCGCGCCAGAGGCCTCAGGACTTGCGGGTTTCCTCTTGCGGGGAATCCTCCTAAGGCGCTCCGTTTTCGGTCGTTTGCAGGGACTTTTCCACGCCGCCCTCTCGGGCAGCCGGGGAAGTGTAGCAGGGGCGAACGCCCCGTCAAGTGGCTTCGTTGAGCCGAACGAAGCGCCGCTTGCCAGCCTGCAGCACAACCCCTCCGAGCCGTGCCCGCGGCAGGTCGAGCTCGCTCACGGCGTCACCGTCGAGCTTGACCCCACCCTGGGAGATCAGCCGGCGCGCTTCGCTCGTCGAGAGGCCGAAGGCCTCGGCGAGAAGCGCCGGCAGATGGACTGGATCGCCGGCCGGGAGCGGATGCTCCGGTACCCCCGTTGGCACCTCCCCGCGCTGGACGACGCGAGCGAAATGCTCCTCTGCGGCCCGGGCGGCGTCCTCTCCGTGCGATCTCGCCACGATCCAGCGCGCGAGTGCGAGCTTCGCCTGCATCGGATCGCCATCCGGCACAGGCTGCTCGGCGACGAGCTTCCACCACTCCTCGAGCTGCGCATCGGGTATCCGCATCGTCCGCCCGAACATCTCCTCCGGCGCGGCGGTGAGCGGGATGTTGTTGCCGACCGAGGAGCTCATCTTCTCGCCGTCCCACGAGAGGAGAAGCGGCGTCGTCAGGACGACCTGCGGGTCGAGCCCGTATGCCTGCATCACCTCGCGACCCGCGAGCAGGTTGTAGAGCTGATCCGTGCCGCCGAGCTCGACATCCGCCTCGATCGCGACCGAGTCGTAGGCCTGCATCAGCGGATAGAGCAGCTCCGAGATCGAGATGGGCTCGCTGGCGCGGTAGCGCTTGTCGAAGTCGTCGCGCTCGAGCATCCGCGCGACGGTGACGATGCGGCCGAGGCGGACGACGTCCGCGTACGAGAGCTTCGAGAGCCACTCGCCGTTGTAACGCACTTCGAGCAGCTCGGGATCCTCGCGCAGGATCGTCTTCGCCTGTTCGAGATAGAGCTGCGCGTTTGAGTCGATCTCTTCGTCCGAGAGGATGGGCCGCTCCGCCGACCGCCCGGACGGGTCACCGATGCGCGTCGTGTAGTCGCCGACGATGAGGACGCCTTTGTGGCCCTCGTCCTGGAACGCCCGCATCCGCTGCAGCGGGACGCCGCGGCCGATGTGGATGTCGGGCGATGTCACGTCGATGCCAAACTTGACGCGCAGCGGTCGGCCCAGCTCGAGCTTCTCCTCGAGAGCGCCCTGCGGAAGGACGTCCACGGCGTTGCGAATCAGGCCCGCGAATCCCATCCGGCGAGTCTAGAAGCGCCGGCTCAAGAACGGCGAGCCGGCCAGTCCGAAGCGCCACAGCCGATCGACTGCGTGCGTGACTCCGATCCTCGGGCCGACCGCGAGCGCCGGCTTCGATTCACGCGCAAGCAGCTCGAACGGCGGCTCGTCGAGCGCGAGACCGTCGTCGGCCCGCGTCACGCCGAGTGCCTGGCAGAGCTTGCCCGGGCCGGAGCAGAGGGAGCGCGTTCCGTCGGTCCCGCGCCGCTCACGCATCGTGTCGAGCCCGTGCGTCGGCTCGAGCGCCCGCACGAGCGCCGCCTCGGCTCGTCCCTCCTCGGCACAGACGAGGTTGAGGCACCAGTGGATGCCGTACGACCGATAGACGTATGCATGACCGGGCGGCCCGAACATCGACGTCGTTCGCGCTGTCCGGCCGCGGTAGCCGTGACTCGCGGGATCGTCCTGATCGTACGCCTCGACCTCGACGATCGTCCCGCCCACGCCGGCCACGAGCAGCGTCGCGCCTATCAGCTCGGGCGCGACCTCGTGCACCGAGCGCGCGAAGAAGTCACGCGTCAGCACGTCGTTTCGCTGCATAGCGGGCGGACGGTGGGTGGCATTCCCGGAAGCACGAGCGTCGAGTGCGTGAGCTGCCGAGCCAGAGGCGCCGGTAGGCGGGGCAGCCGCGCAGCGGCGAGAGGCCGACGGTTACGCGCGTGGCGAGGTCGCGCCACGATGGACGCTCCTCGGTGGCAAGCGGCTCCACTAGAAGAGCTGTTCTGGCTCGGCCGGCTTCGAGGTCTTCTCGAGCACGCGCTTCGCGCGGCGGCCGAGATCGCGGAGGTCGAGCGGTCCCTCGTCGACCGCCTTCGCCACGCGCTCGGCCAGATCGAGGGCGTCGTCGAGGACGACGCTCGCCGTGGCCGCGTCCTCTCCCATGTCGTGCAGGATCGTCCGCTCGGTGCGGCCCGCAAGGATCGGGTCGGCGATGCCGTCGATCCAGACTCGGGTACGCCGCCCGCCGCCGCGCTCGTCCCCGGTGATCGGCTCGAGCGCGTAGATGTGGTCGGCGCGCGCCCACTTCCCGAACCCGAGAAAGACCATGCGCGCGGAGCCGTCGCTCATGGCCGGATCATCGCATGAGCCGCGCTATTCGAAGAACGTGTCCTCGTGCGAGTACGGCGGCGAGCACATGCAGAGGATCGTCAGCTCGCTCGTGCCGTCGTTCTCGAAGGTGTGCCAGGCGCCGGGCGGGATGAGGACGGCGTCGCCGGGACGAACCCTGCGGGTCTCACCGTCGATCTCGAGCTCTCCGGAGCCCTTCGTGACGAGGTAGATCTCCTCGGTTCGTCCGTGGTAGTGGCGCTCGGTCGCCTGGCTCGGCTCCAACGTCGCCTCCGCGAGGCTCTGGGCCTGCGTGTGATGCAGCTCCCGGATCGTCGATCCGTCCTTCGTCTTGAACGGCTCGGCGCGGTCGATGCTCTGCAGGTTCACAGCGCCGATCTCAGAGGGCAGAGCCGAGCACCTCGGCGACGCGCTCCTGCGCGCCGGTCTCGATCCCCGTGAAGAACGGCAGCGCGATCGAGCGCGAGCTGACGTCCTCGGCGACCGGGCACAAGCCCTCGCCGAAGCCGAAGCGCTCGCGCATGTACGGCTGCAGGTGGATCGACGGGAGGTAGCGGTTGTAGCCGATTCCCTCGCGCTCGAACGTCGCGATCACGCGCTCGCGCGTCGCCGCGTCCGGCAGGAGGACGACGTAGACGAACCACGATCGGGTGTGAATCTCGTCGTCCGCACAAGGGAGCTCGACTCCGTCGAGTCCGCGAAGGAGATCGCGATACCGGCTCGCTGCGGACGAGCGAAGGCCGAGGATCTCGTCGAACCGCTCCATCTGACCGATCCCGAGGGCGGCCGCGATGTCGCTCAGCCGGTAGTTGAAGCCGAGCCGCACGTGCTCGAGCCAGCCGCCCGGTTCCGGCCGGCCATGGTTTCGCAGCGAGCGGATGAGCTGCCACTCCTCTTCCGAGTGCGTCGTGACCATGCCGCCCTCGCCGGTCGTGACCTGCTTGTTCGGATAGAACGCGAAGACGCACGAAACGCCCTGGGATCCGAGCGGCGCGGCCTTGTATCCGGCGCCGAGCGCCTCGCAAGAGTCCTCGATCAGCGCGAGGCCGTGCCGGTCGGCGACCGCGCGCAAATCGTCGAGCTCGCACGGGTAGCCGTAGATGTCGACCGCGACGATCGCCTTCGTCCGCTCGGTGACGGCTGCCTCGACCGCGGCCGGGTCGAGGTTGAAGGTGCGCCGATCGATGTCGGCGAAGACGGGAATGCCGCCCTCGTACATGAAGCAGTTCGCGCTCGCGGCGAACGAATACGGCGATGTGATGACCTCGTCGCCGGGTCCGATGCCGGCCGAGATGCAGAGCAGGTGGAGGCCGGTCGTCCCCGAGGAGACCGCCGCCGCGTACGGTGCGCCGGCCCGCTCGGCGACGAGCTCCTCGAAGCGGTCGATCGTTGGCCCGAGCGAGAGACGGCCCGAGCGCAGCACTCCGAGGACGAGCTCCTCCTCGCGCTCGCCGAGATACGGCCCCGAGAGCGTGACCGACTCCACTTCCTGTCTCACGTCTGTTCGGCGTGATTCGTCGCCGGCGCGTACTCGAGCCACTGGCTCCAGCGCTCGCTCCGACCGTGCACGGTGGCGAGGTACGCCTCCTGGATCTCCCGCGTCACGGGGCCGGGCGGCCCGACGACCTGGTCGTCGATCTCGCGGATCGGGGTGACCTCGGCGGCCGTGCCGACCATGAAGACCTCGTCCGCGAGGTAGAGGTCGGTGCGAATGATCGGCTTCTCGACGACGCGGTGACCGAGATCCTGCGCGATCTGGATGACGGAGTCGCGCGTGATGCCGACGAGGATCGAAGCTGCGAGATCGGGCGTGTAGATGACTCCGTCACGGACGACGAAGATGCTCTCGCCCGAGCCGTCGGCAACGTAGCCGCTGGGCGTCAGGAGAATCGCCTCGTCGTATCCGGCGCGCTGCGCCTCGCCCACGGCGAGCATCGAATTGAGGTAGACGCCGGTCGCCTTCGCGACGTGCGGGATGACGTTCGGCCCCACGCGCTGCCAGCTCGAGATCTTGGCGCGGATCCCGTTCTCGAGACCTTCGTCCCCGAGGTAGGCCCCCCACGGCCACGACATGATCGCGACGTCGACCGGATTCCCGACGGACGAGACTCCGAGCTCGCCGTACCCGAAGAACGCGATCGGCCGGAGGTAGCACGACGGCAGCTCGTTGGCGCCGATCAGATCCCATGTCGCGGCCCTCAGCTCGTCGACCGAGTACGGGATCTCCATGTAGAGGAGCTGCGCCGAACGATGCAACCGGTCGAGGTGGTCGCCGAGGCGGAAGACGGACGTGCCGCGATCGGTCTCGTAGGCGCGGATCCCCTCGAAGACCCCGGAGCCGTAGTGCAGCCCGTGCGTGCCGACGTGGATCGTCGCGTCACCCCAGTCGACCAGCTCACCGTTCATCCAGATCTTCTTGGTCTCAAGCATCTGCGGCTCGTCCCTTCGTTCTCGGAGTCCGGGCGTGGGAATCGTACCCGGACGGCGCGCTACGAAAGCTCCGCCGTGCGGGCTTGCGTGAGCCGCGCGAGATCGACCGGCGACAGCCCGGCCATATGGCGCTCGGAGCCGGCCCCGATCCAGACCTTGTCGTGGATCAGGAGGTCGCCGGACATCAGCACCTGCGAGATGCCGGGAGCGGGGAACGGAGCGACGCCGCCGGGCTCGAAGCCGGTCGCCGCGAGCACCTCGTCCGGCCGGGCCACACGCGCATTGCGAGCTCCGGCAGCGGCTGCGACCTTGTTCTCGTCCGCGCGCCGATCGCCGGGGACGAGCGCGAGCAGCGGGCGACCGTCGCACACGAAGACGAGCGACTTCACGATCTGGGCGCGCGAGCTTCCGACGGCCTTTGCCGCGGCGGCCGCGGTGGGCGTTCCCTCCGGGAACTCCTCGACGCGAGCGTCGACTCCGGCGCGCTCCAGGACTCCCGCCACGCGGGCCACGGGCTCGGGCCACCGACTCACGGGTCGACCACGAGCACCCGCGCGTCGTCGAAGCCTTCCCCGCGCAAGCGCTCGACGAGCTCCGGCGGCGGCGCCGAGTCGACCGTGAGCGCCATGAGCGCCTTGCCGCTCTGCCGACTCCGAGACACGGTCATCCCGGCGATGTTGATGCCGGCCTCGCCGAACATCGTCCCGACGCGACCGATCACGCCCGGCACGTCGTCGTAGCGGCAGAGCACGATGAGCGGTGCGAGCTCGAGGTCGATCTCGAAGCCGAGGATGTTGATCAGCCACGGCCGGTGATCGCTGCCGATCGTCGTGCCGGCGACGTGGACGTGCCGGTCGCCTGTGCGCAGCTCCACCATCACGAGATCCGTGTAATCACGGGCCGTGCGCGAGCGCTCCTCCCGCACCTCGATGCCGTGCTCCGCCGCGATGAGTGGCGCGTTGACGTAGTTCACCGGTCGATCGGCCCGGCCCTGGAAGGCGCCGTTGAGGACGGCGACCGTGAGCAGGCGGGCGTCGTAGTCCGCGAGCCCGCCGTAGAGCGTGATCACGATCTCCTCGGCGGCTCCGTCCGCGAGCTCCATCGCGATGCGCCCGAGACGGGAGGCGAGCGGCAGGTACGGGCCGAGCACCTCGAGATCCTCGGCGCCGACGACCGGAATGTTGACGGCGTTCGTGACGAGCCCGCCGTCGAGCGCGGCGACGATCTGCTCCGCGACGATGAGGCCGGCCCGGTCTTGAGCCTCCTCGGTGGACGCCGCGAGATGCGGCGTGACGACGACACTGTCGAGCTCGAGCAGCGGCCCCGAGTACGGCTCCTCGCCGAAGACGTCGAGCGCGGCGCCCGCGACGTGGCCGGAGCGAAGTGCCACGACGAGCGCCTCCTCGTCGAGGAGCGGGCCGCGCGCGGCGTTGACGATTCGGACGCCGGGGCGCATGGCGGCAAACGCGGCGGCGCCGATCGACTCGCGCGTCTCCGGCGTCAGCGGCAGGTGGAGCGTGACGAAGTCCGCGGCGCCGTAGAGCGCTTCGGGAGTTTCGGCGGGCTCGACGCCCAGCTCGCGAAAGCGCTCGGCGGCGACGTACGGGTCGTAGGCGACGACCCGCATCCCGAGGCCGAGCGCGCGCCGTGCCACCTGCTGGCCGATCCGGCCGAAGCCGAGCACGCCGAGCGTCTTCCCCGCAAGCTCCGTTCCACCGTAGCCGCTGCGCTCCCAGCGGCCCTGCTTGAGCGCTGCGTGCGCCTGCGGGATGTTGCGCGCGAGCGCGACGAGAAGGCCGATCGTGTGCTCGGCGGCCGAGACGACAGTCGAGTCCGGCGCGTTGGCGACGATGATCCCTCGGCGCGTCGCAGCCTCGACGTCGACGTTGTCGACCCCGACCCCGGCGCGGCCGATCACCTTCAGCCGCACGGCACGCTCGATCAGGTCCGAGGTCAGCTTCGTGGCCGATCGGACGACGACCGCGTCGTATTCGCCGATGATCTCCTCGAGCGGGCTCTCCGCATCGATGTCGACCTCGAACCGCGAGCGCAAGAGCTCGACGCCTGCCTCGGCGATCTCCTCGCGGACGAGGACGCGCGCAGTCACGCGCGCGAGGGCTCTGACCGGCCGCCGCCGACGCTCGCAGCCTCGAACGCCTCGAGCGCCGCAGTCACCGCGACCCCGCGCTCGACGTCGGCGCCGAGATCGGCGAGAACGAGCTCGACCGCGCTGATCTGGGTCGTGATGTCGAAGACGTCGAACCAGCCGATGTGCCCAAGGCGGAAGATCTTTCCCTTCAACTCTCCCTGACCGTTCGCAATCGTGATCCCGAACCGGTCGCGTAGGCCGCGGATGAGATCGCCGGAGTCGATGCCGGCGGGGGCGCGCACTGCGGTCACGACGGCGCTCCGATCCTCGTCCGGCGAGAAAAGTTGGAGGCCGAGCGCCTTCACGCCTGCGCGGGCCGCCCGCCCGAGGCGAACATGACGGTCGAACGCGGCTTCGAGCCCCTCTTCGAGCAGCAGCGCGAGCGCGACGTCGAGTCCCGCGACGAGCGAAACGGGAAGCGTGACGGGCGCGTCGAGTGTCTCCTGCCCCTTCCGGGTGCGCTCCCAGTCGAAGTAGAAGCGCGGCGACGAGCCGGTCGCGCCGAGCGCCGCCTCCGAGACGGCGGCGAGCCCGAGACCCGGCGGAGACATGAGTGCTTTTTGCGAGCCGGAGACGACCACGTCGAGACCCCAGGCGTCGGTCTCGCACGGGACGGCGCCGAGGCTCGAGACGGCGTCGACGACGACAAGAGCGCCCGCTTCGCTCGCAGCAGCCGCGAGCGCGCGAATGTCGGCGACGACGCCCGTGGAGGTCTCGGACTGGACGATCCAGACCGCTTTCGCCTCGCGCTCGCTCAACCGTGCGCGTAAGTCGTCCGGATCGGGCGTCTCCCCCCACGCGTAGCGGAGCACGTCGACGTCCGCGCCGAACGCCGTCGTCATCGCGACCCAGCGCTCGCCGAAGCTCCCGGCCGAGACGACGAGATGCGGCTCGCCGAGTGAGACGAGATTCGCAACCGCCGACTCGAACGCGCCAGTGCCCGACGCGCCGAAGAGGAGGACGTCGCTCCCGGTGCGGCAGACCTCGCGCAGCCGGGTGAGAACGCGCTCGTAGACCGGCAGGAAGTCAGGGCTACGGTGGTGGATGACCGGCGCGCCGACGGCCGCGAGCACCTCCGGCGGCACCGGCGTCGGGCCCGGCGTGAACAGGTACCGCTTCACTGCTCGAACCGTAGCGTTCTACCCTGCCGACATGGACGCGCTCGTCGCCTTCGCCGCAGCGCTGCTCGCATTCCGGCTCGCAGGCCTGCTGGCGGCACGCCACCGGGCGAGCGGGCGGCCCGAGCTGCTGGCCTGGGCGGCAGGGCTGGCCGCGTACGCCATCGCTGCAGCGGCGATCGCGTGGGGCGAGGCCGCGGGCTGGGACGGACGGGCGTTTCGCGTCTACTACGCCGCCGGGGCCTTGCTCACGGCCCCGCTCCTCGGCGCAGGCTCATTGCTCCTCACGGGCCGCCGCCGCGCAGCGCCGGTCGCGCTCGTCTTCGTCGGCCTGGCGGTCGGCATGTCGCTCGCGATGCCCGTGCACGGCGTCTTCGCAGCGCACGGGATCCCGAAGGCACAGGACCATCTCGCGTTCCTTCCTGCCCGGCTGCTCGCGATCCTTGCGAACGTGATCGGGACGCTCGCCGTGGTGATCGTGGCGCTTCGCTCGTTTCGGCGCCGCCCCCTCGGAAACGGCTTGATCATCGCCGGAATCGCCGCAGCAGCTGTGGGGAGCGGCCTCGCGGGCCTCGGGGCCGCCGGAAATGCGCTCGGAATAGCGGTCGGAGCGGCGTTCCTTTACGCAGGATTTACGATTCCGGCGCACATTCCGCGGCTCGTTCCGCAGAAAACAGCACCTCGCTGAGTCACAAGCGTTGTCTTCACAACGCACACGCGTAGCGACTGTCGCTACCCTCCTGCGAACGATCGCATAAGCCGCGCCGAGTGGTGCTCGCCCAGCGGCTGGAAACGTCGACGGCAAAGTCGCCGACGTCCGGCCGAAAGCAGGGGGCGTCTTTCCCGCCCGTTCGGCCTCCGACTTGCAATCGAACCGGGGAGGTTCAGTTTGCGGCGCTCCATCCTGACCTGCGGGCTCCTGCTCGCGTTCGCAGGCATGGCCACTGCGGCGGCGGGCGCCGTCGGGCCGAGCAGCACTCGAGAGAACTCAGGCACTACGACGGCCACGACCGCGGCCCCCGTCACGACGAGTCCCGTGGCGATCGACACGCGCGCGAGAGCGCGAACCATGGCCCGCTGGAATCGCCACATCCGCGGCTTCCGCGCCGCCACACGGCACTGGTTGACGGTGATCCACGGACGCCCGCCCGGAGTCGGCTCACCTCGGCTCCTGGCTGCCGTGCATTCGATGGATCGGCTCCACGAGCTCGCGATAGCGTGGCAGCACCGCGAGCACGCGGCCTGGTGGCGGGCCAATCATCCGCCCGCGCTCCGCGCGTGGCTGTGCATCCACCACTACGAGGGCAGCTGGACCGATTCGGGCGGCCCGTACTGGGGTGGCCTGCAGATGGATCTCGGCTTCCAGGAGACCTACGGCGGCTGGCTGCTGCGACACAAGGGAACCGCCGACCACTGGAGTCCGCTCGAGCAGATCTGGGTCGCTGTGCGCGCTTCGCACAGTCGAGGCTTCTCGCCGTGGCCCAACACTGCGCGCTACTGCGGCGTCTTGTAGACCGCTTTTCCGCTCTGTGATGGCCCTCCGGCGGCCCGCGCCACGCGGGCCGCCGTCACGTTGGCGTCATTTAGACTTGACAGTGACATCACCATGATGTCATAGTGCAGCCATGCAGATCGACGGCTACATCCAGGCGCTCCGGGAGGACCTCGTGCGCATGGCATCCCTCGGCGACGAGACGACGTCACGCGCGGCAGAGCTCCTCTCGGTCGCAATCGAGGCGTCGCTCGCGCGGCGCCTCCAGGACGTCCTCGCCGAGGCGGCGCTCGAGCTCAACGCACAGCTCGACGCGGCGCACGTCGAAGTACGCATCGCGGGGCGCGACCCCGAGCTCGTGCTCGTCCGGGAGGACGGTACCGCTCTCGAACCGGTCGACGGGGCCTTCTCCGCCCGCATCACGCTCCGGCTCCCCGAGAGCTTGAAGCAGCGGGTCGAGTCGGCCGCCGCCCGCGACGGCGCGTCCGTGAACACCTGGCTCGTCCAGGCGCTCCAGCGCTCTGTCGAGTCGAAGTCGAACCGTTCCATCTCCGGCAGCCGCAACCGCCTCACCGGCTACGGCCGAAGCTGAAAGGAGGAGGCATGTTCCCCGACCACCACCTTCCCTACAAGGTCGAGCGCCCGCTCCGCCCCGACCGGCGCCCGCTCCCCCAGTCCAACGAGATCCGGTTGCGGATCAAGCGCGCCCTCGACAAGCGGGAGGCGTGAGGATGATCGAGCAGACCTACCACACCGCTCTCCCCCTCACGCTCGAGGTCTCCATCCCGAGCGGCGACATCGACGTGGAGACCGTCGACGGCGAGGAGACGCATCTCACCGTCGACGGCGACGAGCGGATGCTCGAGCACGTCGAGGTTCGCCAGGACGGCAACCGCGTGTCGGTGACGTTGCGCGACAAGGGCAAGATCGGCCTCTCGTTCTCGCTGGGCTCGATGATCTTCGGCAATGGTGGCCTCCGCGTTCAGGCGCGCGTGCCACACGGCGCCGGCGTCAAGGTGAAGACCGCGTCGGCGGACACCGAGATCGAGGGCCGTCTGCGCTCGCTCGACGTCAACGGCGTGTCCGGCGACGTCCGCGTCCGCGGCGACATCGCCGAGGACACGACCGTCAAGACCGTCAGCGGCGACGTCGAGCTCGAGCGGGTGGACGGCGACCTCACCGTGCAGACCGTGTCGGGCGACGCGCGCGTTCGCGCAGTTGCGGGCTCCGTCGACACGAAGTCCGTCTCCGGCGACATCCGTCTCGAGGCACTGACGGCCGGAGACGCCCGCTTCTCGAGCGTCTCGGGGGACGTCGAGATCGGGATCGCAGCCGGATCCCTCCTCGACGTCGACGCAGGCTCGACCTCGGGCGATCTCGCGTCCGAAGTACCGCTCGCAACCGAACCTCCGGCCGGCGAGGCCGCGGCGGCGCCGATGGTCGTCCTCCGTGGCCGGACGGTCAGCGGCGACGTGCGCGTCTTCCGCGCCGGCTGATGGAAAGCACGGCGGCAGCTACGGCAAGACCCCCGGTCCTGCGCAGCCGGCCCCTCGGGGCCTTGCTCGCCGCCGAAGTCCTGTCCACCACCGGGTCGCAGATGACGTGGCTCGCACTGCCGTGGTTCGTGCTCGTCACCTCCGGCTCGAAGCAGATGGCATTCGTGATCGTGGCGGAGGCCGGCGGGTACGCGCTGTTCGGGATCCCGAGCGGGACGCTGCTCGAGCGCCTCGGCCCGCAGCGAACGATGCGGATCTGCGACGCCCTCCGCGGGCCCTTGATGCTCCTGGTGCCGCTGCTCCACTGGCACGGCGAGCTGACGCTGCCGATCCTTGCCGCGCTCGCATTCGCGCTCGGCGCGGCGAGCACTCCGTACGGCGCCGCGCAGCGCATCGTCGTCGCGGAGATCCTCGACGACGACGAGGCGTCGGTCGAGCGCGCGAACGCACTGCTCCAGGGCGCGACGCGCATCACGATGCTCTGTGGGCCCGCGCTCGGCGGCGTGCTGATCGCGGCTGTCGGAGCGCCGACCGTCCTCGTCGTCGACGCCGCGAGCTACCTCGTGGCCTTCGGACTGGTGACGATCTTCGTGCCCGCCGCCCGCGGGCTGCAGAAGGAAGAGAGCCACGATGGCCAGGGCCTCCTCGCGGGAGTTCGTTATCTGCTCGGCGACCCGCTGATGCGCGGTTGGACAGCCGCGATCGTGGTCGGAGACGCATTCGTTCTCGGTGCTCTTCGTGGCCATTCCCGTGCTCGTCGTCGCCCACGACGGAGCCGACCCGCGCCTCGCCGGCGCGTTCCTCGCCTCGTGGGGCGTTGGCGCGGTGATCGGCAACGTCTCGGCCTACCGGAGCAAGCGGATCGGCGGTCTCTCCCAGGCGGCACCGCTCGTGCTCCTGCAGGCGGCACCGCTCTGGGCGATCGCCATGCCCGTGCCGGCTGGGCGGTCGCGGGCGCACTTGCTCTCTCCGGGACCGCCAATGGCCTCGTCAACCCCACCATCCACGCGTTCCTCACGCTGCGACCCCGGCCGCCGTTCGGGCGAAAGCCTTGACCGCGACGTTCACAGCCTCGACGCTCGGAACGCCACTTGCGCTCGCCCTCGCAGCTCCTGCGTTTGCGAGCTACGGCTCGAGGCACGTGGTCGCGGTCGCGGCGATCGGCCAGATCGCGGCCATGAGCTACGCGGCCTTCGTCACGGTTCGCCACCTGGCCCGGGAGCGGGCCTGATGCGCCGGCTCCTCTCCTATCGCGACGCGCGCCTCCTCGTTGCCGGCCAGACGCTGTCTTCGTTCGGCGACTGGGCGATGTGGTTCGTCCTCGCGATCTGGGTCAAGAAGCTGACCGGCTCGAGCGCGGAGGCAGGGCTCGTCTTCTTCGTCCTGAGCCTCGGCAGCCTCGCCGGGCCGCTCGGTGGACTGCTCGCCGACCGGTTGCCGCGGCGGCCGCTGATGATCGCGTGCGACTGCGTGCTCGGCGCATCGGTGCTCGTCCTCCTGTTCGTGCACGACCGCGGCGACGTCTGGCTGATCTATCTGGTCGCGCTGCTCTATGGGCTGGTGGGCACGGTGTTCTATCCCGCGCAGGCGGCCCTGCTTCGCCTGATGCTGCCCGAGGAGCTCCTGGCGGATGCGAATGGGGCGCTGTCCTCGTCCCGCCAGGGACTGCGGGTCGTCGCCCCGCTGGCCGGTGCCGGTCTCTACGCGGCCTTCGGCGGAGGGGTCGTCGCGATCCTCGACGCCTCGACCTTTGCCGGCTCAGCAGTCCTGATGTCCCGGATGGGCGTGCCCGAGCAGAGGCCGAAGCCGCCGGAGCACCGTTTCCTGAAGGAGGTGACCGCTGGCGTGGTTCACGTGTGGCGAACGCTCCCGCTGCGCCAGTTGACCACCGGCACGACGATCGCGCTGCTCGTCGTCGGCTTCACAGAGACACTCGTCTTCTCGGTGATCGCCCACCTGGGCCGGCCGCCCACGTTCTTCGGCGTGCTCGGAGCGCTCCAGGGGCTCGGTTCGATCGCGGGCGGCGTGACCGCCGGCCGGCTCGTTCGTCGCCTCGGTGAGGTGCGGACGGTCGGGATCGGGCTGTCGCTGTTCGGGCTCTGCGGCGCGTTGCTGGCAGTTCCGTCGTTGGCGGTCGTCGTGGTGGCGTTCCCGATCGCGGGCGTCGGGGTCGTGTGGATGATCGTCGCCTTCAACACGGCGCTGCAGACACGCACGCCGCTCGCGATCCAGGGCCGGGTCTCCGCAGCGGTCGACGTCTCGCTCTCGGTCGCGCAGACAATGTCGATCGCGACGGGCGCGCGCTCTCGACGCTCGTGGACTACCGGATCCTGCTCGTCTCAATGGCGGCCGTCGTCGTCGCCAGCGCGGTCTACCTCGTGACGAGGCAGGACGACACGGGCGCCGGCGCGGTCGAGCAGGTCCCGGCGTGAGCCGCGTACCACTCCGGCGCAATCGCGACTTCGTGCTGCTGCAAGCCGGGCAGCTCCTCTCGACCTTCGGGTCGAGCATGTCGACGATCGCGTATCCGCTCCTCGCGCTCGCGATCACCGGCTCGGCGGCGAAGACCGGCTACGTCGGGGCGGTCGAGTTCGCGCCGCTGGTGCTCGTCAGCCCGCTCGCGGGCGTCGCCGCCGACCGCTACGACCGCCGCCGCCTGATGATCGCGTCGGACGTCGCCGGGGCCGCCTCCGTCGGGTCGCTCGCGGCAGCCGTCTTCACCGGCCATGCCACCTTCTGGCTGATCCTCGTCGTGGCGTTCCTCGACTCGACCGCCGCGGTCTTCTTCCGCTCCGGGAACAGCGGCGCATTCAGGGCCGTCGTACCGCAGCCGCAACTCGCGGACGCGGCGAGTGTGTCGATGGCGCGCATGTCCGCGGTTCGCCTCGCCGCTCCACCTGCCGGAGGCGCGCTCTTCGGGCTCAGCCGCGGCGTGCCGTTCCTGTCGGACGCGATCTCCTACGCCTTCTCGACACTCTCGCTGCTGCTGATGCGGGCTCGCTTCCAGGACGAGCGGGAGCCGGGTGCGCGGACGCACTTCCGCGAGGGGCTCGCGTATTTCTGGCGAATCCCGTTTCTCCGTACGACGATCGGGATGGTGGCGGTGAGCAACCTCGCCGCCGCGGGCGCGCCCATCGCGGTGATCGTGCTCGCACACCGGCACGGATTCACGAGCGCGGCGATCGGCGGCTTCGTCGCCCTGCAGGGACTGGCCTTGCTCGCGGGGTCAGCGGTGTCGCCGCTCCTGCGGCGGACCTTCCCGATGCGTGCGATCCTGCTCTCGGAGTTCTGGTCGGCAGTGGTCTTCGGGGCGTTCCTCGCGTTTCCGAACGTCTACGTGCTCGTCGTCGCGGCGTCGCTGCACGCCTTCTGGTTCCCGAACACGGACTCGGCGATGACCGCGTACTCGTACATGCTCATTCCCGACCGCCTGCTCGGACGAGCGATGGCCGCCTCCAACGTGCTCCGGGCGGCGTCGGCGCCGATCGGCCCGCTCCTCGCCGGGCTGTTGCTGAGCCACACCTCCCCGCGGCTCACGATCCTCGTGCTCGCCGCGCCCGTCGTCGTCGCCGCGGCGCTCGGGACGCTCAGCCCCGCGATCCGCGATCTCCCCAGCCTTGACGCGGTGCCCGCGTAGCAGGCACCGCTGTCGCAGGGGAGCCGCAACTTGGTTGCGGCTCCCCTGCGTGGCAAATCAGCCTCGAAGCCTCTCCCGCAGCAGCCGGTTGACGACCTTCGGGTCGGCCTTGCCCTGCGTCTCGCGCATCACCTGGCCGACGAAGAAGCCCAGGACACCCTCCTTGCCGCCGCGGAAGGTCTCGACCTGCCCCGGGTTCGCCGCGAGCACCGCGTCGATGATCGGCTCAAGCTCCGATTCGTCGGAGACCGCTGTCTGCGCGAGGAAGGGAGCGGCGAGAAACGTCGACGACGTGCTCGCGGCAACGGCGTTGTTCCAGACTTCACGCGGCAGGCTTTCACGCTGGGCCATGACCTTCACAAACTCGACGTTGACCGCTCCAGGCTGAACCTCGGCGGCCACGAAATCGTTCATGAGGACGTTCGCCGTTCCCGCCGGGGGCGCTCCGGCCGCCACGAGCCGGTCGAAATCGAGATCCCAACCCGTCATCACCAGCTCGACGGCGCGCTCGAAGCCAACCGAGGGCTCGATCCGCCGGATCCGGTCGCCCGGCCGCTCGGGAACCTCGCCGCGCAGCCGCTCGACAAGCTCGGCCGGCGGCTCGACCGGGACGAGGTCCGGCTCGGGGAAGTAGCGGTAGTCGTCCGCTTCCTCCTTCGAGCGGTGCACGGTCAGCCGGTCGGTGTCCGGGTCGTAGTCGTACGTCGACTGCGCCACATCCTCCCCGGCTTCGTGTGCCTCGACCTGCTGCCGGAACGCCGCCTCGATCGCCCGGCCGATGAACCGGAACGAGTTCATGTTCTTGATCTCCCAACGCGGCCGGAACCCCTCCTCGCCGACCCGCCGCACCGAGACGTTGACGTCGGCGCGCAGGGTTCCCTTCTCCATGTCCGCGTCGGAGATCCCGACGTCGACGATCGTCTGCCGGAGCAGGCGCAGGAACCACACGGCCTCCTCGGCCGAGCGGAGGTCGGGCGCGCTCACGATCTCGAGCAACGGCGTGCCGCCGCGGTTGAAGTCGACGAGGCTGTAGTCGGCCCCGACAGAGCGCCCGGTCGCGCCACCCGCGTGCACGGTCTTCGCCGCGTCCTCTTCGAGGTGCGCGCGGACGATGCCGATCTCGCGGTCGCCGCCGGCCGTCGGCAGGAGGAAGCGGCCGACGCCGCAGAGCGGCTCCTCGTACTGGCTGATCTGGTAGCCCTTCGGCAGGTCGGGGTAGAAGTAGTTCTTGCGTGCGAAGACGGCGTGACCTGCGATCTCGCAGTCGAGGGCGAGGCCGAGCAGGATCGTCATCTCGATCGCGCGGCCGTTCGGCACCGGCAGCGCGCCCGGATGGGCAAGACAGACCGGGCAGGTGTGCGTGTTCTCCGCGGCGCCGTACTCGAGCGCGCAGCGGCAGAACATCTTGGTGCGCGTCTTGAGGTGCGCGTGCACCTCGAGCCCCACGACGAGCTCCCATTCAGACGCCACCGAGCTTCTCCTTCGCCTCGCGCAACGCATCCTCGACGTCCTCGAACACCTCGACCATCGCCACCCGGTGCTCCAGCGGGCCGTGCGTCTCGATCAGCCAAAGCTCGCGCTCGCCGGCCTCGAGCTGGAGCTTCACGTCTCCGACGAGAACGGCCCGCGAGCCGTCGAGCACGCGCGGGTGCTCGCCGAAGACACGCTCGACGGCGAGCACGAACTCGGCCGCGGGATCGTCGAAGTGGTACGTCATCGGAGACGCTCCGGCACGGGGTCGAAGCCGATCGCCTGCTCGAGCGCGTGTCCGATCCGGAACAGCGTGTTCTCGGCGAACTGCGGCCCGATGAGCTGGAGACCAACCGGCAATCCCTCCGAGAGGCCGCACGGGACGTTGAGCCCGGGGAGGCCCGCCATGCAGGACGGGATCGTGAGGAGATCGCAGAGATACATCGCGAGCGGGTCGGCGGCGCGCGCGCCGAGCGGGAAAGCGACGGTCGGCGACGTCGGCGAGACGAGCGCGTCGAATGTCTCGAAGAGCGCGTCGTGCTCGCGCTTGATCACCGTGCGCACCTTCTGCGCCTGGCCGTAGTACGCGCCGTAGTAGCCGGCCGAGAGGGCGTACGTCCCGACCATGATCCGGCGCTTCACCTCGTCGCCGAATCCCTCGTCACGCGTGCGCTCGTACATCTCGAGCCGCTCCGCCGCGTCGGCCCGATAGCCGAAGCGGACGCCGTCGTAGCGAGCGAGGTTGGAGGACGCTTCCGCCGGCGCGATGAGGTAGTAGCAGGGCATCCCGTACTCGACGGAGAGGGGAAGCGAGCACTCCCCCACTTCTGCCCCGAGCTCCTCGAGCTTCGCGATTGCCGCCTGTACCGCCTCCCCGACGCCGGGCTCGATCCCGTCCGCCTCGTTGAGCTCCTTCGGGATCCCGACGCGCAGTCCCTTCAGATCGACGGCCTCCGGCAGCTCGACGGGCTGCGGCAGCTCGACCGTGGTCGAGTCGGCATCGTCCCGTCCGGCGATGATCGAGTAGAGGTAGGCGCAGTCGCGGACGGTCTTCGCGACCGGCCCGATCTGGTCGAGGCTCGACGCGAAGGCGACGACCCCGTAGCGCGAGACGGTGCCGTAGGTCGGGCGCAAGCCGACGTTGCCGCACAGCGCCGAGGGCTGTTTGATCGAGCCTCCGGTGTCGGAGCCGAGCGCCCACGGCGCGAGGCCGGCGCTCACCGCCGCCGCCGAGCCGCCGCCCGAGCCGCCGGGAACCCGCGAGGGATCCCAGGGGTTGCGCGACGGGCCGAAGGCGGAGTTCTCGGTGGACGAGCCCATCGCGAACTCGTCCGTGTTCGTCTTGCCGAGGACGCGCAGACCGTGATCCTCCTTTGCGCGGCGAACGACCGTGGCGTCGTAGACGGGGACGTAGCCCTCGAGGATCTTCGAGCCGGCCGTGGTCGGGATGCCCTTCGTCCCGATCACGTCCTTGACCGCGAGCGGGATGCCGTCGCCGCCCGGGTCGTCGCAGACGTGGAGGAAGCAGTGGAGCTCGCCGTCGCGTTCGTCGATCGCGCGCCGGTAGGCCTCCCAGAGCTCGGCGCCGCTGATCTCCCTGTTCCGCAGCAACTCGGCGGCCTCGTACGCGGTCAGCAGCAGCGTGTCGATCACGTCGCGCCTCCCGGCGGAACCTTGAAGAAGTCGCCCTCCCGCTCGGGCGCGTTCGCGAGCGCCTCCTCGGCCGAGAAGCACGGCCGAGGCTCGTCCATGTCCCACACGTTGACGACGTCGAGCGGATGCGATGTCGGCGGGACGTCGGCGAGATCGAGCTCGGAGACCTTCGAGACCGCCTCGAGGATGTCGTTGAGCTGACCCTGCAGTCGCTCGAGCTCGTCCTCGCGCAGCTCGAGGCGCGCGAGGTGTGCGACGTGCAGCAGCTGTTCGCGGTCGATGGCCATTCGCCCGATCCTCGCAAAACGAGTTCGCCGCCGCGTCCGACCCCTGCGGACGCGGCTCACCGGCGCTTGACCGTTAGAGGTCTCGCGAGCGAAAAGCGGAGCGCGCTACGCGAGACAGAAAGGGCCCCATCAGGGGCCCTTTCGAACAATTGAGTCCGACAGGTTCTCTAGACGGCCTGGACGTTCGCGGCCTGGGCGCCCTTGTCGCCCTGCACGACCTCGAACGACACGCGCTGGCCTTCGGTCAGCGACTTGTAGCCATCCATCGTGATAGCGGAGAAGTGGACAAAGACGTCGTCGCCGCCTTCGCGCTCGATGAAGCCGTACCCCTTCTCGTTCGAGAACCACTTGACGGTGCCCTCAGCCAACCCTTCCTCCTTGCAGAAAAACGACGGCTCGCCTACGCCGCCACAGACGTTGGAACAGGCGGGAGTTTAGCTCAGTTTTCCGGCGTTGCAACGGGTGCGCCCCTGCGCAAACGCGCTGCCGTGGCCGTGTTCTGGAGCACCATGGCGATCGTCATCGGGCCCACACCACCGGGCACCGGGGTCATGTAGGCGGCCTCGTCCATGACGCTCGGATCGACGTCGCCGAGCACCTTGCGGCTCGTATCGTCGCGGTTCATCCCGACGTCGATCACCGTCGCGCCGGCCTTGACCATGTCGGCGGAGATGACGTGCGTGCGGCCGACGGCCGCGACGAGGACATCGGCGTCGAGCGTGTGACGTGCGAGGTCCTGGGTGCGCGAGTGGCAGATCGTCACGGTCGCGTTCCGCTGCAGCAGGAGATGCGCCATCGGCTTCCCGACGATCGCCGAGCGGCCGACGACGACCGCGCGCGCGCCCTCGAGCGGGATCGCGTACTCGTCGAGCATGCGCATGACCCCGAGCGGCGTCCCCGGCACGAGCGCCGGCCGGCCGAGATACAGCTTCCCGGCGTTGATCGGATGGATGCCGTCGACGTCCTTGCCGGGCGCGATCGCCTCGATCACGCGGTTCTCGTCGATGTGATCGGGAAGCGGGAGCTGGACGAGCAGCCCGTCGACGCCGTCGTCGGCGTTGAGGGCGGCGATCGTGGCGAGCAACTCGTCCTCCGACGTGCCGGCGGAAAGCTTGAGATCGCGCGCCTCCATCCCCGCCTCGGCGGCGGCCTTCTGCTTCAGGTCGATGTAGATGTGCGAGGCGGCGTCATCGCCGACGAGCACCGTCGCGAGGCCGACGTGCCCGAGCTCGGCCACGGACGCCGCGACCTCCTCGCGCACCTTCGCCCCGAGCGCCTTGCCGTCGATGATCGTTGCGGCCACGGGGCGAGGTTATAGCCTCCGCTCGATGCGCCTTCCGCGGAAGAACGACCCGGGCTCGGTCCGTGCCCGCCAGGAGGCGCTCGGCCTGCCCGAGGTCGACCTCGAGCCGTACGCCAAGGCGGCGGAGTCGGTGACCGGGTTCGTCTCGATTCCCGTCTCCGTCGCGCAGCTCGCGGTCTCGCTCGGAGAGTACGAGCTGTCCGAGGACGGCGACGTCGTCGAGACGGGGCGCTCAGACGAGGAGGTCGTCGTCCCGCTCGCGCACACGGAAGGGGGGCTGACCGCGTCCGTCCAGCGCGGAGCGAAGGCGGTCGCCGAGTCCGGCGGCGCCCGAACATATGTGATCGCCGACCGTATCACCAGAGCATCGTGCTTCATCTGCAAGGACTCCCGAGACGCGCTCGTACTCGCCCGCTGGGTCGAGGATCAGGTGCCGGCTATGCGCGAGTTCCTGCGAGCCACCGACAACCCGGAGCTGTCGCGATACGCCGTGCTGCGCGAGGCGAAGACGCACGTCGTGGGGCCGATGTGCCACGTCCTCTGGCGCTTCACGACAGGCGACGCATTCGGCGCGAACATGATGACCCGCAACGCGTACGCGCTGAACATGGCCTACGTCCTGCCGCAGGCGCCGGTGCCGATCGAGCGGTCCGTCCTCGAGGCGAACATGGGCGGAGACAAGAAGCCGTCCTTCGAGTACTTCCAGCAGGGCCACGGCAAGACTGTGATCGCGGAGACGACTCTGACCGAGGCGGCGATCGAGCGCGTGCTGCGGACGACGCTGAGCGACCTCGAGGAGCTCGCGTGGGCCGGGACGCATGGCGCGGTCGCGTCGGGGATGCAGTCCGTTGCCTTCACGCCGGCGTCGGCGATCGCCGCCGTCTTCGCCGCGACCGGCCAGGATCTCGGGCTCGTCGGGACGAGCTCGATGGCCCACGGCACGGAGCAGCGCGTCGAGGGCGGCCTGCACGTCGCGGTCCGCTTCCCCGGGATCGAGGTCGGGACGGTCGGCGGCGGCACGACGCTCCCCGATCCGGAACGGTGGCTCGAGCTGATCGGCTGCGCCGGCCCGGGAAAGGTCTACCGGCTCGCGCAACTCGTGGCCGCGACCGCGCTCGCGCTCGAGATCAGCGCCTCGGCCGCGATGGCGACCGCGGGCAGCGAGAACTTCTTCCGCGCGCACTTCGAGCGCGGCGGCCTGCGCTAACCCGAACGACGTTCGGACGATCTCGATCCTCCTCGTCGACGAAGCGGAGGACGAGCTCGTCTGCGTTCGTGTTTGTCTACCCCGTCTGCTGGTTGTGCACGGGGAAGGCAGTCTCCTCGGGAGGCGTCGGGAATCCTCCCTCGATGCCTGCGCTCATCTTGGGCATCAACGTCTCGTCACGGAACCGCTCCCAGCTCTCCTGCGACTCGTGGACGGCGACGATCGTCCAGCCGTCGGCCGAGGGGCCGGCAGCGTGGAAGAGCTGTCCCTCCGGGAGGCTTCCGTCGCTTGGATGCACCGCTGCGATCGAGGCCTCGTACTGCTCCTTCGTCCCGCCCGGGAAGGTGTGCACGATGCCGTACGCCATTTGACGCTCCTTTGCACTCGAGTCGACTGAATCTCGCCGAGCGAGTATCTCACTCGCACCCCTCGATCGGGGATCCCTAAACGACGCACCGCCCCTACCGACCACGCACCAACGGCAAAGCCGAGCGCTTCATCCGCACAATGCTCGGCGGCTGGGCCTACGGCGCCGTCTACGGCAACAGCGCCGAACGCCGCGCAGACCTGCCCCGCTGCTCGACTTCCACAACCAGCGACGACCCCACGGCTCCCTCAGCCACCAACCGCCACTCCAGCGCCTCGAGCCACTCCGAAGGAACAACCTTGCCGAGCCCTACAGCTCTAGCTCGACTCCGCTCCTTCGCGAAGCTGGCGCTCGTATTCGACCTCGTCATAGGTGCCGCGTGACGCGGCTATGAGGCCGTCGTCGCTGATCGTCCATTCCTCGAAGCCGGGGACGCGCACCCACTGCCCCGTCTCCGCGCTCGTACCGGTGAACGTCCAGCGGTACTCGACGACGTCTTCGTGGAGGACGAGCTCGTCCATGAAGACCTGGATGTCCGGGAAGGCGGCGATGAAGCCGACCGCCACCTCGCCGATCCCGGCCGGCTCGCCGCCGTTGACCACAATGGTCCCGCCCGGGACGTAGTGGGACGCGACGCGCGACGCGTCTCGGCTGCACCACGCCTCGGTGTAGCTGCGCGCGAGATCCTCGATCTGCCGCCGATCGTGCGCCATCGCGGCGACCCTACAGCTCGGGCGCGCTTTTACAGCGCTACGCACAGCCGACACTCCCCGGGGTCAAGCTGCGAGACGCTCGAAGCGGAAACGAGCGACGGAGGGATCTCGCGATGCGCAAGCTCTTCTTGGTTCTGCTCGCCGTCGCCTCGCTCGCGGCGGTGCCCGCCGCCAGCCTCGGCGCCACGCCGAAGGCAGTCGTCTTCGGCAACAAGACGACGCTGGCCGGCGCGCTCGGCGACAAACAGGCCGGCGTGTCGGTTCAGATCCTCGAGACGCAGTGCGGGAGCTCGCAGTCGATCACGCTGACGACGGTGAAGTCGGGCACCGGCGGCATCTTCGGCTACCAGGCACAGCCGCTACGCCAGACGGCGTACACGGCGAGGGTCAAGAGCTCCGACAGCACCGCGGCGATCGTCAAGGTCATGCCGCGCCTGCGACTCGGCAGGGTCGCGCGGCACACGTACGCGGTGCATCTCTTCGCCGCCGAGAGCTTCGCCGGGAAGATCGCAACCTTCCAGCGCTACCAGCCGGAAGCTCCACTGTGACCGCGAATCCGATGAGCTTCCCATCCTGTTCGGCGACGAAGGCGCGGAGGCGGCTCGTGCTGAGATTCTCGTCCAGCCAGCCAGCTGATCGAGTGGCATCGGAAGCCTCGCCGTAGTGAACGCGGTACTGATCGAACATCTCGGCAAGCGTTTCGATCTCCCCGCGCGTCGGGGCGTCCAAACCTCGAACAGAGATCAGGTCGGCAGCGGCTGTAGGACTGGGGTCGGTGTTCTGGCTCACTGCGCGGGAGAACCGTATCGCCAGGCGGCAGTGATCTCGCCTGGGCCAGTGTTCGGGAGTGACCCCTGCGCGAGCCGCGTTTGGCAGTCACGTTTTGACTGCGTTGCCTACGATCTTCACCGTGGGAGGTGGAGCGGACTTCGATCAGGTCGCGGCTTCCTTGCGTGCGGATGCCGACGATCTGCGTGTCTTCGTCGAAGCCTTGACGACGAAGTTGGAGCAGTCGTTTCCCGGGCGTTGTCGCGTGCGGCGGTCCGGTGTCCGGGGGAAGGGGAGTGTGCGACAGGTAAGCGTGGAGCTGGGGGACAGCCGCTACGAGCTGACGCATGACGACGGCGCGGTCTCGACGCATCGCTCGTCGGTGGTGCGGGGTATCACGTTGAAGAGTGATGAGCTGGGGCTGGAGGAGTGGATCGACTCGCTGGCCGCTGAGGTCGTCGCCGAAGCCAACCGCAGCGAGCGCGGCCGCCTGGCTCTCGAGAGACTGCTGAATGGTTGATCCGAGCGTGGAGAGAGGAGCGTCATGAGCTATGACCCGCAATCGACCGAAGGGCTGACGGAGCATGGGCAGGAGCGCATCGCCGAGTTGCGCAGCGACCATCTGTTCACGAGCGACCTTTCGGTAAACGAGTTCCTGCTCGTCAAGGAGTCCGGGTTCGAGCCACTAGGCCTTGTGATCGGCTCCTGCATCTACCACATCGGCTTCCAGCAGTCGCGCTTCAACCAGAGCCAGGAGATGGAGGTTCTCTCCCAGGCGATGTACAACGCGCGCGAGCTGGCGATGACGCGGATGGAGGAGGAAGCCGACCAGCTCGGCGCCGATGGAGTCGTCGGCGTCCGGCTCGACGTCGGCCGCTACGAATGGGGGCCGGACATGGCCGAGTTCATCGCGATCGGGACCGCGATCAAACACAGCGGAGGCGTCCTCCACCGCGCCCCGAACGGTCGGCCGTTCACGAGCGACCTGTCCGGACAGGACTTCTGGACGCTTATGAAGAGCGGGCATCGCCCGCTCGGGATGGTGATGGGCTCGTGTGTCTACCACGTCGCGCACCAGTCGATGTGGAAGGCGATGAAAAATATCGGCCAGAACGTCGAACTCCAGAACTTCACGCAGGCGCTCTACGACGCGCGTGAGCTCGCGATGGAGCGTATGCAGGCAGAGGCGAAGCAGGTCCAGGCTGAAGGCATCGTCGGGGTTCAACTCGTCGAGAAGAGCCATGGCTGGGGTGCACACGTGATCGAGTTCTTCGCCGTTGGCACAGCCGTCGCGCCCGTCGGCGACCAGCATCCGGTTCCGAGCCCAGAAGTCGTGCTCAGCCTTAACGACTAGTCGGGTAGCAGCAAGCTCGGCCGGGCCAGGGTTCCGAACTGACCCGTGAGCTGGGGATTGATCCGAGCGACCCGCGAGCGGGGAACGATGCTCAAGCCAGGGTGCGGGCGAGCCGATAGACGTCGCAGGATCGTAGTGCGAACGAAGGGGGCCGAAATGGCTACACGGAGGTTGAAGCTGCTGGGCGGCGGCGTAGCGCTCGCCCTGGCACTGCTCTCGTCAGCGTCAGCGGCAAATACGCAAAAGGGCGTGCCAGCTCCGCGCGGCAACACGCAAGGACTGGCGCTGCTGCGGCAGGTGCACGCGGCATACCTGCACGTGCCCGCCGCTCAAACACGTGCACGGATCGGGGCTGAAAGCGAGCACTTCACACTGGTGCTGCAAGCCGGGATTACAACGGCGGAACAGTTCGTGGCGATCGGACCGAGCGGCTCGATCGTCCTAGTCGCGCGTCGAGGCGGCCCAACGTACGCCCGCGAAGCAGGCACGACCTGCTGGCGGCGGCTCGCACAGAGCAACCCTCAGACACTCGAAGACGTCGGTCTCCGCTTCCCCGACGACTACCGGATGTTCGTCAAAGCACCTCGCCGCGCAGGCGCAGCCTGGCTCTTGCCAGTCGCGGGCTCCGGGCGCTACCCCGACGAGAAGGGCACCTTCACATTCCACATCAACGCGAACACAATGCTTGTCCAGAGCGAGGTCAGCCATATCAGCGGTCACACACTCACCAACCACGTAAAGGCGTTGAACCGCGCGCCCAGATTGACAACACCTACACCCACCTGCTGACACGACCCCCAGGGGCCACGCTCGCCTGGGCCAGTTCCGGACAGACCCCTGAGCGCTTACCGGATTGGCCAGGGACGGAGCATCCCGCCGTATCCGCCGTGCGGCGTCGAACCAGTCGGTTGGTGCCCGTAGAAGTGGACGGTCACCTGCGGCGGATCGAAGATCCAACAGTCCTGACTGTGAACACGTCGCGCTGCGGCTGCCCGGAAGTCTGCCCGCACAACACCAACCACAAAGCCGCCCTCGCCGCCTGAAGCAGCGGCGAGCCACTGCGCCCGGTTCTCGCTGTAGGGGAACCAGAGTGTTGGATCTCCGGGCTGCAGGCTTCGGTCGCGGCTGATGTGTCCCGTGCGGAACCTGACTCCGGTCGACGCCGTGTCGAACAGGTGGAGGCCAAGCGAGAAGCGCGAGCCGCCCGACGCGTACCTAGAGCGCCACTCAACCGTTCCGATCGCGGGGAGCGCTGTAAGCACCGCCGTTCTCGGGCAAGTCCAAGCGACACGCGCCGCCGGTAGCCGGTCGGAGCCTTGAACGACGAGGTAGAAAGCGCCCAGCGCTGCAGCCACCGCAAGCAACTGTTCACCGCGAAGAGAATACGACCCACTGGCCGCTAGAGGTCCGCCCTCGTCTGGGCCAGTGAGTTCCGGAATGACCCCCGAGCGTCAGTCGGTGAGGGAGATCGAAAGATCAGCGTCCGCTGGGGCGCGACCGATTCGCAGCGATGTGGCACTTGGTGGGGGAGCAGGCTCGAACTCGACGTCGTAGTGGTAGCCGCGCTGCTTGCCGCCACCGCCGCCGCCGCTAACACGGGTGTAGCTCGTTCCGACGTCATCAGAGATAAGCCAGTGAACGCGATCGGGGCCGACTCCGAGAGACATCGGGGGCGATGGTGGTTCGGAGGTAGCCCACCTGATGACGACTCCGTGATCCCAGACCTCCACGCTGACCACCCACGTGCCGTCGGAAAGGCGACGGCTAACCGGCACAACCCGACGCAGTTCGATCTCGTAGCCTCCACTCTCGGTCATCCCCATCACGATAGAGGCCGCTCGCCTGTGCCAGTGTTCCGGAATGACCCCCGAGCGGCCTAGCAGGACGATCGGCGCGGGAACGGAACCCAGCGCGGCAGGACGAGTGTACGGAGGACGCGATCGGCGAGCCGACGCAGACTCGGCGCTGGCGAGGAGCGTCCGAAATCAACGCCCAGGATCACGTTGTACTGGTGACCGTAGCGACCCTCGATCCGATACTCGGGTAGGCGAGGGACGGCTCCCTCTTGTGCGATCACTTTGGCCTTGCGGAGTACCAGGGGCAGCCGCAGGGGTGTTCCGCTCGGACCGCGCTTCGGACGGATGAGATCAACCCAGATGTAGATGCCGTCGTGTGGAAGGGGCTTCACAAGATTCCACACTGAACGTGGGGTGGCGGCCCAGGAGTCGGTGCTCGCCGGGACTTCACCGCCGATGATCGGCGTTGAAGGCACTCCCGACTGGTGCCAGCGCGAGGGAAGATCTCTGAACGACGCACCGCAGACAAAGGCGGGGCGTCCAGCGGCGGCTGCGCTCGCAGGGATCCCATCAGCGCCGAAGCTCATGACAGCACCCACACTCAGGGCAATACCGACTGCACACCCTACGAACGGGCGCACCCTCACTCCTTCTGGTCGGAGCCTCACGCCATTGTTACGTCGTCAAGGCGGCGAGAGGTCCTTGGGCTGGGCCAGTGTCCCGGAATGACCCCCGAGGCGTAGATTGGAGGTCATGGCGATGGTGCAACTCAAGTGCCCGGAGACGGGCAGGCTCGTGGACATTGGCGACGTCCCGCCCGAAGCCCACCTCGGACTCGCCCTGTGGTCAAGGCCAGTCGCGTGCCCTCACTGCGGCAAGGAGCACTCGTGGACGAGCGGGCAACTGGGATTAGCAATGGAAACACTCCGCAGGTCTCCCGAGGCGACACGTGTGCTTATCGAGGACGGCTCGGCAACTGCGCTTCCGTAGGGCAACGCTCGGCTGGGCCAGTGTTCCGGACTGACCCCTGAGCGCGGTCAGCCTTCGGGGTGAAGCATCGCTACGATGCGGTCGAAGAACTCCGCCTTGCGTGTGGAGTCCATGCCCGAGGCTTTCAGAGTTTCGTACTCGGCTCTCAATCGCGGGTTCGCGAGGATCAACTCCCAGGCGCGACGGTGGTGGTCGTCGCCGCTCGTGCCGGGGATGGTCAAGACGATGTCTACCTGCGGCGGCCCTTCGAGGCGGAACGCAGCCCAGTCGTCTCGCCATTCGTTCTCGTAAAGCGGCGGATAGTGGCGGCGTAACCGCTCTGCTGCACTGCCGACGTGCGGCACGAGGACGACCATGTCAACGTCGTGGCCGCCGTACCGACCCAAGAGCGTGCTTCCCGACACGGAGGTTCGACCTTCGGGAACGGCCTCGGCGATGCGAGCGGTGTGCAACGCGACCAGCGCTTCGACCTCGGCCCGAGAGAGTTCTCCGTCGGCTCTCACCGAGACATGATGACGCTCGCCTGGGCCGGCGCTCCGGAATGACGCTTGAGGGGTGCCCAGCCAGTGACTCACTCGGCCGGGGCGCCAACGCGCGCCGTTAGCGCTTGTAGGTGTTGTGCACCTCGAAGATCTCTGGCTCGCCCGAGAACTCGATTCCAGCCTCGGACAGGATCGGCATCAACTTCTCGCCGAAGGCCTCCAGTTGCTCCCGAGAGTCCCAGATTTCGCTGACTTTGAGGTTGCCGTCTGAGCCGAAGCAGACGTGATAGTCGCATCCATCCGCGGGCCACAAGCCCTCGGCTTCCAGCCGCTGCACTGACTTGTCGTACTTTTCGGCTGTGAGGTTTGCGGGGCTAAACCGAACGACGATACTCATGGCCTGATCCTCCATTCTTCGCGGTCGGCCAGACCCTAACGCCCTCGACCGCAGCCGTGCCAAGGGAGAGGACCGTGCGCTGCGCGAGCGTCCTCCCGCCCGAGGGGACGTCTCCGGCTCAGTCGGCGGGGATGCGGACGTCGGAGACGTCCAGGCCGAGCGAGTTGGCGAGCCGCACCCCGTGGTTCAGCTCCTCGCGGAGCCGCTCCCGGTCGCGCGCCTCCATCAGCGTCCCGATCACCTCGCGCGCCTTGGGCCGCCAGAGGACGTGGCTGGCGAAGATCGGGAGCATCGTGTTCGCCGCGTCGACGAGCCGCGAGCGCACCTTCTTTCCGGCCGACTGGAGCAGCACGCGCTCGTACGCCATGCCGGCGCCGTGGTGAATGCCGTCGTCGATCGCGAGCCGGTTGCAGATGTCCTCGAGCACCGTCCCGCGCGACGATTTCGCGATGAGCCGGAAGCGCGGGATGATCAGCCGCTCGAAGAAGACCTGCATCAGGAAGACCTTCTCCTCGAGAATGTCCGCCTCGAGGAACATGTGCGCGAGCCGGTCGAGGTACGGGTCGCGCTCGCCCTCTCCCCCGACCTGGCCGATCAGACGCAGCCACGCCTCGGTGTGGCGCGACTCGTCCTGCACCATCGTCGAGTAGTAGAGGCGCGCCTCGGGATCGGGCGCCGCCGAGAGCAGCTGTGCAGCCATCTCGCACGCGAACACGTCCGCCTGGAGCTGTTGCATGATCACCGACCGCCAGATGTCCCGGCGCCGGGCCATCCTCTCGGGCGTCCCCTTCCCCTCGGGAACGAACGGGATCTCGCCCCACGGCACGTCGTCCACCTGCCACTCCTGGTGTTTCGCGAGGTGGTAGAAGCGGAGGACGCCCGCGTATTCGGCGCGGCCCTCGGGCTCGGCGGGAAGGGCTTCGGCGCTCACGCCACGGACCTTATCCTCCGCCGGGTGATCGCACTCGTCTTCAGCTACGAGGTGCACGACGCGCCGGAGTTCGAGCGCGTCTACGGGTCCGCCGGTGAGTGGGCCGAGTTCTTCCGGCAAGGGCGCGGCTACATCGGAACCGAGCTCCTGCGGGACGTCGAGGGGTGGGCTGGAAGCGTCGCGGGCAACGCCGGCGACGCCCGGCCGGAAGACCGCGCGCCTTCGACGCGCGGGGGCCGGTATCTCGTGATCGACCGCTGGGAGTCGGCCGAGGCGTACAACGCGTTCGCCGCCGAGCACCGCGAGGAGTACATGGAGCGCGTCGACGCGACGCGATTCCGTTACGACAGCGAGCTGCGCTTCGGAACGTTCGAGACGATCCAGGCATAGGCCGCGAATTGCGCAAGCAGGACCGGCGGAAACCTCGCAATGCGAGGCGATTGCCGCTTGAACCAGTCGCATCGCGCAGGCCATAATCCGGGCGCGGATGAGCGTGGAGGAACGAGCAGGTGCCGCTGAGACGGTCCTCGCAGCGCGCGAGCGGTACGTCGCGCGCGGCGTCGCGACGCCGACACTCGTCGTCGACCGCGCCGAGGGCGCACGCGTCTGGGACGTCGACGGCCGCGAGTTCCTCGACTTCGCCGGCGGCATCGCGTGCCAGAACCTCGGCCACGGCCCGTCTGCCGTCGTCGCCGCGATCCACGAGCAGGTCGACCGCTACCTCCACCAGTGCTTCATGGTCGGGACGTACGAGCCCTATATAGAGGTATGCCGCCGGCTCGACGAGCTCTGGCCCGGCGACGCGAAGACGAAGTCGATCCTGCTCAACTCCGGCGCCGAGGCGATCGAGAACGCGGTCAAGATCGCGCGCGCCGCGACCGGCCGGCACGGCGTCGTCGTCTTCGACCGCGCCTTCCACGGGCGCACGAGCCTGACGATGGCGATGACGGCGAAGCTCGTCTACAAGCAGGGCTTCGGCCCGCTCGCGACGGACGTCTACCGCGCGGCGGCGCCGTACCCGTTCCGCGGCGTCTCGACCGAGGACGCGCTCGCGAGCCTCGCGCTCCTCTTCGAGCAGGACGTCGACCCGCGGTCGGTCGCGTGCATCGTGCTCGAGCCGGTGCAGGGCGAGGGCGGCTTCATCCCGATGCCGCCCGAGTTCGTGCAGGCGCTCCGCCGCATCTGCGACGAGCACGGGATCCTGTACGTCGACGACGAGGTGCAGGCCGGGTGCGGTCGTACCGGGACGACGTGGGCGATCGAGCAGCTCGGCGTCGAGCCTGACCTCCTCGTCAGCGGCAAGACCATCGGCGGTGGGCTTCCCTTGGCCGCGGTGACGGGCCGCGCGGAGCCGATGGACGCGGTGCACGTCGGCGGGCTCGGCGGCACGTTCGGCGGGAACCCCGTCGCCTGCGCGGCCGCGCTCGCCGTCTTCGACGAGCTGACGACTCCCGGGTTCGCCGAGCGCGCCGACTACGTCGGATCCGCCCTCCGCACGCGACTCGACGAGATCGCCGCGCGCCAGCCGCTCGTGGGCGAGGTCCGAGGGCTCGGCCCGATGCTCGCGCTCGAGCTGCGCGAGCCGACGCCGGACGCCGCGAAGGCGACGACCGCGGCGGCCTACGACAAGGGGTTGCTCCTCCTCGCGTGCGGCCTGTACGGAAACGTGATCCGGCTCTTGCCGCCGCTGACCGCATCGGACGAGGAGCTCGAGCGCGGGCTCGAACTGCTGGAGGGGGCGCTTGGCGACGCTGGCGCCGGCAGCGCCTGACACCGCGCCGGCGGCCGGCGCTCCGGCCGTCCGGCTGAGCGGCATCCGCCGCTCGTACGGCGACGTCCTCGCGGTTGCCGGCGTCGACCTCGACATCGCGGAGGGCGAGTTCTTCACGCTTCTCGGCCCGTCCGGCTCGGGCAAGACGACGACGCTGCGCGTGATCGCGGGCTTCGAGCGGCCGGACGCCGGCCGCGTCGAGCTTCAGGGCGTGGACGTGACCCATGTCGCGCCCTCGCAACGTGCGGTCAACACCGTCTTCCAGGACTACGCGCTCTTCCCGCACATGACCGTGGCCGAGAACGTCGAGTACGGGCTGCGGGTCAAGGGGATGAAGCGGAAGGATCGGCGCGCGCGCGCCGACGCGATGCTCGAGCGGGTACGGCTGCCGGGTCTCGGCGACCGCAAGCCGCTGCAGCTCTCGGGCGGCCAGCGGCAGCGCGTCGCTCTTGCGCGGGCGATCGTGAACCGGCCGCCGGTGCTCCTCCTCGACGAGCCGCTCGGTGCGCTCGACCTGAAGCTGCGCCAGGAGATGCAGATCTTTCTCAAGGCGCTGCAGCAGGACCTCGGGATCACGTTCATCTACGTCACGCACGACCAGGAGGAGGCGCTCACGATGAGCGACCGCATGGCCGTGTTCAATGAGGGCCGGGTCGAGCAGGTCGGCACGCCCGCGGAGGTCTACGAGCACCCGCAGACCGAGTTCGTCGCGGACTTCGTCGGCGTCTCGAACGTCCTCGAGCGCGACGGGCGGCGTTTCACCATCCGCCCGGAGAAGATCCGGATGTCAGCTGCGAGCGACGGCGAAGGCGAGCCGGGAACGGTGCGCGAGGTGGTCTACGTCGGCATGGTCACGCGCTATGTCGTGAGCCTCGATGCGGGCGGCGAGCTTGTCGTCGTCCGGCAGAACCTCGAGACGACCTCGCAGGAGGCGCTCGCGGAGCAGGGTAAGCGGGTCCGCCTCTCGTGGCGGCCGGAGCACACGTACGAGATCGCAAAGGAGGGCACGTGAGGAGGATTCGCAGGAGACAGGCGGCGACAGCAGTCGTCGCGGCCGCCATCGTGGCGGCGTTCGCCGTTCCGGCGGCGGCGGTGAAGGCGGCGGGCAGCGGCCTACCCACGAAGATCGGGAAGGGCGAGGGCTCCCTGAACGTGATCGAGTGGCCGTACTACACGTACAAGAGCTTCGCGAAGCCGTTCGAGCAGCAGACCGGCTGCATCATCCATCGCAAGGACGCCGGGAGCTCGAACGAGATGTTCACGCTCATGCACGCGAACGGGGGCGGCGGGGGCGGCCAGTACGACCTCGTCTCGGCCTCGGGCGACGCAAGCCTGCGGCTCATCTACGCGCGCGACGTCCAGCCGGTCAACATCAAGCTCATCCCAAGCTGGAAGAACTTCCTGCCGGCGTTCAAGTCCCCGCCTCACAACACGGTCAAGGGCGTCCACTACGGCGTCTCGGTGCAGTGGGGTCCGAACACCCTGATCTACAACACGAAGAAGGTGAAGCCGGCTCCAAAGAACTGGAGCCTGATCTACAGCAAGAAGTACAAGGGGAAGATCACCGTCCCGAACAATCCGATCCAGATCGCGGACGCGGCGCTCTACCTCATGCAGACGAAGAAGAGCCTCGGGATCAAGGACCCCTACGAGCTGACGCAGGCGCAGCTGACCGCGGCGACCCAGCTGCTCATCAAGCAGAAGCCCCTGCTGAAGCGCTACTGGAACTACGCCACCGACGAGATCACGTCGTTCAAGAACGGCGACGTATGGCTCGGCGCGGGCTGGCCGTACCAGACGCTCCAGCTCGAGGCGGCGAAGCAGCCGATGAAGGAGATCGTCCCGCTCCCGACGACCGGCTGGGCCGACACCTGGATGCTCGCGGCCAAAGCCCCACACCCGAACTGCGCGTACAAGTGGATGAGGTACGTGACGACGCCGAAGGTCGAGGCGATGCAGGCGCTCGTCTTCGGCGAGACCCCGGTCAACCCGCTCGCGTGCCCGATCATGAACAAGATGCAGAAGGGCTCGTGCGTGGCCTATCACCTGAACGAGCCGGCGTCCTACTACAACAAGATCAAGTTCTGGAAGACGCCGGTCGCCACGTGCGGCTGGAAGCCGGGCAACGGCTGCATGGACTACAACGCCTGGCAGCAGGCGTGGACGAAGATCACCGGGTGACGCTTGGCGGCTGACGCCGGCGCACTCGAGGCGGGCCCGCCGATTCGGCGGGCCCGCCTGCGCCTGTCGGGATTCCTCTGGCGGCACCCGTGGCTGAAGGCGCTCGGGCTGCTGTCGCCGCCGCTCGCGGCGTTCCTGATCCTCTACATCGGCTCGCTCGCCGTCCTCCTGATCTCGTCGTTCTGGACGGCGAACGCATTCACGGCGGCGATCGAGCACACGTGGACGCTCGCGAACTACCGCCTCATCTTCTCGACGGCGCAGCCGTACCTCCACATCGCAGGGCTCACACTCGAGATGGCGGCGGCCGTGACCCTGACCGACGCGATCCTCGCCTTCCCGCTCGCGTTCTTCATGGCGCGACTCGCGGGCCGGCGGACGACGGCAATGCTCTTCGTGATGGTGCTCCTGCCGCTCTGGTCGAGCTACCTCGTCCGGATCTACGCGTGGCAGACGATCCTCGCCCACGACGGCGCGATCAACTGGGCGCTGAACGGACTCGGCCTGCCGGATCAGAACCTCGCCTACACGAACACCGCGATGTGGATCGTCTTCTCGTACGTCTGGCTGCCGTTCATGGTGCTGCCCGTCTACGCGGCCCTCGAGCGGATCCCCGACTCGTACATCGAGGCGTCGGAGGACCTCGGCGCGCGCGGCTCCCGCACGTTCCGCTCGGTGATCCTGCCGCTCGCGCTGCCCGGGCTCGTCGCCGGCTCGATCTTCACGTTCGCACTCACGCTCGGCGACTACATCACGCCCCTCCTCGTGGGCGGCACGAGCTCGACCCTCATCGGCAACGTCGTCTACGAGAACGTCGCCTCGAACACCCCTCTCGCGGCGGCCTTCGCCACGATCCCGTTGCTGATCATGGGCGTCTACCTCCTGATCGCCCGCAGACTCGGAGCGTTCGAGGCGCTGTGACGACGCGCGGCTCCCGGATCTCGCTCGCCGTCTGGTCGGGGCTCGTCCTTGCCTTCCTCTGGATCCCGCTCGTCGTGATCGCCCTCTACGCGTTCAACGCCTCCAACATCCAGGGCTGGCCCATCACGCACTGGTCGTTCCGCTGGTTCCGCGTCGCGTGGGACTCGGACGCCCGCGGAGCTCTCGAGCTGTCGCTGAAGGTGGGCGCGGTCGCGACCGGATCGGCGCTCGTGCTGGGGACGATGGCCGCAGCCGCAGTCGCGCGCTTCCGCTTCTTCGGGCGCGAGTCGATCTCGTTTCTTCTCGTCCTGCCGCTCGCGCTCCCGGGGATCATCACCGGCATGGCGCTGAACTCCGCGCTCTTCACCGTCTGGGGGCTGGCCCCCTCGATGTGGACGATCGTGATCGGGCACGCGACCTTCTGCGTCGTGCTCGTCTACAACAACGTCGTCGCGCGGCTGAGGCGAACGTCGGCGTCGCTGATCGAGGCCTCACAGGATCTCGGCGCCGACGGCTGGCAGACGTTCCGCTTCGTCGTCTGGCCCGTGCTGTCGACCGCGCTCGTCGCGGGCGGCCTGCTCGCCTTCGCGCTCTCGTTCGACGAGGTGATCGTGACGACGTTCACCGCGGGTGCGCAGGCGACACTTCCGATCTGGATCCTCGACAACATCCGGCAGGGACAACAGCTGCCCGTGATCAACGTCGTCGCCTTCTTCGTCGTCGCCGTGACGGTGATCCCCGTCGCGCTCGCGCAGCGTGTCATGCGCGACAGCGGAATCATCCGACGCGGTGCGGCCAAGGTGACCGAAGCGGTCGAGGCCGCCGAGATACCCGCGGTTTGAGCAGAGGAAATGCGGAGGCGGACTCGCGAGGTGAGTCCGCCGTCGCCGCAGTGTCTAGGTGTGGGCCGGTCGTGTTGCGCTCGGCGAGCGGTGTGCACGAACGCGGTTCCCGTCTCTCTGCCCGGCATCGTGATCGACCTCCGCAAGCCGCGCACTGGCGGGTCGGCCAGTTTCGGCAGAACCGACCGTCGTGGCTCGATCGAGTGATCTCCAGACGTACTGATGCATCCCCACCCTCCTGGGGACGCCGGGCTCGAGCGCGCGACCTATTTCTCGTTGCACGGTCAGGAAGTCGCCCGCGCAACGACGTAGGGCGCGTTGTCTAGCCACTGACGCCCGGCTGCGAAGGGGCGAGTACGCACCGGGGACGTGCCCTTCCTGGCCCCCGCCGCAGAGCTCGGGACCTACGCTCCCTTCGCGTACGCCTCGGCTGCTCCGGCGTCGAACTCGTAGCCGACCACCGCCTCGTCGCCGACGACCCACGCGTCGTGCCCGGGCTCGATCACGTACGCCTGGCCGGCGCCGATGTCCTGCTCGGAGCCGTCGTCGTGGGCGATGTGCAGCGTGCCCGCCACGAGGACGCCGACGTGATGCAGCTGGCAGCTGTCGGTGCCGGCGATCGGCTTGATGCAGTCCGACCACTTCCACCCCGGTTGCATGGACATCCGGGATGCGCTCGTGCCGCCCATCCGGACGATGTCCACCCTCGTCTTGTCGGGCGCCCGTGTCTCGTCGGGCGACGCGAAATCGCGTGTTTCCACACCGGCCATCGAACCCTCCTCCGTTGGAGCTGTCCCCACGCCGATCCTAAACCAGAGCGCCCGTGCGGCCAAGACGCTCCTGTTCATGCTTCTGAACGTCTGGGCAAACGAGGGGGCCGCGACTAGCCGTTCGAAGGGAGGCGGAACTCGTGCTGCGGTCTACCACTCCTAGGAAGGGATAGATGGCTGGGCCCGAAGCCTGGTCCGGCCGGCCAACGCAATCAGGAGGAGTACGACACAGATGAGCACATGGGGGCACTCTCGCCGGCCGTCACGCCGGCGCAGTGGGGTCATCGGGGCGGCCGTCGTGGTCGCTGTCGCAATCGGACTGCTGTTGACGCTCGGGGCAGCCTCCGGCCGCCCGGCCGCGCAGCACCGGTCGGGTGATGCCACCGCCTCGCGCGCCGCCATGAGCTCGACCCACTCGCTTTTGCGTGCCCAGGGGCACGCTTCGCTCGTTTCACGCGCTTCGTCGCACTCCGCCCTTCACGCCGGCTCCAGCTCGTCCTCCCGCGGGCTCGGAGCGACGGCCTCGGGGACGGCGCGGCTGCTCGCGTCAACCGGTTGCGGCGCCCCGAACACCATCGCGGATGCCACAGGCTTCGAGGACAACAACGGCAACCTCACGCCCTCCGGGGTCTGCACCGACTGGAACAGCTTCGCTCCGCCGACCTGGACGGGAACGGCTCCGTATCAGACGTACACCACGACTCAGTCCGGCTTCCAGTTCTACGGCCGGACCGATGCCGTCAACAGCGCCACCGACACGAGCTTCGCCTCCGGTGCCTCCGGGAAGGAGAGCGTGAACTGCCCCGCGACGAGCGCCGGTCAGATCACGCCCAAGGACGACCTGGCCCGGATCTACATCGCCGGCAAGAAGACGCCCGGCGGCGACACCTACCTCTTCCTCGCCTGGGTGCGAGCGCCGCAGTCGACCCCGAACTCGGACTTGCACGTCGCGTTCGAATTCAACCAGTCGACGACCCCGTGCGCCAACGGCGACGGCCTGGTGCCGCGCACGAACGGCGACCTCCTGATCGGCTACGAGTTCCAGAGCGCCACGCCGACCCTGACCTTGTCGGTCTGGAACAACGGCGCCTGGGGCAATCCCACGACGCTCACCTCGGCGAACTCGGAAGGCGAGGTCTGGACGGGCTCCGGCACGACTTCGGACCTCCTGAAGCCGAGCGGGGCCGCGAACCCCGGACAGGACGAGTTCGGCGAGGCAGGTCTCGACCTGACCAAGGCCATCCAGGGTCAGCTCGGCGGCGGAAAGTCCTGCGAGACCTTCGGCAGCGTGTACGGCGCCAGCCGCACCTCCGGCCAGTCGAGCACGGCGAACATGGAAGACCTCGTCGGCCCACAGCCGATCAACCTCTCCAACTGCGTCACGCCGACGGTCGTCACGACCCTCCACAACGCGGCGACCAACACCGTGATCGCCAACAACTCTCACGTCGATCTCGGCTCGAGCGTCTACGACACGGCTGCGTTCGATCCGGCGACGCTCATCGCCGGCACGCCTCCGACAGGCAGCGTCAGCTACACGTTCTTCACGAACGGCACCTGCTCGGGCACGGGCACGGCTGCCGGCGGAGGCGCTCTCGTGGGCGGTGTCGCTCCGAACTCGAATCCGACAGGCGCGCTCGCTCCCGGCTCGTACAGCTTCGACGCGTCCTACAGCGCGGGCAACGATCAGAACTACGCCGACTCCGGCCCGAGCACCTGTGAGCCGTTCACGGTGGATCAGGCTTCGTCGACGACGGCGACGGTGGTCAACGATGCAACGACAAACGCACCCTGGGCCGGCACGGAGACCACGGGTGCAACGGCGTACGACACTGCCACCGTCACGTCTGCGAATGGGTTCGCCACACCCTCCGGAACGGTGAGCTACAGGTTCTTCGCGAACGGCACCTGCAACGGTGCGGGAACGGCGGCCGGCTCGGTCAGCCTGAACGCGAACGGCAGCGTGCCGAACTCGACCACGACCGCGCCGCTCGCTGCCGGGAGCTACAGCTTCCGGGCGAGCTACAGCGGCGACACGAACTACACCGGGTCGACCGGCACCTGCGAGACCTTCACCGTCGGCCAGGGTCCGTCGACGACGGCGACAGTCGTCTTCGACGCCGGCACGAACCTTCCGTGGTCGGGCCTCGAGGTGACTGGCGACCGCGCCTTCGACACCTCGTCGGTGACGCCGTCCGCCGGCATCACGGCCACCGGCTCCGTGAGCTACACGTTCTTCGGCAACGGAACCTGCAACGGCGCCGGCTCGGCGGCCGGCGGGGGCGCCCTCGACGCACAGGGCAACTCGCCGAACTCGACCACGACCGCCCCGCTGGCGGCAGGCGACTACAGCTTCCAGGCCACCTACAGCGGCGACGCGAACTACACCGGCTCGACCGGTCCCTGTGAGTCGTTCTCTGTGAACGCCGGCCCCAGCTCGACGGCGACCGTGGTCTACGACGCCGGGACGAGCACGCCGTGGGCGGGAACGGAAGGCGCCGGTTCGTCGGCGTACGACACCGCCACCGTCACACCGTCGGCTGGCTTCACGCCGACGGGCACGGTGACCTACGCGTTCTTCGCGAACGGCAGTTGCCAGAAGCCGCCGAGCTCGACCGACACGGTCACGCTCGCCGGAGGCAACGTGCCGCAGTCGAGCACCGAGGGCCCATTGGCCGCCGGGAGCTACAGCTTCGAGGCGACCTACAGCGGCGACAGCAACTACGCCGCCTCGACCGGCCCCTGCGAGCCGTTCTCCCTCGGCGTCACGAAGACGACGACCGACACCGTCGTCTTCGACGCCGCGACCAACAAGGCGTGGGCGGGCACCGAGAAGACCGGGGCCTCCGCGTACGACACCGCGACGGTCTCGGGTCAGCCCGGAATCCTGCCGACCGGCACAGTCGACTACACGATCTTCGCGAACGGCGCCTGCACTGGCGCAGGCACGCTCGCCGGCACCGTGACCCTGGTGGGCGGCACCGTGCCGCAGTCGCCGACCGAAGGTCCGCTGGGTGCCGGCGACTACAGCTTCCAGGCGACCTACGGTGGAGACAGCAACTACTCCACCTCGACCGGCCCCTGCGAGCCGTTTGCGGTGGCCAAGGGCACCTCGAAGACCGACACCACGGTGTTCGACGCCGGAACGAAGGCGCTGTGGGGAGGAACCGAGACGACCGGAGCCTCTGCCTACGACACGTCCACGGTGACGCCGTCCGACGGCATCACGGCGACCGGCACCGTGGACTACACCTTCTTCACGAACCAGACGTGCCAGGGCCCCGGCACGCCGTCGGGCTCGGTGCGCCTCGACGGCGCAGGCAAGGTGCCGAACTCGGATCCGCAGGGGCCGTTGGCCGCGGGCGGCTACAGCTTCCAGGCGACCTACAACGGCGACTCGAACTACGCCGCCTCGACCGGTCCCTGTGAGCCGTTCACCGTGGGCCAGGGCACCTCGAAGACCGACACCACGGTCTTCGACGCCGCGACCAACAAGGCGTGGTCGGGCACGGAAGAGACCGGCGCAGCGGCGTACGACACGTCGTCGGTGACGCCGTCCTCCCCCGCTCTCACCGCGACCGGCACGGTGACGTACACGTTCTTCGCCAACGGCACGTGCAACGGCGCGGGCACCGCGGCGGGAGGCGGTGCCCTCGATGCGCAGGGCAAGGCTCCGAACTCGAACACCGAGGGAACCCTGGCGGCCGGCGACTACAGCTTCCAGGCGACCTACAGCGGCGACACGAACTACGCCGGATCGACCGGCCCCTGTGAGAAGTTCACCGTGGCGCAGGGCACGTCGTCGACGGATACCACCGTCTTCGATGCGACGACGAACGCCGCGTGGACCGGCACTGAGACCACCGGCGCCAGCGCGTACGACACGTCCACGGTGACGCCGTCGGCCGGCATCACGGCCACCGGCACGGTCGACTACACCTTCTTCGCCAACGGCACCTGCAACGGTGCTGGCACGGCGGCGGGAAGCGTGCAGCTCGATGCGCAGGGCCACGTGCCGAACTCGAACACCGAAGCCACGCTGGTAGCCGGCGACTACAGCTTCCAGGCGACCTACAACGGCGACTCGAACTACGCCGCCTCCACCGGTCCCTGTGAGCCGTTCACCGTGGGCCAGGGCACCTCGACGACCGGCACCACGGTCTTCGACGCGGCGACGAACGCGGCATGGACGGGGAACGAGGCGCCTGGTGCGTCCGCGTACGACACCTCCACGGTGAAGCCGTCCTCCGGCATCACCGCGACCGGCACGGTGACCTACACGTTCTTCGCGAACGACACCTGCCAGGGCAGCGGCACGCTCGCCGGCACGATGAATCTCGATGCGAAGGGCAATGTGCCGAGCTCGAGCACAGAGGGCCCGCTGGGAGCAGGCGGCTACAGCTTCGTGGCGACCTACAGCGGTGACAGCAACTACGCAACTTCCACCGGGCCGTGCGAGCCGTTCCGAATCGGCGTCCTCTCGCCCGCAGTGACCACGACCGCCAACCCGTCCTCGGTCGTCGTGGCCTCCGCTGCCTCGACGGCGGTGTCGGACGTCGCCACGTTCACGGGCGGCTTCCAACTGACCGGCCAGAACGCCACCTTCACGCTCTACAACGACCCGTCGTGCGCGTTGGCGAACGCGACGGATGTCACGGGCAACGCTGTGATCGACGGCAACGGCATCGCCAAGTTCACGGGCGACGCCTCCGCACTCGATTCCGGCACGTACTACTGGGGCGTCAGCTACGCGGGTGACGCGAACAACAACCCGGTGGACGAATGCGGTGGCGCGGAGGGCGTCCAGAACGAGGTGCTGACGATCGTCCCGACGAGCCCGACGATCACCACGACGCTCTCGTCGTCCGCCGTCAACGCCGGGACGGCGGTGAACGACACGGCCAAGCTGGCCGGCGCGACCGCGGCTGCCGGCGGCACCGTCACCTACAGCGTCTACAGCGACAGCGCGTGCACGAACAAGGTCGCCGACGGCGGAACCGTGAACGTGGCCAACGGCGCGGTGCCGGACTCGAAGGCGATCACGTTCAACACGCCGGGGACGTACTACTGGCAGGCGAGTTACTCGGGCGACAAGAACAACAACGCCGCGATCAGTGCGTGCACCGACGAGAAGCTCGTCGTGGCGCCGCTGATCGACCTGGCGATCACGAAGGTCGGCTCACCGAGCCCGGCCACCCTCGGCAAGGACAACATCACGTGGACGATGGTCGTGACGAACAACGGGCCGGACACGGCGACCGGCGCCACGATCGCCGATCCGCTGCCGAGCGGCAACACGTTCGTCTCGGTCAGCACCACGCAGGGCTCCTGCACCGGCGGGGCCATCCTCACCTGTGACCTCGGCACGATCGCCGTCGGCGGGACGGTGACGATCACCCTCGTCACGACGCCGAGCACCACCGGCAACCAGGTCAACACGGTGACCGTGGCGGGTGACCAGGCCGACACGAACACGGCGAACAACACCGCTACCGCGACCGTCCTCGTCGTGGGGCCGGCCACGCCGCCCGTCGTGTACTGCGTCGCGGTGAGCAAGATCACCCCGAGCCAGCTGTTCGTCGGCCGCAAGACCATGCTGACGATCCACCTGACCAAGCACGGCAGGGCTGCGAAGGGCGTGCGGGTGCGCATCAGAGGCCCGAAGATCGACGTCAAGACCAGGCCCTCGAACGCCCGCGGCATCGTCAAGCAGGTCGTGAAGATGAAGAAGGCCGGAATCGACACCTTCATCCCGCTCGCGAGCAAGCACTGCAACACGAAGCGGCTCGGCGTGACGGGTGTCTTCACCCCGCCGGTCACCGGCTAACAGCAACGCTCGTCCGGTTGGGGCGCCGAGAGAACGCGGCGCCCCAGCCGTGACAACCGATAGAGCCGTGCTGTACTGATCACGAGATGCGTACGCGCCTGACGTCCCGTTCCTGGCCGCGACCGCACTCGTTCTTGCAGGGACTGCAGGCTCGGCTGCCGGAACGCGGTCAGGTAGCTGGGCGGTTCGGCATGTCCTGGCCTCGCGGGAGACAAGCGCCCTCCGCTATTTCCCGCGGCGAACGGGAACCGGCCGCTGCGCGATTCCCTTCGTGTTTCGCAGCGTCGCGGGCACATGCACGACGGGGGTCGCACCCCGGCCCGGCTACAGCGGACAGATCTGGGTCGTCTTCACCGAACGGTGGCCGTGGCGTGAGTTCCACTACTCGGGCGCGCCGCAGAGAACGCTCCACCATCGGTGGGTCTTCGACCTGCGTCCGAGCGGACGAGTCCAGGTCAGACAGTCGGGGGACTTCCCACCGAACGACGCGCGCTGAACGCGTAACCACATCTGATTCTCATCCACCTCCCCTTCAGTCAGGGGAATGACGCGAGAAGCGTTCGAAGCGCTCCTGTTCGTCGACGTCGCAGACCGCGCCAGAGCCGAGCCGGGGCCACTGCCGGGCCCGCACTCCGAGCACGGCCGGGCGTGGCGTCGCCTCCGCGACGAGATGCTTGCGAAAGGCGCGTCGATCGTCGGAAACCTTCCCCCGGCCCGGATCTCGAGCTACTACGACTCGACAGGGGCGGCCGCCGAGGGCGGCCTGCGAGGCGCCTTCAAGAGCCTGTTCGGCCACAAGTAAGAAGGCGCCTACCGGAGTCGAACCGGTGTACTGGGTTTTGCAGACCCATGCCTAACCACTCGGCCAAGGCGCCGCCGAGCCCGCATGGTATCCGGGCGACCTCGCGGACTTCAGCCCGAGGCTTGCTGCGCGAGGATCGAGCGCATGTGCTCCAGCTCGCGCCAGTACTGGCGGTGCACCGCGAGCCGAACGTCCCTGTCGGGAAACGCCCGCACGCTCGCGACGGCCCGCAGCACGAACCTCCGCCCGGACTCGTCGATCCGGACCGAGCCGGCGTCCGCCGTGAACTCGGCGTCGCGGGGACGAGAGACCCAGCCGAAGCGCGTGCCGTTGAGCAGGAAGAACCGTCGGTTCGTGAGCGCCGGGTAGTACGGCCGCGCGACGAGGATGTAGATGAGGTCGCCGAGCGATCCGAAGAACAGGAGGACGAAGAGCCCGGGAACGTAGCGGTGCGCAAAGAACGCGGACTCGAGCGTCTCGCCGGGCTCGAGCCTCCCCTCCAGCGCCCTCTCGACCCGGTTGAACGCTCGCCGCTCGAGCCGGCGGCGATGCTCACCTCCGACCGAGCTCATGCGGGCGCCCCCGCGAGCTCGGGGATGATCTCGTCACCGAACGCCTGCAGCGTCTCCTCCTGCCCGTGGGTCATGAGGTAGATGTTGAACTGGTCGACCCCCACGGACTCGAGCTCCTGCAGCTTCGCCTTCGCCTGCTCGGTCGTCCCGAGCACGCAGAACCGGTCGCAGATCTCGTCGGTCACGAACTCGCCGTGCTTCGCGCCGACGCGGGAGTGCTCGTTGTAGTCGTAGAACTTCCGCGCCTGGACATAGTCGGTGAGCGCCTTCGGCACGGAGCTGCCGTCGGCGCCGTAGCGCTCGACCAGGTCCATCACGTGGTTCGAGACCATGGCCGGGAACCAGCGAACCTGCTCGCGAGCGTCCGCGAGGTCGTCGGTGATGTGGGCCGGGGCGCCGACGATGCACTTGAGCTCGGCCGGATCGCGACCCGCCTCCTCGGCGGCGCGGCGCGCGGTAGCCATGATCCACTGGATGATCTCCGGGTCGGCGAGCTGGACGATCACGCCGTCGGCGACGCGGCCGGCGACCGCGAGCGCCTTCGGGCCGTAGCCGGCGATCCACATCGGGATGCGCGGCAGCTCGGGCCGCACCCACTTGAGCTGGAGCTCCTTGTCGTTCCACTCCACCTCGTCGCCGTTCATGAAGGCGCGGATCATCGTGCAGGAGCGCTCGAACTCCGCCACCTTCATCGGCTGGCGGCCGATGTAGCGGACGGCCGAGTCGCCGCGGCCGATCCCCATCGCCATGCGCCCGTCGGAGAGGTCGTTCAGCGTCGCGTACGCACTCGCGAGGACGGTCGGGTCGCGCGTGGCCGGGTTCGTCACGAAGTGCCCGAGCTTGATCTTCGACGTCTCGCGCGCGGCGACCGCGAGCATGGGCACCGACTCCTGCCAGAGGACGTGGGAGTCGTACGTCCACGCGTAGCCGAAGCCATGGCGCTCGGCGAGCTGGATCAGCTCGAGCCAGCGCGCAAACGGAGGATCGGGCAGGACGGTGACGCCGAAATCCACGCCGCGAGCCTATCGCTGCGCGGCGCCCGCGACCAGCTCGTAGCTTCCGGCGACGAGCTCACGGACGAGCTCGTCCGTCGCCTCGCCGCCGCAGGTGACCGTCAGCCAATGGCGCTTGTTCAGGTGGTAGCCGGGCTCGATCTCGTCGTACGTCCCGCGCAGCTCGATCCCGAGCTCGGGCTCGCACTTCACGCTCACCTTGAGCGGCTCCCGCTTCAGCGCGGCAAGCGCGAACATCTTTCCGCGCACCTTGAAGACCGACGTCTCCGGACCGAACGGGAACGTCTCCTCGGCGCCCGAGAGCTCGAGACACACGCGGCGCAGCTGTGCCGGCGTCACTGTCGCTCGAGGACGACGACCGGGATGCGCCGGCCGGTCTTCGCCTGGTACTCCTCGTAGTGCGGCCACATGCGATTCATCTGCTCCCAGAGCTGCGCGCGCTCGTCGCCCTCGGCTTCGCGGGCGCGAACCGGGACATGCGTGTCGCGGATCTGAACCTCAGCCTTCGGCGTCTGCACGAGGTTCTTGAACCAGCCGGGATGATCGGGCGCTCCGCCCTTCGAGGCGACGATGACCGGGTTCGCGCCGTCCAAGTCGTAGATGAGCGGCACCGTCCGATCGAGACCGGTCTTTCGGCCCTTCGTCGTCAGAAGGAGGATCGTCGAGCCCTCCCGCCAGTCGTGCCCCGTCGCGCCGTCGGTCTCGCGATACAGCCGGACGTGCTCGTCGCCGAACGGGTAGTCGGTCATGCGAATGCCTCCAATGCCTTCGTCGTCAGTCTGTCGAGGGCCTGCACCGAGAGCTCGAGGTGCTCTTCTTTCGTGTCCTCGAGCCTCGTGTGCGAGAGCCCACGCAGGGACTGAACGAACAGCATCACGGTCGGGATTCCCGCCCGCGCCACCTCGGCGGCGTCGTGGAGCGGCCCGGACGGGAGGCGGTGCGACGCGCCGGAGACCTCGCGCACGGCCTCGTCGGCGAGCTCGATCAGCCGTTCGTCGAACGGGATCGGCTCGATCGACCAGATCTTCTGCCACTCGACCCCGATGTTCTCCTCCTCCGCGAAGCGTCTCGACGCCGCCTCGGCGTTGCTCAGCAGCTCGGCGAGCTGCGTCGCGTCGAGGTGGCGCTGGTCGAGCAGGCACTCGGCGGTCTCGACGACGGAGGTGACGATCCCCGGTCTCGTGACGACTCCGCCCATCGTGCAGACGGCGCCCCCGCCGACGCGCTTTGCGATCTCGCGCAGTTCGAGCTCGAGCTTCGCGGCGCCCGCCAGCGCGTCGCGCCGCTGCTCCATCGGCGTCGAGCCCGCGTGCGCGGCCTGGCCGCGGAACGTGATCTGGTGCCGCTCGACGCCGAACGTGCCGAGAACGACCCCGAGTGGGACGTCGAGCGACTCGAGCACCGGCCCTTGCTCGATGTGGAGCTCGAGGTACGCAACCGCATTCGCGAGCTGGCCTCGCGCGTCGAGCGCCCTGTCGAGGTCGACGCCGTGCGCGGCCAGCGCGTCCGGAAGCGCGATCCCGCCGGCGTCGCGGCGCTCGCGCAGCTCGGGCTGGTCGCTCATCGAGCCTCCGGCGGCAGAGGAGCCGAAGAGCGAGCGGCCGAAACGCGCGCCTTCCTCGTCCGCCCAGTTGACGAGCCGCACGGTGAGCGACGGTGTTCCCTCCTCCGCGAGTCGCCGCAGCACCTCGACGCCCGCCATGACGTCGAGGCAGCCGTCGAGCCAGCCCCCGTTCGGCACCGAGTCGATGTGGCCGCCGATCAGGAGCGCGCGCTCCGACTGCCCGGGGAGCGTGAACCACTGGTTGCCCGCCTCGTCGATCTCCTCCTCGGCGCCGGTCGGGACGGCCTTCTCGCGGAGCCACTGCCGCGCGCGCTCCCAGGTGTCCGTCCACGCGACGCGCTGCGACCCGTTCTCGTCGCCGGTCAGCTCCTGCAGGTCGCGAAGCTCCGTGACCGTCCGCTCCGGTGACAAGGCCATGGGACGAGCTTAAACTCGGGAGCGATGTCGATCCTGATCCGAGGTGGGCGCGTCGTGACCGCCGCCGACGACTACGTCGCCGACGTGCTCGTCCAGGGCGAGCGTGTGGCAATGATCGGCGCCGACCTCGACGTCTCGGCCGACCGGACGATCGACGCGAGCGGCAGGTACCTCCTGCCGGGTTGCATCGACCCGCACACGCATCTCGACATGCCGTTCGGCGGCACGGTCACGATCGACGACTTCGAGTCCGGCCAGAGCTCGGCCGCGTGCGGCGGCACGACGTGCCACGTCGACTTCTGCATCCAGGGAAAGGGCCAGACGTTCGCCGAGGCGCTCGACGCCTGGCACGCGAAGGCGAACGGGAAGACGATCATCGACTACGGCTTCCACATCGCCGTCACCGACCTCGCCGACGAGGAACGGCTCGCGGAGCTTGCCACGCTGCCGGAGCAGGGCATCACGTCCTACAAGCTCTTCATGGCCTACAAGAACGTCCTGCAGGTCGACGACGAGACGCTCTTCCGTGCGATGGAGGTCGCCGCGGAGAGCGGCGCGCTCGTGATGGTTCACGCCGAGAACGGGGACGCGATCGACGTCCTCGTCCGCGAGGCGCTCGGCCGCGGCGACACGGCCCCGATCCACCACGCGCTCACACGGCCGCCGGAGCTCGAGGGCGAGGCGACGAACCGCGCCATCCAGCTTTCGAGGATCGCCGGCAGCCCGCTCTACGTCGTCCACGTCACCTGCCGCGAGGCCGTCGAGCCGATCCGCCGCGCCCGCGAGCAGGGCTGGAGCGTCTGGGGGGAGACGTGCACCCAGTACTTCTTCCGGTCGATCGACGACCTCGCTCGGCCCGGTTTCGAAGGCGCGAAGTACGTGTACTCGCCGCCGGCCCGCGACGCCTCGAACCACCGGGTGCTGTGGGATGCGGTGCGCACCGACGTGCTCTCCGCGATCTCGACCGACCATTGCGCCTTCCTCTGGGACGGGCAGAAGACGCTGGGCAAGGACGACTTCACGAAGATCCCGAACGGTGGGCCGGGACTCGAGGACCGCCTGAAGATGATCCATCACTTCGGCGTCCGCGAAGGGCGCATCGGCCTCAACCGCATGGTCGATCTCCTCGCGACCCAGCCCGCGAAGCTGTTCGGGCTCTATCCGCGCAAGGGGACGATCGCGGTCGGCGCCGACGCCGATCTCGTCGTCTTCGATCCCGAGCGGCGGGAGACGCTCTCGGCATCGACACATCGTTCGCACTGCGACTACAACCTGTACGAGGGCACCGAGATCGTCGGCGCCCCGGAGCACGTGCTCCTGCGCGGCAACGTTCTCGTCGAGAGCGGCGAGCTCGTGGCTTCCCCCGGCACGGGCCGGTTCGTGCGCCGCGCGCGATTCGGCGAACCGCTCGAGTCCGGCACTGCCGTGTCCTAGCAGGGCTTCTTTTACTTCGGACGAACAAAACCTCGCTAGCCTCATGCGAGTCGTGGGGGTCCCCATCGGTATGCGACGCGGGCAGCATCTGGTGCTCTCAGGCGTCGCCATCGCGCTGATCGCGCTTCTCTCGGCGAGCGCGTCTGCGGGCGCGACCGTTCAGGCGAAGGGGCTCGACGTCTCGACCTGGAACGGCACGATCCAGTGGGCGAAGGTCGCGGGCGCCGGCTACACGTTCGTGTTCGGCAAGGCGACCGAGGGCACGAGCTACAGCGATCCGACGTACGCGACGAACCGGAACGGCAGCGAGACCGCCGGTCTCGCCTTCGGCGCGTACCACTTCGCACGGCCGGCCGGCGCGGGCCTGGCGAGCGCGACCGCGAGCGCGATCTCGCAGGCGAACCACTTCCTCGCGGTCGCAGGCCCGCAGCCGGGCGAGCTGCCGCCGGTGCTCGATCTCGAGGTCACGGGGAACCTCCCGAAGACTCGCCTCCTCGCCTGGACGCTCGGGTGGCTCGACCAGATCTACGCCCGCACGGGCGTCGAGCCGTTCGTCTACACGTCGCCGAACTTCTGGAAGACGTACCTCGGCGACTCGACGGCGGCTGCGGCATCGGGAACCCCGCTCTGGATCGCGCACTGGACGTCGGCGTCGCAGCCGCTCGTCCCGGCGCAGAACTGGAACGGCAGCGGCTGGACGTTCTGGCAGTGGACGGACTGCGTCTCCATTCCCGGGATCGGACACTGCTCGGACGGCGACCGGATGAACGGCACGAACCCGATCGCCGTGACCATCGCCCCGTATCCGCTCGGCCTTCCGGTCCTCTCCACCCCCCCGACGCTCGTCGGGCCGCCGCAGGCGGGCCAGCTGCTCGCGGCCGTGCCGGGCACCTGGGAGGGCGGCAAGCCGATCACGTTCGCGTACCAGTGGAGACGCTGCGACGCAGCCGGCGCCAACTGTGTCCCGATCCCGAGCGTCACCGCGGAGTCGTACCGGCCGACGAGCGCAGACGTGGGACACGCCATCCAGGTCGTCGCGACCGCCACCTCGGCGAGTGGGAGCGCGACCGCCGCCTCCGCGCCGACCGTCGCCGTCTCTCCGGCCGGCACGCCGCCGACTGCGCTACCGACCAACACCTCCCCGCCGGTGATCGCCGGCACGGCTCAGGCCGGGCAGACGCTGACGAGCTCCGTCGGGACCTGGACCGGAGCGCCGACGAAGTTCACCTATCGCTGGCGGAGCTGCGACGCGAGCGGCGCCTCGTGTGTCGCGATTCAGCACGCCACGCTTGCCCACTACACGCTCACCCCCGACGACATCGGGACGACGGTCTCGCTCGTCGTGACGGCGACCGGCGCCGGAGGCTCGACGTCCTCGACCACCGTCGCGACCGGAGTCGTCGTCGCAGCGCCGCTGCCCCCGGTCTCGATCGGAACGCAAGTCGTCCGGAGCGGGATCGCCGGAAACCTCCAGACGGACGACGGCCGGGCGACCGTCACCTGGCAGCCCGGCGCGGTTCCCGTCGGTAAGACCGTCTCGCTCGACACGTTCACCGGGAAGCTGTCGGTGCCGGGAAGCGAGGTGTCGCTCAGCGTTCCGGGATTGTCCTCGAAGGGCTTCAGGTGGCCGCTCGACCTGATGTACGCCCAGGCTCAAGCGAAGCGGACCGTCCTCGGCTACTCGACCGATGGGAAGGTCTACCACTCGATTCCCGCGCTCCAGCCGGCCGAGCTTCCTCCGGGAACGACCGTTGGCTGGTACTCCGACTCGAACAAGCTCACGCACGTGCTGACGCGGACGCCGTTCCAGATCGCGCTCTTCAGGCAGGGCGCCTGGGGCGATCCGACCTACACGTCGCCGAACGGGCCAACGCTGAAGACGCAGGTGCCGCTCGAGGTTCTCCCCCACCCCGCCGACCACAGCATCGTCGTTGCGACACGGCTCACGCTCGCTTCACAGGCTCAGTTGACGGCGGCGGTCACCGGGCCGTACCACAGGCGGGTCGCGATCCTGGGTAAAGGCAGTCGCTTCGGCGCACGCCTCGCTCCTGGTCGCGGCTACGCCGTTGCGAAGTCGACCCGATCCCGTCCCGGGACGGTCGTCATCCACCTGCGTCTCAACGCGCGCGGCTGGCGGCCGGGCCGCTATCAGCTTCGGGTCGTCGCGGTCGATCCGTGGGGACGCCGCAAGGGCCTGACGCTGCGCTTCCGCTATCCCTGAGCGATCGGCCGTCCGACCGTCAGCGCCTCACGGAACGCCGGGTCGAGGTCAGCGAACGATGCATCCGGCTGCACGCCGAGCGCGTCGAGCGTCTTCGAGAAGAAACAGCGAATCGACGCGGCGAGCACGACGTCGAGGATCTCGTCGTCGCTCAGACCGTGCGCGCGCAGCTCCTCGACGTCCGCGTCCGTGATCGAGGTTGCGTCCACCACGACCTTCTCCGCGAAGGCCATGATCGCGCGATCGGCGGCGTCGAGGCCGTCCGGCAGTGCCGGGACCGAGTCGAAGTCGTAGAACTTCTCCGCCAGCACCTTCCCGTGCGCGAGGCAGCAATAGGACGAGCGGAGCTTTCGAGCGGCCGCGAGCGTCGCCAGCTCGTAGCGCCGCAGATCCGAGGCCGAGCTCACCGCGGTGACGAGCTGCCGCCAGGCGGCGTACACCTCGGGGCGTGCAGCGAACGCCCGCTCCATGTTGGGAGCGTCTCCATCGGGAAGCTCGATGAACGGCATGTCAGCGCGTCTGCGGGAAGCCGAGGTCGATCTGCGACGTGGCCGGGTCGGGCCAGCGCGACGTGACGACCTTGCCGCGCGTGTAGAAGTCGATCGCCTCGGGCCCGTAGACGTGAAGGTCGCCGAAGAGTGACGACTTCCAGCCGCCGAACGAGTAGTACGCCACGGGCACCGGGATCGGGACGTTGATCCCGACCATCCCCGCCTGCACGTCGAACTGGAACTGTCGCGCCGCGCCGCCGTCCCGTGTGAAGATCGCCACCCCGTTGCCGTACGGGCTCTCGTTGACCAGCCGCACGGCCTCCTCGTAGGTCGCGACGCGCGTCACGCCGAGCACGGGGCCGAAGATCTCGTCGGCGTACGCCTTCATTCCGGGCGTCACTCCGTCGAGCAGGCTCGGGTTGAGGAAGAAGCCCCCCGCCGGCACGCCCTCGCGGCCGTCGACCACGATCGTTGCGCCCTCGGCGGGCGCGTTCTCGACGTACGACGCGACCTTGTCGCGATGCTCGCGCGTCACGAGCGGCCCCATCTCGGAGGAGGGATCCATCCCGTCGCCGACCCTGACCTTCGGGATCCGGTCGCGGATCGCGCCCACCAGCTTGTCACCGACGTCACCCACCGCCACGACGACGGACACGGCCATGCATCGCTCGCCCGCGGAGCCGTAGCCCGCCGAGACGGCGGCGTCCGCGGCCGCGTCGACGTCGGCGTCCGGGAGAACGATCATGTGGTTCTTCGCTCCCCCGAGCGCCTGGCAGCGCTTCCCGCTCGCCGTCGCCTTCTCGTAGACGTAGCGCGCGATCGGCGTCGAGCCGACGAACGAGACCGCGGCCACGCCCGGATGCTCGAGCAGCGCGTCGACCGCGACGCGGTCACCCATGACGACGTTGAAGACGCCGTCGGGCACGCCGGCCTCGCGAAGCAGCTCGGCGACCCAGAGCGACGCGGACGGATCCTTCTCGGAGGGCTTGAGCACGAAGCAGTTGCCGGTGGCGATCGCGGGCGCCCACATCCACATGGGCACCATCGCCGGGAAGTTGAACGGCGTGATGCCCGCCACGACGCCGAGAGGCTGGCGAATGGAGTAGACGTCGATCCCGGTCGACACCTGCTCGGAGTGCTCGCCCTTGACCAGGCTCGGAATGCCGCAGCAGTGCTCGACCACCTCGAGCCCGCGCGTCACCTCGCCGAGAGCGTCGGAGAAGACCTTGCCGTGCTCGCGGACGAGGATCTCGGCGACCTCGTCTCGCCGCGCGTGCAGCAGCTCGCGGATGCGGAAGAACAGCTCGGCGCGCTTCGCCAGCGAGGTCGCGCGCCAGGCAGGGAAGGCGGCGCGCGCGGCGCGCACGGCCGCGTCCACCTCCTCGACCGTCGCGAAGTCCACCGCTCCCGTCTGGCGGCCGGTCGCGGGGTTGAAAACAGGCCCGCCGCGGCCGGATTCGCCGTCGACGCGGCGACCCGCGATCCAGTGAGGGATCCTCGTCGTGGCGGGAGCGTCGACGGTCTCGGTCACGTGGGTTAGCCTAGCCGGATGGCCACGACCGAGCAGAACACCGAGCTCGGCGAGCGCATCAAGGCGGACGCCAAGCGCTACGTCCTCCACTCCTGGTCGGTGCAGGACGCGCTCGACCCGATCCCGGTCGCCGGTGCCGAGGGTCGCTACTTCTGGGACTACGACGGGAACCGGTATCTCGACTTCGCGTCCCAGCTCGTCAACGTCTCGATCGGCCACCAGCACCCGAAGCTCATCGCTGCGATCAAGGAGCAGGCGGAGCAGCTCTGCACGATCGGCCCGCCGATGGCGACCGAGCCGCGATCGACGCTCGCGCGGCTGATCGCCGAGGTGACGCCGGGCGACATCTCGATGGCGTTCTTCACGAACGGCGGCGCAGAGGCGAACGAGAACGCGATCAAGCTCGCCCGCTGGTACACGGGCCGCCACAAGGTCATCGCCCGTTACCGCAGCTACCACGGCGCCACCGCCGGCGCGATCACGCTCACGGGCGACCCGCGCCGCTGGCCCGCCGAGCCCGGCATCCCCGGCGTCGTCCGCATGCTCGACCCGTTCACCTACCGCTGCCCGGCCGGCCATCCCGATCCGTGCCCGGTCTGCACCGGAGGGCCGCATCTCGAGGAGATCCTGCAGTACGAGGGCCCGAACACCGTCGCGGCGGTGATCCTCGAGCCGGTGGTGGGGACGAACGGGGTCATCGTCCCGCCCGACGGCTACCTGCAGTCGATCCGCGAGGTCACAGAGCGTCACGGGATCCTGCTCATCGCCGACGAGGTGATGGCCGGCTTCGGCCGCACCGGTAAGTGGTTCGCCGTCGACCACTGGGACGTCGTCCCCGACATCCTGACCATGGCGAAGGGCATCAACTCCGGCTACGTCCCCCTGGGAGCGATGGCGATCCGGGAGCCGATCGCAGCCTGGGCGCGCGACAAGTTCTTCGCCGGCGGACTCACGTACAGCGGGCACCCCCTTGCCTGCGCCGTCGGCGTGGCCTCGATCGAGGCGTTCAAGGAGGAGGGGATCGTCGAGCACGCGGCCGCGATGGGCGCGGCGTTCGGAGACGCGCTTCGCGGGCTCGCAGAGCGCCACCCGTCGATCGGCGAGGTGCGTGGGCTCGGCTGCTTCTGGGGGCTCGAGCTCGTCCGCAACCGGGAGACGCGCGAGCCGCTCGTTCCGTTCAACGCCAGCGGCGAGGCGGCAGCCCCCGTCGGGCGGATTGCGAAGGCGGCGCTCGAGCGTGGCCTCTACCTGATGACCCATTGGAACGTCGTCATGGTCTGCCCGCCGCTCACGATCACGCCCGAGGAGCTGGCCGAGGGCATCGCCATACTCGACGACGCCCTTGCGATCGCAGACGAGTACTACGCCGACTGAGCCCTGCCCGCGCTGCAACGCCGAGATGGAGTGGCGCCACGGGACGTTCCAGTGCCCGACGTGCCGGTTCAAGGTCGGCTGCTGCGAGGGCGAGACGGGCGACTGCCGCGACCACTAGGCTCCGTCGATGCGTGCGAGGCTCGAGGAGCTCGAGCGGTCGGGGCTCGATCCGCGCTCGAGCGAGCTGCTCGTCGTTCTCTGTTGGCTCGTGCGTGACGAGGTGGCGATCGACGAGGCGCAGCTGAACGGAGCTCGACGGCGGGCGATGTTCGTCCTCGCCTCCGGCGGCGACCCGCACCGCGACCTCGGGCTCGACTCGATCGCGGCGGAGCGCCTCGCCGACGAGCTCGATACGCCGGGCCGCCGCGCCCAGCTCGCGTCGGCCCTCGACGAGCTGCCGGCGAACGGCCTGCCCGCCGTGACCGCGGCGGTCGAGTCGCTCCGCGCGGATCCCGGGCTCGCCTGGCGCTCGTTCGCCCTTTGCCTTCTGGCGGACGAGCTCGCCGACGAGTAGCCGTCTCGCGAAACGCCGACTACCCTGGAAGTCGCTCCGTGGCGATCTCGAGACCGGAACCTCGCCGTCGGTTGAAGCTTCCCCGCAACCTCCCACGCGGGCGACGCCTCCAGCCGTACTCGCGCGTCGATGCGCCGTACTTCCGCAGCCCTGGTTTCTACGTTCGGGTGGGCGGTCTGGCGGTCGTCGTCGCCGTAGGTCTTGCGCTGCTTCTGCTCCGCGCGTGGTCGATCCAGGTGCTGCACGGCAAGCAGTACGCGCAGGCCGCCCACCAGCAGGCGTTCCGGACGGTCGACCTGCTCGGAGCGCGCGGCGCGATCGTCGACGACCGCGGGCGGATCCTCGCCGGCACGACGGGGCACGTGGTCGTCGACGCGGACGCAGCGTCGCTCGGCAGCCGCGACGCGCACGGCCGCTGGAGCCCCAGCTCCGACGGCCTCGTCGCGATCAAGCGGCTCGCGCGTCTGACCAACTCCCGCTGGGGGCTTCTCGTCGCGCGCATCCGCCACGACGTGCTCCAGTCGCCCTTCGCGCCGGCGGTCGTGATCGACCACCCGAGCGCGGCGCTCACCGTGTACCTGCAGGAGCGGAGCGACAAGTTCCCCGGCTTCAAGGTCGAGGCCGAGGCGGCGCGCAGCTACCCGCAGGGCGCCTTCGGCAGCGAGTTCCTCGGGCTGCTCGGCCAGATCGAGCCAGGACAGCTCAAGTCGCACGCCTACGGGAACGCGCAGCCGGGCGAGGTCGTCGGCCAGAGCGGCGTCGAGGCGGCCTACGACTCGCTCCTCAACAAGGGCTTCGTCGGGGCGAAGATCCCCGTCGACTCCCTCGGCCGCATCGCCGGCGCGCTGCGCGTCCCGCGGCAGAAGCAGCCGCCGACCCTGCAGCTCTCGATCGACACGCAGCTCCAGAAGGCAGCGGAGAAGGCGGTGCTCGACGGGATGGCGTACGCGCGGGCGGCGGGCCAGAACCCGACCGGCGGCTCCGCAGTGGCGATCGATCCGTGGACGGGGGCGATCAAGGCGATCGCAAGCTTCCCGACGTTCGACCAGAAGCGCGCGGCGGACGATCCGCACTACCTGACGCAGCTCTATGCCGACCAGCTCACCACGCCGACGCTCGACCGGGCGATCAGCGGCGTCTATCCGACGGGCTCGACGTTCAAGCCGATCGTGGCGGAGGCTGCGCTCAGCGCCGGGATCATCACTCCGTCGACCCCGCAGGAGTGCACGGGCTCGTTCACGCTCGGCAACCACACGTTCTACAACGTCGAGCGCGGCATCTTCGAGTCGATGGACCTTCCGACGGCGCTCGCCCAGTCGTGCGACACGTGGTTCTACCGGCTCGGCGACAGGATCTGGCGGGCCGATCCCGCGAAGAAGGCGACCCTGATCCAGCACTGGGCCCGGCTGCTCGGGCTCGGGGCCCCACCGCCGGTCGACCTGACCGGAGCGACGGCCGGATACCTCCCGATGCCCGGCTCCTACTTCGAGCGGCTCACCGGCACCCCGTACTACGAGGGCCAGGCGATCAACCTCTCGATCGGGCAGGGAGCGCTTCAGGTCAGCCCGCTCCAGCTTGCCGTGGCGTACTGCGCGCTCGTCAACGGCGGCTTCGTCGTCCGCCCGCACGTCGCCGAGGCCGTGATCCGGAACGGCGAGCGCCATCCCCTCCGGTTCAAGCCGGTCCGGAAGCTGAAGCTCTCTCCGTACACCTGGGCGATCAAGCAAGGACTCTACGAGGCCGCGAACACGCCGCAGGGAACCTCCTTCGCGGTCTTCAACGGCTTCCGCCCGACGGTCGCCGGCAAGACGGGAACGGCCCAGGCCGCCACGGCCACGAACCCCGACGACCACTCCTGGTACGCATCGTGGGCTCCGGCCGGCCACCCGAAGCTCGTCGTCGTGGTGATGATCGAGCACGGCGGCTTCGGCGCCAACGCAGCCGCCCCTGCCGCGAAGGAGATCTACCAGGCGTACTTCCACCCCAAGCGCGGCGCCTAGAGCGCGGGATCGAGCGGCGCGCGCCTGGGCGAGGAACCGCCGCTTCATCGCGACCAACGTCCCCGGGGCGACGCTCAGCGAGTTGCTCTGCCGGAAGGCCGGCGGACACACGATCGCCGGCGCCGAAGAGGCTCTCGCCTCAGGCTTCTCGTCGGGCCGGGCGGCGGCGGAGCTGTTCGACGGAGGGAGGCGCATCACGTCTTGTACGCGACTTTCACGACGAAGACCGCCGGAATGCCGCTCACGGCGACCGTGATCTGCGCGACTGGCCGAGAAACCGTCGCTCCGCATCAAAGCAAGCAGACTCGCGTCACGTGACATCTACGACGTCGACCGCACGCGAGACGGCAAGAACCCCCGCTCTTGCGAGCCTTCAGAGGAGCGGCGAGCGGATGAGGCAAGCCGGCGGCCGGAAGTCGAGCGCCGTCCTGTGCTGTTCAGGCATGGCCTTTCGCTGTCGCCGGGAGTGACTCATACTCAGT
>DATGEB010000009.1:0-11268 GCA_035310545.1 Gaiellaceae bacterium
GATGTCCGCGCTCAGCTCCAAGAGTTGGGTGTCACCGGAGTAGGCATCGCGACCGCCCTCAACGCAGCCGACCGGAGATGGCGAGAACGTCACCGGCCCGATCTCGCCCGGCGCGGCGCTCGGGGTGTATAGCGGAACACTGGCCCAGCGGAGCATCCTCGTACCGGAACTAACGAAGCGCTCCCGCAAGGATGGAGACGGCCACTCCTGCAAGTACTGCGTAGACCCAGTGCATCCGTTGCCTAGCCGGTGCGTTCGCTGTGGGCTGCCTCGCGTATCTGAAGAGCGCAGCGTCCACGAGTGGCCACGTAGACAGCGCCGGGACCAGCGAAATGATCACGCCGAGCGTGGTGAGTCCGAGACCACGCGGCACGTGGTGAGCCTCTCAGTCGATCCAGCTTCGCTCGCATCGGGATCTCGGTAACTCTCGCACGAGTTCAGGCGTCATTCCTGAACTGGCCCAGCAGTCTTTCCTCTCGCCAGACTTCCGAAGCGCGTTCCGGTGGCAGGGACGTGCAGCGAATCATTTAGTGCTGCTCGTCGCCCGGTTGCGCAGCTGCACCGTCCCGACGACGATCAAGCGCACCCCAGCCACGCTGAGCAAGGCGGATGCAACCCTGAGCGCCGTGTCGTACGCAAGCACGACCAGGCGATTCCCGCGACGGAGATGAGAGAACCCGAAGCGATGTCCGACCAACCGTTCTTATTCCTGCCTTTTGGCCGAGCGAACCAGTTCCACACTGAGCGGAGTATTCGCGAAGTCCGCCAAACCCTCCGAGCCTCCCAACCTCAGGCCGCGACAAACGCGACCACGTCGAACGCGCCGCTTGCAATCCAGAAGTTCACCGACCCGCTCCTATTCGTCGCCCTGTTGTTGTTCCGGACGACCTGGCATCCGGTACCGACGACCGATCGCCCCGAAGCCAGAAGACCGGATCCGGCTAGACGCCGATGAGGCTCGCTACGCAGCCGCGACGTCGCCGAGGCGGTAGCGCAGGTCGTTCAGGCGCTCGTGCCAGTCGTCGGAGAGCGCGGCGACGCACTTCATCGACCGGCACGCCAGCTCGACGAGGTCGGTGGGAGGGATGCCGTGCATCTCGGCCCACGCGCGATCCTCCGGCGTCAGGTCGTCGCCCGGCTCGCCCGCCGTCGCGGCCACGAGCTCGGCGGCTCGCACCGCCGGCTCGGCGGTCGTCTCGTCCGGGCTCTCGCACGCCGCGTCGAGGGTCTCGCGAAGGGAGTTCCAGTCCATCACGGATCGAATTCCACCTGGTCGAAGAAACGAAGCACCCGGTGGCCCGGCCGCACCCGGCCCTGCAGCGCCCGCAACTCGTCGTCGGACGCCTCGCCGAGCGCCCGCTTGACCGCGAGCCACGGCAGGTTGAAGTCCTCCTGAATCATCATCGTCGAGATCCGCGGGTTGATCTCGATCACCTTCTCACCCATGAACTGGATGCTGAAGAACCACTCGAGTCCGAACTCCGCGACGACGCGCTCGGATGCCGCGACGAGCTCCGGCGCGTCGAGCGTCTCGAAGTACATGCCGAGCCCGCAGCGCACCGCCTCGCGCGTTCGCGTCACGTGGAGGACGATGCGGCTGCCGTCGGCAATCCCGTCGACCGTCCGCTCCTCCTCGGTGAGGAACTCCATCACGAGCAGGTCGAGACCGTCCTCGGGGAGCAGATCGACCGCTTCCTCGAGCGTCATCGCCAGCGCGCCGGGCCGCTCGTGGAGGAGCTGGTGCGTGCGGTCGACGGTCGGGTCGAGCACGCGGAAGCCGCGCGAGCCGGAGGAGAACGCCGGCTTGAAGCAGACGGGCTTGGCCGGGTAGCCCAGCTCGCGCGCCGCCGCCTCGACGCCGGAAGCGCCGGCCACGCGGCGGAACTCGGGAGCGCCGGCCCCGATCCGGTGCAGTGACTCGAAGGTCTCGGCCTTGTCGTTCGCGCGGTGCGCGGCGTCGGCGCCGCAGACCATGACCGGAACCGGAAACTCGCCGCGCCGTGGCGCCAGGTGATGGAGGTCGTGGGAAGACTCGGGCAGCACGACGTCCACGCTCTCCTGCTCGACGAGCGCGAGCAGCGCGTCGGGGAACGACGGGTCCGAGCCGGCCGGGACGAGATGGAACGCGTCGCACACGTGCCGGCCGATGGCTCGTTCGGACATGTCCACGCCGACGAGCCGGATCTCCCGCTCCCCGTTTTCCCTCAGCGCGCGCAGGAGCCTTGCCGCCCCCGGCGCGCCGCAGGCGGTGACGAGGATCGTCGTCATGTGTGCGCGAGCACCCACTGGAAGCACTCCGGCGTGTCGGCGCCGTCCCACTCGACGACCTCGTCCTCCTCGACTCGAAATCCGGCCTCACGGACAAGCCGCGAGTTGATCTCTGGCACATAGCTCGAGAAGAACGTCGGTGCGCCGAGCCACTCGCCCCTCCAGCCGGCGTTGTCCGTCTGGCCGAATGCCGTCAGCAGCCAGCCCCCCGCCGCCAGCCAGCGGTGGATGTCGACGAGCAGCGGCGCGAGGAGCTCGCGGGGCACGTGGTTGAAGACGTAGAAGGAGGCGACCGCGTCGAACGACGCAGCCGGCATTTGCAGGTCCGTGAAGTCGGCGCAGATGAACTCGGCTCCCGGGATGGCTGCGCGAGCTCGTTGCACCTGCCGAGGCGAGATGTCCACGCCGGTCACTGCGAATCGCCGTGCGAGCCGTTTCGTCTCGGGTGATCCGCCACCGCAGCCGAGCTCGAGTACGCGCGCTCCGTCCTTCAGCCGCGAGGTGAGCTTCTCCTCCCAGTCGCGGCGAGGGTCGCCGACGGCCTCCTCGCGCCACGCAGCGAAGGCTTCTCCAATGACGTCGTAGGCGTCGGCCACGATCTGGGTGCGGGGGTCGGGCACGGGACGATGCTACTTCGGGGCCGCCCACTACACTCGCGGTCGGGTGAAGGCGCTGGTGACTGGGGGTCGCGGGTTCCTCGGAACGCACGTCTGCGCGGCTCTGCGGGGAGCCGGGCACGATGCCGTTCCGCTCGGCCGTGTGGACGGCGACCTCGCGGAGCCGGGGACGATCGACCGGCTGCTCCGCGAGCACGAGCCCGACGTCGTCGTGCATCTCGCCGCCGTGCTGCCCGGGCACGAGCGGATTGCGCAGAACGCGCCCATCGCCGGCCTCGTCGCCGCCGCGTGCGCGGAGCGCGGCGTTCCGCTCTTCCACGGCTCGACGACGGCCGTCCACTCCGACGAGACCGAGTACGCCGAGAGCAAGCGCACGAGCGAGGAGGTCGCGGGCGAGGCCACGATCCTCCGCTTCCACTACCCGTACGGCCCGCTGCAGCGCCGCGGCTCGATCCCCACCATGCTGCGCCAGGCGCTCGCCGGCGAGCCCGTCGTCGCGTATCGCGGCTGGGCGAGGTCGTTCTGCTTCGTGCACGACACGGCGGAGGCGGTCGCGATCCTCGTCGAGCACGGCGAGCGCGGGGAGTGGGACGTCGGCCGCGACGACGACCTGCGCGCGCTCGAGGAGGTCGCGGCCCTGGTCTGCGCGGCGGCCGACGTCGACGAGACGCTCGTCGAGCTCGCCGATCCGCCTCCGGGCTACGCGGCCGTGATCGACTCGCTCGACACGAGTCGACTCCGCTCGCTCGGCTGGCGGCCCGAGGTCGCGCTCGAGGACGGCATCCGCGCGACGCTCGACTGGCTGAGGGAGGCCGCGTGAAGCGTCGCCGCGCCGTTCGTCTCGCTGTGACGCTCGTCGTCACCGGCCTCGCGACCGCGTACGTCCTCTGGCGGATCGACCTCGGACAGACGGGACACGTCTTGGCTCACGCGAAGCTCGGCTGGTGGCTCGCCTCCCTGGGGATCTGGGTCGTCTCCGTGTGGCCGCTCGCGTGGCGCTGGCTCAGGCTCCTCGTGTCGACCGGCGTGCGCGAGCGCCTCGGCTGGCTCGTGCGGACGACGTTCGTCTCGTACGCCGCCGCGCAGGTGCTGCCGACCTCGCTCGGCGGCGACGCTTCGAGGATCTACGAGACGGCGCGGCGGCATCCCGGCTCGCGCGGGCCGGTCGCGGGCACGGTGCTGCTCGAGCGCGCGCTCGGCGGCTTCGCAACGCTCGTCCTCGCCGCCGTGGGCTTCGCGCTCGCCGTCGGCCGCTACTCGGTTGGCGGCTACCTCTGGGTCGAGCTGGCGTTCGTCGTGCTCAGCGTGGCCGCGGCGTTCGTTCTCTTCTCGACCAGCCTGCATCCACTGCTGCACGGGCTGCGTCCGCTGCTCCATCGCCTGCGCCTCGAGTCCGTCCTGCGGGACGTCTACCTCGCGCTCCACGCATACCGCAGGAGGCTGGGCGTCCTCGGCTGGGCCTTCGCGCTCACCGTCGCGGTGCAGGCCGTGCGCGTCCTCGCGATCTGGTGCGCGGGCAAGGCGGTCGGAGTCGATCTCTCGCCGCGGCCGTACTACGTGATGGGCCCGCTGCTCTTCCTTGTCATGCTCGTGCCGTTCACGATCAACGGGCTCGCCGTGCGGGAATCCTTCTTCGTGAGCTTTCTCGGAGCCCTCGGCGTGTCCGCAGATCGCGCGTTCTCGGCCGGTTTCCTGTTCTTCGTCGTCACGGTCGTCGTCGCCCTACCCGGTGCGGCGATCCTCGCCTGGGAGGGCGTGCGCACCCGCTCCGTGGCCGGAGCCGCACGATGAACTGGCTCGCGCTTCCCGCTGCGGCCGACGTGCGCAGAACGGCAGCGTTGCCCACCGGCGCCGCCTGGCGGCTCGTGCCGCCCGCGGCCGTCGCAGCGCTACTCGGGATCGCCCGGCTCGTGCCCGAGACGGGCTTCGGCCTCTGGTTGCGGCTCGCCGCGGCGACGCTCGTCGTCCTGCTGCCGGGGATCCTCGTCGCGCGCTGCTTCGGCCAGCGGAGCGCAGCCGCGTCGTTCGCGGCCTCGGTGACGCTCGTCGGCATGGGGCTCGCGCTGACGTTCGCGCTCGGGGCGTCGATCGACGTCACGCTCGCGTTCGTGCTCGGTGCCGGTGCGCTCGCCTTCGTCTCGTCGTTGGTCGGCCGGCAGGTCGAAGAGGTGCGAATCCCGGGATCCGCGCGCTTCATGCGCGGGGTCCTCGTTCTCGCGGGGGTCGGGCTCGGTGTCGGCGTCTGGTTCGTGCAGGGCGTCTTCGCGGGCGACGCGTTCTTTCACCTCGGCCGCATCCGGAAGCTCGACACGCTTCACTCGCTCTCGCTGCACGACGTCGGGGAGTTCGCGCACGGGGGGTTGCACCCGGGCTACGCGTTCCCGATGTGGCACGCCTGGCTGGCGCTCGTCGCGCGGCTCGCCGGCATCGATCCGACGAGCGTCGCGGCCCACGAATCGAGCCTGCTGGTGCCGCTCGCGCTCGTCCTCGTCTTCGAGATGGGCTGGGCGATCTTCCGCTCGACCGGCCTCGCGCTGGCCGTCGTCTTCGGGCAGGTGGCGATCAAGGCGTTCGCCCCGGGCCACGGAGGCGTCTACTCGTTCCTCTGGGAGCCGTCGACCGTCGCCACGCAGCTGCTCGTGCCTGGGGCCGTGGCGTTCTTCTTCCATTTCGTGCGGCGGCCCACGCGACCGGGTGCGGTCATGCTCGCCGCCGCGTCGGTCTCGCTCGCGCTCGTCCACCCGACGTACGCGCTCTTCCTCGCGATCCCGCTGGGCGCGTTCGTCCTCGCGCGCGCGTTGCTCACGCGCGGCACCGACCTGCGGAACGGGGTTCTCGCGTTCGCGGTCTTCGGGGTGCCGATGGCCCTGGCGTTCCTCTGGCTCGAGCCGGTCGTCCAGCAGACGATCCCCGTCTCTCCGGGGCCGGCGCAGCTCGCGAAGAACCTCTACCACTACCGCCACGACCTCGAGGGCTGGCACTCGCTCACGCGCTACAACCTCGCGCCCAACCGCATCGACCGGAACGGCTCGGTCGCGGTTGCCGCGCTGCTCCTGGCGCCACTCGCGTTCTTCGCGCGGCGCCGCCGCTGGGCCGCGCTCGTGCTGGGCGGTGTGGTCGCGATCCTCGGCATCGAGCTCTGGCCTCTCGTGTTCCCGCATTTCTCCGACGCGGTCTCCCTCTCGCAGTCGCGCCGGGCGGGGGCGTTCATCCCGCTGGCCGTCGGGCTCGCGGGCGGCGCGGCGATCGTCAGCCGCTTTTCGAGGACGCTCGCGATCGTCGGCGCGCTCGCGTTCGGGATCTGGCTCCAGATCGCCTACACCGGCGATTTCGGCCTGCGCGCGCCGCGCACGGAGCCGGCGTGGGTCGTCTGGTTCGCGCTCTACGGGAGCATCGCCGCGCTGGTGGTCGGAGCCCTGCTGGCGTGGAGGCGTCGCGGCCCGCTGCTTCCGGTCACACGCCAGCGTGGAATCACGACCGCCTGCGCCGTCTTCCTCTTCGTCCTGCCCGTCGTCGTGCACGGCTTCTCGTACTGGTCGCCGCCGACCGCGCACGACAAGGCGGCCCTGACGCCGGGGCTGATCCGCTTCCTGCAGCACGACGTCCGGCCGCGGTCGGTCGTCCTCGCCGACCTGCCCACGAGCTACCGGGCGACGGCCTTCGCTCCCGTTTACGTCGTCGCCGTGCCGCCGACGCACGCGGCGAACACACGGCCGAACCAGCTGCACAAGCGCAAGCGAGCAGTGCTGCGGTTCCTCAACGACCCGACGCTCGCGGTGGCGCAGACGTGGCGGGCGCAGTGGATCGTGCTCACGCGCGCGGAGCGCTTCAAGGCGATCGAACGCGAGGGGCTGCGACCGGCGTATGCGGATGACCGGTTCGTGGTCTTTCGCACGGCAGTACCTTTGGCGCCGTGAAGGTCCTGCTCGTGACACGCCACTTTCCACCCGGTGGCGGCGGCGGCGTGCAGCGGCCGCTCAAGTTCGCGACGCACCTCCCCGCACTCGGGATCGAGACGCACGTCCTCGCCCCGGATGTGCCCGGCTCGCCCCCCGACGACGCAGAGCTCGAGCTGCCGACGCAGGCATGGATCCACCGCGTGCGCTACGTCGGGCCGAGCGCCGGCCGCCCGTCGGAGAAGCTCGTCGAGAAAGAGGGAATCGCGCGAATCGGCACGCAGGCGGCGCTCATCGGCCGACGGCTGCTCGTGCCCGACGAGAACGTCCCGTGGAGCACGTTCGCGCTGCCGGTGGCGATCCGGCTCGTGCGCCGGGAGAAGATCGACGTCGTGCTCACGACCTCGCCGCCCCCGTCTCTTCACCTGCTCGGTGCCGCGGTGAAGCGCACGACCGGCGCCGCGTGGGTCGCCGACCTGCGCGACCCGCTCACCTCGCACCCGCACCGGCGCGGCTACGAGTCGCAGCTCGCGCGGCTCAAAGAGAAGTCGGTCGGCGGGGTGGGGAGGCTCGTCGCGTCGCAGGCCGACGCCGTCGTCGCGGCGTCCGACGCGATCGCGGAGGAGGCGCGTGCCCTCGAGCCGAAGGGCAAGGTCGTCACCATCGCCAACGGCTGCGACTTCGACGACTTCGCCGGGCTCGCGCACCACACGAGCAACCGGCTCCGGATCACGCACACCGGCCACTTCCACGGCAAGCGTGACCCGAAGCCGTTCCTGCGGGCGCTCGCCGAGTCGGGACTCGATGACGTCGTCGTTCGCTTCGCGGGGGACTTTCGCGCCGCCGACCGCGAGTACGCCGAGTCGCTCGGCCTCGGCGACCGCATCGAGCTGCTCGGCGACGTCTCCCGCCGGCGCTCGCTCGAGCTGCAGCGCGATTCCGAGGCGCTGCTCCTGCTCGTCCCGGACTCGGGTGGGCGCGGCAAAGGTGTGCTGACCGGAAAGATCTTCGAGTACCTGGCCGCGGAACGGCCCATCCTCGCGGCCGTTCCGCCCGACGGCGCAGCCGCTCGGCTCGTGCGCGAGACTGGCGCCGGAGTGATCGTTGCCTCCGACGACGTCGACGATCTGCGCCAGGCGCTGCTCGATCTGCACGGCCGCTGGCGGGACGGAAGCCTCGAGGGCACGCCGCTCTCCGCGGAATGGCGACAGAAGCTCGCCCGAGGAGCGCGCGTCGAGGAGCTCGCCGAGGTCTTGAGGAGCGTCGCATGACCGCCGCCGCGCTCACCTCCAGCCGCACGCTCGCCGTGCCGCGCACGCAGGAGCGCATCGTCACCGGCCTCTTTCTGGCGTCGCTCTTTGTCGCCACCTTCGAGAAGGTGCACTGGGACGTCGCCGGCCAGATCGGGCTCAACGACATCACGACGATCCTGTTCCTGGTCGCCTACGTCGTGACCGAGCGCCGGCCGCTGCCGCGAACGAGCGCGATCGCGCTCGGCTTCTTCGCGGCCTTCGCGCTCATCTACCTCTTGGGCTTTTGGAACATCGACACGAGCCAGGGGCTCACCCAGTTCACGAAGGGGATGGTCAAGTTCGTCATCCACTTCGCGTTCATCATCGCCGCGATCGGCTACCTCGTACAGCGCGGCGAGCGGTTCTTCTGGCGCGCGCTCGGCTGGTTCGCGGTGGGCTTCGTCGCGAATGCCGTCTACGGGATCCTCCAGCTCCTCTCGCAGCAGGCCGGCCACAGCCTCGACAACCTCTTCCTCAACCCGCTGACTGGCGGCGCGGCCAAGATCAACATCTACGGGGCGATCAACGGGCAGAACATCTATCGCGTCAACGCGCTCACGGGCGACCCGAACCACCTCGGGGTGATGCTCATCGTCCCCCTACTCATGCTCACGCCGGTCTACCTGCGCCTGCCGCGGCGGCACCGGCTCAAGTGGCCGCTGGCGGTCGCGCTCGTCTTCCTCCTGCTCGTCGACATCGCGACGTTCTCGCGGAGCGGCGGCGTCGGGCTCATCGCCGGCGCGCTCGTCCTCGCCTTGCCGTACCGGCGCTTCTTCCGCTCGAAGCAGTTCCTCTACCCCCTCGGCGCCCTCGTCGTCGTGCTGCTCGGCGTGCTGCTCACGCGGAAGCACTTCTTCGAGACGTTCCTGAGCCAACGCGTCTCGACCCAGGGCAGCTCCGCGAACGCGCACTTCGCCGTCTATTCGTTCATCGGGCAGATCCTCCACATGCACCCGCTGCTCGGACTCGGGCTGAACAACTTCGCCGTCTACTACGAGTTCGTGACCGGGAAGGCGAACTACGGCGCGCACTCGTACTGGGTCGCCGTCATCGTCGAGTCGGGCCTGATCGGCCTCGTCCTCTGGGTCGTTTTCCTCCGCTACGTCTTCCTCCGGCTGCGAGCCGCGCGCGTTCTCGGGCGGCTCCTCGACCGCATCGGCGACGACGAGGGCTCGCGCGTGCGGCCGCTCGCCTACGGGATGACGGCGGCCCTGGTCGGGACGATCGCCGCCAACTTCTTCTATCTCACGATGCAGTTCTACTACTTCTACGCCTTGCTGGCCTTCGCGCTCGCGCTGCCCGTCGTCTTCGGAGCGCGAGCGACGCAACGCCCCGGTTAGTGCGGGTCGTCGTCCTCACGACGTCGTGGCCGCGGACGGAGCGGGAGTTCGCGGGCCGGTTCGTTGCCGACGCCGTCCAGCGGCTGCGCGAGCGCGGGGTGGAGGTGGACGTGCTCGCGCCCGGCAGCGGGTATCGCGACTACGGCCTCGCCTACGGCGGCGGGGTGGCGGCGAATCTGCGGCGCCGGCCCTGGGCGGCGCCCCTCATGCTCTTCTCGATGTGGCGGGCGCTGCGGCGCGCCTCGCGCGCGGCGGATCTCGTCCACGCGCACTGGCTCCTCACTGCGGCGGTCGCGCGCTTCGGCGGGACGCCGTTCGTTGTCACGCTCCACGGCTCGGGGTCGGCCGGTCGCTTCTCCGACGTCGAGCTGGCGCAGCGCCGGCCGGGTCTCGTCCGAGCGCTCCTGCGACCGGCCGCTGCGGTGATCTGCGTCTCGGAGACGGTCGCGGCCGGCGTCCGCGCGGCGGGCATCGAAGCAACGGTGATCCCGAACGGCGTGCGCATTCCGGACGAGGTCGCCGCTCCCGCCGAGCCGGCGGAGGTGCTCTACGTCGGGCGGCTCTCGCCGGAGAAGAACGTCGACACGCTCGTCGAGGCGGTCGGCGACCTGAACCTCGTCGTCGCCGGCGACGGACCGCTGCGGGATCGCGTCCCGAACGCGCTCGGAGCGGTGCCGCACGCCGAGGTCGAGCGGCTGCTCGAGCGTGCTTCCGTCGTCGTGGCGCCGTGCGAGCGGGAGGGCTTCGGTCTTGCTGCCGCGGAGGCGATGGCGTTTGGGCGCCCGGTGGTCGCCGCGGCTGGCGGTGCGTTGCTCGAGCTCGTCACCGACGGCGAGACCGGGCTCCTCGTCGCGCCGCGGGACGCGACGGCACTGCGCGAGGCGGTCGACCGACTGTTGGGAGATCCGGAGTTACGAGAGCGGCTCGGCCGCGCAGCGCGCGGACGCGCACGCGACCGGTTCGGGTGGGACGCGGTGATCGACCGGACCCTCCAGGTCTACGACGGCGAGGTCGGATCCTCCCGGTAGCGCGAACGAACAGCGCAATCAGCGAGATCACGGTCGGGACAACCGCTCATCGCGGTTGCTGAACGGTGATCACGACGGTCGAAGGGTCGGTCTCGAACCAGGTGTAGTCACCACCCCAGCTAGCATTCTCGATCAGATTTACGAAGGCAGCATTGTCTTTCTGTCTCGTGCCGAGACCAGAGCGAACGTCCGCGATCGGGAGGACCTTGCCGGCGGCGTCCGTCCAGAATTGGCCGAAGGTTGGGTCGAAGAAGTGCCAGCCACCGTCGTAAAACACCTCGGCAGCAGAGTGCGCGTCCGGAGCGCCGTTCGGGTCGACAAATTCAAAGCCAATATCGTGAACCCGGAAGCCCAGTGCCTCCACAATTGCTGCGAAGGTACGCTCGGCCTGTCCGCAGACACCCGTCTGGGTAGCGAGGATCTCGTTTACAGGCTCCAAGTAGGGCGGCAGCGGGGCACCGATATCTTCGAGGTAGCCGTACAGCCCTGTCCTCACATGACCGATCACGTAGTCCATCGCGGCCTCGGCGACGTATTGGCCGGACAACCGTGAAGACGCGACTCCTTGTGCCCACTCAACCTCTCGGCGGACGTCCTCCACGGCGACGGTAAGCGGCGAAACGCGTCGGGCCTTCGCCCTTGCGAGCGACGCACGCGCTCTATTGCGCTCGACTGTGAGCCTGTGAACCCGAGCCTCGAGTGCGCGCAGTTGCACGCGGAGATGGAGGATGGTCGCCCCAGATTGCGCGCGCCGCGGATTCGGCGCACCGTCAGCGGTAGGAGTACCAGCCACTATCGCGGCGGAAACGATGGCTACCAGGAGAAGC
>DATGEB010000010.1:0-74077 GCA_035310545.1 Gaiellaceae bacterium
GGTTCTTCACCCCCGGCCTCGTCATGGGTCACGACGGCCCGACGCTCGCCGCGCTGCTCGGAGAAGCGGCCGAGCGCGTCCCCGTCCGCGTGCTCGCCTGGGCCGGCGCGCCGCTCCCGCTCTTCCACCCCGATCGCGCAGAAGCGCGCGAGGCGCTCGAGAAGCTCGCCGGCGGAACGCTGATCCGCACCGCGCTCGATTGCCGAGAGCGGCCGATGCACTGCCACCACGAGAAGCTCGTGATCGTCGACGACCGCGTGGCGTTCGTCGGCGGGATCGACCTGACCGACTACGCGGGCCTGCGGTTCGACCGGCGCGACCATCCCGCGCGGGACGCCCTCGGCTGGCACGACGCCGCGTGCCGGCTCGAAGGGCCGATCGTCCGCGACGTCGCCGAGCACTTCCGGCTGCGCTGGGAGGCCGTGACCGGAGAAGCGCTGGGGGACCCGGCCGAGCCGCCACCCGCGGGAGAGGTCGAGCTGCAGCTCGTCCGCACCGTGCCCGAGCGGATCTACCCGCGTCTCGGGGACGGCGACTTCTCGATCCTCGAGAGCTACCTCCGCGCGCTGCGCTCGGCGCGCAGGCTGATCTATCTCGAGAACCAGTTCCTCTGGTCGCCCGAGGTGAGCGAGGTGCTGATCGCCAAGCTGCGGAACCCCCCGGCCGACGACTTCCGGATGCTCGTGTTGCTGCCGGCGCGGCCGAACAACGGCGCCGACCACACGCGTGGGCAGCTCGGCCGGCTCGTCGAGGCGGACGACGGCAACGGCCGCTTCCTCGCCTGCACGCTCCACCAGCGCCGCGGCGAGGATCCGAAGCCGGTTTACGTCCACGCGAAGGTCGGGATCGTCGACGACGAGTGGCTGACGCTTGGCTCGGCGAACCTGAACGAGCACTCGCTGTTCAACGACACCGAGGTGAACGTCGCGACGTGGAACGGCGAGCTTGCGCGCGCGACGCGGCTCGAGCTCTGGGCCGAGCACCTGGAGCGGCCGTCGAACGAGTTGCCCGCCGATCCGGCCCGCGCGGTCGACGAGCTCTGGAGGCCGCTGGCCGAGGAGCAGCTCGCGCGCCGCCAGGCCGGCCGCCCACTCACGCACCGGCTGCTGCGGCTGCCGCACGTGTCGCGACGCTCGGCCGCGTTACTCGGGCCGCTGAACGGACTGCTCGTGGACGGCTGAGCCGGCGCCGCTTTCCGACCCCACCCGGTCCCGCGCTCCTTGCGTCAGCGTCAGGCTCTGGGCGGCAGCGTCGAGATCGGAGAAGATCGGGACGCGGGTGTCGGCGCGCACGATTTCGAGCACTCGCCGGATGTTGCCGGGTGGGCAGACGAGTGCGACCTTCTCGGGCCGGTTGCGCAAGAGGACGTGTAAGCCCGCCGACGACATGAACTGGACGTCGCTGAGGTCGACGATCACGGGCCAACCGAAGCGATGACCGTCGATCTCGCGATCGAGCTCCGGGGCGGTCAGCTCGTCCAGTTCCCCCCGGACGACCAGGACTTGAAGGCCCTCGCGGACTCCGGCCGAGACCGAGAAACGTTCCATTCCGCTCCCCCTGGTTGCTTTGTGGGGCGGCGGGTTCTCGGCTCCACGAAGACACCGTGACGCCACCGATTTTACAGCCCAGGCCGGGGCAGGTTCAAGACGCAATACCGGCTTCGCCATACTGTGAGCACGACCGCGACCGTGAGTCGTGCAGACGCAGGGACACGCTCTTCTCCGTTCTGTCAGTCGCCCGCGCTTCTTCCCTTCGCGACCGTCGGGGCGGCTCCAGGCCGAGATCCCGCTTGGGCCGTCCCATTGCACGTGTGGCATACTGATCGGAGGGCTTAGCGAGCAGTGGCGCTCGACGCAGGAACCTAGTCCTCGTTCTGTCAGCCGCCCCGCTCCTTCTCGTTGGGGACCAGATGGACTCAACGAATCGAGGGGTGAAGCTGATGGACGGCACAACTCTCCGCATCGAGAACTCCACCCGCGCGCACGCAGAGTCGCTCCTGCAATTGCTGCGCACGGACTACGACGCCGACCTCGTCCACGACGACGGCGCCTGGCAGCTCGAAGTCCAAGTCGGCGAGCTGTCCGGACTCCTGCTCAAGCTGTTCGACTCGCTCGGCAGCTGGCTCGACGCCGAGCAGATCGACTCGATCTTGCTCCACTTCGACGAGCGCCAGTACGTGCTCCTACGCCCGTCCAAGGAACGCCTGCGGGACTCGAACGGCTTCCTCCTCGAACGAGTCGCGCAACTCGAGACGGCGCTGCAATCTCGCGTGGTGATCGAACAGGCCAAAGGCGTGATCGCGCGCACCCTCGGCGTCAGCACGGATCAAGCATTCAGCCTCCTCCGCAAAGCCGCCCGAGACAAAGGAGCAAAACTCCACGACCTCGCAGCCACCATCGCCGCCGCACCTATGCAAGCCGAAACAGCCCTCACGACCACGCCGCGCGATCCCTCCTAGACGCCGCCGCGCGGCTCTGCTGCAACAAGTGGCTCCCGAGCCGGCGAGCGCCCCGGACTCAAGTCGTCCGGAATCCGGCCGATATCCCTCACATGAGGTACCCCGTTTGGTTCGTCACCGTCGCGGCCGCAGCCCTGCTCGCGGGAGTCGGCTCGGCTTCCGCAAATCCGCAGCTCGCCGGCCTTCAGGTCGCGCTCGCGCGGCACGCGCTCTACTTCGGGCCGATCGACGCAGAGCTCGGGCCGCTGACGCGGGCCGCCGTCCGGAGCTTCCAGGCCCACCAGGGCCTTGTCCCCGACGGCATCGTCGGCCCGAAGACGCGCCGTGCGCTCGGCCGCCTCGGCCGGCCGCTGTTCGGCGCCCGGGCGATCAAGCCCGGCATGAAGGGCTGGGACGTCGCCGTGCTCCAGTACCTGCTCACCCGGCGCAGGCTCCTCCACGCGCGTCCGGACGGACAGTTCGGGCCGAAGACGGAGGCCGCCGTGCTCCGGTTCCAGCGCGCCCGCGGCCTCGTGCCGGACGGCATCGTCGGGCCCGCGACTGCAGCGAGGCTCTGCAAGCTCGCCGTCTGCGCCTGGCGCGCGCCCCGTCAGCACTCGGCGCCGACGCGCGTGACGGTTCGCTCGCTGCTCGACCGCTGGGCCGACTTCTACGGCGTCGACCGGCATCTCGTCCGCGGGCTCGCCTGGCAGGAGTCGGGCTTCCAGCCGCAGGTCGTTTCGCCGCAGGGCGCGGTCGGCGTGATGCAGGTGACGCCGGACACCTGGTCGTTCGTCGAGCTGTTCGTGATCGGCCATCCGGTCGCGGCGACGGTCGAGGGGAACATCCAGGTCGGCGTGGCGTACCTGCACTATCTCGAGCAGCTGTTCGGCGGCGACAACGTCAGGGCCGTCGCGGCGTATCTGCAGGGGCCTGCCTCGGTCCAGGCATACGGCATCAGCGAGGCATCGCAGCTCTACGTGAGCAACGTGCTGGCGCTGTCGCGGCGCCTCTAGACCACAGGCCGTCGCTTCGCCCGAGCCCGCATACCGAGGTCGAGACCGAGCAGCCAGCCGCGCACGAAGCCCGCGGCTCCCACGGCGGAGAACAGCACGAGCCCGATTCGAGAGATGCCGTAGCGGCCGCCGACCCAGCCGAACCAGACCCAGCCGACGAGGGCGAGCGCGACCCCGGGCAGCACGAGCCGGCGATCTCTCACGGGGAAGACCAGGCCGAGCAGCCCGCCGGGGACCGCGCCCGCCACGGCCAGCGCAAGAAAGATCACCAGCGCGTACGCGACGTCGAAGAACACGCTCACGCGTCGATTATCCGGCTGCGGAAGATGTTCATGAGCTTTTCACGAAGCCGACGCTACGCTCGACCGGCGTGACACGGTCGGCGCAGGACGAACAGCACCGCCTCGAGCGGCGCCGTCGCCTCTTGAGGCGTCGTTTGCGCCGTCGCCTCGTTCTGGCGGTTCTCGGCGCGGTGCTCGCTCCGGTCCTCTACTCGTACATCACGACGATGACGAAGCCGTCGAGCTTGCCGCTTTCGATCCGTTCGATCGAGTGGGTGCGGGCGAACCACGGCGCCTGGCTCGTGGACACGGTCGAGCACTACTGGTACTCCTGGACGGCTCCTGCGCCCGGCGGGCCGACGCTGAAGGCCCTGCCGGCCGTCGGCGTCTCGGCTCGGAGCACCGGGAAGCGGACCGGGCCGACGCAGCGCACCGTCCGGGCGTACCGGCCGCCGCGCATCGCGTCCGTGCTCCGGCCGGCGCTTCCGGGGGAGGGCGTCTGGCAGGCGACAGGCCTGCTCGTGCGCGGGCGCCCGCCGGTCTTCGTCACCACGTTCCGGCCCGATCGCGTCTACCCGCGCGTGGTCGCCTACGTCGCCTGGATCGACCACACCCGGACGCAACTCGCCCTCTATCCAGGCCGGTACGAGCCGCCTGGAGCCTCGCCGCGAGGGCCGATGGAAGTGCCGGTGAGCCAGCGCGCGCGCCTGCTCGCGACGTTCAACAGCGGCTTCACCTACGCCGACGGCCACGGGGGGTTCGCGGTCGACGGTCAGACTGTCAAGCCGCTCCAGGACGGGATGGGCACCGTGGTGGCGTACCGCGACGGCCACGTCGACGTGACGACCTGGCACGGAGGCGCCCAGCTTCCGCGCTGGCTCGTGCTCGCCCGGCAGAACCTGCCGCTGATCGTCGACGGGGGGAAGCCGAACCCGACGCTGGACGACTCGAGCCGATGGGGTGACACCCTCGGGTCGGCCGTGCGCGTCTGGCGGTCGGGCGTCGGCATCGACCGGCACGGGAACCTGATCTACGCCGCCGCCGATTTCCAGACCGTGAGGACGCTGGCGGCGCTGCTCATCCACGCCGGCGCCGTTCGCGCGATCGAGCTGGACATCAACCCCGAATGGCCAAGCTTCATCACGTACAGCTCGCCGGGCGGGCTCGACCCGATCAAGCTCGTGCCCAACTACCAGCAGCCGGCGACCCGCTACCTCGTTCCCGACGACCGCGACTTCTTCGCCGTCTTCACGCGGCGGGCCGGGGCAAGCGGCTTCGTGCCCTTCCGGTGATGGAGACGGTCGCCGATGATCTCGTGAGCATGCGCCCGCGCGCCGCGTCGGCGCGGTCGCTCGCGCGCGGCCTCAGGGTGCGCCAGTGGCCGAAGAACCTCCTGCTCTTCGCGGGGCTCCTGTTCGCCGCCAAGCTGGGCGATGCGTCGCGCTGGGGGGAGGCCTGGCTGGCGTTCGCGGCGTACTGCGCGGGGTCGAGCGCCGCCTATCTCGTCAACGACGTGCGCGATGCCGAGCGGGATCGCCTGCACCCCACGAAACGGCACCGCCCGGTGGCCAGCGGCCGGCTCTCGCCCCGAACGGCGCTCGGCATCGCCGCCGCGCTCGCCGTCGCGGGATCGGCCGCCGCGGCGGGTCTCGGCATCGAGTCGCTCGGATTCTTCGCCTGTTTTCTCGCGCTGCAGCTCGCCTACACGTTTCGGCTCAAGAAGGTCGTCGGGCTCGACGTCCTGACGATCGCGGCGCTGTTCACGATCCGTGCTGCGGCCGGTGCCGAGGCCGTTCACGTCCGCGTCTCGCCGTGGCTGCTGGCCTGCACCGCGCTTCTCGCCCTGTTCCTCGGGCTCGCCAAGCGACGCGGCGAGCTCGGCCTGGGAGGATCGGACGGAAGCCTGCGCCGGCCGGTGCTCGCCCACTACTCCGTTGCGGTCCTCGACCGGCTGCTCGTGGGCGTGGCCGCGGCAGCCGTCGGCGCCTACACCGCGTACACGCTGAGCGCGCGCAGCTCGCTCGAGATGGTCGTGACGGTTCCGTTCGTCGTGATCGCGATCGGTCGATACCTCCTCCTCGTCCATCGCCACGGGGCCGGAGAGGAGCCGGAGGAGGTCCTGCTCGGCGACGCGCCGATCCTGGTCGTGCTCGTAGCCTGGGCGGTGACGGCCGCGCTTGTCCTGACGCTGTCGTGAAGAGAGCCGCTGCCGCCGTCTGCGCGCTGCTGGCAGGTGTGATTGCGGCGACCGCTTCCGGCGCTCCTGCGCCGTCGTTCCGGGGCCCGTTCGGCTCGGGTGCGGACCGCGTGTGGCTCGTCCAGCCTCGAACACGGGCCCGGAGCGTCGTCGTGTTCCTGCACGGCTGGAAGGTCGCGCCGCCGAGCCCGTCGTATCCGTGGGTCGGCCAGTTCAAGCCCTGGATCGACCATCTCGTCGCCCGCGGAAGCACGGTGGTCTTTCCCGCGTACCAGACGGGAACCGACGCCCAGGGATCCGCGCGGGTGACGTCGCTGCGCCGAGGTCTCGACGAAGGCTTCGCCCGCCTGCCGAAGCCGATCCCGCCCGTCGTCGCCGCCGGGTACTCCTACGGCGCGAGCCTCGCGTTCTACTACGCGGCAAACGCGCGCGCCTGGAGGCTCCCTGAGCCTGTCGCCGTCGACGCGGTGTTCCCCGCCGGGATGATCCCCGGAGCGGCGCTCCCGCAACTTGCCCGGCGAGCTCAGGTGCTGATCGAGGTCGGGGACCAGGACACCGTCGCCGGCCGCGGCGGGGCGGACGAGTTCTGGTCGTGGCTCTCCGGGCGTCACGGAGCACGGCAACGCCTGGTCGTCGTCCGTTCCTCCGCCGGTTTCGCAGCCGTTCACGCCGCGCCGAAGCTGAGCACGCTCCCCGCACGCCGGGCGTTCTGGGCTCCGCTCGACGGGTTGGTAGCAGACGCGCGTCGACGCTAACCGCCCGCTGTCCCGGCCGTCCAACTTAGTGGCAGCTCTGGGGGCTGGCGCGCGCATCGCCCCCAGCCCCCGAGCGCCACACAGCGCGCATCGCGGGGTGTGTTTGGGAGGGCCGCCTCCGGTGCGCGCTGCAGCTTTTCGGCCACGCTCTCAGGGCTCAGCCGTTCGCTACTTTGAGCGCAAGGGAGCCAGAGGCGTGGTCCGGCCGGGCTCTTCCTCTCCTGGCCTGGCTGACCGGTGAGGGGGCCTCTGGCTCCCGCAGCTTTTCGGGCCTGCGCGCGGGAATCCTAGTGGCTCTCGCCGACGATCGCCCGGCCGCGAACGCAGGACCCGTCGCTCTTACGGCTCGTTGTCAGAGTCGTTCGCGACCCGCCAGAGCCCCTCGTTGGTCAGGGAGTATCGCTCGGCCCCGACGATGAAGGCGACCAGCGGGCTGATAAGGACTCGCGCCAGCGGGGCCGGGCGCCGGATCCGCACCAGATTCTCGACAATCAGGTGGTCAAGACCCTGAGACGCGTCACTGCGCGTCATTCGGCAGCCTCGAGCGACCTCGCCGAGCTTGGCGTCCGGGGTCATCGCGAGAAACCTCAGGAGGTCTCGACGAGATTTGTCGGCTGTCGCTGCTCGCATCGCCATGTCGTCGCGGCCGATTATGCAACAGCAACCTTCTGGAAACGGATAAGCCGCCTTTGGGGCGGCTTTGTGAGGCTGCGGGGCAAGGATTCGAACCTTGACTACCTGGTCCAGAGCCAGGCGTCCTACCATTAGACGACCCCGCAACGGGGCTCCGTCAGTTTAGCCGGGCTACGTTTCGAGCCGGTAGATCGGCACCAGGCGCTTCTCGGCCTCCGTGTCGATGTGGGCGACCACCTCGACGTAGGGCTCGAGGCCGGATCCGCGCAGCTTCTCCTTCAGCAGGCCGTCGACCTGGTACACGCCCGACGAGTTGGTCATCAGGATCTCGATCATGATCGGGCGCGCGTCGCCGTCCGAGATCTTCACGCTGTCGATCGCCGCCGCCGACAGCGCGTGGATCGAGACGCTGCCGCGCTCGAACGGGATCCGCGAGCGGCCCTTGGCCATGTCGAGAGCGTCCGCGACCCGCAGCACGCCGGCCTCGAGGGTCAGCGGCTTGCCGTCGGCGCGGTGGCTCGTGATAACGTGCAGCGCCTCGGAGACGATCACCGCGCGCTCCGGCAGCTCGTACAGGTCGGTGAGCAGCTCGCGCGCCTTGCGTTCGCCGAGAAAGAGGCTGAAGTCCTCGTGCCCGTCACGGTGCACCGACATCCCCACGTCGTGCAGCAGCGCGCCGAGCGTGACGACGATCTCTGCGTCGTCGGACGTGAAGCCGTAGTCGCGGACGACGCTCGGCTCGATGTCGTGCTTCGTGAGCTGCCGGAGGAGCTTGAGCGCGATGTTGCTGACGATCTGGATGTGCACCCAGGAGTGGTCGTTGATCTCCATCCGGGCGACCGCGTTCACGTTCGAGACGTGCCACCAGCCCTTCAGCTGGTCGTCGTCGTTGACGCGCTCGATCAGCGTGCGAAGCTTGCGGTTGCCGCGCACCGGCACGTTGATCCGCATGCGGGCGACGGCCTCCGCAGGCGTCAGCCGGGTCTCGTGCTCGGCCTCCGCGTCGACCGGCTGCTCGATCCGCTCCGCGGTCTCCTTGTCGAGATTCGCCTCGTCCATCCCCAGGTGCAGTCTGACGCATGTCGTATAGATGCACCCATGGACGAACTGCATCCGGTTCGCCTGGTCGTCGAGGACGACCTCCGGCGGAGCCGGCTCACCGTCTTCTTCCGGCTCCTGCTGGCGATCCCGCATCTGATCTGGTTCTCGCTGTGGTCGCTCGCGGCGCTGATCGTCGCGATCGTCAACTGGTTCGCGACGCTGCTTCTCGGCAAACCGCCGCGCCCGATCCACCGCTTCCTGTGCGCGTTCGTCCGCTACACCGTCCACCTCACTGCATACCTCTTGCTCGTCGGCAATCCCTATCCCGGCTTCACAGGCGAGGCGGGCAAGTACCCGATCGACGTCGAGTTGCCGGAGGAGCCGCAGGCGCAGTCGCGCGTGAAGACGTTCTTCCGCTTGCTGCTCGCGGTTCCGGCGTTCCTGGTGGGCGGAGCGCTGGGAGGCAGCATCGGCTTCTCGTTCCAGTACGCCCTCAAGAGCGGTCACGGCGGTGGGCGAAGCGGCTTCTCGGGTCCAGGGATCTCGGGCGGCGGCATCCTCGCCGGCGTTTGCGCGTTCCTCGGCTGGTTCGCCTCGCTCGCCACCGGCCGGATGCCCAGCGGCCTTCGTGACGCCGGCGCCTACGGCGTGGGCTACGGCGCCCAGGTGCGCGCCTATGCGCTGTTACTCACGGACCGCTATCCGAACAGCGATCCGACCGCGATCCTCGACTCGGTGCCGCTACCGCCCGCGCATCCGGTGCGCGTCGTCGGCGAGGCGCACGACCTTCGTCGCTCGCGAGTGACGGTGTTCTTCCGGTTCGCGCTCGTCATCCCGCACTCCATCTGGCTCGAGCTCTGGGGGTATCTGGCGGCGGTCGTGTCGGTCGTCAACTGGTTCGCGACCCTGATCATGGGGAGGCCGCCGCGCTGGTGCCACGGGTTCCTCAGCAGGTACGTGCGCTACCAGTTCCACGTCGCGGCGTTTCTGAGCCTCGCGGCGAACCCGTTCCCGGGCTTCACCGGCAAGGAAGGAACCTACCCGCTCGACCTCGAGCTTCCCCTCGATCCGCAGCGACAGAGCCGGTGGAAGACGCTGTTCCGGCTCTTCCTGGCCATTCCAGCGTTTTTCGTCTCCATCGCCCTGTGGGTGGCGCTGTTCATCGCGTCTGTCTGCACGTGGTTCTCCTCTCTCGTCACCGGCAGCGCACCGTGGGGCCTGCGGAATCTGATGGTGTACGCGCTTCGCTACGTCGCGCAGAGCAACGCGTACCTCTATCTCCTCACGGCCGCGTACCCGCACGCGAGCCCGTTGCAGGGTGAGGACGAGGAGCCGGAGTACCAGGAGGCCGGGTTCTCGGCCGCGTAAGCCTCGCCGCCCTCCTCGCGGCTGCTTGGGCCGTCGCGGCCTGGTTCCTCTGGCGGTCGTCGCTACCGGCGTATCACCTGCCACGCCTCGACGAGAGCGCGCTCTTTCCGCCGCACGTTCTCCATCGCGCGCAGCACTACAGCAGCATCGAGCGGCTCTTCTGGCTCGGGAGGACGCTCACGCAGCTCGCGGTGCTCGGCGTCTTCGTCCGCTACGGCGTGCGCTGGATGCGCGAGTCCGCCGCCGGGCCGATCGGCACCGGGATGCTGCTCGGGATGATCGGCTTCGCGCTCGTCTGGGCGGCGGAGCTCCCGTTCTCGGTGCTCAACATCTGGTGGCGACACCGCTACGGACTCAGCGGCAGCTACGCGCAGGCGACGATCGGAAACTGGTTCGCGCTCGGCGCGCGGTTCGTCCTTCTCTGCGTCGCGCTGGCGATCGTGATGGGCCTGGCGCGTGTGCGCCGCATCGGCACGTGGTGGTGGCTGCCCGCCGCGCCCGTGTTCGTGGGGCTCCAGACGCTCCTCGCCTTCGTCTCGCCGTGGCTGCTCGGCGGGAGTCCCTTCCGTGCGCCGTACGTCGCTGCGCTCGAGCGCTCGGAACACGTCCACGTCCCGGTGCGGGTGCTCAGCGGCTTCAGCGAGCCCAACGCGTTCGCGACCGGCCTCGGCCCGAGCCGGCGCGTCTTTCTCTGGAAGCCGATCGTCGAGTACCCGTTCACACCGCGGATGGACCGCTTCGTGCTCGCGCACGAGCTCGGCCATCTCGCGCACAACCACATCTGGCGCTCGATCGCCTGGTACGCGCTGTTCGCGGTTCCGCTCGCGTACCTGCTCTCGCTCGCCACTCGGCGGCGCGGCGGGATGGGAGTACCCGACGCGATCCCGCTCGCGATCTTCGTCTACGTCGCCCTCCAGCTCGTGGCGCTGCCGCTGCAGAACGTCGTCACGCGCCACCTCGAGGCGGAGGCGGACTGGTCGGCGCTCCGCGCGACCCACGACCCCACCGCCGGCCGGCAGCTCTTCCAGCTCTTCGCGTCGGAGACGCTGGACGACCCGAGCCCGCCGTGGTGGGACTATGTCTTCCTCGAGAACCACCCGACGCTGTTGCAGCGGATCGAGATGACGCGGTACTACGCGGCCACCCAGTCGCCGTAGAGGCTCGTGTACAGCCCGCGCTTCGCGAGCAGCTCGTCGTGCGAGCCCTGCTCGATCACCTGCCCGTGCTCGAGCACGACGATCAGGTCGGCGTCGCGGATCGTCGACAGCCGGTGCGCGATGACGAACGAGGTGCGGTCGGCGAGCAGCGTCCGCAGCGCCTGTTCGATCGTGCGCTCGGTGCCGATGTCGACCGACGACGTCGCCTCGTCGAGGATGAGGATGCGGGGATCGGCGAGCAGCGCACGGGCGAACGCGACGAGCTGTCGCTGCCCGAGCGAGAGGCGCGAGCCGCGCTCGCCGAGCTGCGTCTCGTAGCCGTCCTCGAGCCGCAGGACGAACTCGTGCGCGCCGACGGTCTGCGCGGCGCGGACGATCTCCTCCGGCCGCGCATCGGGCTTGCCGAAGGCGATGTTCTCCGCCACGGTGCCGGCGAAGAGGAAGCCCTCCTGCGGGACGATCCCGAGCTGGTGGCGCAGCGACTCCTGTGTCACCTCGTTGAGGTCGCGGCGGTCGATCGCGATCCGGCCGCTCGTCGGCTCGTAGAACCGGGCGAGGAGCTTCGCGATCGTGGACTTGCCGGCCCCGGTGTGTCCGACGAGCGCGACCGTCGTTCCCGCCGGCACGTCGAGGTCGATCCCGTGCAGCACCTCCTCGCCGACCTCGCCGCCGCGCAGGCCGTAGGCGAAGTGGACGTCTTCGAAGCGGACGTGTCCCTCGATGCGCGGGAGCGGTCGAGCTCCCGGACGGTCGACGACTTCGGGCGCCTCGTCGAGCACGCCGATGATCTTGTCCAGGGCGGCCGTGGCCGAGAGAAAGGTGTTGTAGAGCTGCGAGAGCTGCTGGATCGGATCGAAGAAGTTGTTCACGTAGAGCATGAACAGGAAGAGCGTCCCGAGCGCGGCCGGCGTCGGGTGCTGGAAGTAGCGGTAGCCGCCGTAGCCGAGCACGACCGCGAGCGCGAGCGAGGAGAGGAAGCTGACGAACGGGAAATAGAGCGCGTTCAGGACGACCGTCTGCATGTTCGCGTCTCGATAGCGACGTGCGACGGTGCCGAAGTTCTCGGTGGCACGCTCCTCGCGGACGAACGCCTGCACCATCCGCATCCCGGAGATGTCCTCGGCGAGCGTCGCCGTCACGAGGCCGAGCCGCTCCCGCACGGCGGCGTACGCGCGCGCCGAGCGCGTGCGGAAGAGCAGGGTCCCGATGCTCATGAACGGGATCACCGCGAGGGTGGCGAGCGCGAGCTGCCAGTCCACGACGAGCAGAATGATCGCGGTTCCGGCGAGGAGGAGCGTGCTCTGCGCCAGCGTCGTGACACCGTCGGTGACGAGCTGGTCGATCGCCTCGACGTCGTTCGTCATCCGGCTGATGAGCACACCCGCACGGTTCCGCTCGTAGAACCCGAGCGAGAGCCGCTGGAGGTGGCCGAACAGCTGCTTGCGGAGGTCGGCGAGGATCCGCTCGCCGACCCAGCCGGTCATATACGTCTCGACGTAGGTCATGCCCCAGTTCGCCAGGCCCGCCGCGATGAAGATCGAGATGACGACGACGAGCTCGCGGCCGGTCTTCTTCTGAATCGCGTCGGTGAGCGCGGACTTCGCGAGGAGCGGCGGAGCGAGCGCGGCCGCGGTCGCCGTGAGCAGGGAGAAGACCGAGAAGAACGTCCTGAGCCGGTACGGCTCGGTCAGTCGCAAGAGCACAGCGAGCCGCCGGCGGGTCGTGTGCCACGACCAGTCGTCGACCTCGGCGCCGCGCCGCTGCATGAGATGGCCGCCGGGCTGGTGAACCCTCACGGGGTGTCTCCTCGAGCCACGGCCGGTACCAGGTACCGGCCGTGGCTGTTCGGGCCGTGGCTGTTCGGGACCTTGGTCACGCGACCTCCTCCACGTCGGCGCGCGCCTCGACGGCGTCCGCGAACTGGCGCTCGAGCAGGCCGTGCTCGTAGATCTCGCGGTAGACCGGGCTCGTCTCGATCAGCTCACTGTGGGTGCCGCGGGCCGCGATCCGGCCCGTGTCGAGGACGACGATCTCGTCGGCGAGGGCGATCGTGGAGAGCCGGTGCGCGATGATCAGCGTCGTCCGGCCCCGCATGACCTCGCGCAGGCCGGTGCGGATCCGAGCTTCCGTCGTGGCGTCGACCGAGGCCGTCGCGTCGTCGAGGATCAGGATGCGCGGGTCGACGGCGAGCGCGCGGGCGATCGCGATCCGCTGCCGCTGGCCGCCCGAGAGCGTGATCCCGCGCTCCCCGATCACCGTCTCGTAGCCCTGCGGGAGCCGCTCGACGAACTCGTGCGCCTGCGCGAGCCGCGCGACGCGCTCGACATCCTCGTCCGTGATGCCCGGGCGGCCGAAGGCGATGTTCTCGCGCACGGTGGTCGAGAAGAGGAACGGGTCCTGCGTGATCGCGCCGATCTCGCTGCGCAGCGAGGCGAGGGTCACGTCGCGGACGTCGACGCCGTCCACCAGCACCCGACCCGAGTCGACGTCGTAGAAGCGCGGCACGAGGGAAGCGAGCGTCGTCTTGCCGGCCCCGGTGTGGCCGATCAGGGCGACGGTCGTCCCGGCGTCGAGGGCGAGGTCGAGGTGCTCGAGCACGGGCCGGCCGGGGAGGTACGAGAACGAGACGTCCTCGAAGCGGATCGCGCCTACGCCCTGCGGCAGATCGCTCGGCCGCCGCGGGTCGGCGACCTCCTCCGGCTCGTCGAGCACCTGGAAGATCCGCTCGCCCGACGCGGTCGCACGCTGCGCCTGGCCGACCCACATGCCGAGCGAGCGAAGCGGCATGACGAGCATGCCGAGGTAGAGATTGAAGGCGATGAAGTCGCCGGCGGAGAGCGTGCCGCGCGCGACCATCCGCGCGCCGACGAGCAGCACCGCCGCCTGGGCGAGCAGCGGCAGGAAGGAAAGGAGCGGCACGTACGTCGCGCGCTGCCGGTTGGCGCGGATCGTCTGTCCGAAGAGCGCCTCGTTGCGGCCGCGGAACTTCACCTCCTCGGCGGGCTCCTGGGCGAACGCCTTCACGACGTGGACGCCGACGATGTTCTCCTCCGCGACGGTCGCGACGTCGGCGAGCTTCTGCTGGACGTCGCGGAGAGTCGGGTGGGCGGCGTGGCTGTAGCGATAGGCGAGCGCGACGAGGAGCGGGGTCACGGCGAGCACGATGAGCGCGAGCCTCCACTCGAAGAAGAAGAGGACGACGGAGACGGACACGACCGTGAGCGCGTTCTGGAAGAAGAAGATCAGGCCGTAGCCGAGGAAGAAGCGGACGCCCTGCAGGTCGACCGTGGCGCGTGACATCAGCTGGCCGGTCTGGTGCCGGTCGTAGAAGCCGAAGGAGAGCCGCACGAGATGCGAGTAGAGGCCCTGGCGCATGTCCATCTCGACGTCGAGCGCCTGCTTGCCGGAGATGAGGCGGCGACCGAGCATCAAGAGGGCCGAGGCGAGGCCGAGGCCGGCGATCGCTCCGACGTACGTCGACAGGAGGTGCCGGTCGTGATGCACGAGCGCGCGGTCGATCACGTCGCGGCCCGTGACCCAGATCAGCGCGATCTGGGCCGCCTGCGACCCGACCGCGAGCACGATCGAGAGCGCGAGGCCGCGCCTGTACGGTCGCAGAAAGGAGAGGAGCCGCCCGAAGGTGCGGCGATAGGGAACCGCGCTCACGTCTCCTGAGGGTAGACGCCCGATAGGCGCTCACGAATCAGGGTGAGGGCCGCGGCGAGCCGCTCGCGGTTCGCGGCGTCGTTCAACCAGCTGCTCGCGCCGGACGAGTGCGGAAGCGGGATGACGGGTGTCCCGTCGAGCTCGAACTGTTCGCCGATGGACGGTGTGAGCGCCGTGAGACCGAGCAGCCGCCGGAGCGGAAGTCCGCCGACGGTGACGATGAGCTGCGGCTGGAGGAGCTCGAGCTCCCGCTCGCGCCAGAACGAGCACAGCTCCTGCTCGCGCGGGAAGGGAGTGCGGTCGCCGCGGCCGGACGGCGCACGGCCCGGATAGCAGCGCGTGACCGAAGCGCAATGGAACGTCGCGTAGAACTCCTCCTCCTCGAGGTCGAGCCAGCGCCGAAGCGTCCGGCCGGCGCGTCCCCGCCACGGCAGCCGTTCCCGCCCCTCCACGATCCCCGGCGCCTGTCCGAACAGGTAGGCGCGCTGCCCGGCGCCCGGAACCCGCACCGGGAGCGACTCGAGCGGGTAGCCGGCCTCCGCGCAGGCGCGGCAACGCGAGAGATCGCGCTGGAGCGAGGCGAGGGAGCGGTACGACGACTTGCGAGCGGCCACCGCGTCGCAGCGTAGGCTCAGCGCCGATGCTGCCGCTCGAGGCCGTGCCGAACTTCTCCGAGGGTCGCGACCGCGCGACGATCGACGCGATCGGGATCGCGCTCGCCGAGCACGCCCGCCTCCTCGACGTCCACTCGGACGCCGACCACAACCGCTCCGTCTACACGCTCGTCGGCAGCGAGGCAGAGCTGACCGCGGCGCTCCTGGCCGGAATCGCCTGCGCGCGCGAGCGGATCGATCTTCGCACCCACGAGGGCGCGCATCCGCGGATCGGCGCGGCCGACGTCGTCCCGCTCGTCCCGATCCACGACGCCGATGCCGACCGTGCCCGAGCCGCCGCCCTCGAGCTGGCGCGGCGAGTGGGGGAGGAGCTTGCGCTGCCCGTCTTCCTCTACGCCGATCTCGCGCCCGGCCGCGGCCCTGCCTTCTTCCGGCGCGGCGGCCCCGTCGAGCTGCAGCGACGGATCGACGAGGGCGAGCTCGCGCCCGACTTCGGCCCGACGCAGCTCGACGAGAGAGCGGGAGGCGTGATCGTCGGCGCGCGGCGGGCCCTGATCGCGTTCAACGTCAACCTCGCCGGAGACGACCTCGAAGCGGCGCAGGACGTGGCTCGCGCGGTGCGCGAGCGCGACGGTGGGTTCGAGGGCGTGAGAGGCCTCGGCCTCCGCCTGCCCAGGGCCGGACACGTCCAGGTGAGCCTCAACGTCGAGGACTGGCGCGCGTCGCCGCTGCACGAGGTCGTCGCGGCGGTCGAGCGCGAAGCACAGGTGCGGGGCCTCGAGGTCGCGGGCGCCGAGCTCGTCGGCCTGCTGCCGGCCGGCGCCGCCGTCGCCGCCGCGGGATCGCTTCTTCGAGTCGACGGGCTCGATCCGTCGCACGTCCTCGAGTTGCGGCTGCTCGGCGAGTGAGCGGGCTTTGACCGTGGGCCCGCGGCGGGCAGGCCCACGGTCTTCCGCTCCCGCCTAACCCGTGACGGGAAGGTCGTCGCCGGCGCCGGCGCACCAGCCCGCACCGCCGGCGGAGCCGTTGCTCCACAGGCTCTGCACGGGGTACTGCTTCCCGTCCGAGCCCGTGATGTTGTTCAGCCCGCCCGGAACGGTGCTCGGGGGCGCGATTCCGTCGGTGTAGCCGACCCAGGCGCACTTGTCGCCGTTCTCGTAGCCGCTGTAGTCGTACCAGCCGCCCAGATTGACGCCGTTGACCACGTCTTCGGCGCCGGGATCCGTGATCGTCTCCTCGATCTCGTGGCCCATGACGATCGTGAACCCGTCGAGCCGGCCCGCGAAGTAGCCGGTGTTGACGGAGTTCTCGCCACAACTCGAGCCGGAGTTCAGGACGTACGGCATGTTCGTGAACGAGATGCCGGGCTGCACGCCGGGGTAGTACTGCGGCTGCGTGTAGTCGTGCCACGCGCAGTAGCCGGCGCCGCTGTTGAAGCCGGCCTCGTTGTACATCTGCGGCTGCGCGATCACGAACTGCGAGTTCTGGAGGTCGGTGACGCCGAAGTGCGCGACGGCGCGCTGCGCCTCCTGTGCGAGCTCGAGCCCGCTCACGTTGTTGTGGATCGGGTTCGTGTTGTCGTACCAGACGCCGCCGAACTGGTTCGTCGGATTCTGGATGTCGATGTTCTGGCCGTCGACCGTCTCGTAGTACTGCGTCTGCGAGCCCATCCAGGCCGTGCCGCCCATCGCCTTGATGAAGGCGAGCATCCGCGCTCCGGCACCATCCGGGTCGGACGTGGGCATGCCCGGGGTCGTGTGGTTGAAGGCACCCGGCTCGCCCCAGCCCCAGAGCACGAGGTAGACCTTGGGCGTCACCTGGACATGGCCGCCGAAGTACGCCATGTTCACCGGCGCCGGCGCGCCGGCCGGCGGAGGCGGCGGCACGCACACCCCGGCCGCGCAGGCCTCGACCGGAGGCGGCTGGAGTGCCGGATTCGTCGTGTTCAGGGTGTTCGGCATGTACAAGGGGTGGTGCAGGGAGGTGTCGGCTCGGGCCGAGGCTCCTCCGAAGGGGAGCGCGACCGTGCCGAGCGCAAGCAGAACGCAGAGCTTCTTCACGGTGTCGTTCCTCCTCATTTCGTCACGCTGAAGGTCACGCTCGCCGGCGCGGACGAGTCGTAGCCCTGCGTCGACTCGGCGTAGATCGTGTGCTTGCCGAGGCCAGGTGTGGGGATCGCGACGCTCCAGGTCGAGCCGGAGATCCGTGCCGGGGTCGGGTTCGAGAACGACGGATCGTCGACGGAGATCTCGACTCCCTTGTTCACGCTCGCCGCGTAGCTCGAAACCTTGACCCAGGATGCTCCACTGAGCGCGACGAATCCGCTGAGCACGTTCGGCCCGTGAATCGTCACGCGCAGGTCGAGCGCCTGGATGTCGGAGCCGTCGAGCGTCGCGTTCGGCGCGATCGAGAACGGCACCGGAGTCGACGCACCCGTGGGATCGAGGATCGCGCTTCCCGTCGCGGAGCCGATGTCGACGGCCTGGCCTCCGACGAGCGCCTGGAGGTCGACGTCCACTTCGGCGAGCCCGACCTGGGCGCCCGAGAGCGAGATCTGGCCGTTGGTCGGCTGCGTCCCGTCGTACGCGACCGGCATGCCGTCGGTGGCCGGATAGTCGGTGAACGCAGCCTGAGGAGCGACGTCGCCCACCGGCCCGACCTGATCGACGATCAGACCGCAGCCGTCGCCGCCGTCGACGCCGGACATGATGCTGAGATGCGGATTGTCGGCCGAAGTGCCACAGGCGTCGCGCCGCAGGAAGAACTCCGTCGTCCCCGCGCTCGTGTCGGCGAACGCCGCCGTCCCCGCGACGGCAAGGTATGGATTCTGGCGCAGCGAGACCTTCTGGTTGCCCTTCGGCGTCGTGATCGTCACCGACGGGGACGCCGAGAGCGCAGCTGCCGCGGTAGCCGCCGCGGCGAGTGCCGCAATTGTGAGCAGCACCACCTTCCGCCTCATCGTTCTCCTCCTTGGGGGTGGGAGCGGAATAGAACCGCGCAGTAATTCCCAAGAAGCGAGGAAACCGAAACGTAAAATATCTACTCCTTTTTGACTGGGTATTCAATCCACTTTGACTGACCAATCAATCGATGCCCCGTCGCGCGTCCGCTACGAAGAGCACCGCTCGTCCGCGAACTCCTAGACTCGCCGCGTGGCGGAGTTGACGGCGATCGGCCTCACAGGCGACGACCTCACCGTCGCCGACGTCTGGGCCGTGGCGGTCGAGGGCGCCGCTGCGGGGCTTTCCGACGTGGCCCGGGAGAAGATGAGCGCGGCCCGCGACCTCGTGGAGCGAGCCGCGCACGGGAGCAGCGAGCACACGTACGGCGTCAACACCGGATTCGGCCGGTTCGTCGCGGTCGCGATCCCGGAGGAGCAGACCGAGGAGCTGCAGCTGCGGCTGCTTCGCTCACACGCGTGCGGCGTCGGTGAGCCGTATCCCGACGAGATCATCCGGGCGGCGATGCTCCTCCGCGCGAACGCGCTCGCGAAGGGGACCTCCGGCGCGCGCGTCGAGACGGTCGAGCTGCTGCTGTCGCTGCTCGATCGAGGCGTCACCCCCATCGTGCCGAGCCGTGGTTCGGTGGGCGCGTCCGGCGATCTCGCACCGCTCGCGCATCTTGCGCTGCCGCTCGTCGGCGAGGGGGAGGCCCGGTTCGCAGGCGAGCGCCTGACCGGGGCGGATGCGCTCGCACGCGCCGGTCTGAACCCGGTTCGGCTCGCGGCGAAGGAAGGGCTTTCGCTCGTGAACGGAACGCAGTTCATGGCGGCGACGCTCGCGCTCGGGCTGATGCGGGCTCGGCGATCGGCGCGCGCCGCGGACATCGCCTGCGCGCTCTCCGTCGAGGCGCTGCAGGGCTCGCGCACGTCATTCCTTCCGCAGATCCATGCGCTGCGACCGCTGCGCGGGCAGTCGGCGGCGGCGGCGAACGTCCTGCGCCTGCTCGAAGGGTCGGCGATCATCGAGGCCCACCGGTGGTGCGACAAGGTGCAGGACGCCTACTCGCTCCGCTGCGCGCCACAGGTCCACGGTGCGAGCCGCGACCTGCTCGACTACGCCGAGTACACGGTCGGCATCGAGATCAACTCCGCGACCGACAACCCGCTCGTTCTCGTCGACGACGGGGAGCTCGTCTCGAATGGGAACTTCCACGGTCAGCCGCTCGCGTTCGCGCTCGACGCGCTGGCGATGGCGGTCTCCGAGCTCGCGAACATCTCCGAGCGACGTGTCGAGCGTCTCGTGAACCCGAACCTCTCCGACGGTCTGCCCGCGTTCCTCACCACCGATGGCGGCCTCAACAGCGGCTTCATGATTCTCCAGTACGTGGCCGCCTCACTCGTCTCCGAGAACAAGTCGCTCTGCCATCCGGCGTCGGTCGACTCGATCCCGACGAGCGCCGGGCAGGAGGATCACGTCTCGATGGGGAACGCCGCCGGCCTCAAGGCATGGCAGGTGCTCGCCAACACGGAGCGCGCTCTCGCGATCGAGCTCCTCGCCGGAGCGCAGGCGGTCGAGTTCCACGCGCCGCTCGAGCCGGGAGTCGGTGGGCGGGCGGCCCGGGCCGCGGTGCGCGAGCTGTCCCCGCGGCTGCGCGACGACCGGTCGCTCGCCGGGGACATCGAGGCCGTGGCCGGGTCGATCCGGGACGGCTCGCTGGTTGCGGCTGTCGAGGCCGAGTCTGGTGCGCTCGCGTGAGCGCCACGGCGACGCTCGCGGAGCGGGTCGAGGCGCTGGTGGGCGACCTCTCGGCGATCCACGCGCCGCGCGGCGTCGAGCTCAACGCCCGGCAGTGGTCGACGGAGGCGCCGCTGCGCATGCTCCTGAACAACCTCGACCCCGACGTCGCGGAGCGCCCGGAGGATCTCGTCGTCTACGGCGGCTCCGGCAGGGCGGCGCGGAACCCCGAGGCACTGCGGGCGATCGTGGCCTCCCTCCTCGAGCTGGGCCCGGACGAGACCCTCCTCGTGCAGAGCGGCAAGCCCGTCGGCGTGTTCACGACCCACGAGGGCGCACCGCGCGTGCTGATTGCGAACTCGCTCCTCGTGCCGAAGTGGGCGACGTGGGACGAGTTCCGGCGGCTCGAGGCCGAGGGGCTGACGATGTTCGGTCAGATGACGGCAGGCTCGTGGATCTACATCGGGAGTCAGGGGATCCTGCAGGGGACGTACCAGACGTTCGCCGCGGCCGGGGAGAAGCACTTCGGGTCGCCCGACCTGCGCGGGCGGACGATCCTCACCGCCGGGCTCGGCGGCATGGGCGGGGCGCAACCGCTCGCCGGGACGATGGCCGGCGCGGCGATCCTCTGCATCGAGGTCGACCCGCACCGGATCGAGCGGCGGCTCGAGACGCGCTACCTCGACGAGGCGACGGAGTCTCTCGACGACGCGCTCGACCGGATCCGGACGGCTGCCGCCGAGCGTCGGCCGCTCTCGGTCGGGTTGCTCGGGAACGCGGCCGACGTCGTGCCCGAGCTGGCGGCGCGCGGCGAGGAATTCGATCTCGTGACCGATCAAACCGCCGCCCACGACCCGCTGACCGGATACGTGCCGCGCGGCTACTCGGTGGACGACGCGGCGGCGCTGCGCTCGTCCGATCCGCACGGGTACCTGCGCCTTGCCCGCGACTCGATCGTGCGCCACGTCGAGGCGATGCTCGAGTACGTGCGACTCGGCGCCCACGTCTTCGACTACGGCAACAACCTGCGAGGCGAAGCGCGCGACGGCGGAGTGGAGGACGCCTTCTCGTATCCGGGCTTCGTCCCCGCCTACGTCCGCCCGCTCTTCTGCCGTGGCATCGGCCCCTTCCGCTGGGCGGCGCTGTCGGGCGATCCGGCAGACATCGCGGCGATCGACGAGCGGCTGAAGGAGCTGTTCCCGGGCGATCCGCTCCTGCAGCGATGGCTCGAGCTCGCGCCGGAGCGGGTGGTGTTCCAGGGGCTGCCGGCGCGGATCTGCTGGCTCGGCTACGGCGACCGTGCGAAGGCGGGTCTCGCGATCAACGAGCTCGTCCGTAGCGGAGAGGTCAAGGCGCCCGTGGTGATCGGCCGGGATCACCTCGACTCCGGCTCGGTCGCGTCGCCGTATCGCGAGACGGAGGCGATGCGCGACGGCTCCGACGCGATCGCCGACTGGCCGATCCTCAACGCGCTCGTCAACGTCGCGGCGGGAGCGACGTGGGTGAGCGTCCACCACGGCGGCGGCGTGGGGATCGGGAACGCGATTCACGCGGGCATGGTCGTTCTCGCCGACGGCACCGATGCGCAGGCGGAGCGGCTCGAGCGCGTGCTGACCACCGACCCGGGCACTGGCGTCATGCGGCACGCCGACGCGGGGTATCCGGAGGCGCTCGAGGCCGCCGAGACCCGCGGCGTGCGCATTCCCCGCTAGTGGTCGCTCCGGCACGTAGCAGCACCCTTTGCCCGGCTGCAGAGCGTCGCATGCCGGCGTCCTCGGTCGGCCGCGTACCTTCGGGTACGCGGCCTCCCTGCGTCCTTGGCCTGCTCGCTTTTCGCACGGCCAAAGGGCACTGGACGTACCGGAGTAACCACTAGTGCTGCTCCTCCGCGACCTCGCGCAGCTCGCGACGCCGGCTGGAACCGAGGCGCCGCTCCGCGGCTCGGCGCTCGGCGAGGTCGCCGTGCTCGAGGACGCATTCGTCCTTTGCGACGGCGACGCGATCCGGGACGTCGGCCGGATGAGCTCGCTGCCGGCGCTCGACGATGACGTCGTCGAAGTGGATTGCCGCGGCCTGTGCGCAGTGCCCGGCCTGGTCGACTGCCACACGCATGCGGCCTTCGGCGGCGACCGTGTGGACGAGTTCTCGCTCCGTGCGCGCGGCGCGAGCTACGAGGAGCTGCACGCGGCGGGCGGCGGGATCCTCTCGACCGTCCGTGCGACGCGGGAGGCGGGCGGCGAGGGCCTGCGCGCCGCAGTCGAGCTGCACCGCTCCTGGATGCTCCGCGCCGGCACGACGACGTTCGAGTCGAAATCCGGGTACGGCCTCGACCGCGACACCGAGCTTGCGTCCCTGCGCGCGATCCGCGACGCCGGCGGCGTTCCGACGTGGCTCGGCGCGCACGCCGTGCCGCCGGAGTTCGCCGATGCCGACGCGTACCTCGACTTCGTCCTCGCCGACGTGCTGCCGGAAGCCGCCGAGATTGCGGAGGCCGCCGACGTGTTCCTCGAGCGCGGCGCGTTCGACGCCGCCCAGGCACGGCGCTACCTCGAGGCCTGCCGAGACGCGGGGCTCGCGCTGCGACTCCACGGCGACCAGTTCACGGAATCCGGCGCAATCCCACTCGCGGTCGAGCTCGGCGCGCGCTCGGTCGACCATCTCGAGGCGACGGGCGACAACGGGATCCGGACACTGGCGTCGAGCGACGTCGTCGGCGTGCTGCTTCCCGCGAGCGCGCTCTTCCTCGACCGGCCGATGCCGCCCGCGCGCGCGCTCGTCGACGCGGGCGCGGCCGTCGCTCTGGCGACCGACTTCAACCCGGGGAGCGCCTTCTGCGAAAGTCTCCCGCTCGTCTGCTCGCTCGCGGCGATGCAGCTGCATCTCTCACCAGGGGAGGCGCTCGCCGCATGCACGGTCAACGCCGCGCACGTCCTCGGCCGCGCCCAGCGGATCGGCCGTCTCGCACCCGGCCACCGCGCCGACATCACGCTGCTCGACGCGCCCGACTGGCGGTACCTCGCCTACCACCTCGGCGGCCGGGTCGTGGCCAGGGCGGTCGTCGGGGGCGAGCTACCCTAACTCTCCCATGCCGACGAGGAAGCAGCGGCGGCGGTCGCAGAAAGAACGGCGCCACGAGTACGAGACCGTCTGGGTCGACGCGGAAGGAAACGAGCTCGAGGAGCCGCCCGAGGACGCCGTCGCGCCTCCGGAGAAGCACACCAACGGCTCGAAGCCGAAAGCCAAGACGACTCCGCAGCGTGGCGGCCGCCCGGCTCGCGTCCCCCAGGCGCCTTCCTGGCGGCGGGCCGCCAAGCGCTCGCTCCTCCTCGGTGTCGGCATCTTCGTGGTCGTGTACATCTCGAACGCGAGCCACGGCAATCGCACGATCACGGCGTTCGGATTCGCTGCGCTCTACACACTGCTCTTCATCCCGCTGACGTTCACCATGGATCGCTGGTCTTACAACCGCTTCCAGCGGCGCGCCGCCGAGCAGGGGCAGAAGCCTAGGAAGCGCTGACGCCCGGCGCCGGCGGCCGGTCGCCGCGGTAGTGACCCTCGCCGGGCCACGGTGAGAGGAGCAGCAAAAGCCGAGCGCCGCCGCCGCTCCGGACCGAGTGCCGCTCGTCCGGCTCGAAGTGGATCAGCGTTCCGGTGTCCGCCTCCACGGATTCGTCGCCGGCGTCGACGCGGACATCTCCGTCGAGCACGAGCAGGAGCGCCGACTCCTTCACTCCGTGGTCGCCGAGCGCCTCGCCGGGACGCAGCCCGATGAGGATGACCCGCTCGGCGCCGTCCCGCGAATGCAGGACGGCGGGCGACCGGGTGCCGTCCGGGGTCTCGACCTCGCCAAGCCTCCAATGGCGCACGGACACCCAGTTCCCGTATCCGCCGGGCGGCTAACCAGAGGTTCAATAGACTCGCCGCCGTGCCTCTCGCCGTGGACAGATATGCGCTCGGTCCGCTCCAGACGAACTGCTACGTCGTGAGGCGCGAGCGGGGCGCCGGCGAGTGCGCCGTCGTCGATCCCGGCGGAGATGCGACGGAGCTGCGTCTCGAGCTCGCGCGGCTCGACACGACCTGCGCGGGGATCCTCGTCACCCACGGGCATTTCGACCACCTCGGCGGTGTCGCCGACCTCGCCGAAGGAACCGGCGCGGAGGTCTGGATGCCCGAAGGGGAGCGCGAGCGGCTCGAGCGGTACCAGGAGTTCGCGCCCGCGGGAGTTCCGGGCCGCCCGCACGCTCCCGAGCACCTACTGAGCGGCGGGGAGACGATCGAGGTCGCGGGGATCGCATTCGAGTGCCTCGCCGTTCCCGGTCATTCGCCGGCGCACGTTGCGTTCTTCGCCGACGGCGATCTCTTCAGCGGCGACCTGCTCTTCGCCGGGTCGGTGGGCCGCGTCGACCTCCCGGGCGCCGACTGGGACACGCTGCTCGGCTCGGTGCGCATGCTCGCCGATCGCCTGCCGCCGGAGACCGTCGTCCATCCGGGGCACGGCCCCGAGACGACGCTCGGCGTCGAGCTCGCGCGCAATCCGTTCCTGGCAGAGCTCCGCGCGGTATGAGCAAGTTCCAGGCGCCGCGCGGGACGCACGACGTCCTGCCGCGCGACCACCTCTGGTGGCGCGTGATCCGCACGATCGAGGAGCAGTGCGCGCGGTACGGCTGGACGCGCGTCTCGACGCCCGGCTTCGAGGACACGGCGCTCTTCGAACGGACGGCGGGCGAGGCGTCCGACGTCGTGCACAGGGAGATGTACACGTTCGAGGACCGCGGCGAGCGCTCGATCACGCTCCGTCCCGAAGGGACGGCGCCGATCGCCCGAGCGTACGTCGAGCACGGGCTCTCTCAGGAGCCGCAGCCGGTGAAGGCGTACGCGATCGCGCCGATGTACCGCTACGGGCGGCCGGGTCGCGGCCGCTACCGTGAGCACTGGCAGCTGTCGCTCGAGGCGATCGGCTCGGCGGATCCCGCGGTCGACGCGGAGGTGATCCAGTTCTACGCGGAGCTCCTCCGCCGGCTCGGCGTGACCGAGTGGGAGCTGCGGCTCAACTCGATCGGGGACGCAAGCTGCCGGCCGCAGTACGTCGCGCGGCTGAACGAGTGGCTCGACGCCCATCCGGAGCTCGTCGACGAGGAGGTCGCCCACAAGCGCGCGACGAGCGTCCTCCAGGTCTTCGACGTCAAGAGCGAGCGGCTGCGCGCGGCGCTCACCGCTGCGCCGAAGATCGGCGAGTCGCTCTGCGACGGGTGTCGCGAGCACTTCGACGCGGTGAAGACGTACCTCGACGCGTACGGCGTCCCGTACGTGCTCGATCCGGTGCTCGTGCGCGGCCTCGACTACTACACGCGCACGACCTTCGAGTTCGTCGGGCCGGAGGAGAACGTGAACTCGACGATCTGCGGCGGCGGCCGCTACGACGGCCTCGTCGAGGCGGTCGGCGGGCCGGCGACCCCGGGTGTCGGCTTCGGCGCCGGGCTCGAACGGATCCTCCTCGCGATGGAGCGCGAAGGCGCGGAGGCCCAGGCTCCGCGGCTCGACGTCTTCGTCGCGTTCGAGGAACCGGAGCTTCGCGGCCGCCTCCTCCCGCAGATCGCCAAGTGGCGAGCGGAGGGCCGCTCCGTCGACACCGACTACGCTGGCCGCTCGATGAAGGGACAGCTCACCCAGGCGCAGCGGCTCGGCGCCGAGACCGTCGTCGTCGCGCGGAGCGACGGGACCTACGAGGTGCGGCGGCGGGGGCAGGAGGACCGGATCGTCCACGGCCTCGCGGAGGTCTAGTGGCCTGGCGCGACGCGATGTGCGGTGCGCTGCGGGCGGACGACGCCGGCCGCCGCGTCACGGTCGCCGGCTGGACGGACACGCGGCGCGACCACGGCGGCCTCGTCTTCGTCGACCTTCGCGACGGCGCCGGCAAGGTGCAGCTCGTGATCAATCCCGAGCGCGCGCAGGCGGCGGCCGAGATCGCGCACGAGATCCGAAACGAGTTCGTGCTCCAGGCGACGGGCGAGGTCGTGGCGCGCGCGCCGGAGCTGGTCAACCCCAACCTGCCGACCGGCGAGATCGAGGTGCAGGTGGACGAGCTGAAGATCCTCTCGCGCTCGACGCCGCTTCCGTTCCAGCTCGACGAGGAGAACGTCGACGAGACGCTGCGTCTCCGCTATCGCTGGCTCGACCTGCGGCGCGAGCGGCTGCAGCGGAACATCCGGCTGCGCGGGCAGATGGTCGGGATCATGCGGCGCCTCATGGAGGCCGCCGGGTTCGTCGACATCCAGACGCCGGTGCTGTGGAAGCCGACCCCGGAGGGTGCGCGCGACTTCCTCGTCCCCGCACGCCTGCAGCCGGCGCACTTCTATGCATTGCCGCAGTCGCCGCAGATCGCGAAGCAGCTGCTCGTGATCGCGGGCTTCGAGCGGTACTACCAGGTCGCGGTCTGCTTCCGGGACGAGGATCTCCGCGCCGACCGCGTCCAGGAGATCACGCAGCTCGACGTCGAGATGGCGTTCCCGGACGTCGAGGAGCTGCTCGGGCTCACGGAGCAGCTCGTGCAGGCGATCTGGCGCGAGTGCCTCGGCGTCGAGCTCGAGACGCCGTTCCCGCGCATGTCCTGGGACGAAGCCGACCGCCGCTACGGGAGCGACAAACCCGACATCCGCTACGAGCTCGAGATCGAGGACGCGACCGAGGCGACCCGGGGCTCGGAGCTCGGCGTCTTCGCCTCGGCCGAGGCCGTACGCTTCCTGCGCGCGCCGCGGACGTTCTCGCGCGCCGAGCTCGCCCAGCTCGAGGAGTTCGCGAAGGAGTGGGGAGCGAAGGGGCTCGCATATCTCGTCTACGACGAGTCGGGCGAGATCCGGTCGCCGATCGCGAAGTTCCTCTCCGAGGAGACGCTCGCCGCGCTCGGCGGCAAGCCGGGCGAGACGCTTCTCTTCGCCGCCGACGTGTGGCCGCTGACGTCGCGCGTGCTCGGCGCGCTGAGGATCCACCTGGCCGAGGCGCTCGGGCTGATCGACGAGAACACGTTCGAATGGCTCTGGATCACCGACTTCCCGATGTTCGAGTGGTCGGAGGGCGAGCAGCGCTGGACCGCGCAGCACCACCCGTTCACGCGGCCGAACCCCGAGTGGGAGGAGCGCTTCGACCAGGATCCCGCCAACGCCCGCGCCTTCGCCTACGACCTGATCGGGAACGGCAACGAGCTGGCGGGCGGCTCTTTCCGGATCCACGAGCCCGACATCCAGGCTCGCGTGTTCGAGTTTCTGGGCATCGGCGCCGAGGAGCAGCGCGCGAAGTTCGGCTTCCTGCTCGACGCGCTCGCGATGGGCGCGCCGCCGCACGGGGGTATCGCCTGGGGCGTCGACCGCACGATGATGGTGCTCGCGAGCGAATCGAACCTGCGCGACACGATCGCCTTCCCGAAGAACCAGGCCGGCGTCGATCCGATGACCGGTGCGCCGAGCGACGCCGACCCGGCGCACCTGAAGGAGCTCGGGATCCGCTTGACCGGCCCTCAGCCGGAGTAGGTATGGACGCTCCCTTCGGGCTGGAAGGTCGGCACGTGCTCGTGAGCGGCTGCGGCAGTCGGGACGGAATCGGCTTCGCCAGCGCTCGGCTGCTCGCGCGGCTCGGCGCCCGCGTCTCGATCACGTCCACCACCGAGCGGATCCGGGAGCGGGCAGGAGAGCTTCCGGGGTCATTCGCGTACGTCGCCGATCTGACCGACCCCGAGCAGGTGGCCGCGCTCGTTGCAGCGGCGCGAGCGGCGCACGGGCACCTGCACGCGCTCGTCAACAACGCCGGCATGACCCAGAGCGGAAGCGCAGACGACGGCGGCGCGGCGTTTCTTACGCTCCCGCAGGCGGCACTGCAGCGCCAGCTCGAGATCACGCTCAAGACGGCCTTCCATCTGACGCGGGCGGTGCTGCCCGACATGGTCGGGAACGGCGGGGGCCGGGTCGTGATGGTCTCGTCCGTGACCGGGCCGCTCGTCAGCGCCCCGGGCTCGGCTGCGTACGCGGCTGCCAAGGGCGCCCTGGACGGGTTGATGCGGACGATTGCGCTCGAGCACGGTCGTGATGGCATAACGGTCAACTCAGTCTCGCCGGGCTGGATCGTCACCGCCTCCTCGGAGCCCGACGAGCTCGAGGCAGGACGGCATACGCCGGTCGGTCGGCCGGGCACACCCGACGAGGTTGCGGCGGCGGTCGCCTTCCTCTGCTCCGCCGAGGCGAGCTACATCACCGGCCAGACTGTCGTGGTCGACGGAGGCAACGTCGTCCAGGAGCACCACGGCGTCGACCCCGCACTGCCGAAGCAGGCGCTACAGTCCTCGTGCTCGGCCCCGTGCGCCGAATCGGGCACACATGTAGATCCAACGCTACGTGAAAGGGAGCCGGCGTCCCACCAAGGCTTGCCGAACGTGGGCACGGCACCCACCTGGGAAACCAGGATCGCATAGCTCGGTTTGGACGCCGGGGCCGGGCGTTCCTCTACGGTGGCTCTCGTGCGCGAGGTTTTCGGAGACTCCAGCCGCAGCGGGGACTGGGCGGCCGTCCGCCTGCTGATCGACGGCGAGCGGATCGTGGAGGCTGATGCTCCCGGGCTGGAACGCGACATCGCGGGCCTCACGCTGCTCGAAGCGGCGGCCGTCGGCGGCGACACGCTCGCGGTGGACGCGCTCGCGAACGCGATCGGACCGGTCTTCCGCGCGGCCGGGTCGCCAGGGCGCGTCGCGGTGGCCATGAGCGGGGGTGTCGACAGCGCGGTTGCGCTGCTCCGGTCGTTGCCGAACGCGATCGGCGTGACGCTGCGGCTCTGGCTCGATCCCGACGGGCCCGACTCCGATCGCGCGTGTTGTTCGCCCGATGCCGTGATCGCCGCCCGCGAGACGTGCCATCGGCTCGGCGTCCCGCACGTGACGCTCGACCTGCGGGAGGAGTTCCGCCGCGGGGTCGTCACGCCGTTCGTCCGGGGCTACGCCCGCGGCGAGACGCCGAATCCGTGCACGCGCTGCAACGGGGCCTTCCGCTTCGCCGAGTTGCTCGCGTTCGCGCGAAGGGCCGGAGCCGAGAAACTGGCGACGGGGCACTACGCGCGCGTCGCCGAGCGCGACGGCCGCCTCCTGCTGGCGCGCGGTGCCGCCGCTGCGAAGGATCAGAGCTACATGCTCGCCGGAGTCGATCCGAGCCGTCTCGGGCGTATCTCCTTCCCGCTCGGCGAGCAGGACAAGGAGGCGACCCGGGCAGAGGCGGAGCGCGCCGGGCTCGCGGCCGCTCGCCGCCCCGAGAGCCAGGAGGCGTGCTTCCTGGCCGGCGATGACTATCGCGAGTTCCTCGGGCGTCACGGCCTCGCGCCTCGCGAAGGCGCGGTCGTCGCGGAGGACGGGCAGGAGCTCGGCCGCCATGACGGCTTCTGGCGCTTCACTCCCGGGCAACGGCGCAGGCTCGGGCTCTCGGCTCCGGAGCCGCTCTACGTCGTGGGCACTCGCCCTTCCGCGAACGCCGTCGTCGTCGGCCCGCGCGCGTCGCTCGCGCGCACGCAGGTGACGGCGCGAGGCCGTCTCTACGCCGACGTCGACCGGGTGGGGGCGAAGCTCCGTTACCGCTCACCGGCTGTCGGCGCCGCGGTAGAGCCGACGCCGCGCGGGTTCCGGCTCCGGCTCGACGAGCCGGCGTACGGCGTGGCGACCGGCCAGGCTGCGGTGCTCTACGACGGCGACGCGGTCGTCGGGTACGGCGTGATCACCGCGTCTCAGTAAGATCGCCGGCGGGATCGTGGTCGCGGCTTTCACCTGGGGCGACGTGTGGCGGCTGGCACTAGCCGTCTTCCTCTTGACCGTCGGACTGTCGCTTTCGTTCGTCCTCGTCCGTCTGGCCGGAACCGTGGCACGCGTTTCCTCGTTCATCCGGGGAGCGGAGGATTCGGTCCTCCCGGTGATCGGCAAGGTCGGAGGCAGTGTGGACCGCGTGAATGGGCAGCTCGACAAGGTGGACCGGATCACGGACAGCGCCGTTGACGCCGCGGAGAGCGTCGACACGGCGATCCGCGCCGTGAGTCTGGCAATCACGCGTCCCGTGACGAAGGTCTCGGCCTTGGCCGCCGGAGTCAGCGTCGGCGCGGCAGACCTGAGGGCGGGCCGCGATTGGCGTCGCGCCGTCCAGGTCGGCAAGGACGCTGCGGCCCGGCGCGAGTCCGATCTCGCCGGCGAGCTGCGGGAGGCGGGAACGTGATCGGCGAGGAGATCCGGCTCGTGATTCCGGCTGAGGAGGACTTCCGCCCGATCGCCCACCTCGTGACAGGAGGGCTCGCCGCGCGACTCGATGTGACCTACGACGACCTCGACGATCTCCAGGTCGGCATCGAGGCGCTGCTTGCGTTGCGGGACGACGTGGATGAGCTCGTCATCTCGCTCTCCGCCGTCGACGGAACGCTCCACGCGTCGCTCGGACCATTCGCGTCCGACGCGCTGCGCGGCGGCGGCGGTTCGGGGGATGGCCTCGACCTCCAGCGTGTGCTCAGCACCGTATGCGACACGCACGAGATCCAGGAGCGCGACGGCGACACCTGGGTCGCGTTGACCAAGCGGGTGGCGAGATGACGCGGATCGACGACAAGATCCTGCTCCGCCGCTACCACGAGGACGGCGACCTGCAGGCGCGGGAGCAGCTGATCGAGCAGTACATGTCGCTCGTACGCTCCCTGGCGCGGCGTTACTCGTATCGCGGCGAGCAGCTCGAGGATCTCGTCCAGATCGGCGCGATCGGGCTGATCAAGGCGATCGACCGTTTCGATCTCGAGCGCGGCGTCGAGCTCACGACCTACGCGACGCCCAACATCATCGGCGAGATCAAGCGGCACTTCCGCGACAAGGGCTGGGCGGTGCGCGTGCCGCGCGGCCTTCAGGAGCTCAACGTCCAGCTCTCGCGTCTCGTCGAGCAGCTCACGGTGCAACTCGCGCGGTCGCCGACGATCCCGGAGCTTGCGAAGGCGGCCGGCGTCGAGGAGGAGGAGGTGCTCGAGGCGCTCGAGTCGGGCCGCGCGTACACGTCGCTCTCGCTGTCGGTCGGGGGTGGGGGAGGCGACGACGACGACCTCGACCCGCTCGAGTCTCTCGGCACCGAGGAGCACCAGTACGCGGTCTCCGAGGATCGTGCGCTGCTGGCGCCGGGGTTCAAGGCGCTCGACGAGCGGGAGCGTCAGATTCTCCAGCTCCGCTTCTTCGAGGGCCTGACGCAGTCGCAGATCGCGCAGCAGGTCGGGATCTCGCAGATGCACGTCTCCCGGCTGATCCGGCGCTCGCTCGAGAAGATCCGCGAGACGATCGCCGAGGACGAGGAGTCGCTCACCCGCTAGGCCGCGTGGAGGTGGAGGTGGCGCAGAGCCACCTCCATCCACTTCCGCGCGTCTCGCAGCTCTACGGCCCGGAGACGACGCAGCCGTTGCCGGTCGAGTCGAAGGCGGCGTTGCTCCAGAGCGGCTGAACGGCGAACTTCTGCCCGCCGAGGGGGATGTTCTGCGTGTCGAGCCACGCGCACTTGTCGCCGTTCTCGGAGGTCTGGTAGTCGTTCCAGCCGTCCTGCACCCCGCCGAAGTTGTCGGGATCGGTGACGGCCTCGGCGTACTCGTGACCGGTCACGATCGACCAGCCGTCGAAGACTCCGTTGCCGAAGGCGTCGCTTGTCGCGTTGACGTTGTGCATGCCGCAGCCGCCTGTGCCGATGCCGGGCCAATTCGTGTTGAGCCACGGGATGAAGGCGTACTGGACGCGCTCAGGGTTCCCGAACCCGTCGACGCTCGTCGTCTGCGAGTGGTAGCCGCAGTAGACCGGCTGGCCGGTTCCGATCGCCGTGGGCGGGGTGAGGATGATGTAGGTCGCGCTCGGGTTGTAGCCGAAGTGCTGCACAGCCCTGTTCGCCTCGGCCGCGATCGGGTCGTCGACGAGGTTCTCGGCGAGACCGAGCGTGATGATGTCGTTCGGGACCGGGGAGGGATCCGTCCAGACTCCCTTGAGCTGGCCCTTCGGGTTCGTCACGAACCCGCCGCCGCCGACGCAGTTCGTCGAGCCGGCGAGCGCGTAGGCGCAGTACTGCGTCTGGATGTTCGCCCACGGACTCCCGCCGACGTTCTGGAAGAACGACTTGAGATAGTTCTGGAGCGTCTTGCTCGAGTACATCGCCCCGCTCGTGTCCTCGGTGGTGAAGCCGTTCGCCCACTCCGGGCCCCACCAGATCAGGTAGACGGCAGGCTTCTGCTCGACGCCGATTGCTCCCGCGCCCGCGTTGCCCCCGTGGTAGATCAGGTCGTTCGTCAGCATGTCCTGCGTGCTGGCGGCCTGAGTCGTGCCCTGCGCCCAGAAGAAGTGCTTCGGGTTCGTCAGCGGCGCGACGTCCGATGATGCGGCGCCTGCCCCGATGGCGCCGACGAGCAACGCGATCGCGCCCATGACGGTGGCGCCGCGCAATCCCCAACGTACGACGTTCATTCGGTCCCTCCGTGGTGAGAAAAAATGACGCGCATCAATACCCGCCAACATGGGCGACGCAAACATCCTCCACCGATTGACTAGTCAGTCAAAAAAGCTGGCGGGAATTCGATGCCGCTTTTCGCGCCGGAGCTACTCCCAGATCGGGCGGAGCGGCGCGACCGGGCAGATCGGCGCCCTGGGGCGACGGTCAGCTCCGGTGCCGTCGGCCCGAGCGGCGGCGCCGTTGCGAGCGCCGCAGCGTGTCGAGCTCCGCAAGAGCCGCGCCGGCGCCACGTGCGACACTCGTCAGCGGCTCGTCGTCCTGGCTCACCGGCAGGCCGGTCTCGCGGCGGACGAGCTCGGCGAAGCCGGGCAGCATCGTGCCGCCGCCGACGAGCGTGACGCCGCGGTCGGCGATGTCCGAGGCGAGCTGCTCGGGCGTCTGCTCGAGCAGCTCCTTGAGCGCCGTGACGATGCGGTTGAGCGGCCGTTCGAGCGCCTGCCGCACGTCGTCGGCTCCGATCGTGATGCGCGCGAGCATCGCGGTCGACATGTAGCGGCCCGCGACCTCGGCCTCCGCGACCGTCGCGTGACCCTCGAGCGCGCTCCCGATCTCCAGCTTGACGCGCTCGGCCTGCTCGTGGCCGACGATCAGCCGGTGCTGCTCCTGGATGAAACGCACGATCGCGTCGTCGAAGTCGTAGCCGCCGACCGGCAGCGAGGTCGCGACGACGATGCCCCCGAGCGCGATCACCGCCATCTCGCTCGTGCCGCCGCCGACGTCGACGACGAGCGACGCGACCGCGTCCTCGACGGGCAGGCCGGCGCCGATCGCTCCGGCCATCGCCTCCTCGATGAGATGCGCCTCGCGGGCGCCGGCGGACAGCGTCGCCTCGACGACGGCGTCCCGCTCGACCTGCGTCAGCCCGCTGGGAACGCAGACGATCACCGCGCGGCGCAGCCCGCGCCCGCCGACCAGGCGGATGAACTGCCCGAGCATCTGCTCCGTCGTCTCGAAGTCCGCGATCACGCCGTGGCGCAGCGGCCGCGTCGCGACGATCGACGCCGGCGTGCGGCCGAGCATCCGGCGCGCCTTCTCGCCGACGGCGTAGACCTGTCCCGTCTGCTGGTCCATCGCAACGACCGAGGGCTCGAAGAGGACGATGCCCTCGCCGCGGCGGAAGATGACGGTGTTCGCCGTCCCGAGGTCGACCGCCAGATCCGTTCCGGCTGCGAGCGACGGCAATCTGATCATGCGCTTCTCCATGGCGACCCCCGGCAACGCCGGAGCGGGCGCCGCGGCTCACACCGTAGCCGTCTCAGAAAAGCGTCCGGTTCGCCTGCAGCCAGGCGCGCTCCACCGGAAGCCTCGCGAGGGCACGATGCCAGCCGTTGCGGCGGCAACGCTCCTCGGCGCGGTCGTACTCCTCGGTCAGGATGACCGGCACGTCGAACGTCCGACCGTACGCGTCGAGCGCGAACTGTGTCCGCCGGACGAGGTCGAGGGGTGAGGCCCCGGCCAAGCCGTAACTGACGAAGGCGCGCAGCGCGTAGGCGACGTCTTCGGACACATCCGCGCGGCGGACGTCGTCGAAGTCGATGATCCCGATCGGGAGTCCGTCCGCCAGACGAGATTCCACGGGCCGAAGTCCTCGTGACAGACCACGTCGTTTGCGAGTGCGTCGTGGTAGCGGCGAAGGAAGCGGAAGGCGGCCCGGAGCTGGACCTCTGTGAACCTGATCCGCAGCGAGGGATCGCCGATGAACGGATGCATCTGCCCGCGTTCCGTGAAGGTCTCGCCCTCGATCCAGCTGAGAATGTCCCGGCCGGCCTCGTCGGTTCCAAGCCAGCGCGGAGCGCCTTCGAAGCCGGCTTGCTCGAGACGAACGAGGACGTGTCGCATCAGCTCGGAGCTCGCGGTCGCCGGCCGGCGGACGGTGTCGCCCAGGCGAACGACGGCGTCATGAGTCGCCCCACCGTCGAGCCGGAGCTCGTCGTCAGTCGTGGCTGAAGCCGAGGTTGAGGAGCCGGCGCGCGTCGCCGTAGATGTTCGGCGAGTCGAGGACGACCGCGATCAGCTTCCGGCCGTGCCGCGTCGCGGTCGCGACGAGGCACCAGCCGGATTCGTGCGTGTAGCCCGTCTTGACGCCGTTCGCGCCGTGGTACGACTGGAGGAGGTAGTTGTTGTTGAGGTAGATCTTCGAGTTGGTGGGCGCGACCCAGTGCACCTGGATCCGCTTCGTCTTCACGAGCCGGTCGAAGCGCCGGTTCCGCAGGGCGTACCGAGTGAGCGCGGCGAGATCCCACGGCGTGGAGTAGTTCCCCCGGTCGATCACGCCGCTCGGGGTCGTGAAGTGCGTGTCGCGGAGCCCGAGCGCCTGCGCCTCGGTGTTCATCTGTCGCAGGAACGCGTGAATCGACCCGGCGGCGGAGATCGCGAGCTGCGCGGCGTCGTCGTTGCCGGAGTAGAGGAGGAGCGAGTAGAAGAGCTTCCACGCCTTGACGTGCTCGCCGGGCCGCAGCCCTTCCCTCACCAGAGGCACCTCGGTGACGCGCTTGTCGACGGTGATCGTGCTCTCCCACGGCACCTCACGGAGGGCGAGGGTCGCGGTCATGATCTTCGTCAGCGAGGCGATCTTCCGTCGCTCGTGCGCGCGCTTTGCCCACAGGATCCGGCCCGTCTGCGCATCGACGAGGATCCCCGCGGGCGCCGCGATGTCGGTGTGCACGCGGCCCTGGAGGAGCGGCGTGCCGCTCTGGAGGAGGCGGAGCGGTTTCCGAGGGGGCGGCACTGTCCGCGCAACGGGCTTGCTTCTCGGCTGCCGCACGGCCGCAGGGTGAGGGGTCGTTGCGGTCTCTCGTCGCACGAGCCAGACGGCCGTGCCGGCCGCGACGAGCACGAGGAGGGCGAGCAGGACGGCGCTCCGGGCGCGGTGACGGCGCCTCCTCCGCCGACGCTCCACGGGAATCAGCACGTCGAGCGACACGGTCCGAGAGTAGCGCCGTCTTCGGTCGGCTTCCGGCGCCCTCACTCCTAGAATGGCCGCCGTGCGCACAACGGCCGAGCTGCGCGAGGGCTTCCTCGCATTCTTCGAGGAGAAGGGACATCTGCGTCGCCCCTCCGCGTCGCTGATCCCGCGCGCCGACGACCATTCGACGCTCCTCACCAGCGCCGGCATGCAACCGCAGATGCCGTTCTTTCTCGGCCGGGAGCCGCCGCCCGCGCCGCTGACGACGACCTGCCAGAAGGTGTTCCGAACCGTCGACATCGACGTCGTCGGCCTCGACACGTACCACCTCACGTTCTTCGAGATGCTCGGCAACTTCTCGTTCGGCCGGTACTTCAAGGAGGGCGCGATCGAGTACGCGAGCGAGTTCATCCAGGAGCGCCTGCGGCTCGACTGGGACCGCGTCTGGGTCAGCGTGCACGCCGGCGATCCGGGCCTGAAGCTCGGTCCCGACGAGGAGGCGATCGGCCTCTGGGAGAAGATCGGGATGCCGTCGGAGCGGATCGTCCCGCTGCCGTCCTCGGAGAACTTCTGGTCGGTCGGCGGCCCGGGCCCGTGCGGCCCCGACTCCGAGCTGTACTGGGACTGGGGCGAGGCGACCGGCTGCGGAAGCGACGACTGCCTGCCAGGCTGCACGCGCTGCGAGCGCTTCCTCGAGTTCGGGAACCTCGTGTTCATGGCCTACGAGCTGCATCCCGACGGCACGCTCACCGACCTTCCGAGCAAGAACATCGATACGGGCTGGGGGCTCGAGCGCGTCGCGCGCGTTGTCCAGGACGTCGCATCGGTCTACGACACCGACGGTTACCAGCTGATCATGGACTGGGTCGCCGAGCAGTCGGGCGTCGCGTATGGCTCGTCGGACGACGCGACGAAGGCGCATCGCGTGCTCGCCGACCACGGCCGCGGCATGACGTTCATCGCGGCCGAGGGCGTCGCGCCGTCGAACGAGGGGCGTGGGTACGTCCTGCGCCGCATCGTCCGCCGCGCTGTCCAGCACGGGCTCCGCATCGGCATGCAGTCGCCGTTCCTGCCGGGTCTCAGCGACGTCGTGATCGAGCAGATGGGACACGCCTACCCGGAGCTCGTCGAGCACCGCGATGATCTCCATCGAGTCCTCGCCGCCGAGGAGGAGCGCTTCGGCGAGACGCTCGAGCGCGGGATGGCGATCTTCGAGGACGCAGCGGCGAAGGGCGAGATCACGGGTGACGACGCCTTCGACCTGCAGGCGACGTACGGCTTTCCGATCGAGCTGACGCAGGAGCTCGCGCGCGAGCGCGGCCTCGACGTCAACGAGGAGGAGTACGAGCGGCTGATGGAGCAGCACCGGGAGCTTTCGCGGAGCGCGAGCATCGCCGCCACGGCGCGGATTGCACTTTCGGGGCCGAGAACGGAGTTCGTCGGCTATGAGCAGCTCGACGTCCGGACCGCGATCACGGCATATGCCGACCTCGAGGGGGGCGAGTTTCAAGTCAAGCTCGCCGAGTCGCCCTTCTATCCCGCGGGCGGCGGCCAGGTGGCGGATGCCGGGTGGATTGAGAAAGACGACGGCTCGCGGGCCGACCTGGTCGAAGTGATCCGGCTCGAAAACGACCAAGAGCTCGTATTCGCGGGGGAAGGCTTCGGCGAGGGCGATCGCGTGCGTGCGGTCGTCCCGTGGAACGTCCGCTATCCGACGATGGCGAACCACACGGCCACGCACGTCCTCCACCACGTGCTGCGGGAGGTGCTCGGCGACCATGTCAAGCAGGCAGGCTCTGCGGTGCGGCCCGACAAGCTCCGCTTCGACTTCACGCACCCGTCGCCGCTGACACCGGAGGAGCGTGCCGAGGTCGAGAGGCGGGTCAACGAGCGCATCTTCATGAACATGCCGGTGCGGATCTTCGAGACGCCGCTGTCGGAGGCGCGCAACCTCGGCGCGATGATGCTCTTCGGGGAGAAGTACGGCGAGGTCGTGCGCGTCGTCGACATCGACGGCTGGTCGGTCGAGCTCTGCGGCGGCACGCACGTGCGCTCGAGCGCGGAGATCGGCCCGTTCGCCGTCCTCTCCGAGAGCTCGGTCGGCGCGGGCTCGCGCCGGATCGAGGCGGTGACCTCCGGCGAGGCGTTCGCGCTTCTCCACGAACGGGCACGCGAGGCGGATGTGCTGCGCGGCGAGCTCGAGCGTGCGCGGAAGGAGGCCAGGCAGCCGAAGGGTCGGCAGGAAGCCGAGTTCACGGTCGTCGATCGCGCGAGCGATGTCCTCCTCGTCCAGGCGAAGGCTGTGAAGGGCGGCCCGCTTCGCGATCTCTCCGACCGTCTCCGCCAGCAGGAAAAGGCGGACGGCGTGATCGTCGCATCGGTCGACGACGGGCGCGCGTTCCTCGTCGTCAACTTCGGCGAGTCGCTCGTCGCGCGCGGGCTCGACGCTGTGCAGGTCGTCCGCGAGCTCGGCAAGCACATCGGCGGCGGTGGGGGAGGCAAGCCGACGCTGGCGGAGGCCGGCGGGAAGAACCCCGACGGCATCGCCGACGCGCTTGCCGCCGCGAAGGAGCTCGTCACGCCGTGAAGATGCCTGCGTGAAGGTGCTGGCGCTCGACTACGGCTCCGCGCGGACGGGAGTCGCGGTCTCCGACCCGACGGGAACGCTCGCACGGCCGCTCGGCATCGTCGAGCGCGCCGGATCCGAGAGCGGGCTCGCCGAGGTGGTACGGCTCGCGCGCGAGGAAGAGGCGGAGCGCGTGGTCGTCGGCCTGCCGCTGACCATGCGCGGCACGCGCGGCGAGCAGGCTGCGGAGACCGAGCAGTTCGTGGACACGCTTCGCGGCGTCCTCGACGTCCCCGTGGAGCTCTTCGACGAGCGCTTCACGACCGATCTCGCCCAGCAGACCGCCGGCTCGGCGCCGGAGGACGCGCTCGCGGCCGCCCATCTTCTTTCGACGTATCTCGAGTGGTGCGCGGCGCGCTCGTAGGTCTCTGCGCCGTGTTGTTCGCCGCGACAGCCGCAGGCTGCGGCGGCGGGCACGCCGCTCCGACGACGACCACCCGTCAGCTGCGGCAATTCCGGATCCTGTTCCCCGAGGGATTCACGCGCGCGCAGATGGTTGCGCGGGCGCAGGCGGTGGCGAAGATCGCCGACCGCGAGATCCACCGCAAGGTCAAGCTGTCCGGCAAGACGTATGCCGCGGCGACCGCAGCGCCTCGCAAGATCGCAGGCTTCGGTCCCAAGAGGCATCCGCTCGAGGGCTTCCTCTTCCCGGACACGTACGACTTCGACCGCACCTCGACGGCGGCCCAGCTGGTGACCAGCCAGCTCGCGGAGTTCCTAGCGGACTGGAGGACGCTGAACCTCTCGTACGCGAAGAGCAAGAACCTCACGCCGTACGACGTCCTGACGATCGCGTCGATGATCGAGAAGGAGGCCGTCGCGCCAGGCGATCGGGCGAAGATCGCGCGGGTCATCTACAACCGCCTCCACCGCGGGATGGCGCTCGGCATCGACGCCACGATCCGCTACGCGTTGAACATCCCGGGGACGAAGTCTCTGACGCAGTCGGAGCTCGCGAATCCCACGCCGTACAACACGCGGCTGCACAAAGGACTGCCGCCGACGCCGATTGCGAATCCCGGGCTCGCCTCGATGCGGGCGGCCGCTCATCCGGCGAACGGGCCGTGGCTGTACTTCGTTGCGGAGCCGGACAAGATCCACACCTTCTTCACCGCCAGCGCGCAGGTCTTCCAGCAGTACCTCGCCACGCATGGCTACGGGTGATCACCGGCTTGTAGCCCTGCTCGGCCATCCGGTGGAGCACTCCCTCTCGCCGCGGATGCAGAACGCGGCGTTCGCGGCGGCCGGCCTCGCCTGGGAGTACGTGCTCCGCGACGTCCTGCCGGACGAGCTCGAGGCCGCGGTGCGGGAGGCCGAGTACGCGAACGTCACGGCGCCGTACAAGCTCGACGCGGCGCGGATCCTCGGCGCGGACGGGCCGTCGGTGAACACGATCGTGCGCGGACGGGGCTTCTCGACGGACGCGGCCGTCCTCGAGCGGGTCGACGAGATAAGCGCCGCGGTCATCGTCGGAGGCGGCGGCGCGGCGGCGGCGTTCCGGCACGCGCTGCCCGCGGCCCGAGTGTTCTCGCGCCGCGCGGAGTGGCCGCCGGATGTGAGAGACGCCGATCTCGTCGTGCACGCGACGCCCGTCCGCGACGAGGTCCTGTTCGAGCTCGAGTCGGGCCAGACGCTCGTCGACCTCCCGTATCCGCGCACGGCGACCGCGGAGGCTGCCGCCGCCGCAGGCGCCCGCGTCCTCGACGGCCTCGAGGTGCTCGTCGCGCAGGGTGCCGCGAGTTTCGAGCTGTGGACGGGGCAACCGGCTCCTGTGGACGCGATGCGCGAGGCTCTGGGTTTGAGCGCGTGAGCTCCTTGGTGGACGCTCTTTCCAGGAGCAGCATCCGTTCGGGCCGGGCAAGACGAACGACCTGACGCCGCTTCCGGCGCTCGCTCCAACCCAGCGCAGGGCCGGGAGGACTAGGTTCTCGTGCGTGCGGATCTGCATCGTCTACGACCTCCTGTTCCCGCATACCGTGGGCGGCGCGGAGCGGTGGTACCGCAACATCGCGCTCGGACTGGCAGGAGGCGCCCATGAAGTCACCTACCTGACGATGCGGCAATGGAACGCCGGAGAGCAACCGGATCTCCCTGGCGTTCGGGTCGTGGCGGTAGCCCCCGGCATGGCTCTCTTCACCGGAGGCCGTCGCCGGATTCTCCCACCGCTCGTGTTCGGCTTCGGAGTCCTTCGACACCTGATCCGCTACGGACATCGCTACGACGTCGTCCACACCGCCTCGTTTCCCTACTTCTCGCTTCTGGCCGCGGCTGCCGTGCGGCCTTTCGCGCGCTACCGCCTCCTCGTCGACTGGCACGAGCTCTGGACGCGCCAGTACTGGCGGGAGTACCTCGGTCCGCTGGGCGGCCGAGTCGGATGGTGGGTACAGGAGCGCTGCCTTCGGGTCCCACAGAGCGCGTTTTGCTTCTCGCGTCTCGTCGAGAGACGGCTGCTCGCTGAGGGAGTGCACGGAACAGTGACCGTGCTCGAAGGGCAGTTGCCGGAGGGAGACGTACCCAAGTCCGCTGCCGCGGTCCAGCCCGAGCAGCCTGTCGTCGTGTTCGCTGGGCGCCACATCCAGGAGAAGAACCCGGTCTCCGTGGTCGAGGCGGTCGCCAAGGCGCGGGAGACGATCCCCGAGCTGAGAGCGGCGATCTACGGGGACGGCCCAGAGCGACCGAACGTGTTGGCCGCGATCGCCGAGCACGGCCTCGAGGACGTCGTAGAGGCGCCAGGCTTCGTCGAGAACGACGTCATCGAGCATGCGCTCAGCCGTGCGCTCTGCCTCCTTCTCCCGTCAAGACGAGAGGGCTACGGCCTCGTCGTGGTCGAGGCTCTCTCGCGCGGTACGCCGGTCGTGCTCGTGCACGGCGAGGACAACGCAGCCGTCGAGTTCGTGGCGGAGGGAGAGAATGGGTTCGTCGCGCCGAGCGCCGCCCCAGACGCCCTTGCGACTGCGATCGGACAGGTCGCCGCGCGCGACGCGCGGCTTCGAGCATCGACGCTCGCTTGGTTCGCACGCAACGCGTCACGCCTCTCGCTCGAGCGGTCGCTGATGACCGTTTCCGACGCCTACCAAAGCCGCTGAACGGACGACCCGGCTCCGGCCCCCGACAGCCGCGAAGACGCGCCGATCCCCCGGCAACCTCGCCAGTCCTCCCCGCAGCCGGGAACGATCCGAGTCTCGTGCGAGCGGCCGGCGGTCGGGATCTCACTCTCGTCCGCCGAGGTCGACGGCGCCGCGCTCGTCGAGGCCGCGACACGCGTCTCCCGCCCTGGCCCGCTTGACCTGACGCGGCCGAGGGCATAGAACGAGGACGATGCGCAGCTGCAGGGCATGCGGAGAGGGAGTGCAGGACGAGTTCCGCTTCTGCCCGCACTGCGGCAAGCCGCAGCGAACGAAGATCGTGGAGCACTTCCGCGGTCATCCGGACGTCGGCGACGGTGGGCTACGCGTCTCCGTCTACCTCACCGAGCCGCAGCACGCGCGTCTCAGCGTCTGGCGTGGCGACGAGGCGAAGGCTGCGATCTCACTCGATCCGCACGAGTCGAGCCGGCTCGCGCGCTTCCTCCTCTCGGTGACGAAGCATCCGCAGCCGAGCCTCGTCTCGCGGGTCCTTTCGCGGCTCTAGGCTCTGCTCCATGACACTCGAGCTGGCAACGGCCGGCGAGTCGCACGGGCCCGCGCTCGTCGCCATCGTGTCCGGACTACCCGCCGGGCTCGTGCTGGAGAAGGACGCGATCGACGCCGACCTGCGCCGCCGCCAGCAGGGGTACGGCCGCTCGCCTCGGCAGCAGATCGAGGCCGACGCGGTCGAGGTGCTCGCCGGCCTCCGCCACGGCCGCACGCTCGGCACTCCGCTCGCGCTCGTCGTCCGCAACCGCGACCACGAGAACTGGACGTGGGGGATGAGCGCGTGGCCGCCCGAGGGCGCGCCGCAGGGGAAGGGGACGAATCCGGTCACGCTCCCGCGGCCGGGGCACGCCGACCTCGCCGGCGTCCAGAAGTACGAGCTCGCCGACGTCCGCGACGCGCTCGAGCGCGCGTCTGCTCGGCACACCGCGGTGTACGTCGCGGCGGGCGCCGTTGTGAAGGCGCTGCTCACCGAGATCGGGATCGAGGTGGCGGGGAAGGCGATGCCGGAGGCGGGCGCCGATCGGGCGGCCGTCGACGCGGCCCGGAAGGATCGCGACACGCTCGGCGGCCGCGTCGAGGTGCATGCGCGCGGTGTTCCGCCGGGGCTCGGCTCGTACGCACGGCGCGAGGACCGGCTCGACGCCCGACTCGCCGCCGCGGTGATGGGGATCCAGGCCGTGAAAGGCGTCGAGATCGGCGACGGCTTCGCGCTCGCCGGCCTGCGCGGCTCGCAGGCGCACGACGAGATCGCCACCGACCGGAAGCGCACCTCCAACCGGGCGGGCGGGATCGAGGCGGGCGTCTCGAACGGCGAGGAGATCGTCATCAGGGCCGCGATGAAGCCGCTGCCGACGCTCATGAAGCCGCTCGGCTCCGTCAACCTCGCGACCGGCGAGCCTGCCGAGGCGCTCGTCGAGCGGAGCGACGTCTCGGCAGTCGAGGCACTCGCGGTCGTCGCCGAGGCGGCCGTCGCGTGGGAGCTCGCCCGCGCCGCGCGAGAGAAGTTCGGCGGCGACGCTCTCGGAGACTTCGTGGCCGCCTGGCGCGCGTATCTGGAGCGGATCTGAAGAAACACGTCGCGATCGTCGGCTTCATGGGTGCGGGCAAGTCGACCGCGGCCCGCGAGCTCGGCGGTGTCGACGCCGACGACCTCGTCGCCTCGGCGGCCGGCAAGCCGATCGCGGAGATCTTCCGGGACGAGGGCGAGGCGACCTTCCGGGCGCTCGAGGAGCACACGATCGTGCTGGCGCTGGGCGGCGGCGCGGTGACCTCCGCGGCCGTGCGGGACGCGCTCGCCGACACGCTGACGATCTGGCTCGACGTCGACGTCGACACCTGCTGGGAGCGCGTCGCCGGCAGCGACCGTCCGCTCGCGCAGGACGAGGCGGCGTTCCGGCGCCTCTACGCGGAGCGCCGGGCCGTGTATGCGGACGTTGCCGACGTGGTCGCGAAGGATGTGCACGACGTCGTCCTCGCGGCCGCCGGCGTGATCGTCGAGCGGGGCGGGCTCGGGCGGCTCGGCGAGCTCGTCCCCGGAGCGGGCGCCGTCGCGCTCGTCTCGGATCCACAGGTCGCGGGCATCCACGGGATGGATGCGCAGCTCGCGCTCGGTGCGCGACTCGCGGAGACGCACGAGCTGCCGCCGGGAGAGGAGGCGAAGACCCTGGCCGCAGCCGACCGGCTCTGGCAGAGCCTGCGTCTCGACCGGAGCGGAGCGATCGTCGCGCTCGGCGGCGGCTGCACCATCGACGCGGCCGGCTTCGCCGCGGCGACATACCTGCGCGGGATCGCCTGGACACCAGTCCCGACCAGCCTCGTCGCCCAGGTGGACGCGGCGATCGGCGGCAAGACCGCGATCGACCTACCCCAGGGCAAGAACCTCGTCGGCGCGTTCCACTGGCCGGTCCGGACGGTGATCGACCCGGCCCTGCTCGAGACGCTGCCCGAGCCGCAGCGGCTCGAGGGGATGGCGGAGGTCGTGAAGACGGGGCTTCTCGCCGGCGAGCCGCTCTGGGAGCTGCCCGACGACGAGCTCGTCCGCCGCTGCGCGGCCTTCAAGGCTGCCGTATGCCTGCGCGACCCGCACGAGAAGGGCGAGCGCGCGATCCTCAATCTCGGTCACACGTTCGCGCACGGTCTCGAGACCGCCGCCGGCTACGAGGGGCTGACGCACGGCCGCGCGGTGGCGCTGGGCCTCCTCGCCGCATTGCGCCTCTCGGGACGCGAGACGACGGTCGTGGAGGACGTGCTGCGACCGAAACCGGTGCGCGTCGACCGCGAACGCGCCTGGGAGGCGATGCAGCGAGACAAGAAGGCGCGCGCGGGCGAGCTGCGCCTCGTGCTCCTCGGGGACGACGGCCCACGCTGGGACGTCGGGCTGCCGGAGGCAGACGTCCGCCGCGAACTCGATAGGTTGATCGCATGAGGGTCCTGGTGCTCAACGGGGTCAACCTGAACATCCTCGGTCGCCGCGATCGGAAGCTCTACGGCGGCCTGTCGATCGCGGAGCTCGAGAGCCGCATCTATGACTGGGCGCGAGAGCTCGAGCTCACCGTCCAGTGCCGGCAGTCGAACGACGAGGGCGAGTTCGTCAAGTGGTGCCACGACGCCCACGACACCGTCGACGCGATCGTCCTCAACCCCGGGGCGTGGACGCACTACGCGTGGTCGATCCACGACGCGCTCGAATCGCTGACGATCCCGATCGTCGAGGTCCACCTGTCGAACGTCGACGAGCGCGAGGAGTGGCGGCGCACGTCGGTCGTCGGCGACCTCGTCGCCGCGCGCTTCGTCGGCCACGGTCCGGACGGTTACAAGATGGCCCTCGAGCATCTGAGGGAGCACAACGCATGAGCGAAAGGATCCAACGGCTACGCGAGCTGCTCGAAGAGCCGCTCCTCGTCACGAACCCCGTCAACGTCCTCTACCTGACCGGCCTCGACAGCTCGAACGTCGCGCTGCTCGTCGAGCCCGAGCGGGTGCGCCTCTTCACCGACTTCCGTTACATCGAGGCCGCTCAGGCCGTCCCCGATGTCGAGGCGGTGCTGACCAAACGCACGCTGATCGGCTGGCTCGCGGACGAGCTGGACGGCCGGATCGCATTCGAGTCGAACGTGCTCCCATGGTCGTTCGCCGAAGAACTGCGCGACGGCGGGATCGACCTCGTGCCGCGCAAGGGGCTCGTCGAGCAGCTGCGCGCCGTCAAGGACGAAGGTGAGCTCGAGACGTTCCGGCGGGCGTGCGCGATCACCGACCGGATGTTCGAGCGGCTCGTGAGCGAGGTGCCGTTCGTCGGCCGTCCCGAGCGCGACGTCGCCTGGAACATCGCGCGGCTCTTCCACGAGGAAGGCGCGGAGGACATGGCGTTCGAGTCGATCGTCGGCGCCGGGCCGACCGGCGCGAGGCCGCACGCGCGCGCCGGCGACCGCGTCATCGAGCCGGGTCAGCTCGTCGTGATCGACACCGGCTGCCGGGTCGGCGGGTACGTCTCCGACTACACGCGCACGCTCGCCACCGGCGAGCTCGGCGGCGAGATGCGGGAGGCGTACGACACGGTGCTCGCCGCGCAGCAGGCCGGGCTCGACGCGATCCGCGCCGGCGTCACCGGCGTCGACGCCGATGCGGCCGCGCGCGACGTGATCGAAGCGAGCGCGTTCGCGGGCGCGTTCGGCCACGGCCTCGGTCACGGTCTCGGGCTCGACGTGCACGAGGCGCCGCGGCTCTCCACCGAGAGCGCCGACACGCTCGCCGCCGGCAACGTCGTGACGGTCGAGCCCGGTGTCTATCTCCCCGGCCGCTTCGGCATCCGGATCGAGGACGACGTGATCGTGACGAAGGACGGCATCGAGAATCCGGTGCGGTTCACGAAAGAGCTCACCACCGTCTCGTAGTTACCATCCGCCGCCGTGGCAGAGCAGGTCGACACGAACAGCTTCAAGAACGGGATGCACATCGAGCTCGACGGCAAGGTGTGGCGGATCGTGGAGTTCCAGCACGTGAAGCCGGGGAAGGGCGGCGCGTTCGTCCGCACGAAGCTCAAGAGCCTCGACGCGGGCGCCGTCGTCGACCGCACGTTCCGCGCCGGGGAGAAGTTCCCCCGCATTCGCACCGAGACGAAGAGCGTCCAGTACCTCTACGACGACGGCTCCGACGTGCACTTCATGGACGAGGAGACCTACGACCAGTTCTCACTCCCGCACGCCGACGTCGCCGACGAGCTCCCGTACATGCAGCCGAACGCATCGGTGCAGATCCTGAGCGTGGGCGGGAAGCCTTCGAGCCTGCAGCTGCCGGCGTCGGTCGAGCTCGCGGTGGTGGACACCGAGCCCGGGGTCAAGGGCGACACGGTCTCGAACGTGACGAAGCCCGCGACACTCGAGACGGGCGCGGTGGTTCAGGTGCCGCTGTTCGTCAACGTGGGCGACCGGCTCAAGGTCGACCCGCGCGAGGGTCGCTACATCTCCCGCGCCTGAGCCGCCGGCGTCAGCGCGGCCGCGACGAGGAGGAGCACGGCAGCCGGGAGCGCAAGGAAGCCGACCGAGAACGTGAGGATCGCGAATGCCGCGAGCAGCCACGCAGCCGTGCGTCCGGTCAGCCGGCCTCGACGACTTCCGACGGAACAGCTCAGGTGCAGGCCGAACCAGGCGATCGTCGCAAGTGCGACCGGCGGCACGAAGAACGCAACGACCCAGGTGCCGTTGACCCCGACCAGCGTCGCGCTCGTGTGCGTCGTCACACCGCCGGAGCCGGACGACTCGCCGCTGTAGGCGGGGAAGTAGAACGCACCGGGGATGAGCGCCGCCGTCCAGAGAACGCCCGCGGTCGCGAGGCCGAAGGCCCACCGTCCCTTCGCCGCCTGCATTGCCTCGGGAGTGTACGCCCGCAGCGGACTGCGAATCGCGCCGGAGTCGCGCGGTAGGCTCCGCGCGTGCCGTCGCTCGCCGACACGACCATTCGCCTGCTCGGACAGGAGCCGCTCGCGGGCCGCGTTCCCGCCGCCGAGCAGCTCCGGCTCGCCGAGATCCTCGACAAGGCCGGGTTCGCGTATCTCGAGGTCTCGGGTGGAGGCGTCTTCGACTCGGCCGTCAAGCGCGGCATCGAGAGCCCGTGGGAGCGGATCCGGGCGCTCAAGGCGCGTGTCAAGACGCCGCTCGGGCTCGCGCTGCGCGGCCGGTTCCTCGTCGGCTCCCGTCCCGTCGACGCGGATTTCTCGCGCCGCTTCGTCGCGTCGGCCGCCGCGAACGGCATCGACGTCTTCCGCCTGCACGACCCGCTCAACGACGTCTCGAACCTGCGCGAGGCGGCCGAGGCGATCGTCGCCGCCGACCGGGACTTCGAGGCCGGACTCGTCTACAGCCCCGGCCGTACCGGCGAGATCGAGACGCTCATCGAGCGGGCACGAATGCTGCCCGAGCTCGGTGCGGTTCGCGTCCTGCTCCACGACCCGACCGGCTCGCTCCAGCCGCATACCGCGGAGGAGCTCGTGCGCGCGCTCGCCGAGGCGAGCGGCCTGCCCATCGGCATCTACGCGCAGGGAGCGGGCGGGAGCGCGCTCGCGGCGGCGCTCGCCGCGGCCCATGCCGGCGCGCAGCTCATCGCGTGCGCGATCTATCCGCTCGCGCTCACGCTGCACCGCGTCTCGGGCGAGGCGCTCACGGAGGCGTTGAGCGGCGCCGGCCTCAATCCGGGCATCGACCTCGACAGGCTCTGGGAGGCGACCGACCTCCTCGACGAGCACATCGGGGACGAGCTGGTGACGCCGCTCGTGCCCCGGATCGCCGTGCTCGCCGCGCGCCACGACGTGCCGGCGAGCGTCGTCGCCGGGATCGACCACTCGCTGCGCGCGGAGAGCGCCGAAGACCGCCTCGACGAGGTGCTCGAGGAGCTCGACCGGATTCGCGCCGAGACCGGCTGGCCGCCGCTCGCGTCGCCGATCGGCCAGGTTCTCGCCTCGCAGGCGCTGCTCAACGTCCTCTCGGCGAGTCGCTACAGCGTTGTCGTGGACGAGGTGCGCAGCCTCGTCGCAGGCGCCTTCGGCACGCCGCCGGCGCCGATCGACCCGGCGCTCGAGCGCGTCGTCCAGCTCACTGCCGATCCCGAGAGCGAGGAGGACGTCGCGCCTCCGCTCGACGAGGTCCGCGAGCGCGCTGGGGACATCGCGGCGAGCGAGGAGGAGTTGCTCCTGCTCGGCCTGTTCGGCAAGGAAGCCGAGCCGCTGCTCCGTGGAATCCGCAGCCGCGGCCATCGTGACGACGAGGCGCGCATGGACGAGAGTCGTGCGCAACGCGTCCGGGAGATCGTCCGGATCGTCGAGGAGTCGGGCATCGGCGAGGTGACGATCGAGGAGGACGGGATGCGGATCTCCGTCCGCTCGACGCCCGACCTTCCGACCTCTACGCCCGGCGCGGCTCCGCTCGCGGTGCCCGGCGAACCGGAGCCGCCGACGACCGCGGTGAGCGGGGCTATGCTGCGCGTCGAGTCGCCGATGGTCGGCACCTTCTACCGCTCGCCGCAGCCCGGCGCTCCCGTGTTCGTCGAAGTCGGCGACGTCGTCGCACCCGGACAGACCCTCTGCATCCTCGAGGCGATGAAGCTCATGAACGAGGTGAAGGCCGAGGTCGAGGGCGTCGTTCGCGGAGTGCACGCCGAGAACGCGCAGCCCGTCGAGTTCGGGCAGCTGCTCTTCGAGCTCGAGCCGCTCGCCGGCCGGCCGACGCTCTAGCCGCACACCGGAACGGTCGGCTCAGATCGGCGTGCCGGAGCGGTTCGGCACGACGTCGGGATGTGCGCGGTGTGCGGCGCGCATTCCGATAATTCGAGCCATCGCGTGCAGGTAGAACGCCGCCTCGTTCAGGTCCGACGGATGCGGCTGGGGGAGCGCGGCCAGCCCTTCCCAGAGCGGTCGGAACATCCGAAGAAGCGCGAGCTCTTCCTCGGTCGGAAATCCTCGCGGCGCCGAGCGACCATCGACCGGGTCCTCCGGGATTCCGCGGCGCCTTCGGGGACCCCCATGGCCGGACCATAGACTCTCGCCGTGTTCAGCCGAGTCCTCGTAGCGAACCGCGGCGAGATCGCCGTCCGCGTCATCCGCGCGCTGCACGAGCTCGGGATCGAGGCCGTCGCCGTGTACTCGACGGCGGACGAGGAGTCGCTCCACGTGCGGCTGGCCGACCGCGCGGTTCGCATCGGCCCGCCGCCCGCCGCGGAGAGCTACCTCCGCATCCCGGCGATCATCGCTGCCGCCGAGACGACCGGGTGCGAGGCCGTCCATCCCGGCTACGGGTTTCTCTCCGAGAACGGCGAGTTCGTTCGCGCGTGCGCGGAGAACGACCTCGTCTTCATCGGTCCGTCGGCGGAGGTCATGGAGCGGATGGGGGACAAGGCGCAGGCGAAGGCCGAGATGCGGGCGGCGGGCGTGCCGCTCGTCCCCGGAACCGAGCGCACAGCGAGCGCCGACGCCGCGCGTGCCGCTGCGGACGAGCTCGGCTACCCGGTGCTCCTGAAGGCGGCGGCCGGAGGCGGCGGCAAGGGCATGCGAACCGTGCGTGACGGCGCCGAGCTCGCGACTCTCTACGACCGCGCGTCCTCCGAGGCCCAGGCGGCGTTCGGCGACGGCACGCTGTACGTCGAGAAGGTCATCATGCCGGCCCGCCACGTGGAGATCCAGGTGCTGTGCGACGACCACGGCAACGTCCTCACCTGCGGCGAGCGCGAGTGCTCGATCCAGCGACGTCACCAGAAGCTGATCGAAGAGTCGCCGTCGCCCGCGCTCGACGCCGAGCTCCGAGACGAGATGGAGGCGTCGGCGGAGCGCGCGTGCCGCCACATCGACTACCGCAACGCCGGAACGATCGAGTTCCTCGTCGGTCCCGACGGCGCGTTCTCCTTCATCGAGATGAACACGCGGCTGCAGGTCGAGCATCCGGTCACCGAGCTCGTCACCTCGCTCGATCTCGTGCGCGAGCAGGTGCGCATCGCGGCGGGCGAGCCGCTCGCCCACGGCGGACGGACGATGCGCGAGGGACACGCGATCGAGCTGCGGATCAACGCCGAGGATCCGGCGCGCGACTTCGCGCCCGCGCCCGGGAAGATCACGCGCTTCCGCCCGCCGCTCGGCCCCGGCGTGCGCGTCGACACGTTCGTCGAGGACGGGACGACGATCTCCCCGTACTACGACTCCCTCATCGCGAAGGTGATCGTCCACGACGCGAGCCGCATGCTCGCGATCGAGCGGGCGCAGCGGGTGCTCGGCGAGTTCGAGATCGAAGGTGTTGCGACGACTCGTGCGGTGCTGGCCGACATCCTCGCGAGCGACGAGTTCCGCAGCGGTGAGTATTCGACGTCGTTCCTCGAGGAAGCAGGCTCGCGGCTGCCGGCGCTGGCGGGCTCGTGAGCCGGGTGCTCGTCCAGGAGAACGGCGGTGCGGTGCGTGTGAGCGAGGCCGCGCTGACGGAGATCGTGCGCCGTGCGGTCTCGTCCGTGGACGGCGCGCGGCTCCGCAAGGGGCGCCGGCGGCTCGGGGTCGAGCTCGAGAACGGCCGCGCCCGGGCCGAGCTCCAGCTCGCCGTCAGGTACGGCCGGGTGCTCCCCGAGGTGTCGGCGGCCGTCCAGGAACGTGTCGCCGAAGCGCTCGCGCTGATGTGCGATGTCGAGGTCGAGGCGGTTCACATCACGGTCGAGGAGCTGGATCGGCCGTGAGCACGATCAGCCGCCGCGAGGCCCGTCGCGCCGCGGTCTTCATGCTCTTCCAGTGGGACGTGACCGGCCGTCCGCTCGGCTCGCTGTACGAGGGCGACGTCGACGAGTACACGCGGCAGCTGGCGGGCGCCGTGACTGAGCACGCCGATGAGCTGGACGCGCGGATCACGTCTGCGTCCGACGACTGGACGGCCGATCGCCTCGGAGCGGTCGAGCGCAACGTCCTCCGCGTCGCCCTCGAGGAGCTCGACGAGGGCGCGGTGCCGGTCGAGGTCGTCCTCGACGAGGCGATCACGCTTGCGAAGCGCTATGCATCCGAGGATGCTGCGAGGCTGGTGAACGGGATCCTGGGCAAGGTCGTGCGGGAAGGGGAAGCCGGTGAGCAGTGACGAGTCGTTGACGCGGGCCGAGGAGCTGCTGAAGCGGGTCGAGGCCGTGCGCGCCGAGCTCGAGCAGATCTCCGAGACGGAGGACGGCTCTCCCGACCGCGCGATCGAGCTGCTCGGCGAGCTGTCCGAGCTCGCCAAGGACGTCGAGGAAGAGCTCATCCGGGCGCAGCGGGAGGTTGCGTCGGATGCATAGCCCCGACGAGCTGAAGAGCCTCGTCGACGAGGCGCTCGAGCGCCTCGACCTCTGGCCCGAGCTGCACGGTCAGGCGACCTCGGTTCGGTACTCGCTCGAGGTCGGCGGCAAGCGGGTACGGCCCGTGATCACGCTCGCGGTCGGCGAGGCGCTCGGCGCGCCGGTCGCGCGGGTGATGCCCGCGGCGCTCGCGATCGAGCTCGTCCACGCGTTCTCCCTCGTCCACGACGACCTGCCCGCGATGGACGACGACGAGGAGCGGCGCGGCCAGCCGTCGACGTGGAAGAAGTTCGGGGAAGGCGTCGGCGTGCTCGCCGGCGACGCGCTCCTTGCCGAGGCCTTCAGGCTCGCCGCCCGCTACGAGTCGTCCGCCGTCGCGCGTGAGCTCGCCGAGGCGACGCTCGGGATGATCGGCGGCCAGTACCTGGACACGATGGTCGAGGGCTACGACCTCGCCGCCGTGCACCGGTTGAAGACGGGGCGGCTCTTCTACGGCTCCGTGACGATGGCGCTCTGGGCGGCCGAGCTTCCGGAGGCCGACCAGGCGTCGTGGCGCGCCTTTGCGGAGGAGCTCGGGCTGCTCTTCCAGATCGTGGACGACATCCTCGACGCCGACGGCTACGTCCGCGAGCACGGCGCCGACGCCGCGCGACACTATGCCGACGAGGCCGCTGAGCGAGCTCGTGAGCGACTCGCCGAGGTCGAAGCGGACACGTCCACGCTGAGGGACATCGTGGACGGTCTCGCGGTCCGCACGGCGTGATCCTCCCGAGCGGCGAGCAGTTCGAGCTCTCCGCGGGAAGGCATTGCGTCGTCGTGGTCGAGGTCGGCGGCGGCATCCGCGCGTGGGACGGCGTCCTGTTCGGCTACGGCGAGGACGAGATGTGCAGCTCCGGACGCGGCCAGGTCCTCGCGCCATGGCCGAACCGGCTCGCCGGCGGACGCTACGAGTGGGACGGCGGAGAGCTCCAGCTCCCGGTGAACGAGGTTTCGAGCAGCAGCGCCATCCACGGCCTCGTGCGGTGGGCGAACTGGCGGGTGGTCGAGCAGGAGCCGGCGCGCGTCCTGCTCGAGCACGTACTCCATCCTCAGCCCGGATACCCGTTCACGTTGCGCCTGCGCGTCGACTATCGGCTCGCCGAGACGGGGCTCACGGCGCGGACGGAGGCGGAGAATTTCGGTGACCGTCCCTGTCCATTCGACGCCGGTCACCACCCGTACGTGCTCGCGCCCACCGGGCGTGTCGACGACCTCGAGTTGAACGGCGGACGTATCGGTGCGCGGCGACTCGACGAGACACGGCACGAGCCGGGCGGCTGGCGCGTCGAGGTGGGGGAAGTCACCGTCTGGGGGGACGAGGCGTGGCCCTGGATGCAGGTGTTCACCGGCGACCTGCCGGATATCCGGCGGCGTGGACTCGCCGTCGAGCCGATGACGTGCCCGCCGCAGGCCTTCCGTACCGGCGAGGGTGTGATCCGTCTCGAGCCGGGCGAGCGCTGGAGCGGCGAATGGGGGATTGAGGCGAGGTGACGCGGAGCTGGTATCCGGACGAGCGGGCGCATGCGGGGCCTGAGCACCACGACGCTCGGTACGTCGCGGGATATGACCGGAAGACGCGGCTCGACCTCGCGGCATCGCTCGAGCTGTTGCGGTCGCATGGACTGAACAGCAACGCGACCCTCGTCGATCTCGGCTGCGGAACAGGCTTGCTCGCTGCGGCGGCTGCGTCGGAGGCTCGACGCGTCGTGGGCGTCGACGTATCGTCGGCGATGCTCGATGTCGCCCGGAGTCGAAGCAACGTCGTCCAGTGGGTGGAGGCCGGATTCCTGACGTACGAGCACCAAGGGAGCCCGCCGCAACTCGTGCACTCGCGGCACGCGCTCCATCATCTGCCGGACTTCTGGAAAGGCGTTGCGCTCAGCCGGATCCACGATCTCCTCGCACCCGGCGGGGTCTTGGTTCTCGGCGATCTGGTTTACGACTGCGAGCCGAACATGAGTGATGACCTGATCAACGGGTGGTTTACGGCTGCGTCACCCACTCCCGAGGAAGGCTGGACGCGCGCCGAGCTCGAGAACCACGTGCGAGACGAGCAGTCGACGTTCACCTGGCTGCTCGAGCCCCAGCTCGAGCACGCGGGGTTCGAGATCCGCGATCGAAACGTCCACCGCGGGATCTACGCGACCTACGTGTGCGCGCGACGATGAAGAAGCGTCTCGACGTCATCCTCGTCGAGCGTGGCCTCGCCGAGTCTCGGGCCCAGGCACAGGCGTTGGTGCTCGCCGGCCTCGTGCGCGGCTACGACAAGCCCGGCCAGCAGGTTGCCGAGGACACCGCGCTCGAGGTGGACGACCCGCCGCCGTACGTCTCGCGCGGCGGCGAGAAGCTCGCGCACGGGCTCGAAGAGCTCGGCGTCGACCCCGTTGGCCTCGACTGTGTCGACGTCGGCGCCTCGACCGGCGGCTTCACCGACGTTCTGCTCCAGCGAGGCGCCTCGCGCGTCATCGCGCTCGACGTCGGGTACGGCCAGCTCCACCCGCGCCTGCGCGCAGATCGGCGCGTGACGGTGCTCGAGCGGACGAACGCGCGGACACTGACCGGGCTCCCGTTCCCGCCGACGCTCGCGGTCTGTGACGTCTCCTTCATCTCGGTGCGGCTCGCACTCCCACCGGTTCTCCGCTTGTGTGCGCCGGAGTGGCAGGCCGTCGTGCTCGTGAAGCCGCAGTTCGAGGCGGGCCGCCCAGACGTGGGAAAGGGAGGAGTCGTCCGCGATCTCGAGGTGCGGCGCCGAGTGGTCCTCGAGGTCGCCGAGGCGGCGCTGTCCTGGGGAGGGACCGTTCGCGGCGTCGTAGACTCGGGGCTCCCGGGGCCGAAAGGGAACCGGGAGATCTTCCTCCACCTCGAGCATTCCGAGCACCCGCAGCTTCCCGATGACCTCGACGAACGAATCGAGCACGCACTCTCCGGTTGAGACCGCGGCGGTCGTCGCACATGGCCGCATCGACGTCGCCGAGGCGGTCGAGCGGGTGCGCGCCGTCGCCGAAGGCTCCGGCGTCCGGCTCGCCGACGAGCCGGCGCAGGCCCAGCTCGCGATCGCCGTGGGTGGTGACGGGACGATCCTCCGCACGCTCGCGCACCTGCTCGGGACGGGAGTGCCGGTGATCGGCATCAACTTCGGCCGCGTGGGGTTCCTCGCGTCGATCGCGCCCGACCGGCTCGAGGCGGATCTTGCTCGGGTGTTCGCGGGCGAGTACACGACGATCGAGCAGCCGACGCTCGAGGCGCAGCTCGATGGCGAGGCGTTCGTCGCGGTGAACGACGTCGTCGCCACGAGCTCGACGCTCGGCCGGATGATCGAGCTCGGCTGGGCGATCGGGGGAGAGGACCTCGGCGTCGTGTCGTGCGACGGGATGATCTGCTCGACGCCGTCCGGCTCGACGGCGTACAACCTCTCGAACGGCGGCCCGGTGCTCGTGCGCGGGCTCGACGCGATGGCGATCACGTTCATCGCTCCCCACTCGCTCGATGCGCGGCCGTTGGTGGTGCCGCGGGGCGCCGAGCTGACGGTGCGGAACGCGACCCCGGACGTCGTCGCGGCTGTCCTGGCCGACGGCCACCGCACCGGCGACCTTGCGCCGGACCGGTCGCTCTCGATCCGGCTGGGCGAGCAGCGGAGCCTTCTCGCGACGCTGCCGGAGACGACGTTCTTCGGCCGCTACCGCGAGACGTTCACGTCCTAGTGGTGGAGCGGACATGGGACGGACTCGCGGTGGCCGGCGAGCGGCCGTTTGCCTCGTGTGTCGTCGTCTGGCGGCAGGGAACCGCGGGGCGCGAGTTCCTCGTTCTCCATCGCGCGCATTTCGGGCCGGACTTCACCGGCGACTGGGCGTGGACGCCCCCGGCCGGAGCGCGGCAGCCCGGCGAAGCCGCCGCGGAGGCGGCGGCGCGCGAGCTGCGTGAAGAGACCGGCCTCGAGCTCCCCTGTGTGGAGGTCGAGTCGCCGAACCCGGATGTCGCCCACTTCGTGGCCGAGGCTCCCGCGGAAGCGCCGGTCACGCTCGACGCCGAGCACGACGCACACCGCTGGCTGCCGCTCGAGGCGGCCGCCGAGATCTGCCTGCCGAGTGCGGTCGCGGATGGGCTTCGAGCGGCCGCGGCCACGTTGGACTGACCCAAACGGCCAATGGGCGGCGTCGGCCGCCGGGTCTACGATCGGCGTCATGCTTCGGCGGCTCCGCATCGAGAACCTCGCCCTCATCCGCGAGGCCGAGCTCGAGCTCGCGCCCGGGCTGAACGCGATCACGGGCGAGACCGGGGCAGGCAAGACGATTCTCGCCCAGGCGCTCGGCCTCCTGCTCGGTGCGAAGGGTGACGCCTCCTACGTCGGCGCCGCCGGCGAGGAGGCGTATGTCGAGGCCGAGCTCGACCTACCCGATGAGCTCGAAGGGCTCGGCGAGTTGCGACCCGAGGATGAGGACGCGCTCCTCGTGTCCAGGCGTGTCTTCGGCGACGGTCGCACGCGCGCGTATGCGTGGGGTCGTGCCGGGGCGCGGGAGGATGTCGCCGCAGCCGTCGAGCGCGTCGTCGCCATGTCGGGCCAGTTCGAGCAGCGCCGCCTGGCGCGGCCGTCCTACCAGCTCGAGGTGCTCGACCGCTTCTGCGGGGAGGAGCAACTCGCGCGAAGGGCGGCCATGCGGACCGCGTGGCGCGACCTACAGGCCGCACGCAAGCGACACGGCGAGGTGACGGCGAACGCGGCGCTCGCGGAAACGCGGCTCGCGGAGTTGCGCGCGCTCGTCGAGGACACCGAGGGCATGGAGCCGGCGGACGAGGAGCGGCTGCGCGCCGAGCGCGAGCGGCACCGTCACGTCGCCGAGCTCGCGTCCGGCGCTGCCGACGCCGCCGCTGCTCTCGCGCCGGACGAGAGCGAGGGTGCGAGTGGGTTGGTCGCGCTCGCCGAGCGTTCGATCGCGCCGTTCGAGCGGCTTGCGCCCGAGCTGGAGCGTGCCGGCGACGAGCTGCGCGACATCGAGCTTCGCCTGCGCGAGACCGCATCCGATCTCCACGCCTTCCTCGCGTCGCTCGCAGCCGAGCCGGGCCGGCTCGAGCAGCTCGAGTCCGAGCTCGACCGGATCGCCGAGACCAAGCGCCGCTTCCGCGCCGAGACGTACGAGGCGCTGCTCGCGCGACGCGAGGATGCCCGCGCCGAGCTCGGAGCGCTCGAGGACGGATCCGACCCGGCCGACGTTGCCGCGCGCGAGCTCGCCGACGCCGAAGCGCGCGTCCACACCCTCGCGCTCGAGCTACGTGCCGAGCGGAACGCGGCGGCGCCCGCGTTCGCCGACGCGGTGGCCGCCGAGCTTCGCGGTGTCGGCATGGGGGACGGCGAGTTCGTCTGCGAGCTCCGGGAGCGCGACGAACCGGGCGCGACCGGCTCCGACGACGCGGTGTTCCTCGTCCGTCCGAACGCGGGCCTCCCGTTCGCTCCGGCAGCCGAGACGGCGTCGGGCGGTGAGCTCTCGCGGATCGCGCTGGCCATCGCGGCCGTCGCCGGTGGGAACACGCTGGTATTCGACGAGATCGACGCGGGGATCGGCGGCGAGACCGCGCATGCCGTCGGCGGATTGCTGCGGCGGCTCGCCGAGCATGCTCAGGTGGTGACGATCACGCATCTTCCCCAGATCGCTGCGCTCGCGGACCGCCACTTCCGGGTCGAGAAGACGCCCGGCGACCCGACGCACACGCGCATCGAGCAGCTCGGCGACGAGGAGCGGAAGGCCGAGCTCGAGCGCATGCTCGGCGGACAGGAGTTCCTTGCCACGGTTCGCGGCTAGGCGCGTGCTGCCGGCAGCCGTCGACGAGGTGTGGTCGGTGCTCGCAGACGCGGAGCGGCTCGCCGACTGGTGGCCCGGGATCGACCGCGTCGAGTCGACGGTGCGGCGCGCGGTTGCGCCCGGAGCGCTCTGGCAGGTCGAGGGGCCGAACCGGGAGAGCCTCCTCCGGCGTCGCCCGCAGCTCAGCGGAACGCTGCTCGTGCTCGACGTCGCGCCGCAACGTCGGCTCGCCTTCCAGCTGAGCGAGTCACGGATCGACGCCGAGCTCGAGCTCGAGGCGGCGGAGGACGAGCAGACGGCTGCGGCGCTCTCAGTCGACGCGCCGCGGTTCAGCGGCGTCGGCCGTGCGTTTCCCTCGGAGGCGCTCGCGCGGCTCGCGGCACTCGTCCGCTGACCGCAGCCGCTGCTACCCTGAAATCCCGTGAGCGCACGGGCCCCGAAGTACGTCTTCGTCACGGGTGGAGTCGTCTCCGCGCTCGGGAAGGGAATCGTCGCCGCTTCGCTCGGTCGCCTGCTGAAGGCGCGCGGCCTGCGCGTCCAGCTGCAGAAGTTCGATCCGTACCTGAACGTCGATCCCGGGACGATGAGCCCGTTCCAGCACGGCGAGGTATTCGTGACCGAGGACGGAGCCGAGACCGACCTCGACATCGGCCACTACGAGCGCTTCGTCGACGAGAACTTCCTCCGCAGCGCGAGCCACAGCGCCGGCGCGATCTGGGACACCGTTCTGCGCAAGGAGCGGAAGGGCGACTTCCTCGGCGCGACCGTGCAGGTGATCCCGCACATCACGAACGAGATCAAGGCGCGCATCCGCCGCGCCGCCGAGGCGAGCCCGACCGACGTCGTCATCTCCGAGATCGGCGGCACCGTCGGCGACATCGAGTCTCTGCCGTTCCTCGAGGCGATTCGCCAGTTCCGGCGCGAGGTCGGGCCGGAGAACGTCGTGTACGTGCACGTGACGCTCGTCCCGTTCATCGAGGCCGCCGGCGAGCTGAAGACGAAGCCGACGCAGCATTCGGTGAACGAGCTGCGTCGCATCGGCATCCATCCCGACGTCGTCGTGTGCCGCTCCCACGAGGAGCTCTCGCGCGAGATCCGGGACAAGATCGCGCTCTTCGCCGACGTCGACCCGGCAGCCGTGGTTGCGAGTCCCGACGTGCCCGACGTGTACGAGGTTCCGCGCGTGCTCGAGAGCGAGGGGCTCGACCGGCTCGTCGGCGCGAAGCTCGGCCTCGACCTGGCGCCGCCGGACCTGTCCGACTGGGACGAGCTGCTCGAACGGGTGCACAGCCGGCGCGACGTCGTCGAGATCGCGCTCGTCGGCAAGTACGTGAAGCTCCAGGACGCGTACCTCTCCGTCCACGAGGCGCTCAAGCACGGCGGTCTCGAGCACGGCTGCGCAGTCCGCGTTCGCTGGGTCGACGCCGAGGACATGTCGTACGAGGAGACGGCCGAGCTGCTCGGCGGCGTCGACGGTGTCCTCGTGCCTGGCGGCTTCGGCTCGCGCGGCTGGGAGGGGAAGATCCTCGCCTGCCAGGTCGCACGCGAGCGGCGCATCCCGTATCTCGGCATCTGCCTCGGCATGCACGTCGCGGTGTCGGAGTTCGCGCGGCACGCGGTCGGTCTCGACGGAGCCAACTCGACGGAGATGGATCCCGAGACGCCGTACCCCGTGATCGACCTCCTGCCGGAGCAGAAGGGGATCGAGGATCTCGGCGGCACGATGCGGCTCGGCGCGCAGGCGGTCGAGATCGCCGCAGGGACGGAGACGCGGGAGCTCTACGGCGAGGCGACGATCCACGAGCGGCACCGGCACCGTTACGAGGTCAACAACGCGTACCGCGAGCGCCTCGTGGAGGCGGGCCTCGTCGTGAGCGGGACGTTCCAGGAAGGCCGGCTCGTCGAGATCATCGAGCTGCCGGATCACCCCTGGTTCGTCGCGAGCCAGTTCCACCCGGAGTTCAAGTCGCGGCCGACCCGGGCGGCGCCGCTCTTCCGCGGCTTCGTCGGAGCGGCGCTCGACCGTGCGCGTGCCCGCGCCGGCGAGCGCGTCGCGGCCTAGTGGTTGCTCCGGCAAGTAGCAGCACCCTTTGTCCGGCTGCGAAGCGTCGCAAGCCGGTGTCCTCGGTCGGCCGCGTACCTTCGGGTACGTGGCCTTCCTGCATTCTTGGCCTGCTCGCTTTTCGCAGGGCCAAAGGGCACTGGACTCACCGGAGCAACCACTAGATCCCCACGCTTAGGATCGCCTCGTGTCCGAGGCGGTCCCCCTTCTGCTCGAGCTCGCCGCGCTGCCGACGCCTTCGGGCGAGGAGCGCGCGGCCGCGGACGTCGTCCTGCGCTACCTCTCCGACCTCGGGCTCGACGCGGACGAGGACGGCTTCGGCAACATCTACACGCGGATCGAAGGCAGCGCGGAGGGGACGCCGCTGTTCTTCTGTGCCCATCTCGACACCGTGCCTCCGTCCGGGGAGCTCCGGCCGGTCGTCGAGGACGGCATCGTTCGGAATGCCGGAGGCACGATCCTCGGGGCCGACAACAAGGCTGCGGTGGCTCAGATGCTCGAGGGCGTGCGGCGCGTCCTGGTGGAGAACGTCGCGCACGCGGGCATCGAGCTCGTGTTCACACGCGAGGAGGAGATCGGCCTGCTCGGCGCCGCCGCGTTCGATCACACGCGGCTGCAGGCCCAGCTTGGCTTCGTCTACGACCAGGAGGGGCCGATCGGCGAGATCATCCTCGGCGCGCCGTTCGCACAAGGGCTGGAGCTCACGTTCCATGGACGTGCGGCCCACGCCGGCATGGCGCCGGAGGAGGGTCGCTCGGCGATCCAGGCAGCGGCGAAGGCGATCGCCGACCTGCGGCTCGGCCGCGTCGACGAGGAGACGACGGCGAACGTCGGCGTTATCCGCGGAGGCGCTGCCGGCAACATCGTCCCCGATACCTGCTCGTTCCTGGCAGAGGCGCGCTCCCAGAACGAGCGGAAGCTCGGCGATCTCGTCCAGGAGATGCTCGACGTGTGCGCGTTCGCGGCGAGCGAGGCCGAGTGCGAGCTGCAGAGCGAGTTGCGGAAGACGTACAGCGGCTACCGCTTCGCGAAGCGCGACGACGTCGTGCTGCTGGCGGACGAGGGGTTGCGACGATGCGGGTTCGACGTGCGGTACGGGCTGTCGGGCGGCGCCGCCGACGCGAACGTCTTCAACGAGCGCGGACTGCGCTGCGTCAACCTCACGCACGGGGTGCACGACTTCCACAGTCCGGACGAACGGGTCGCCGTCGCGGATCTCGAGGCGATGGTCGACGTCACGGTCGCTCTTGTCGAAGCTGCACGGGCGTGACCCTCGAGCCCGACTCCGCCGAGCGCGTCTGGGACGGGCGGCTGCTCGCGCTCACGCTCGAGCGATGGGGAGAGAACGAGCGCGAGATCGTCGAGCACCCCGGTGCGGTGGCCATCGTGGCGGTGGACGGCGACGGGTACGTCGCGCTCGTCCGCCAGCTGCGCGAGGCGACGCGTCAGTACGTGCTCGAGCTGCCCGCGGGGACGGCGGAGCCGGGTGAGGAGCCACTCGAGACCGCTCGGCGAGAGCTTCAGGAGGAGTGCGGGCTGACCGGCGGAGAATGGCGCGAGCTGGCCGCGTTCTGGACGACGCCGGGATTCTGCCGCGAGCGAATGCATCTGTTCGCGGCCGAAGGAGTTGTTCGAGGTGAGGCCGCCCCGGCAGCGGACGAAGAGCTCGAACTCGTCCGCTGGCCCGTCGCCGAGATCGAACAACGCCTCAGCGAGATCGAGGATGCAAAAACGCTCGCCGGCCTGTTGCTCTACCTCCGCACCGTGCTCGGCGGGACACGCCCGACGTAGGCAGCTCGAGTCCGCACTCCCCACCCTGGGAGGGGCGCTGCTCCCGCCGCCCTCGCGATCAACGCTACCGCTGCAAACGTGCCGAGGCTGTTCCCGGTGCGTCGCGAATACCCTCCAGTTCCGTCCCGGCTTCGTGGCGCTGCGTCGGCGAGATAGTGTCTCCGGGCTTTGAGAATCGGTGTTGCGAAGGAGATCAAGACCGACGAGTACCGCGTAGCGCTCACGCCCGCGGGTGCACGCGAGCTGATCCTGCGCGGCCACGACGTTCTCGTCGAGACGACGGCGGGGGAGGGCAGCGCCTTCCCCGACGCCCAGTATGAACGCGCCGGCGCTCGGATCGTCTCGGTCGACGATGCATGGAGTCAGGCCGACCTCCTCCTCAAGGTCAAAGAGCCCATCGAGCGGGAGTACGCGCGGCTGCGCGAGGGGCTCGTGCTGTTCACCTACCTCCACATCGCGGCGGACGAGCCTCTCGCCAGTGCTCTCGTCGACAGCGGCATTACAGGAGTTGCATACGAGACCGTCGAGACGGACGATCGGCGCCTCCCATTGCTCGCACCGATGAGCGAGATCGCGGGGCGCCTGGCGCCGCAGGCCGCGGCGCATTTCCTCGAGAAGCCGCTCGGCGGGCGCGGTGTGCTCCTCGCGGGAACCCCGGGCGTTCAGCCGGGCCACGTCGTCGTCCTCGGCGGCGGGATCGTCGGCTACAACGCGGCGATCATCGCGCTGGGTCTCGGCGCGCGCGTCACGGTGCTCGAACGTTCGATCGACCGGATGCGCCATCTCGACGAGATCCTCTCCGGCAGGGTCAGCTTGCTCATGTCGTCGAGCCTCGAGGTCGAGCAGACCATCGCGCACGCCGACGTGGTCATCGGCGCCGTCCTCATCCCGGGTGCACGCGCTCCCAAGCTCATCAGCCGGGCGATGCTGTCAGAGATGCAGCCGGGAGCGGTCATCGTCGACGTCGCCATCGATCAGGGCGGCTGCATCGAGACAGCGCATCCGACCACGCACTCCGATCCCGTCTACGAGGTCGACGGAATCGTTCACTACTGCGTCGCGAACATGCCCGGTGGCGTGCCGGTCACCTCGACCAAGGCACTGACGAACGCAACGCTCCCCTACGTCGAGGCGATCGCCGACCACGGGCTTGCCGAGGCGGTCGCACGCGAGCCGTCGCTCGGCCACGGCGTCAACGTCCTCGACGGCAAGATCACCTACGAAGCGGTCGCCGAGGCGCACGGCCTCGACTACACGCCGCTCGCCGACGTTCTGCCGCTGGCGGCGGTCTAGCTGCCCGCGGAGCCGTCGGGCTTGCGGGACGGCGTCACGCGGACGACGATCCAGGTCACCGCCGCTGCGACGCCGACGACTGCGACGACGTAGCCGACGAAAGCGATAAGGCCGAGGGCGTTGGACACCGGCTCCCTAGAATAGCCCGGTGCCCAGGGCCTGCGTCATCGTGCTCGATGCAGTCGGCGCCGGCGAGTTGCCGGACGCCGCTGAATACGGCGACGAGGGCTCGGACACACTCGGCAACGTCGCCCGTGCCGTCGGCGGACTCGACCTCCCGAGCCTCGAAGCGCTCGGTCTCGGCAACGTCGAGCCGCTCGAGGGCTGCCCGCCTCAGCCGGGTGCACCTGCGGTGGCCGGTCGCCTCCTGGCGCGCTCGAAGGGCAAGGACACGACGACCGGCCACTGGGAGCAGATGGGGATCGTCACCGCGCAGGCGTTTCCGACCTACCCGCACGGCTTCCCGCACGACGTGATCGACCCGTTCATGCATGCGACGGGCCGCGGCGTGCTCGGGAACAAGGCCGCCTCGGGGACGGACATCATCCAGGAGCTGGGGGAGGAGCACCAGCGAACCGGGAAATGGATCGTCTACACGTCGGCCGACTCGGTGTTCCAGATCGCCGCGCACGAGGAGACCGTCCCGCTCGACGAGCTGTACGCGGCCTGCCGGGCCGCCCGGGAGATCCTCACCGGCAAGCACGCCGTCGGACGCGTCATCGCTCGGCCTTTCACAGGCGAGCCGGGGAACTACGTCCGCACGCCGAACCGGCACGACTTCTCGCTCGAGCCGCGACGGCCGAACTACCTCAGCCTCGTGCGGGACGTCGGACGGAAGGTCTACGGCGTCGGCAAGATCGGCGACATCTTCGCCGGGCAAGACATCGACGACTCCCAGCCGACGAAGTCGAACATCGACGGCATCCAGGTGACCGAGCGGCTGCTGGGTGAGGTCGACGACGGGTTCATCTTCGTCAACCTCGTCGAGACCGACATGCTTTGGGGTCATCGGAACGACCCGGTCAACTTCCACCGCTGCCTGCAGGACTTCGACCACCGGCTGCCCGATCTTCTCGACGCCCTGAAGCCTGGAGACCTCCTCATCATCACGTCGGATCACGGCTGTGACCCGACCACACCGTCGACGGATCACTCCCGGGAGTACGCGCTCTTCCTCGCCTACGTCGAGGGCCGCAACGCTGCCGGCCAGATCCACGAGGGCGAGTTCGCCGACGTGGGCGCGACGGTGAACGCCTGGCTCGGCGGCAAGGCGCCCTCGCGCGGGATTCCGGGCCAGCCCGTCGTGACGCCATAGCGCGCTTTGCCGGAGCTGCCGGAAGTCGAGAGCGTCCGTAGGCAACTCGAGCCTGCACTCGTCGGCCGGCGCTTCGACCGCGTCGCCATCCACGACTCTCGCCTCGTCCGACCGTACGAGCCCACCGAGGTGGCGGCCGAGCTCGAGGGAGAGCGTGTCGGAGCCGTCGAGCGGCGCGGGAAGTATCTGATTGTTCGATTCGAGAGCGGTCGCGTTCTCCTGATCCACCTCCGCATGACGGGGAACCTGCTGCACGGCTCGCGCGGGTCGTTCGAGGATCTCCCGCACCGGCGTGCTGTTGTCACGTTAGACGACGGATCGGACGTCGCGTACCGCGACGTCCGCCGCTTCGGCACGTGGCTGCTCCTCGAGCCGGGAGAGGCGGAGCCGTATGTCGACGAGCGCGTCGGTGACGAGCCGCTCGACGCCCTGTTCACCGCTGCCAGGCTCGGGGAACGCCTCGCCGGCCGGCGCACCTCGCTCAAGGCGGCGCTGCTCGATCAGAGGACGCTCGCGGGAATGGGGAACATCTACGTCGACGAGGCGCTGTGGCGGGCGCGGCTCAATCCGCTTCGCTCCGCCGCCGAGCTCGACCGAGCAGAGCTGCGACGGCTCCACGGCGGCATCCGCAGCGCGCTCGAGCACGGTCTGGCGCGACAGGGCTCGACGCTGCGCGACTATCGGCTACCCGACGGGACCGGTGGCTCGATGCAGGACGTGTTTCGTGTCTACGGTCGCCGCGACGAGCCCTGTGACCGCTGCGGGACGCCGATCGCTCGGACGCAGGTCGCCAGCCGGACGACCTGGTTCTGTCCGACGTGCCAGCCCGCGGTGCGGGCTCAGGCCGCGAGCAGGTCGTCGAGACGGCCTTCGCGGTCGAGGCGCCAGAGCTCCGCGTAGCCGCCGATCGGCTGGTCGTCGACGAGGATCTGAGGCACCGTCCAGCCGCCGGTCGCGTCGTAGACCGTCTTCCGGAACGCAGGATCGTCGTCGAGCGAGACCTCTTCGTACGGGATGCCGCGCGATTCGAGCAGCGTCTTGGCGCGCACACAGAAGCCGCACCAGCGTGTCGTGTAGATCTGAACTCGCCGCATCCCCGCTTACAACGGATAAAGGCGGACGATCGTTCCTGCCCGGCGGCGTCCCTAGACTGGGACGGCCATGTCCGGTCGGGCGTACAGCACTGAGGCCGTCGTGCTCCGGTCGATGCGGCTCGGAGAGGCCGATCGCGTGCTCCACCTCTACACGGCGGCGCACGGGCGCGTCGGGGCCGTGGCGAAGGGCGTCCGGAAGACGATGTCGCGCTTCGGAGCGCGGCTCGAGCCGCTCTCTCACGTGGAGCTCGTGCTCCATCGCGGCCGCAGCGACCTCCAGACGGTGACCGCCGCGCAGCTCGTGCGGTCGCATCGAGAGGCGCGGGAGGACTACCACCGCTTCTCGGTCGGGATGATCGGCGCGGAAGCGATGCTGCGGCTCTTCAGCGAGGAGGAGGCGAACGAGCGGGCGTTCACCGCGCTGACCCGCTTCCTCGATCTGCTCGACGAGGCCCCGCATGCCGCCGATCGGCCGTCCCTCGATCCACTGGGCCTCGCCTTCCAGTTGAAGCTGCTCTGGGTCGCGGGCTACTTGCCGCATGTCTCGGCCTGCGCCGAATGCGGAGCAGAAGGCGAGCCGCTCGTCGGTTACTCGACGCGCGCGGGCGGAGCGGTCTGTACGAATTGCGCGCAATCGACGGAGGCGCTCGCGCTGGCCTGCGAAGGGCTCGCCGGGATCGAGACGCTCCTCGCGCGTCCGCTGGCCGAAGCGGCTGGAGCCGGCCTTTCGGAGCGCGCGCTGCGGGACGCGCTACGCGTCATCACCGCGTCCTACGAGTACCACGGCGGTTTCCGCCTCAGGACGCTCACGAGCCGAAATGTCTAGGCGTAGCCGAAGTTCTCGAAGTTGAGCGTGCCCTGCTGGCACACGCTCGTCGACGGCTTGATCGCGGCGTCGAGCACGCCGCCTCCGTTGGGTGTCACCTGAAGGGTGTGCGCCGTCGGCTGGCACGGTCCGGACTGAGAGTCTCCGCTCCCCGCGATGTCGGGAGAGAAGCGTGCCTGCGCCACGGCCGAGGCGCCGGGCTGGAGCAGGACGAGAACAGACGTTCCCGCGCCGGCGCTGGCGGATCTCACGTGCGTCGGGAGTGGCGCCCCGCTCGCGCCGAGCAGGACCGCCTGGGGGAGACCGTGGATCGCGCACGCCTTGTGGGAGGTGTTCTTGAGTATGAGCGAGTACGCGATCTGCCCGGCTCCCGCGCTCCCGGGCACGAGACTGAACGTTCCCGCGAGGCTTGCGCCGGTGCACGGCTTCGCGGCGGCCGCCGGGGTCGTCGTCACGGTCTTCGTCGTCGTGACCGTCTGCGTCGTGGTGGCGGTCACCGTCTTGGTGCTGCCGAGGCCGCAGCCCGCCGCGGTCAGCGCGAGTGCGGCGAGGACCAGTCCCGTGCCAGCGCGTCGTCCAGCCATTCCCGCACCCCACTCATCGGAAGTCGCTCCTGGGCAAGCGAGTCTCGGTCTCGCACGGTGACCGTCTCGTCCTCGAGCGTCTGTTCGTCTACGGTGAACGCCCACGGCGTACCTATTTCGTCCTGGCGCCGGTAACGCCTGCCGATCTGGCCGCTGTCGTCGTGCTCGACGATGTGGTGCCGACGGAGTTCCTCGTAGAGTACTCGTGCTCGCGCCGCCATCCCCTCGTCGCGTGGAACGAGCGGGAGAATCGCCGCCTTGACCGGGGCCACGCGCGGATGGAGCCGGAGAACGACGCGCTCACGGTCGCCCACGACTTCCTCGTGGTAGGCGTCGCAGAGGAACGCGAGCATGATCCGGTCGATCGAGACGGCCGGCTCGATGACGAACGGCGTGTAGCGCGTTCCGTCGGGATCGATCCACTCGAGCTTCGTTCCCGACTCGCGCGTGTGCTGGGTCAGGTCGTAGTCGCCGCGGTTCGAGACGCCCTCGAGCTCCTGCCAGCCGATGGGGTAGAGGTATTCGAGGTCGCTCGTGGCGAGCGAGTAGTGCGATCGCTCGTCGGCGTCGTGCTCCCGGATACGGAGGTTCTCGTCGCGCAGCCCGAGGTCGAGGTACCAGCGGTAGCGCGCGTCGATCCAGTAGCGGTGCCACTCGTCGGCCTCGGCCGGCGGCACGAAGAACTCCATCTCCATCTGCTCGAACTCGCGCAGCCGGAAGATGAAGTTCCCGGGGGTGATCTCGTTGCGGAACGACTTGCCGACCTGGGCGATGCCGAACGGCGGCTTGCGGCGCGCGAGCTGAGCGACGTTCTTGAAGTTGATGAAGATGCCCTGCGCCGTCTCGGGACGGAGGTAGGCGGTCGAGCTCTCGTCCTGGAGGGCGCCGACGTGCGTCTCGAACATGAGGTTGAACTGGCGCGGCTCGGTGAGGTCGCAGTCGGGCGTCTCGCCTGGACGCTTGCTCGGCTTGCGCCCACAGCTGGCAAGCTCGAGCTGGTCGGCGCGGAAGCGCAGCTTGCACGTGCGGCAGTCGACGAGCGGGTCGGTGAACTCGGTGACGTGGCCCGACGCCTCCCAGACGCGCGGATTGAGGATGACCGACGAGTCGAGAGCGACGATGTCGTCGCGCTCCTGCACCATCGCGCGAAGCCAGAGAGCGCGGATGTTGTTCTTCGTCAGGACGCCGTAGTGGCCGTAGTCGTAGGTCGCGCCCAGCCCGCCGTAGATCTCGGAGGAGGGAAAGACGAAGCCACGCCGCCGGCAGAGGGACACGATCGTGTCCATGGTCAGCGGTTTCGCCGTCTCGGCCATGGCCGGAGGTTACCCAGGCCGTTCAAAGCGCATGGCCGGCTCCCGATCGGCACGAAGTTGCGAGCAGTGCGCCAAGCGCGCGCACGTAGGCTGGCATCCCCGTGGTGGGTGGGGGTTTGGGATGGCTCGGGGACGGCGCCCAGTTACGCTGACGATCGCGATGCCGAAGCCGCCGGTCGAGCTGCACGTCGTCTCCGACGCCACCGGCGAGACCGCTGCGCGACTCGTCCAGGCGCTCGAAGCGCAGTTCCCCGACCAGGAATTCGTCGAGATCCGCCACCCGCGCGTCGAATCGGAGGACGACCTCCAGCTCGCGGTCAACCGCATGCGCGGCAGGCCCGCCGTCGTCGTCTACACCCTCGTCGAGCCCGAGCTTCGCGACACGATGCGCACGCTCTGCCGCCGCGCTCGCCTCCACTACTGCGATCTGCTCGGCCACCCGATCGACGCCGTGGCGCGCGTCTCGGGCCAAGCCGCAAAGATGACCCCCGGCTCACGGCCGCCGCTCAACTCCGCCTACTTCAAGCGGATGGAGGCGATCGAGTTTGCGGTTCGCTACGACGACGGCGTCACGCACGGGCTCCACGATGCGGACGTCGTCCTCGTCGGCGTCTCGCGCACCTCGAAGACGCCGCTCTCGATCTACCTCGGCTACCTCGGGCACAAAGCGGCGAACGTGCCCGTCGTCAAGGGGATCGCACCGCCGACGGAGCTGTTCGAGATCGACGAGACAAAGGTTGTCGGTCTGACGATCGACGCGAACCGGCTGCTCGAGATTCGCCGGGCGCGCGTCCGCGCAATGGGTGCGCCCGCCCGCAACCGGAAGTACGCCGAGCTCGTCGAGATCTATGAGGAGCTGGAGCAGGCCGCGAAGCTGCACCGCCGGCTCGGCTGCCCCGTCATCGACATCTCCGAGCTCTCGATCGAGGAGACCGCCCACCGGGTTCTCCGGGTGCTCGAGGAACGGCAATCCGAGGCACAGGCGTCGACGCGGTGAAGCCCAAGCCGCGCATTCGCCTCTGGCGCTGGGCTCTCTGGTGGGTCGTGCTCTTCGTCGCCGACATCGTCTTCTACGTGCTGCTGACGCCGGTCTGGATCGGCCTGCGCTCGCTCGCGTGGATTGCCGAGTTCCGGGCCAGGCGCAGGTAGCCGTATGACAACATCCGAGACCCCATGACCCGCTACGTCTACGACTTCGACGAACCTTCCGACGGCGGCCGGGAACTGCTCGGCGGCAAGGGGATCGGCCTTGCGGAGATGACCCAGTTCGGCATCCCGGTGCCGGCCGGCTTCACGATCACGACTGCGGCCTGTCGCACCTACATGCGCTCGGGCGGCACTGTCGAGGGCCTCGACACGGAGGTCGCGGAACACATCGAGCGTCTCGAGAGACGGACGGGCAAGCGCTTCGGCGACCCTGCGGATCCGCTTCTGATCTCGGTCCGCTCCGGTGCGGCGATCTCGATGCCGGGGATGATGGACTCGATCCTCAATGTCGGGCTCAACGATGACGCGGTACAGGGCCTCGCGCGCTCGACCGGCAACGAGGCGTTCGCGCAGGACTGCTACCGGAGGCTCATCCAGATGTTCGGCGAGACCGTCGACGGCATCCCGCACGCGCAGTTCAGCGTCGGCGACACCGTCGAGCGCGCTCGAGAGATCTACGAGCGCGAGACCGGACACGGCTTCCCGCAGGACGCTCGGGAGCAGCTGCAGCGCGCGATCACGGCGGTCTTCGACTCCTGGAACTCGGCGCGCGCTCAGGTCTACCGGCAGACCTATGGGATCCCCGAAGACCTCGGCACGGCCGTCAACATCGTCCAGATGGTGTTCGGGAACAAGGGCGACCACTCCGCCACCGGCGTCTGCTTCACCCGAGACCCGTCGACGGGCGAACAGGGCGTCTACGGTGAGTACCTCCTCAACGCGCAGGGCGAGGACGTCGTGGCCGGCAGTCGCACGCCGCAGCCGCTCGCGGAGCTGCGCGAGCACCTCCCCGAGGCGTACGACCAGCTCCTCGAGACGATGGGAGCGCTCGAGCGCCACTACCGCGACATGCAGGACATCGAATTCACCGTCGAGGAGGGGCGGCTCTACCTCCTCCAGACCCGGACCGCCAAGCGAACCGCCGCAGCTGCGATCAGGTGCGCGGTCGACATGACCTCGGAAGGGTTGATCGATCGGGACGAAGCGGTCGCGCGGATCGACCCGTCACAGCTCGACCAGCTTCTCCATCCGCGGCTCGACCCGAACGCCGAGTTCGAGGTCGTAGCGCAGGGCCTCAACGCCTCGCCCGGAGCCGCGTCGGGGAAGATCGTCCTCGACGCCGACAGCGCAGAGGAGCGCGGCAAGGCCGGCGAGGCCGTCATCCTCGTCCGCTGGGAGACGACGCCCGACGACATCCACGGCCTCATCCAGGCGCAAGGCGTCCTCACCGCTCACGGCGGCATGACGTCGCACGCGGCTGTCGTCGCCCGCGGGATGGGAAAGCCGTGCGTCGCCGGGGTCGAGAGCCTCGAGATCGACTCCGGGGCGAAGACCGTGCGGATCGGCGGTCACGAACTGCTCGAGGGCGACGTGCTCACGATCGACGGCGGCACCGGACGCGTCATCGCCGGGGAGGTTCCGCTCGTTCCACCGGCGATCAACGAGGACTTCGAGACGATCCTCGGCTGGGCCGACGAGTTGCGGCGCCTCAGTGTGCGCACGAACGCCGACAACGCCCACGACTCCGCGAAGGCGCGCGAGTTCGGCGCACAGGGAATCGGGCTCTGCCGCACCGAGCACATGTTCTTCGGCGAGGAGCGGCTGCCCGTGGTGCAGGAGATGATCCTGGCCGCGGACGAGCAGGGCCGCCGCGCCGCGCTCGGCCGCCTCCTCCCGTTCCAGCAATCCGACTTCGAGGGGATCTTCGAGGCGATGGCGGGGCTGCCGGTGACGATCCGCTTGCTCGATCCACCGCTGCACGAGTTCCTGCCGCCGCTCGAGGAGGCATCCGACGAGCGCATGCGCCGGCGGATCAAGGCGCTGACCGAGCAGAACCCGATGCTCGGCACGCGCGGCTGCCGGCTCGGCCTCCAGTGGCCGGAGATCTACGAGATGCAGGTGCGCGCCGTCGCACGCGCCGCGAAGGCGGTGCAGGAGCGCGGGGGAGACCCGCCGCTCGTCGAGATCATGCATCCGCTCGTCGGCTTCCACGAGGAGCTGCGCCGGCTGCGCGAGCTGACCGACGCGGTGATGGAGGAGGAAGCGCCGGGGCTCGCGTACCTCTGCGGAACGATGATCGAGCTGCCGCGTGCGGCGCTCCGCGCAGACGAGATCGCCGAGGTCGCGGACTTCTTCTCCTTCGGCACGAACGACCTGACTCAGACGACGCTCGGCATGTCGCGCGACGACGCGGAGGGGAAGTTCCTGACCTTCTACCTCGAGGACGGCGTGCTCGAGCACAACCCGTTCGAGGTGCTCGACCAAGACGGTGTCGGTGACCTGATGCGGATCGCCGTCGAGCGGGGACGAGCGACGAAGCCGGAGATCCATCTCGGCATCTGCGGCGAGCACGGCGGAGAACCGAGCTCGGTGGAGTTCTGTCATCGCATCGGGCTCGACTACGTGAGCTGCTCGCCGTACCGCGTGCCGCTCGCACGCCTCGCAGCGGCGCAGGCCGTGCTGAGGGAGGCGCGCCGCGGCGAGTACGTCCAGGCTGGCGGCTAGGGCCGGCTAGGCGTAGCCGCGCACTTGCCAGTAGGCGATGGCGACGCTGGCGGCCGCGACCACGACCAGCCCGATCACGCCGCCGAGACCGAGTTGCCCATACTGGGCGCGCCCGCGGTCGCGCCAGTGGGCGTACGCGAGCATCACGAGCACTCCGCCGATCAGCCCGCCGACGTGGCCGCCCCAGGAAATGCCCGGGACCAGGAACGAGATGAGGAGATTGATCGCGACGAGGCCCATCGCCTGCCCGGCGAGCCGGTTGGTGATCTGGTGCTCGAGCACGACCATCGCCCCGAGGACCCCGAAGATCGCCCCAGATGCGCCGACGGTCACGCCCGGCGTCTGCAGGAGCGCACCGGCCGATCCTGCGAGCCCCGACACGAAATAGAGCCCGACATAGCGCACCGGGCCCAGGTATTGCTCGATCGGCCTCCCGATCACCCAGAGCGCGAACATGTTGAAGCCGATGTGGACGATGCTCGCGTGCAGGAACATCGTCGTCGCGAGGCGCCACCATCCGCCGTTGTGCAGATCCGGTGCGTCGAGCCAGAGCTTCGCGTAGAGCGGGCCGCTCGGATTGTTGAAGCCCGCGCCCTGAGAAACTCCGATCAGATAGATCACGACGTTGATCGCGACCAGCGCTGTGGTGATCGGCGCGCTTCCGGAGGCGAGCGCGACCCCCGGTGCGCGGCGAACCGGCCGCGGCTTGAGCCTGGTCGCCGGCCCCCGTCGAGCGCCCGCGTGATCGGGGCAGCGGATGCCGACCGGCGCGAAGGTCGCGCAATCCGCGCAGATCGGACGGCCGCAGTCCGAGCAGGAGAGACCCGTCTCGCGGTCGGGGTGCCGATAGCAGTAGCGCGTCTCGACCGTCGACATCGGGACTAGCCTAGTCCGGCCGATGCGTGTCCATGTGGCCTTCACTCCCGGAGAACAGACCTCCGCCCCCGTCGGGATCGTCATCGACGTCCTCCGCGCGACGTCGACGATCTGCCAGGCGCTCGCCTCCGGCTACGAACGCGTCCTCTGCTGCGCCGAGATCGACGAGGCGCGCGCGCTCGCGCAAACGGAGGGGTCGACCAGGCTCGCGGGCGAGCGTCGGCTCGAGCCCATCGACGGGTTCGACTTCGGCAACTCGCCGAGCGAGCTCGAGGGCAAGCCCGCCGCCCGGACGCTGATCCTCACGACGACGAACGGCACGCGGCTCCTGGTCGCCGCCGCGGAGCGCTTCGATCGCGTCTACGTCGGCTCGCTCCTCAATATCGACGCCGTCGCGGCGGCGGCGCGCGAGAGCGGGGAGGACCTCGCGGTGCTGTGCGCGGGTGTGCTCGGAGAGCTCGCGCTCGACGACGCGTACTGCGCAGGCCGGATCGCCGAGGCTCTCGGCGGCGATCCGCAGGATTCCGCCCGCGCGGCGATCCTGCTCGCCCGGAGCTTCCCGAGCGCGCTCGAGGGGCTCGGGGCCGGCAGGAGCGCCGCGAATCTCCGCAGGCACGGCCTCGGAGCCGACGTCGAGCGGTGCGCGCGGGAGAACGACCTCGACATCGTCCCGCGCTACATCCGGCGCGTCGGCCCCGCGGCCGAAGTGACCGTCTGACTACATCGTCGCCCGAACGGCGACGTCGTACTTCGTGACCGACGTGCGCTGGCCCGGCGTGTCCGGTGTCGGCATCGCGTCGAGGACTTCGTGACCCTTCCGGTAGTCGTCCTCGTTGTCGAAGATCACGATCGCGAGCGATCGCTGGGCCTCGGGGTCGTGGAGGACGAGAAGCTCGCTCGAAGGCATGCCCTCCGGCGGCTCGCCGTTCTCGACCTGATCCCGCAGGGCCGCCATCCGCTCCGAGCCGACCCCCTCGAACGAGACAACGCGTGCAAGTGCCATCAGACGCTCCTCTCTCCGGTTGGCGTGAGCCTACGCCTCGGCCGCCAGATCGGCCAGTGCGACGACCGTTCGCCAGTTCCGGAGCGTGGCCGGCACGTCGAGCAGCTTTTCGATCCGTGCACTCGAGAGGCGGGAGCCGTGAACTCCACGCGGCAGCCGGAGGTAGAGCTCCGCGCCGGCGAGCACCGCGAGGTCGTCCCCGGGAGCGGCTGCTTCGAGCCGAGCGACCGCGGGCCTGGTGGGGCGCGCGGCGAGGAAGGCGACATGAGTCTCCGACGTATCGCTGCCGAACGGGTGTGCGGCGACCGTCGCGGCGAGCGCCTCCGGCCGGCGCAGCACCACCTTCGTCGTCACGCCGAAGGCGTCCGCGATCAAGCGCTCGAGCTCGGCGGACAGCGCAGAAGCGCTTCCTGGGCCGTCGAGGAGGATGTTGCCGCTCGCGATGTACGTCCTGACGTTCGCGTAGCCCGCGTCCCCGAGCCGCGCCCGCAGCTCCGCCATCGGCACCTTGTTGGCTCCGCCGAGGTTGACGGCGCGCAGCAGCGCGACCCACCTCATCGCCGACGTTGGCCGCGCCGCAGCGCGTCGAGCCGCCGGCGCTCGAGCTTCGTCGGCCGAGCTCCGAGGTCTGCGCCGAGCGGCCTGGCGAGGCGCCGCTCCAGAGCGTGCCGCGCACGAGCCTCGCGCGACTCGGGCGTCTCCTCGTAGAGCGTCGCGGCGACCTTGGCCGACCCACGCCGCTCGGCTACGCCGGTGACGACCACCACGTGACGCACGGCGCCGCGCACGATCTCGAGCGTCTCGCCGGGCGCGATCTCGCGCGCGGGCTTGACCCGCTCGCCGCCCACCTTCACGTGACCGGCGAGGACGAGATCCGTCGCCGCGGTCCGCGTCTTCGCGAACCGGGCAGCCCACAGCCACCTGTCGAGGCGCACCCGGTTCACGGAGTCATCCTGCCCAAGGAAGGTCGGCCCACGCGTCCGGCCGCGCGCGCTGCCAGTGCCCGAACGGCGCGTACGCCTCACGCGGATCGTTCGTCTCGGTCTCGACCGCGGCGCCACGTGCGCGAGCGCTCTCGGCGGTCGGATAGACGATCGTCTTCCCCTCACGGCGAGCGCCGGTCATGAAGAGCACGCACGGCCCGTCGCCCGTCCCGACGAACGTGTGGCGTGTTCCCGCTGGACAGTGGACGAAGTCCCACGCGTGGAGCGGTCTTTCGTGGTCTTCCACGAGGAGCAAGCACGAGCCGGCGAGGACGAGGAAGTCCTCCTGCGCGGACTCGGCGTGGAACATGCCGGTCGGCTTGCCGGGCTCGAGCACCGCGAGCGTGAACCCAATGTCCGCGAACATCTGCGGCTCGACGTCGGGCCGCTCGGCGAGCACGCGCCCGCTGCTCTCGAACACGCAGCGACCGCCGAACGCGTCGTGTCGCAGCCACGCCGCGTCGGCGACGTTGACGACGAACCAGCCGGGGGAGACCGGCGCCAGTCCCGAGCCGACCTCTTCCAGGCGTGCTTCCTCGACCATTCCCGTTCCTTTCCTCGTTTGGGACGAAGCTTGAC
>DATGEB010000011.1:0-6406 GCA_035310545.1 Gaiellaceae bacterium
ATCGCGTACGAGAGCGTCGACTTCCCGGAGCCGTTCGGCCCCATGATCGCGTGCACCTCGTCGACCGAGACATCGAGGTCGACGCCCTTGACGATCTCGGTGCCGTCTTCGAGGGCGACGTGCAGATTCTCCAGCTTCAGCAATGCCACAAAAAACACTCCTCTTTTCCCCAAAGAGCGGGGCTTTCGCCCCGCCCGACCAGCCGGGACAAGTCTAGCGACAGAGACCATCTCCGAGCCCGAGTCCCAACAAACGCTGAAGAGGCGCTACTCTGCGCTCGTGGGGTACTTCCAGACTCCCTGGCACATCGTCCTGCTTCTCCTGATCGCGCTCCTGCTCTTCGGCGGCAAGCGGCTGCCCGAGATCGGGAAGGCGCTCGGGTCCGGGATGCGCGAGTTCAAGGACGCTGTCACCGGCCATACGCCGGAGACGTCCGACGTGCAGCCCGAGCTCCCGCCCGCCGAGCCGACGGCGACCGCGACCTCCGCGACGCCGACCGAGCGCGAGACCGTCTAGCACCGGATCGTGGCGAGGCTTCCGCGCCGACTCGGCCACGCCGAGGAGGCGACACTCGGCGAGCACCTCGACGAGCTCCGCAGCCGGATCATGGTCTCGCTGGGAGCCGTCGTCGTGGGGACGATCGTCGCGTTCGTCTTCCACAACCACATCCTCGACTGGCTGAACCGGCCGCTTCCGCCGAATCACGACAAGGTTGTCGCGCTCGGGGTCGCTGAGCCGTTCACGATCACGATCACGGTCTGCTTCTACGCGGGCTTCGTGGTGGCGCTGCCGGTCGTGCTCTGGCAGCTCTGGCTCTTCCTGGCGCCCGCCTTCGACCCGGCCGCCGAACGGAGGGTGCTGTGGCTCGCGCTCTTCGCGGTCGTGATGGCCGGTGGGGGCGTGGCGTTCGGCTACTGGGTGCTGCTGCCGCGGGCGATCCATTTCCTCACGAACTACGACAACACGCACTTCCAGCACCTGATCCAGGCGAAGCCGTACTACAACTTCGTCGTCACGGTGCTCGTCGGGATCGTGCTCGTGTTTCAGACGCCGCTGATCGTGCTCGCGCTCGTCTACCTCGGGATCCTCAGCTCGAGGACGCTGCGCAAGCAGCGTCGACTGGGCTATCTCGTCACCGCGGCCGTCGCGCTGGCGCTGCCGGGGCCGGATCCCGTCACCACATTCCTCGAGCTGCTACCGATGTGGGCGCTCTTCGAGGGGTCGATCTGGCTCGCCGTGCTCTTCGAGCGGCGGCAGGCTAGATCGGCTCCGGCCTCGGCTACCCTGGGCGGCTGATGGCGCGCGCGGCGGTCAAGGCGAGGCAGCAGGCGAAGGCGAAAGCGCAGCCGTCGAAGGCGGCGCGCAAGCGCGGGCGGCGCGGTCACGCCGGCGGCGGCAACCCGAACCAGGACCTGTTCTTCGTCCGCCTGCGGCGCCGCCAGAAGTGGATCTACGCCTTCCTCGCGGTCATCTTCGCGGCGACCTTCGCGGGAGTCGGCGTCGGCTCCGGTAACAACGGCGGCCTCGACCAGCTCTACAGCGGCCTCTTCGGCGGCAACGGCAGCTCGGTCTCGAAGGCGCAGAACGAGGTCAAGACGAACCCGACGAAGGGCTATCTCGATCTCGCGCAGGCCTACCAGGAGAAGGGCGACGTTCCCGGCGCGATCACCGCTCTTCAGAGCTACCTCGCGCTGAAGAAGAAGGATGCGAACATCTGGGCCGAGCTCGGCGGCCTCGAGCTGTCGCAGTCGCAGACGTACGCGACGCAGTACCAGGACGCAGCGCAGGCGTCTCAGCTCGCCGATCCGAGCGCAGCGTTCCTGCCGGGCGGCACGCTCGCGCAGGCCGTCGGCACGAACCTCGCGTACCAGGGCGCCGCGCAGCAGGCGTCCACGGCGGCGTCGACGCTGTACCAGCAGGCGACGACCTCGCTGAGCAACGCGACCAGGGACTACCAGCAGTCCGCGAAGCTCCAGCCCAACAGCCCGACCGCGTGGCAGGAGCTCGCGGCAGCAGCGCAGAACGCCGGCAACGCGAAGGTCGCCATCGGTGCGCTGAAGCACGTCCTCGAGATCGATCCGCAGAACCCGCAGCGCAAGGCGATCGAGAAGCAGATCAAGACGCTCCGGAAGAGCCTGACGCCGACGCCGACTCCGACGGTGAAGTCGAGCAACTCCGGCAAGAAGTAGGAGCGATTACGGCTGCGGGCGCGCGGATAGACTCTCGCGCGAGCGGCCCGCCTGGGTCGATCGATCAACTCAGGGGGGTTCGCGGATGAACTTCGACATCAAGACCGAGCAGCTTTCCGGCGATGCGTACGTCATCTCGCTCACCGGCGAAGTCGACCTCTACACGGCGCCGGAGTTCAAGCAGCAGCTGCTCGAGGTGATCAGCCAGGGCGGCCTCGAAGTCATCGTCGACTTCAGCGGCACGACCTTCATCGACTCGACGACCCTCGGCGTCCTCGTCGGCGGCGTCAAGCGGCTCCGCACGAACGACGGCCAGCTCTCCCTCGTCTGCAACGACCGGAACATCACGAAGATCTTCGAGATCACGGGTCTCGACAAGGTCTTCACGATCTACCCCACGCGGGAAGAGGCCGTGACGGCGGTGGGAGTCCCGCAGGGTTGAAGCCGCCGCACCGGGTCTGGGTCCTGGGGGCAGGACTGGCGGTGGTCGCGCTGCTCGCGGCCGGCTGCGGCTACGGCGGCGCGGCGAGCGCCGCGCAGCGGCCCGACACGCAGAACGGGCAGCAGCTCTTCTCGCAGAAGTGCGCGGCGTGTCACACGCTGGCGGCGGCGGGAGCGTCCGGGACGATCGGCCCGAACCTCGACAACGCGTTCGCGGGAGACCGCGCGCAGGGTTACCCGGACAGCTCGATCGAGAACGTCGTCCTCGACCAGATCCGGCTCGGCTCGGGCCCGATCGCGACGTACACGACGAACAAGAAGTTCACGCCGCAGACGCAGATGCCGGCGAACCTCGTGACGGGCCAGGACGCGATCGACGTGGCTGCGTACGTCGCCTCGGTCGCGGGTGCCGGCGGGTACACCACCGCCTCCGGGAATGTCGGGACGAACGGCGAGGCGATCTTCAAGGCCAACTGCTCGAGCTGCCACACGCTCGCCGCGGCCGGTACGACGGGGACGGTCGGGCCGAACCTCGACCAGCTCGCGTCCAAGCTCACCATGGCGATCGTCGTCCATCAGGTGACGAATGGCGGCGCGATCATGCCCGCCTTCAAGGGCAAGCTGAGCACCGCCCAGATTCAGGCCGTCGCGAAGTACGTCACCTCGGTCGCCGGCAAGAAGAAGTAGCTGGGAGGGCTTGGCGGAACGCTGCTCGTCGCAGGGGCGCGATGGGCGTCGCAAGGCAAGGACGCAGGAAGCGTGCGTAGCGGGAAGCTACGGGCGCGACCGAGGACGCAGCTGCCGGCGAAGCCGGCCGACGAGCAAAGCGAGGAGTCGCGGCGCCCCAGCGCAGCCCGGCGGCACAAGCCACCGTTTCGTCGAGCCCTCCGCTAAGCGCCGCTGACCGGGATCGCGACCCGCGCCCGGATCGCCTGTACGAGCTCGTCGTCGCCGATCACGAGAACCTCGTCCGCCCCGAAGACGCGCAGCGCGTCCTCGACCGCCAGCGCGGGATCGTCGGCGCCCACCTCGACGCGTGCGTCGGGGAGATGCGACTGCAGCGCCTCGGCCGTCTGCTCGGCCTCGCTCCGGCGGTCGTCCACCGCTCCCGTCAGGGACTCGACGGTGGCCGCCACGGCGGGGACGACGACGAGCGCCTCCGAGCCGTCCGGAACCCGCACCGCCGAGGCTCCCGTCCCCGGCGGCGCCACCACGAGCACTCGGTGCGTGCCCGGCGGGGTGCCGGATGAGAGCACCGGCGACTGGTCGGCGGCGCCCGGCACCGGTTCCTTCATCAGCCAGCGGGCGAGTGCGCCGAAGGCGGCGATCGCCACCGCGACGCCCAGCCACGTGTTGATGAAGGCGGCGCCGATGATCACCGCGGCGCCGACGATCACGACGCCGAGAAAGCGAAACGCCACCTCTTCGCTGCGGAGCGGATTGCGCATCTATGCGCCCCTACCCGCTCGTCAGAGGATGTAGACCGTCGTGAAGACGACGATCCACATCACGTCGACGAAGTGCCAGTAGATCCCGCCGATCTCGACACCGTGATGGTGCTCCGCCGAGAAGTGCCCGCGGAAGGCGCGGATCGTCATGAACGCCAGGATCGAGAGGCCGACGAAGACGTGGCAGCCGTGCAAGCCGGTCAGGCAGAAGAAGATGGTCGGGAAGGCGCCGTTCGACGTGTTGAAGCCGGCGCGCATGTATTCGAAGAGCTGCGAGGTCAGGAAGGCGAGGCCCATGAGGAACGTCAGCAGCAGGCCGGCGCGCATGCCCCAGACGTTGCCGCGCTTGATCGACACGGTCGCCCAGTGCATCGTCGCGCTCGAGGTCATCAGGATGAACGTGTTGATCGTCGCGACGAAGACGGGCAGGTGGTACGGAGGCGTCGGCCACGGCGTCCCGTTGACGATCCGGACGAAGAAATAGGCCGTGAAGAACGAGCCGAAGAGCATGATCTCCGACGCGATGAAGAGGTACATCCCGAGCGTCTCGGGCTTGATCCGCGAGCTGTAGTGGGGAGCCGGCGGCCCGTGATGCTCGTGCGCCTCGGCGTGCGCGGCCGCGCTCACACGGTCACCTCCGTCTCGGCCTTCTCGACGATCACGTGCTCGACCGGGAGGCCGGTCTCCTTCTGCAGACGTTCGACGACATGCCCGCGGAGCCAGCCGGAGCTGAGCGGCTCGAAGGTCGAGACGACGATCTCGTCGACGCGCTCGTCGTGCACGGCCTCCATCGCGGCGCTGAACGGGTCGGGATGCGCGACCTGGCCATGGACGTCGATCCCCTCGCCGCGCAGCTGGGCGAGTGCCAGCTTGAGCCGCCGTTCAGCCTCGGGGTGGTCACCCGCCGTGGGATCGCTCTGCGGCGACATGATGAGGAAGCTCGCGGGGCCCGAGGCGTTCCGCTCGCGGATCTTCGCGAGGAGCGGCTCGCCCATCACCGTCTCGTTCGCGATCACGAGCACGTTCTTCTCCTCCGCCCCCCCGTCGCCCGAGACGAGGTGCCCGACCGGGATGGAGCCGGCGGCCGAGCGAATCCGGTCGACGACGTTGCGGCGCAGCCAGCCCGACTTCTCCTTCGGGTGGGTCGAGACGAGGATCTCGTCGACGGGCGGCTCGAGCTGCGCGACCGCGTCGCGCACCGCGGCCGCGGGATCGGCCTCGACGACGTAGCCGTCAGCCGGAACCCCGGCTTCGCGGAGGTGGCCGAGCGCCCGCTCGAGCCGGCGCCGTGCCGACGCGCGACGCGTATCGCTGTAGACGACGTACCCGCGCTGCGGCTCGTTCACCGGCGAGACGACGGTGACGTTGACGTCGTGGCCGCGCGAGGCGAGGGCGTCCCTCAGCGTCTTCGCGTCGACCGTCTCGTTCGCGACGACGAGGACGTGCGTCACACCGGCACCTCCTCCAGCTCACGCGCCTTGGACGGAGCGAGGACGGCGTGCTGCGCACCGGGGACGCCGTACTCGTACGGCGAGCCGACGACCTGCGGGATCTCGTCGAAGTTGAACGTCGGCGGCGGCGAGGTGACGAGCCACTCGAGCGTCATCGCGCGCCACGGGTTCGCGGGCGCGATCTCGCCGAAGCGCCAGCTCGTGATCATGTTGTAGAGGAACACGATCACGGAAGCGCCGAGCCCGAAGGACGCGAGCGAGATGAACATGTTGAGGTCGGCGAACCGCGGCGGGTAGTCGGCGACGCGCCGGATCATCCCCTCCGTCCCGAGGATGTGCATCGGAAAGAAGGTGAGATTGAAGCCGACGAACGTGAGCCAGAAGTGGAGCTTGCCGAGCTTCTCGTTGTACATCCGGCCCGTCATCTTCGGGAACCAGTAGTAGATCCCGGCGAAGATCGTGAACACCGAGCCTCCGAAGAGCACGTAGTGGATGTGGGCCACGATGAAGTACGTATCGGTGACGTGGATGTCGATCGGGACGGCGCCGAGCATCACGCCGGAGAGCCCGCCGATCACGAACATCGACAGGAAGCCGAGCGCGAACAGCATCGGCGTGCGTAAGTGGAGCTTCCCCTCCCAGATCGTCGCGAGCCAGCTGAAGATCTTGATCCCGGTCGGCACGGCGATCAGCAGCGTCGTGACCATCATCGGGACGCGCAGCCACGACGACATGCCGCTCGTGAACATGTGGTGCGCCCAGACCGAGAAGCCGAGCACGACGATGGCCATCAGGGACAGGGCCATCAACCGGTAGCCGAAGATCGGCTTCCGGCTGAACACGGATATGACCTCGCTCATGATCCCGAAGCCGGGCA
>DATGEB010000012.1:0-26094 GCA_035310545.1 Gaiellaceae bacterium
TGATTCCGCCCAGAGGCACGAAGGTCAGGTGGCGGCCGATGAAACCTTCCTTGATCGTGCCGAACTGCGGCTGGTCGTTTTCGACGTCGACGTAGACGTCCTGCAACTTCCCGATCTTCTGGCCGTCGCGATCGACCAGCACTTTGCCGTGCCACTCGGCGACGTTCCATTGCGCCTCACCCTGGTGCTCGGTCATCTCGAGGCCTCCTCAGCCGACTGCCACGCATGCCGCTCGGCCACTCTAGTTCGCTGCAGCCTTTCTCGCCGGCTCGGCCCGCCCGGCATGGGTGCATCGACGGCTCGCTGTTCAGAGCCTCCGACCTGTGCGCTGGGCCGGGAGCTCCGACCCGGGGGAGACTCATCTGCTCGACTCGTGGCCGCCGACGGCAAGCGTCGCGCGGACGAAGCGAGTGACTGCGCGCGGAGTCAGTCTTCCGGCTGATAGCTCGACGACGAAGGCGGCTGTGCGGGGGAGGCGGTGATTCTCCCAGTCGACGACTCCGCCTGGCTCGCGAGTCAGCCGGATGAGGGGGAGCCCGACCAGGTCAGCGTAGTGTTCCTCGATCGCGACGCTTCCGCCCGAGCGGTCGACTACGTCGAGGTGCTGGTGGAACCAGATCGAGACCTGTGGGCGCAGCCGTCGGATGAGCCGGTAGGCGATCCGGCTCTCCGGTTCGGAGAGCGGCCGCGGCCCCGAGTAGAAGACGCCGCCGAGCCGTCGCCAGTGCCAGGGGAAGTTTCGATTGAGGTCGACGCCGTGCGCGTTTCCGCGTGTACCTGCCGCCATTCCGTCCGGGTTCAGGGTCGGGATGATCCAGAGGTCGAGGCCGCGCGGAGAGGCGCGTTCCAACCTCCGAGCGATCGCGACGCCTGCCGCTTCGTTGCCATGAATGCAGCCGACCACGAGTTCGCGGCGGCGGCTGTCCAAGTCGCCGACCTGGTACGCGACGATCGCTCTTCCTTCCAGCGAGCGGCCGAGGACGAGGCGCCGCACGCCGGCCGCGGACGGACCGGCCACCGCGAGAGCGGCCGCGAGCGCCAGGAGTCCGGCGGTCGACCGAGTCAAGACGACGTTGCGCATCGAACGAGACATCTCAGCATTCTCTCGGGAGGCCGCAGGCCGGCGTTCATACCGCCTGCAGGAGCAGACGCGGCCCCGGCTTGGAGCCGGGGCCGCGCGGGGAAGGTACGGGCGGTTAGTTCTCGCCCGTCTGCTGGGTGTTGGCGTTGGGGTTCGAATCGGCGTAGCCGCCGGGCCCGTCGCTCTCGGCGGACTGCGACTCGGTGGCGGATTCGGCCGTGGCGGACTCGCTGTTCGACTCGGCAGTCGAGCCGACGTCCGGTGCGTTCTGGTCGCCCTGCTGCACGTTGGCGCCCTGATCCTGCACCTGCTGCTGGGCGGGTGGGGACGGTGCGCCGTTCGAGTTTGCCGACGCAATGGCCGCGCCGCCGAAGGCGAGCGCGGCGAGGGCCGCGAGCGCGGCGGTCATCTTGGTGAGACGAGCACGCATGCCGGTACCTCCTTGATGTCGTTGACGAGACATGCAGGAGCACGGTAAGAGGGGTGAGGTGAAGCCCCGGTGACCGCGGGGTTCACCTCGGCTTCACCTCTCGGTGGCACACTTGCCGTGTGCGCACCCTCGTGGTCGAGGACGACCCGAAGCTCGGGCCCCTGTTGCGCAGAGGGCTGAGCGAGCAGGGCGGTGCAGCCGACTTGACGACCTCCGGGACCGATGCGCTCTGGATGGCGAAGGCACGCAGCTATGACGCGATCGTGCTCGATGTGATGCTGCCCGAGCTGGACGGCTTCGAGACCTGCTCGAGGCTGCGCCAGAGCGGTGTCTGGACGCCGGTGCTGCTGCTCACGGCCCGCGACGCAGTCGAGGATCGCGTGCACGGGCTGGACGTCGGCGCCGACGACTACCTGACGAAGCCGTTTTCGTTCGCGGAGCTGCGGGCGCGGCTGCGCGCGCTCGTCAGGCGGGGCGCGCCCGAGCGCCCGACTGTCCTCGATGTCGGCGACATTCGGCTCGACCCGGCGTCCGGCCGCGTCTGGCGTGATGGGATCGAGATCTCCCTTTCGGCAAAAGAGCTGGCGCTGTTCGAGTTGTTCATGCGTCGGCCGGGAGAGGTCGTCTCTCGCTACGAGCTGCTCGACCATGCGTGGGACATGAGCTACGACAATCGTTCCAACGTCATTTCCGTCTACGTGCGCAATCTGCGCGAGAAGATCGACCGGCCGTTCGGGCGCGACTCGTTGGAGACGGTTCGCGGCCTCGGCTACCGGCTTCGTGTCGACCGATGAGCCGCCTGCCGATCCGGGCGAAGCTCACGGCAGCGTTCGTGCTCGCGACTGCTGCCGTCTTCGCAGGAGCGGGACTGCTTCTCTACGCGCATCTGCGGACATCACTCGACCGCGCTCTCGACCAGGGGCTGCGGGCGCGGGCGGCCGACGTCACCGCCCTCGTGCAGCAGGCTGACACCGGGCTCAGCCAGGCGCACCGGCCGGCTGCGGGCGGCGTCGCCCAGGTGCTGACATTCGACGGCCGCGTCTTCGACGAGACGCCCGGACTGGGACACAGACCGCTGCTTTCCGCCGCCGAGCTCGCCAGGGCACAGACGGCCGGGGTGATCGTGCCGCGCACCCGAGAGAACACGCGTCTGTTCGCGCTGCCCGTGCGCGGACAGGGCCAACGTCTCGTCGTCGTCGTCGGCGCGTCGCTTCACGAGCGTGACCAGGCGCTCGGGGCGCTACGCAGCGAGCTGCTCATCGCCGGGCCGCTCGCCCTGATCGCCGTCGGGCTGATCGGGTACCTGGTAGCGGCCGGCGCGCTGCGACCCGTGGAAAGGATCAGGCGCCATGCCGACGCCATCTCCGACCGGGACCTGTCAGAGCGTCTTCCCGTGCCACGCGCGCGAGACGAGCTCGCCCGCCTCGGCACGACTCTGAACGACATGCTTACGCGGATAGAGCGAGGCGTCAGACGCGAGCGCGGCCTGATCGCAGACGCCGCCCACGAGCTCCGCAGCCCACTCTCCCTCCTCCGCGCGGAGGTCGAGCTCGCCCTCGAGGGCCCCCGGAGCAAGGACGAGCTCCTTGCCGCCCTCCGCTCCGTCGGCGAGGAGGCGGACCGGCTGTCCCAGCTGGCCGAGGACCTCCTCCTGCTCGCACGGATCGACGAGGGCGAGCTGCCCCTACGTGAACAGACCGTTCACCTGCCCGAGCTACTCGAGAGCGTCGCTGCACGCTTCGCGCGCCGCGCCGCCGACGCAGGGCGGCACATCGCGGTCGAGGCGGAGGACATCTCGATCGAGGCCGACCGACTCAGGCTCGAACAGGCACTCGGCAACCTCGTCCAGAACGCCCTCCGCCACGGCGCCGGCGCGATCCGGATCCACACCCGGCTCCGCGGCGAATCGATCGAGCTCCACGTCGCCGACGAAGGGCCGGGTATCCCCTCCGAGTTCGCAGCGGTCGCCTTCGAACGCTTCACCCGCGCCGACGAGGCTCGAAGCGGCGCCGGATCCGGCCTCGGTCTCGCGATCGTGAAGGCGATCGCCGAGGCACATGTCGGTACCGTCGGCCTCGAGCCGGAAGCGGCCGGCGCCGACGTCTACCTCTCCCTGCCGTCGATCGCTCGGAGTGCCGTACGTTCCGATGACGACGCGGACGCGAACGGTCGGGCCCGCGTCCCCACCCGGTTCCACAGGCAGCGATGGCCGATCTTCTGGCGGCCGCTGACGGGCCCGCACCTCGCTGCGGGCTCGGATCCGTCGGTGCTGCCCGGTCCGGTCCTGATCGCCGACCGCTCGAACGACCGGCTGCTCGTCGTCGACCCGCAGGCCGGATCCTCTGGGAGTTCCCACGACCCGGCGACCTGCGCAAGAGACAGACCTGCCGCGTCCCCGACGACGCCTTCTTCACCCCCGACGGCAAGCAGATCATCGCCACCCAGGAAAACGACTTCGTCGTGACCGTCATAGACATCGCGACGCACCGCATCGTCGACCACTACGGCCGGCCCGGCCGACCCGGCAGCGGCCCGAGTCGCCTCTGGAATCCGGACGACACGCTCCGACTCGAACGAGATCAAGCCCGGCCTCTACCTCATCGTCGACTACACGAGCCCCGCGGCCTCGAGACCTTCGACCGACGCGGGCACGTCCACTGGCGCCCGGATCGTCTGGCAATACGTCCCCCGACCGTAGGTCGTGAGCCACAGCATTCACCCTTGCTTCACTTCCGCCCCGGCACGCTCTCGCTGCGTTAGTCGCGAGGCGCCGAGAGACGCGCTCCGCGAGGGCTGAGGGGATGCTGTCGATCGAGTTTGGAGCCTGATCGGCCGCACCGGGCTTCTACTCGTACACCGACTGGATGCGGCAGCCCACGAACATGTCGACAGGCGTGCGCAGCGTCGAATGGGTGAGAGCACAGCCCGGCGGAAGCTGGCTGGTCAACCGGATGGAACACGCCTACTACAGCTGGAACGCGCCTCACAAGGGCGGCCCGCAGCTGACCCAGCTGCGCAGCGTCGGACTCGGCCACGTCCGGGCGGCGACCTCGGCCAAGCAGCACGTGAAGGCGAAGCCGTGGCCGCCGAATATCAAGCCCGTCTTCGCTCGCCCCTTACCTGGCGAAGGAATCTGGAAGCCAGCTGGCCGCCGCTCAACGGCGGCCCACCGGCGCCGGTGACGATTGCAGAATGTCCTCGACGGCGGCGTGGACCTCGTGTGCCCGCATCGGCCGATCCGCTACGTCGAGCCCTCTGGTGATCGCTGTGATGACCGATCCTTGACGGCGTGGGAGGAGTCGTGCGAGTTGATTCCCGCGTTGTTCGCGCGTGAGCAGCTCGGCCTTGAGCGCCGCCAGCCTCTTCGGATGCAGGCATTTATGGCTTTGAAGGGGGTTCGAGAGTGCCCAGTTTAGGTCCATTCCCGTTGCGCGTGTTACAACGTTTCGCCTGCAAAGCGGCGCCTTGGGATGTCCGATCGTTCTACCGGTCGCCTCCGTAGTTAGGCAAGAAGATTGCGGATCGCTGCGAGCGGTTCGGGCTTGACGCGGAAGTAGGCCCAGCTGCCTCGCTGGTCGCGTTCGACGAGTCCGGCTTCGAGCAGGACTTTGAGGTGGTGGCTGACGGTCGGCTGGGAGAGTCCGAGCGGCGAGGTGAGGTGGCAGACGCAGGCCTCGCCTTCGGGTTGCGCTTGGATCAGGCTGAGCAGCCGGAGGCGAGCCGGCTCGGCAAGCACCTTGAGGAGCGCCGCGAGGCGCTGCGCGTCCGTCTCGCCGATCTCGTTCTCGAGGAGCGGCGCGCAGTCCGCGTTGAGCACGGTCAGTGCTTCCACGACACCAAGGATATTGACAGCGGTCGATGTCATTGGCAATGATCCGATATCGACCGCCATCGATTACCGGGGAGAAGTGATGTCCGGGACGCTCGACCCGCTCACACGCCATCAGATCGACCACGCAGCGCACGAGCTGCATGAGGAATTCGCCGGCATCTTCTCGACGGAGACGATTGCCGGCTATATCGAGGAGTCGACCGATCTCCTGAGCGGTGCTCGGATCTCGATGTACATCCCGCTGCTCGTCCACCGCTTTGCCCGTGAGCGGCTCCACGCGCTGGCCCGGGCGCAGAGGGCGGTCGAGACGGCTCAGCCGGACGTGCTTTTCGTCTGCGTTCACAACGCCGGCCGCAGCCAGATGGCTGCCGGCCTGGTCAAGCTGCGCTCTGGCGGCCGCGTCCACGTCCGTTCCGCGGGCTCCGCTCCGGCCGACGAGATCAACCCGGCCGTGATCGAGGCGATGGGCGAGGTCGGGGTCGACATGGCCGAGGAGTTCCCGAAGCCGCTGACCGATGAGGTCGTTCGCGCTGCCGACGTCGTGATCACGATGGGCTGCGGCGACGCCTGCCCGATCTACCCCGGCAAGAAGTACGAGGACTGGGAGCTAGACGATCCGGCGGGCCAGAGTCTCGAGGTGGTGCGGGTAATCCGCGACGAGATCGACGAGCGCGTGCAGCGGCTGGTCGCCGAGCTCTTGCCCAAGTGAGCAATCCGAATCTGGTGCGCTCGCTCGCCGGCGAGGCGATCGGCACGTTCGCGCTCGTCTTCGCCGGTTGCGGCGCAGTCATGGTGGAAGCGAAGACCGGACAGCTCGGCCACGTCGGCGTAGCGATCAGCTTCGGACTCGTGATCATGTTCGGGATCTACGCCGTCGGCCACATCAGCGGCGCCCACTTCAACCCGGCCGTCACCTTCGCCTTCGCACTGACCCGGCACTTCCCCTGGTCGCGCGCGCTCGCCTACTGGGCCGCTCAGGTTGCAGGCGCGCTCATTGCCGCTGCGCTCCTGCGCGGGTCGCTCGGCAACATCGCCGATACCGGCGCCACGTTGTCATCCGGCTCGCAGGGCCAGTCGTTTCTCTGGGAGCTCGTCATGAGCGGCTTCCTGATGTTCGTCATCCTCGCTGTCGCGACCGACACGCGCGCGGTGGGAGAGGCGGCGGCGATCGCCATCGGCGGGACGATCGGCCTCGACGCGATGTTCGGCGGCCCGATCTCCGGCGCCTCGATGAACCCGGCTCGCTCGCTCGGGTCCGCACTCGTCTCCGGGAACCTCCACGCGCTCTGGGTCTACCTCGTCGCACCGGTCCTGGGAACTTCTTTAGGAGGCCTGGCCTACCAATTCGTGCGCGGCGAGCCAACCCCGCTCGCTACGGAGCGCCCGCCTGAAGTCGCACAAGATCCCTAGCAGCGCAGGGTCGCCCTCGAAATCGCGCCCGAGAGCGTCACCGGCTTCCAAGTCGCAGCAGCGCATGCTGCAAAGCGTGCGGTGCGGCGGGTCGAGGGTGAAAGAGGCCGGCAAGCTGCGCGACACCATCGGCGACGCGGGGCGAGGGGCGTGAGAAGTAGGCATTGGCGTCTACTGCGAAGCTGGCGACTCCTGCTGCCGCGAACCGGGTCGGTAGGCCGAGTCGGTCGGCTTCGTTCGTCGTTCGTGCGGCATCGAAGCCGCAGGGCGCGAGGACGACGAGTTCCGGTTCGGCGTCGAGGACCTCGTCCCAGGTACTGGCTCGCGAGGGCCGGCCTGCCTGTCCGAGCAGGTCGATGCCGCCCGCGGCGGCGACTATCTCCGGCAGCCAGTGGCCGGCGAGGAAGGGCGGGTCCAGCCATTCCAGAACGACGACGCGGCGCGGCCGGAGATCGGTGACCGCGCGACTGGCGGTCGCGATCGTCTCTTGCATCCGTTGGACGACCTGCCTGCCACGCTTCGCGACGTCGAAGTGGTGGGCGAGCTGGAGCACCGTTTGTTCGATCTCCTCAATCGTGTGCGGGTCGAGTGAGATCACCTCGGCATCGAGGTCGCAGATCGCTCGCACCTCGCCGCTGGAGACGGCGCAGACCGTGCAGAGGTCTTGGGTCACGATCACGTCCGGCGCGAGCTCCTCGATCAGCTGCTGATCGAGGGCGTAGAGGGAGCGGCCTTCTGCGAGTGCGGCACGCACCGCGCCGTCGATCTCGGCGCTCGCCAGCTCCAAGGTGTCGAGCCGGGCGGCCGTCACGACCGGGAGGCTGCTCACCGCTGGGGGCCAGTCACACTCGGCGGAACGGCCGACCAGGCGGCCGGTGAGGCCGAGGTCGGCCAGAATCTCGGTCGCGCTCGGCAGGAGCGAGCAGATCCGAGGGCTGCCGCTCACGAATCGGCCTCGAGCAGGTCGCAGAAGACGAAACCGTCACGCTCGACCACCTCGCCGCGCCGGCAACCGATCGGGCCTGTGAAGACGGGACCGTCGTGGGCGAAGGTATGAAACTCGCCCTTCTCGCCACACGCATCGACCTCCCGCGGCAGATCGTGCAGCAGCGCTTCGTCGTAGTCTCGCCCGGCGAAGGACGAATCGAGGGCAGCTGGGTCGACGCAGACGACGATTGCGCGGAAGCCGGCGGCGAGGAACGACCGCGCCAGCTCGCCTGTGTCGCGACCCCAGAGGGGAAAGCAGGCGCGTTTGCCGACGGCCGCGAGCTGGCTCTCCCGGTAGGCGCGGATGTCTTGCAGGAAAAGGTCGCCGAATGCCACCTCCTCTACGCCTCGCAGCTGCGCCGAGGCCAACGTCCCTGCAAGGCGAGCCTCGTAGACCTCATTGCTGCAGTCCGGCGGAATCTCCACCTCTACAAGCGGCAGGCCGGTCGCCTCCGCCTGCCGCCGCAGCAAGGACCGCCGGACGCCATGCATCGAGACCCGCTCGTACTCCTCCGTCAACGTCGTCAAAAGCGCAACGGGCGGCGTCCCCGCCTCTTCCCGCAAGGCTTGCAGCGCAAGGGCCGAGTCCTTTCCCCCGCTCCATGAGAGCACCATCTCGTCGACCTTAGCGACCACTAGGACGAGGTCCCGAGCTCGTACGGCGGCCGTGAGGGCGCACGATGAAAGGGGCGCCAACCGAAGTCGGCGCCCCGATTGGATCTCGTTACCGGTAGGAGAGGACGCAGCTGCTCGTGGCGTTGCTCCAGAGCGACTGCACCGGGAACGTTCCAGTGGTGAGGGTGATGTCCGCTGCGGCACCCGGATTGCCAGACTGGATCCAGGCGCATTTGTCGCCGTTCTCGGCGCCGCTGCCGTCGAGCCAGCCGCCGTTGGGGAACTGGTCAGTGATCGTCTCGGCCATCTCGTGGCCGCCGACGATCGTAATCCCCGCGTTGGGGCCGAGGCCGTTGAAGTTCGCCCCACAGGAGGCGCCGGCATCGGTGATGTACGGCAGGTTGGTGTAGGCGATGTCACCGTACGAGGACGAGGTGGAGCTATGCCAGGCGCAGTAGCGCCCGCCGAAGCCGCCTGAATTGTTGCCCGTCGCGGTGGCAACCACGTACTGAACTGACGCGTTCGACCCGACGGTGGTGTTGCCGAAGTGAGCAGCGGCTCGTACTGCCTCACCTGCGAGATCGGTTTGGGACGGGCTCTTTGGGGCAGCGGAGGCGCTGTCGAACCAGGTACCGGCCAGGGTCACCGCATTGCTGGCGAAGCTTCCCTTCGCCGCGCCGGAGCAGGTGAAGGATCCGCTCGCGACGCCCTGGCAGTACTGCGAGACGCTGTTCAGCCACGAGCTGCCGCCGACACCGCCGACGAAGTCTTGGAGAATCCCAACCTCACCCGACGGATCGTTACTTCCATTCGTCCCCCATTGCGAACCCCAGAAGACGAGGTACACCTTCGGCGTCGTCTCGACACCAATCGTCCCGGCCGTGCCATCCGCGACTCCGCCGTGGTAGAAGAGGTTTGGCGAACCCGTCGTGCGGGGGCCCTTGCCGTGTCCCGTGTACCCGAACGGCCTGAACACGTGCATCCCCGAGGCTCGCGCAGCCGGCTTCGAGGCCCGAGCCGTTGACGCCGACGCGGAAAAAGCAGTCACCAGCACCCCAGCTGTGACGACGACCCCCACGAGGACGCCAGCCAAGTAGCGCCTTCTCATCACGCCTCCCTTATGGGATGAAAACGATCCTCACAACGTAAACCCTCAACTCCGACCTGACAAGCCACGCGAGGGCGTCGATCTCGAGCCCGGTCGAGCCCAAGGTTCCCGGGGTTTCGCACGGACAACTTCGGATCACGAGGCAAGGTCAAACCTGGCGATGTGTCTGCCGATATACGTTCCATGGAAGGCAGCCTCGATGATCTCCGCGAGGAGCTCGCCGGTCTAGAAGGCGAGGAGGGACGCCTGTCAGCTGAACGGAGTCGTCTGCACGACCAGATCGACTTCGGCGGCAGCTACGCCGGCGCATCGACTCGCTCCACGAGCCCCTCGGGACGCGACAGGTCGCCTAGGCCGATCTGGGAGCTGTGACCGATGGAAGGTGCACGTCGGGGTCTACCTTTGAGCTCCGGAAGCGCGGAGCGGCGACTCGTGGCACTCGTGCGCGAGGTGCTGGCCGAGGAGTCGGCGCAGTTGATGCTGGCAAGGATCGCCCAGACACTGCGCGAGCTGATCACGTGTGATCAGGTGGTGGTGTGGGAGCACACCGGCCACGATGGCCTTGCGGTCGCGGTTGCCGATGGGCAGGACGCCGAACAGCTGCGTGACTTCCGCATCCCCGTGGGAGAGGGCCTGAGCGGAGCCGCGGCGCTGACCCGCGAGCCGATTGTCTCCAACCACGCTCACCTCGACCCCCGCGCCGGGCTCGTCCCAGGCACCGAGCGGACTCCAGAGGCCGTCGCCTGCATGCCCCTGGTCGCCCACGAGTCCCTCCTCGGCGTCCTCACCATCTACCGGCGCGGCCTCCAGCACGAGTTTGCAGGCGATGAGATCGAGCTGGTCGCTGACTTCGCCGCCCTGGCCGCGCTGGCTCTTGACCACGCCCGCGCCCGAGCCGCGCTCGAGTTGCTGGCGACCACCGACGAGCTGACCGGGCTGGCCAACCGGCGCCGCTTCCACCAAGAGCTCGAGCGCGAGCTGGCGGCAGCGCGCCGCTACCGCACCCCCTTGTCGCTGCTCTTGCTCGACCTCGACGGGTTCAAGGAGATCAACGACACGCATGGACATCAGGCTGGCGACCAGGCCCTGCACGCGATCGCGCAGGCGCTCCAGGCCGAGGTACGCGCCCCTGACCTCGCCGCTCGCATCGGCGGTGACGAGTTCGCCGTGCTGCTCCCCCAAACCGGTCGCGCCGCCGCCGCCGTCCTCGCCCAGCGGCTCGCCCGAATGGTCGCCGGCTCGCTCAGCCCACCGCTCAGCGTCAGTACCTCGATCGGGATCGCAACGGCCGACGGCGAGCGAGACGTCGATCTCCTCGCTGCGGCCGATGCCTCCCTCTACCAGGGCAAACGCCTTCCGAACGCCCGCCGCCGCAACACGCTCCGGGTACTGGCCGATGCAAGCGGATAGTCGCCCTGGTCAGCACGCAGTGCCTAGAATGCCGGCCTCAGGCGACGATCAGCCGGCGAGTGTGCGGGGGTTGATGCTGAGCGCCGCTGATCCGACCAGCGGGTCAAGTCGGCTGGTGAACCACCTGTTGGGCGATGGGTGAATCGGCGGAGCCTGCCGTACAAGTGGTCTATGGGTTGGCGTTGGGTTCGATGCGGCGGAGCCTCGGCAACGACCTCTTTCCAGCAACTTGAGGATGCGGCTCGTGCGGCTTGAAGATCTGACGATTGCGGATGATGCGCTCGCTGAGCTAGACGAGGAGGCGGTTGCGGCGCTGATCGCGTTCCGTTACGGCCAGCTGCTCGACACCGTGAGATGAGCGATACGGCGTCGATATCCGTCCTCGGGTCGGGCACTGTAGATGCGGCTGCGAGCGTGGCCCCTCGAGGCCGGGTGGAACCTGCGCCTTCGGCGCCGATCGCTCAGGCTGCGCGTGCGTTCGGCGACGAGTATTCGCCGGCGCAGACGCAGTGGTTACTGCGTCTCGCGGCCGTGGCGCTCGCCGTGGCGAGCGTTTGGTATCTGCCGTGGCTGATTCGCTCGCTCGATATGCGCGAAGCGTGGCTGGCGGTGCCCTTCGCGGCCGCGAACGCCTTCACGATCGGTGCGGCGCTGCTCAGCCTTGTGAACTCCTGGCAGCGGCGGGTCCCAGAGCCCGCTCCCTTGCCGTATGGCGGGGAGCCTTTGGTCGGCGTGATCATCCCCACCTGTGGCGAGCCGGTGCCGATGATCCTGCGCACGATCACCTCCGTGCTGGAGCAGGACTGGCCCGCCGACCGGATGCTGATCGTCGTCAGCGACGACGGCCACGACGAGCAGCTGCGAGCAGCGCTCTCGGACTGGCCGGTCCTCTATCACTCGCCGCCGCCGCGACACGCCCCGGGTCGCGACGGCGCGGCAAAGGCCGGCAACCTCAACTCCGCCCTCGCCCTGCTGCGTGATACGCGCCCCGGGATCGGGTTCGTTGAGACCCGCGACGCTGATGACGAGCTCGGCTCGAACGGCTTCCTGCGCCAGGTCATCGGTCAGCTGGCCCGCGATCCGAAGCTCGCGTTCGTGCAGACGATCAAGGAAGCGCAGGTCTCGCCCGGGGACCCGTTCAACAACCGCGAGTCGATCTTCTACCGCAGCCAGATGCTCTCCCGGAACGCGGCCAATGCTGTCTTCCCCTGCGGATCGGGCGTCGTCTGGCGAAGCGACGCGCTCGAGCAGATCGGCGACTTCCCCACCTGGAACCTGGTCGAAGACCTGCAATCCGGCGTCGAGGCGCTCAGGCGCGGCTGGCGCGGCCTCTACCTGCCGATCGTCGGCGCTGTCCCCCAACACTCACCTCACGACGTCCCCAACTTCTACAAACAGCGCGGCACCTGGGCCCTGGACACCGTGAGGCTGCTGCTCTGGGGGAACCTGAGCGGACTTCGGCTCCGCCAGCGGCTCCACTTCCTCGAGCTGCTGCTCTTCTACCTGGCCAGCTTCACGACGCCGATCTATCTCGCCAGTCTGGCCGGCGCGCTACTCGGTGCCCCGCCGATCTCGGATCGGCCGCTCGGCTTCATCGGTCACATGCTGCCGCTCGTGCTCGCGACCGAACTCTGGCTGTTCGTCCTCAACCAACCCTTCAACGACCGGCGAAAAAGGCAGAGGACCCCTTATAGAGAGCTCTGGAAGGTCAGGACGATGTGGGCTGGACTGGCGCCCGTGTTCATCAAAGCGACGCTGCAGGCGATTCTGGCCGGCCCGAATCGCAAGCCCACGTACCGCGTTACCCTGAAGAGCGACGACTTCCGCTGGCACTGGCGCCACACCCTTCCCCAAGCAGTCGTGGTCGTTACCGTCCTCGTCGTCGCCGTCTACGCTCTCCGCTACCACACCTACCCGAGCCCAATCCTCCTCATCGGCAGCATCTACTGGGGCACACTCAACGTCGCCCTGCTGGGCAGCTTCATCAGTCGCAGCTGGCACGGCCTCAAGATCACCAACCGCCTCCTCGCCCGCCGGCAGCGATTCCCAGCAACCGCACAAAGCTGACAAGGGCGGTAGGCGCCCGACCGGAGCCTGCAGCGCGGGCTGGGGAGCTCGCCGTGAGGCTGAACGAACAGATCGTGCGCGTCGCCGAGATGCTGCCGAAAGACGCCGAGGACGAGTACGCCTTCAGCTGCGAGTGCGGCTGCGGCGAAATAGTCACGCTGAGTCTTTCCCAGCGTTCCAACGCCGGCGCTTGGCTCGTCGGCCACAAGCCCACGTAGCGCCTTCCCGATCGGCCCCACGAAGGGATTCTGCCCGGTCGAGATCAATCAGCCAGGCAGACGGCCGGCGGGGGCGCGAGAGCGATGCCGCTCGTCGCGCCCCGCCGAGACATGTCCATGTCAGCGCTTCACTTGAGAAGTGTGGAGCAGTACTGCGGGAAGCCACCCAGCGGGCTGGTGCAGTTCTCGTTTTGCTGGAACTGGAGTGCTTGGCCGAAGTCCTTCGTCGTGCCGGGATAGTCCCCGCCGAAGGTGAACGCGTTGTCTCTTCCGTTCCGGGCGTAGAAGGGGTAGGTGCAGAACGGGCCGCCAAAGCCGGAACAGTCCGTCGGGCCGACGAACGAGTTACCGAGGATCTCGGCCTCGCCGCCGGTGTCCGATACCGCCGACCAGGATGTTGCGCTGGAGCCGTTGCCGAAGGTCACACCCTTGATCTGGAGCGGACTAAACAGAAGCCAGCTCGGGACGTCGAACGAATAGCAGGGCGGCTTGGTGGCGCTGCCGGGCAGACAGAACTGGCCGGCCGGGGTCGTGTAGTTGCCGGTGTGGCCGATCTCCCAGACGAGCGAGTTGGGTGCGTCGTTGACCAGCCCCCAGCTGAGCGCGTTGCCCAGCTTCTGGACGCTGAAGGCCGGCATCAACGGCCCGTCGACCTTGCTGTTGAGCACGATCGTGCCCGAGTGGCCGGTCGTGAGATCGGTGACCGTGATGTGCATTCCGTCCTTCGCCGCGGTCACGTATTGGTGGTCGGTGATCGTGTTGCCGGCGTGCATGATCAGCGGCCCACCGGTGGCGCTGTCGGTCAGCATCGCGTTGAACGCCGCCGACTCCGAGTTGCCGGTCTTCGAGACCTCCCAGACGGGCGAACAGGCCGTGTAGGTGTTGGCCGAGTAAGTGACGTCGAACCCTCCGCCGGCCGTGCAGTTGGTCGTGATGCTGTTGGGATAGAACTGCAGCTCGAGAAACGCCTCGTTAAAGAGGCTGTGCGGGTCGGTCACGGTGCCGCCGATCCAGAACGTCGGCCCGACCGAATCGACCTGTCCCACCTGGCCGGCTGTGGTGCCGGGCTTGTCGGTCGGCAGGACGACCGTCCAGGTCAGGTCCTGAGCCGAGCCGGGCGCGTTCGAGAGCGGGTCGATTTCCGGCTCGTCGTGGCCGGTACAACTCGCCGTGTACCAAACGAAGTCCTGCGGATGATGTGCGATGCAGAGCGACTGACCACTCCCCGCCGCACGTGCGCGCGGGGTCGAAGCCGCCCCCGCCAACACCACGGCGACAGCGATCGCAAACGCGGCCGCAGCCAAAAACCGAAGACGCATGAACAACTCCCCCTTCCTAGCGATGTCGCTGCACGAATTGTCGTGAGGCAGGGAAGTATCGCACTCCGTCCCGCACGCCTCGAGCACAAGACCTCCGGGGCGACCACCTCCGGGCTCATCTCGCCGTCGACGACGTCGGCGCGTGCGGGCGGACCGCGGCGGGGTTCACGTCGAGCCCCTGTGCATGAAGAGCGGCAACCCTTCCGGCAGCCGTAGCGAGAGGTTGTCGTCGCGGCAGGGTGCTTCGGCAAGCGGCTGCCGCTTCCTTCGGTCAGGTCTCCCTGCCCTGCTCAGTTCCAGTCGCTCGCGGCTTCAGGCGTGTTCGAGCGTCTGCGAGAGCCACTCGAGGGCGATCTGGTAGCGCTCGTCGGAGCGTCCGCCGTGATTGCCTGTGTTCTCCCGGTGCTCGTGGCGATGCCCGCTTGCGTCAGGTAGTGGCTGAGCAGCCGGTGGCCCCACTGGAGCTCGTAGTCGTCGTTCGAACCGACGTCGAGCAAGATCCCGCGGAGGGTGCGGAGGTTGCCGAGGCGGTCGTGGACGTTGACGACGGGATCGAAGCTCAGCCAACGATCCCAGACGTCGTGGAGCAACTCGCCGCTCGGAAACGCCACGGGCAGGTCGACGTAGTAGGGCGGGTTGCCCGGATTCGGGGAGTAGGTCGCCGAATAGTTGTAGACGATCTCTGCCCAGACATTTCCCTCGATCGGGCCGTCCGGAGCGTCTGGCCAGATGCTGTCGAGGTACTTGTAGAGGATGAACTTGTGGGTCATGTCGAGCCACGAGCCGGCTGACAGCACAGCCATCGCACCGAAGACATCGGGGTGACGCGAGGCAAGATTCCACGAGCCGAATCCGCCCGACGAGAAGCCGAACACGCTTCGGCTCGAGGCGTCGGCGATCGTCCGGTACGCGCTGTCGACGTGCGGGATCACGTCGTGCAGTACGTACTGCTCGAAGTTGCCGGTCACCGGCGAGTCGACCCATTGGCCGCACCCGTACCGGCAGACACAGTCGGGAACCACGACGATCTTGCGTGGCCGCACGTGTTCCAACCATGCCGACTCGGACGGCTGCCGTGCCCTGGGTTGGGCGAGGCTGCGGTTAGCATCCGAGAGTGCTTCCCGAGGGCGTGCATCACTGGACCGCGACGCATCCCGAATGGGAGGGGCCGGTGTCGGCATACGCGATCGACGACGGCGAACGGCTGATCCTCATCGACCCGATCGCCGTTCCGGACGACGTCCGGGCGCTCTTCGAGTCGCGCGAGGTCGTCACGGTGCTCACGTCCACGTGGCACGAGCGCGATGCCGCGTCGCTCGGCTTCCCCGTGTGGGCGCCGGCGCCCGATCGTCCCGAGGACCAGCTCGTGCCGGCGACGCGCTACGCGATCGGCGACTCGGTGTTCGGGATGGAGGCGTATCCGGGCCGCGAAGGGCAGCTCGATCTCGTGCTCTGGGACGAGCGCCTTCGCGTTGTGATCGCCGGCGACACGCTGATCGACCTCGGCAACGGGCTCGAGATCCCTGCGAGCTGGCTGTCGGACGACGTCACGGTCGAGCAGGTCGCAACCGGGCTGAGGCCGCTGCTCGACAAGGGCGCGGAGCTTGTGCTGCCGACGCACGGCGAGCCCGCCGACCGCGCTGCGCTCGAACGCGCGCTCGCCTGATCGCAAGACGGAGCGCCGAGTGGGGCGCTTCGCTGCTGCCTCGTCGAAACGCCTGCGCGAGCTCGGTCTCGTCGAACCAGAGTCGCGGCGCCCCAGCCCCCTCGGCGAGCTCGGATCGCGTTCCTATTCGCCGATGCGAATCGAGACGACGTGCTCGTACCGCACGTACTCGCCCGAGCCGAGCTTGATCCACGCCTGCGCATACGGCCCGTGGCGGTTGAGGAAGCGCGTCAATTCCTCCTGCAGGTCTTGCTCCGGAGCGACGGGCAGGTCGTGCTCGCCTTCGCGGTCGGTGATGTGAACGAGTAGCGGCATACCGCGGATTCTTTCAGCACGCGGACGACGCGAGCCCCCGCCCGGGCCTGCGTCGCGCGTCGGAGCTCAGTTCGCGAAGCCGGACGGTGCTGCCGGAGGCGGCCCGCCGAAGCGGCCGCCGGGCGGGCCCATCACGTCGAACGAGCTGTCGAGATGGATCTCGACCTCCGTTCCGTCGGACTTGGTGACGGTCACTTCGTAGCCCGAACCGGAGTAGTCGGTCGTGACGTCGCCGGCGGCGCCTCCGCCGGCCGCCTCGACCGCGGCGGCCTGGGCCTTCGTCGCGGCGTCGCCGGTCACGGCCTTCTCGTTGCCTTCGTGCGAAGCGGTGCCCGGCGCCGGCATGTTGCGTAGCGCGGGCGGCGGCCGACGGGGGGTCGTCGCCGTGCCGGAGTGGGAGGTCGCAGCGCCGGCGACCGCGGCGCCGCCGACGGCGGCACCGCTGACGGCTGCGACTCCGAGTCCGATTCGCGTGAGCTTGCTGTGCATCGTGCGCTCCTCTCGTTCGATCGGGATTCGTCCCGGGTTCGGAAGTCACGATGCCGCGGCCGGATTGGAGCGCCCTTCGGCGCCGCTGGGAAGGTGCTGAGGATCGATCCGCGGCACTTTCCCAGGAAGTTCACAGCAAGCCGTGGCATGGTTGAGGACATGAGCGAGGCGGGCGCGAACGGCAGCGGCGGCAGGATCCTCGTCGTCGACGACGAGCCCTCGATCGTCGACGCCGTCGCCACTGCTCTGCGGTACGAAGGCTTCGAGGTGCGGGAGGAGGGCACGGGCCGCGGCGCCGTTTCTGCCGTTGCCGACTTCGAGCCCGATCTCGTCGTCCTCGACTGGATGCTCCCCGATCTCGACGGGATCGAGGTGGGCCGGCGCCTCCGCGAGCGCGGCTTCAAGACGGCGATCCTCTTCCTCACCGCGAAGGACGCGGTCGAGAACAAGGTCGAGGCCCTGCGCGCCGGCGGCGACGACTACGTCACGAAGCCGTTCAGCCTCGCCGAGGTCGTGGCGCGCGTGCAGGCGATCCTGCGTCGCACCGCGGGCGATCTGCCGGGCGACGTTCTCAGCTTCGCGGACGTGACGCTCGACGAGGCCCGGCACGAGGTGCACCGCGGCGAGACGCGCGTCGACCTGACGGCGACGGAGTTCTCGCTGCTCCGCTACTTCCTCCTCAACCCGCGCCGCGTCGTCTCGAAGGGCCAGATCCTGCAGAACGTCTGGCGCTACGACTTCGGCGGCAACTCGAACGTCGTCGAGACGTACGTGAGCTACCTGCGCAAGAAGCTCGACGCGCTCGGCCCGCCGCTGATCCGGACGGTTCGGCAGGCGGGCTACATGCTCGACTCCGAGGGGTAGACCGTGAGCCGACTCTCGTTGCGGGCGCGGCTTCTGCTCGGTGTCGTCGCTCTCGCTGCGTTGGGCCTCGCGGCAGCGGACATCGCCACCTACACGTCGCTGCGCTCGTTTCTGGTCTCGCGCACCGACGCCACGCTGAGCCAGGAACACCACGCATTCGAAGGAGGAGGGGGCGACGCGCACGAGCCGCCCGGCACCTTCTCGGAGCTGCGCGCCGCGAACGGACAGACCGTGCTCCAGAAGCTGAGCGTCGCTCTGTTCAACGGACAGCCACACCCACCGGCGCCGCTTCTGCCGCGAGTGATCCAGGTCCCCGAGCGGCCGAACGAGGGCTTCGATCGGGCGAGCTACTTCACCGTCGGCTCGCTCCACAGCGACGCCCAATACCGCGTGCGCGCAGCCATCGAGCCCGAGCTCCAAGGGACGATGCTCATCGTGGCAATCTCGCTCCACGACGTGAACAGCACGCTCCATCGGTTGTTCCTGATCGAGTTGCTCGTGACGCTCGCGGTTCTGGCGGCACTCGCCGCGCTCGGGCTCTGGATCGTGCGTCTCGGCCTGCGCCCGCTCCGCGCGATCGAGACGACCGCGGCCGCGATCACCGCGGGAGATCTCTCCCGGCGTGTCGACCATCCAGATCCGCAGACCGAAGTCGGACGGGTCGGCAGCGCGCTGAACACGATGCTCGACCAGATCGAGGCGTCGGACCGCCGTCTGCGTCGCTTCATCGCCGACGCGTCGCACGAGCTCCGAACGCCGCTCGCCGCGGTGCGCGCGTACGCCGAGCTCTTCGGCCGCGGCGCCGCGTCACGTCCTGAGGATCTCGAGCGGTCGATGAGGGGAATCACCCGCGAGGCCGAGCGGATGACGCTGCTCGTCGACGACCTGCTCCTCCTCGCGCGCCTCGACGAAGGCCGGCCGCTCGAACGCGAGCCGGTCGATCTCGCGGCCGTCGTGCGGGAGGCGGTGGACGCGGCGCGGGTTGTCGAGCCGGGCCGGCCGATCGAGCTCTCCGTCGAGCCGGCGACGGTCACGGGCGACGAAGCTCGGCTCCGCCAGGTGCTCGACAACCTGCTGGGGAATGCGCGGGCGCACACACCCGCGGGAACGCCCGTCTCGGTCCAGCTGCGCAGCGTCGACGGCCGTGCCGAGCTGACCGTCGCCGACCAGGGTCCCGGGCTGGACGACGAGGACGCGTCGCGCGCCTTCGAGCGCTTCTACCGGGCAGACGGCTCGCGCACCCGCGCGAGCGGAGGAGCGGGCCTCGGCCTGTCGATCGTCTCGGCCGTGACCGCGGCGCACGGCGGCACCGTCGAAGTGCGCGCGACGGCGGGCGGCGGCGCGACCTTCGTGGTCGCGCTGCCGCTCGCCGCCGGCTGACTACGCGGCGAGCTCTTCAGGGAGAATCGACGCGAACGAGTAGATCGCGCCTTCGTGCTTCGTGCGGTCGAACGTGAAGAGGATCGGTATGGTCGCCGCGACGGCGAGGGCGATGCCCAGGTCGAGGATGCCGTTGACGAGGATCGCGGTGTGAATGGACATGTCGCTCCTTGGGTTCGTCGACTGTCCTCCCAGCCTCCCCGTTGCGAATGTGGCGGCCCTGGACGGAACCTGTGAAAGCGCTGCGAAGAGGTAGGGGAGGCCGCTCGCGCGACCTCCCCTCGAGCTCCGTCACTCCACCCGGAAGTCGAACCGCTGGATGATCCCCGGATCGGTGGGGTCGGCCGCCAGGTCTGGATCCCGCGTGGCGACCCACGCGTAGCCGTGCTCGGGATAGGCGACGACGTCGGGGAAGCCGCCGGCGCTGATGGCGAGGATCCGGGCCGGTTCCTCGCGTCGATTGCCGTAGGCGTGAAGCCCGAGCCGTCCCTCCGGACAGAAGACGAAGTCGCCGGGCCCAAGCTCGACTTCGCCGTCGATGGTGCGGAACACCGGATGGCCGCTGAGGACGAAGAACATCTCCTCGGCTCCGTAGTGCATGTGCCACTTCATTCCGGGCGTTCCGGGCGTCAGCTGCCACAGTGAGGCGCCCATCCGTGCGTTGTGCGGGCGCCAGAAGATGCGGTGCAACAGGCCGTTCTCGTCGTCTTCGACGTCCCAGGGGCCGTCGGCGAACAGGTTCTGCCGATGCATTTCGTTCCTCCGTTGAACGAGCGGTTGCGGCAAGACGACCGGCCGCCCGAGCCGGCGGCGCACGTCTTGCCCGAATCGGAAACCCGCTAGTTCGCTGCCGGAGTCACGCGACGAGCCTAGATGATCGCGGCCTCGACCAGGAGTAAAGGTCGCGCCGTGACCGAAGCGCTCGAGCGGCGGCTCGTCGCCGTGATGTTCACCGACATGGTCGGCTACACCGCGTTGCTCCAGGCGGACGAGCGCCTGGGGATCGAGAAACGGCAGCGCTACGTCGACGCGCTCGAGCGCCATCATGCGGCACACGGCGGCACCGGTGGTGCAGCGGCTCGGCGACGGAATCATGAGCAGGTTCCCGAGCGCGCTGGCTGCGGCGCAGGCGGCGGTCGCGGTTCAGCAGGAGCTCGCGCTCGAGGTCGCCAGATCGTCCCGCGCAGCCGTCCTGTAGCGCGAGCTTCGGCCGAGGGCCACTACGATGCCTCCTTCCCCGACGTCCCACCAGGAGGAGCGCGTGACGATCGCCGACCGGCCCGAAGACAGCCTCGCCGTGCATGGGCTGCGCGTCGGGGGACGCGTGCTTCGCAATCCGACGACGTCCCAGCTCTACACCGCGGCGCTCGACCGCGGCGAGGCCGTTCTCGCCGAGGGCGGGCCGCTCGTCGTCGACACGGGGCGCTTCACCGGCCGCTCGCCCAAGGACAAGTTCGTCGTGCGCGAGCCCGGCTCCGAGGACCGGATCTGGTGGAGCGAGACCAACGCCGAGATCTCACCGGAGCGCTTCGACGGCCTGCGCGCGAAGGTCACCTCGCAGCTCGAGAAGAGGGACGTGTACGTCATCGACGCCTACTGCGGCGCCGACCCCAGCCACCGGCTTTCGGTGCGCATCGTCACGGCGCACCCGTACCACGCGCTCTTCGCGAAGACGATGTTCGAGCCGGCCGACGCGCACGACTTCGAGCCCGACGTGCTCGTCCTCCACGAGCCCGACGTGGAAGCCGTTCCGGCAGAGGACGGCACGCGCACCGAGGTCTTCGTCTGTCTCCATCCGACGCGCGGCGAGATCCTGATCGGCGGCACGTTCTACGGCGGCGAGATCAAGAAGTCGGTCTTCACGCTGATGAACGATCGGCTGCCGCTCGAGGGCGTCATGCCGATGCACTGCTCGGCGAACGTCTCGCGCGACGAGAAGGACGTGGCGATCTTCTTCGGCCTCTCCGGCACGGGGAAGACGACGCTCTCGGCGGACCCCGAGCGCCTGCTCATCGGCGACGACGAGCACGGCTGGGGAGACGAGGGCGTCTTCAACTTCGAGGGCGGCTGCTACGCGAAGACGATCCGGCTCTCGGCCGTGGCCGAGCCCGGGATCTGGGACGCGGTGCACCGCTTCGGCACGGTGCTCGAGAACGTCGCCGTCGACGAGCGAGGCGTGCTCGATCTCGACGACGCCTCGAAGACCGAGAACACGCGCGCGGCGTACAAGCTCGAGCGGATCGCGAACGCGCTGCCGTCGCGTCGCGCCGGCCATCCGCGCTCGGTGATCTTCCTCGCGGCCGATGCCTTCGGGATCCTGCCGCCCATCGCGCGGCTCAGCCGCGAGCAGGCGCTGTTCTTCTTCCTCGCCGGCTACACGTCGAAGCTCGCCGGCACCGAGCTCGGGGTCACCGAGCCGCAACCGACCTTCTCCACGTGCTTCGGCGCGCCGTTCCTGCCGCAGCCGCCGACCGTCTACGCGCAGCTGCTCGGCGAGAAGCTCGAGCGCCACGACGCGACCGTCTGGCTGATCAACACCGGCTGGACGGGCGGGCCGTTCGGCGAAGGGCACCGGATGCCGATCCAGGCGACGCGCGCGCTGCTCGCCGCGGTGCTTTCGGGTGAGCTGGCGGGCGTCGAGTTCCGGGAGGACCCGGTCTTCGGCTTCCAGGTTCCGGTCACCGCCCCGGATGTCGACGAGTCGCTGCTCGACCCGCGCTCGACGTGGGCCGATCCGGAAGCGTACGACCGCAAGGCGCGCGAGCTCGCGCAGATGTTCGTCGACGACTTCCGGGCGAAGCACGCCGACGCGCCACCCGAGGTCGTGGCGGCCGCGCCGAAGCCCTAGCCGCTCACCGCAATCTCGCCCTTGAGCGGCCCTCGCGCGAACGCAGCTTCCATTTCCGCACCTCCTCCTTCCGGGCCCGCGCGTCGTTTCGGATCGCGATCGCGTGCAGCTCGCGCTGCAGCTTCCGCCAGCTGTGGAGCCGGTCGTGCGGGAGGTCGCCACTCTCGACCGCGCCGAGGACGGCGCAGCCCGGCTCGTGGGCATGCGTACAGTCGGCGAAACGGCAGTCCCCGGCGAGCTCCTCGACGTCCGCGAACGTCGCCTCGAGCGCGGCGGCTCCGACGTCCCAGAGCTGAAGCTCTCGGATTCCGGGCGAGTCGATCACCAGGCCGCCGCCGGGCAGCAGGAGCATCTGGCGATGCGTCGTCGTGTGGCGGCCCTCGTCGTCGTCGGAGCGCGTCTCGTTCGTCGCCATCAACTCCTCGCCGAGCCAGCGGTTCACGAGCGTCGACTTGCCCACGCCGGAGGAACCGAGCAGGACGGCCGTCGTGCCTGCGGAGATCCGCTCCCGAAGCTCGTCGCAGCCGTAGCCGCTCACAGCCGAGACGACGTGCACCGGGACGCCGATCGCGACCGCCTCCACCTCCTCGACGAGCGGCCGCGGGTCGTCGAGCCGATCGGCCTTCGTGAGCACGATCTCTGGCGTCGCGCCGCTCTCCCAGATCGTGACGAGGTAGCGCTCGATGCGGCGCGGCTCGAGATCCGGGCCGAGCGACGAGACGACGAACGCGACGTCGACGTTCGCGGCGAGGGTCTGTCCGTGTGTCAGGCGATGCTGGTCGGACGCCGCGTTGCGGACGATCGCGCTGCAGCGCGGGAGCACAGTGCGGATCAGCCCGTCACCCACCGGGCCGCCAGCGGCCCTGGAACTTCCGCCGGGCGTTGCCGGCTTTCCCGGTGACGCTCCCAGCGACAGCCCGACCCAGTCGCCGACCGCGACGTCGGCGCCGTTGTGCAGCGCCCGTCCGGGCAGGCGGGTGCGGACGGCGCCGGTCGCGGTCCAGACGTCGAACGCGCCACGGTGGGCGGCGGCGACGCGGCCCGGTACCAGTCCGGGCTCCAGGTTTTCGGCGAGCTCGTCGTTCCAACCGAGCTCGCGCAAGTCGAATCCAGGCAACGCAAAAGCTCCTTCACGAGAGATGGGACGCCGCGCGTCCCATCAGCAGAAGGAGCGCCCGGCGCTAGCTGAAGACAGCCGAGGAGGCGATAGGCACAGACTTCATTGGGACGACCTCCTCTCGTCGGGAACGGAACTGAAGCAGGGTAGGTCGAGCGTCGGCCGGCGTCAAGCTGTTCCTGACCGTGTGCGCGAAGCGTCGCCCGAGCGCGGTCCAGGTGGCGAAATGCGCGGCAGAATGGTAGGAATCCCGCGCGATGCGCAGTGAGGACGTGCAGCCGCTCCGAGTCTCGGCCAGCGGCTCCGAGCGTGGCCCGGTTGCTCCGGCGCGCAAGATCGACGAGCTCGACCGCGGGATCATCGAGGCGCTGCAGGCCAACGGCCGCGAGTCGTTCCGCGCCATCGCCGCGCGCGTCGGCGTCTCGGAGGCGACCGTCCGCGCCCGCTACGCACGGCTGACCGCGGAGGGGATCTTGCAGGTCGTCGCCGTCACGAACCCGCTCGGGCTCGGCTACGAGCAGGCGCTCATCGGGGTGAAGACGTCCGGCTCTCCGGAACAGGCCGCCGACGCGATCGCGCGCTGGCCCGAGGCCGACTACGTCATCGCGACCGCAGGTCAGTTCGACCTCGTCGTCGAGCTCGTGGCCACCGACAGGCGACACCTGCTCGACCTCACGAGCAGGCTCCGCGCGCTGCCGGATGTCGTCTCGACCGAGGCCTTCGTGTACCTCGAGATGTGGAAGCAGCTCTACGACTGGGGAAGTGGAATGCCAAAGGAGGAACCGACGACATGAGCACCACGCAGAGCGTGACGTCCGTAGAGGAGCTCGGGCGGATGGCGAACGAGCACCTCTGGCTCCACTTCACGCGGATGGGCGGCTACGACCCGCCGATCATCGTGCGCGGCGACGGGTGCTATCTCGAGGACGCGCACGGCAAGCGGTACCTCGACGCGCTCGCGGGACTCTTCTCGGTCAACCTCGGCTACGGGTTCGGCGAGGAGATCGGCCAGGCCGCGCTCGAGCAGATGCGCGAGCTGCCCTTCTACACCAATTGGTCGTACGCGCACCCGCGGGCGATCGAGCTCGCGGCCGAGGTTGCCTCGCTCGCGCCGGGCGACCTCAATCGTGTCTTCTTCGTCAACGGCGGCTCGGAAGCGGTCGAAGCTGCGTGGAAGCTCGCGCGCCAGTACTACCAGGCAGTCGGCTCGAAGCGGATGCGTCCGGATGCCGGCACGCTCGATGCCGAGATCCGTCACGACGAGCATCTCGCGGCGCCGCCGGGGCGCCGCTACAAGGCGATCGCGCGCGAGGTCGCCTACCACGGCACGACCTTCGGCGCTCTCTCGATCAACGGCATCGCCGCGTTGCGCGTCCCGTTCGAGCCGCTCGTTCCGGAGGTTCGGCACGTCTCGAACACGAACCGCTACCACCGTCCGGCGAGCGAGACGGAGGAGCAGTTCACGGCGTTCCTGCTCGACGAGCTGGAGCGCACCATCATCTCGATGGGGCCGGAGACGGTCTGCCTCGTGCACATGGAGCCGATCCAGAACGCCGGCGGCTCGTTTCTCCCGCCCGCGGGCTACTGGCGGGGAGTCCGCGAGCTGTGCGACCGCTACGACATCCTGCTCTCGGCCGACGAGGTGATCACCGGCTTCGGGCGGGTCGGCCACTGGTTCGCCTCGGAGCGCTACGACATCCGCCCGGACATCGTCACGTGCGCGAAGGGACTCTCGTCCTCGTACGCGGCGATCGGCGCCGTCATCGCCACCGACCGGGTCATGGAGCCGTTCCTCCACGATGCGTCGATGTACTCGCACGGAATCACGTTCGGCGGACATCCCGTGATGAGCGCGATCGCCCTCAAGAACATCGAGATCATGAAGCGGGAGCGGATCATGGAGCACGTCCTCGGCAACGAGGACGCCTTCCGCGCGACGCTCGCCCAGCTGCTCGACCTGCCGATCGTCGGCGACCTGCGCGGAACCGGCTTCTTCTACGCTCTCGAGCTCGTGAAGGACAAAGAGACGCGGGCGACGTTCTCGGACGAGGAGTGCGAGACGCTGCTGCGCGGTTTCCTCTCGCCGAAGCTGTTCGAGCGCGGGCTCATCTGCCGCGCCGACGACCGCGGCGACCCGGTGGTCCAGATCTCGCCGCCGCTCGTCGCGACGCAGGCGCAGTTCGACGAGATGACCGGAATCCTGGGTGAGACGCTCGCCGAGGCGTGGGAGCAGATGCATTGACGGCCACTGCCACGGCCACCGAGTACGACATCCGGCTGATCGGGCTGACGAAGCGGTTCGACGACGTGGTCGCGGTCGACGCGGTCTCGCTCGACATCGATCGCGGCAAGTTCTTCGCCCTGCTCGGCCCGTCGGGCTGCGGCAAGACGACGACGCTGCGGATGATCGGCGGCTTCGAGGAGCCGACCGAAGGGCGGATCGAGCTCGGCGGCGTCGACGTCGCGCCGCTGCCGCCGTACAAGCGCGACGTGAACACCGTCTTCCAGTCGTACGCGCTCTTCCCGCATCTCTCGATCTTCGAGAACGTCGCGTTCGGGTTGCGGCGTCGCGGGGTCAAGGGCGGCGAGCTTCGCAACCGGGTCGTGGAGTCGCTCGAGCTCGTCGGTCTCGCCGGGCTCGAACGGAGGAAGCCGCGGCAGCTCTCCGGTGGGCAACAACAGCGGATCGCACTCGCCCGGGCCCTCGTGAACCGTCCACGCGTGCTGCTCCTCGACGAGCCGCTCGGCGCCCTCGACCTCAAGCTGCGCAAGGAGATGCAGCTCGAGCTGAAGCGGATCCAGCACGAGGTCGAGATCACCTTCGTCCACGTCACGCACGACCAGGAAGAAGCCATGACCATGGCCGACCAGATCGTGATCATGAACGGCGGACACATCGAGCAGCTCGGCACGCCGAGCGATCTCTACGAGCGTCCGC
>DATGEB010000013.1:0-21291 GCA_035310545.1 Gaiellaceae bacterium
CAGCCGGGCACGTAGATGTCGACGGGCGTGATCTTGTCGACCGACTGCAGGATCGCGTAGTTGTTGAACATCCCTCCCGAGCTGGCGCAGGCGCCCATCGCGATCACCCACTTCGGTTCCAGCATCTGGTCGTAGATCTGGCGCAGCGGCGCCGCCATCTTGTGCGAGACCCGGCCGGAGACGATCAGCAGGTCGGCCTGGCGGGGCGAGGAGCGGAACGCCTCCATCCCGAAGCGCGCGATGTCGTAACGCGCCGAGACGATCGACATCATCTCGATCGCGCAGCACGCGAGGCCGAACGTGTCCGGCCACATCGACTTCGTCTGCGCCCAGCGCACGGCCTTCTCGAGCGTCGTCAGGCCGAGCGCGCGCTCCATCTCCTCGAGCCCGAGCTCCTCCTCGAACTGCGACGGGCCCTTCGTCGGCCAGAGCAGCCGCTCCGACTGGAGCCCGTAGTCGCGCAGGCGTGTCGGCTCGTCACCCATGGTCGCGTCGCTCACCAGTTCAGCGCTCCCTTGCGCCAGATGTAGACGTAGGCGACGAGGAGGATGAGGACGAAGAACGCGAGCTCGGCGAAGCCGAACCAGCCGAGCGCGTGGAGCTGCACGGCGAGCGGGTAGAGGAAGACGATCTCGATGTCGAAGACGATGAAGAGCATCGCCGTGAGGTAGAAGCTGACGTTGAAGCGCTGGTGCGGCAGCGGGCCGGTCGAGACACCCGACTCGAACGGCACGGTGCGAGCGCGAGTGCGCGCAGACGGACGCTGCGCGAACTTGAAGGACATGACGAGCATCGACGCTGGGATGATCAGCGCCAGGAGCCCGTAGATCAGGAATGGCAGCCAGCTATGGAGCATCTAGTTCGCGCGTCTCCCCCTACCCGTTCGCGCACCGGAGGCACTCACCGAACGGCTGACGTTATCAATGTCGCTTGGGCTGCACTTGCGGGTACCGAATCGCCGTAGCGGAGCCTGCAGCGGCTGTCACAAAGTCGCGTCCCCGCGGTCCCCGCGCGACCGGGTGAGCGCGAACCACGTTGCTACGATGCGACGCGGATGGAGATTCAGGAGCGCACCGACAGCATCGTCTCGTTGACGCCTGCGGCGGCCGCGAAGATCCGTGACCTGATGGCCACGGAGGACGACGTGTCGGTGCTGCGCGTCGCGATCGAGGGCGGCGGGTGCTCCGGCTTCCAGTACGGCCTCGGCTTCGACCGCGGCGCCCAGGAGGGCGACCACGAGTTCGAGTGCGAAGGCGTGACGGTCGTCGTCGATCCCTTCAGCGCGCCGTATCTCTCCGGTTCCCAGGTCGATTACCTCGAGACGATCCAGGAGTCGGGGTTCAAGATCGAGAACCCGAACGCGGTCTCCTCGTGCGGCTGCGGCCACTCGTTCCAGGTGGCCGACGGCGAAGCGCCCGAGGACGCAGCCGGCGGGTGTGGTTCCGGCTGCGCCCACTGACGCTGCTGGTGTCACCGCACTAGCTCGAGCAAGCGTGCGTCGTCGCGGAGCGACGTGAAGTCGTCGTCCTTCTGCGCGTTCTCCTTGAACCTCGGCCACTTCTCGACCGATTCCCGGAGCGCTTCGAGAGCCGCGTCGCCCGGCCCGAGCCGGCTCTCCATGCACGCGATGTTGTAGAGGATCAGCGCGTTCCCGGGGTGCTTGTCGAGTGCCACGTGGCACGCGGCGAGCGCGCTCTCCCAGTCGTCCTCGTTGTAGCGCTGGAAGAAGTCGTAGAGCTCCGCACCGGGCAGCCGATACGCCTCGCCACGGCGGCTGCCGACCGAGAGCACGATCGTCTCGGCGCTCGTTGCAACTGCCTTCTCCTCGACGGTCGAGTGGGTGCGGCGGCACGAAGCTGCGCCGCATGGTCCTCGTGCACGAGCTGGGCGAATCGGGGGTCTGTCAGGTACGTAGCGGCGCTCCTTCCTTGGCGTCGAGTATCTTTACGTCGAGAAACTATCAGATAAGTTATCTTGACGTCAAGAGATATTTCATCGACACTTCTGCCATGGCCAGGTCACGGAAGAGCGGGGAGCGCGATCACGTCGACAACTTCCTCGAAGAGATCGGCGCGGACCTGCCGTCCGACCTCGACCTGACGGTCGAAGGCATCGTCGACCGGATCGGCGGCATCAACCGGCGCATCAAGTGGATGCACGAGGAGACGCTCGATCAGCTCGACCTGACGATGAGTGACTGGCATGTGCTGACGTCGCTGCGCTGGGCAGGCGAGCCGTACCGGCGCAAGGCGGGTGAGCTCGCTCGCCGGGCCGATCTCACGAGCGGAGCGATGACGAGCCGGCTCGATGCTCTCGAGAAGGAGGGCCTGGTGCGCCGGCTGCCGGATCCCGCCGACCGGCGCAGCGTGCTCGTCGAGCTCACGGACAAGGGTCGACAGAAGCACGAGCAGGGCCTGGGAATCCAGGGCGCGAAGGAGGCGCTGCTCGCGGATGCGCTGACGGAGCGCGAGAAGGAGCAGCTCAACTCCCTCCTGCGGCGCGTGATGATCACGCTCGAAGAAAGACATCCGGGCAAGCACGACTAGAGTCGCCGCAGCCATGCGCGTCGCCGTCGTCGGATCCGGCCCTGCGGGCTTCTACGCTGCAGGCGCCCTCCTGTCCGCCGATCCGCCGGTCGAGGTGGACATGTTCGACCGCCTGCCGACGCCGTGGGGGCTCGTCCGGCTCGGCGTCGCCCCCGACCATCCCAAGCTGAAGTCGGTGTCCCGGGCGTTCGAGCGCATCGCCGAGCAGCCCGGCTTCCGTTTCCTCGGCAACGTCGAGCTCGGCCGCGACATCCAGCACGCCGACCTCGTGCGCCTGTACGACGCCGTGATCTACGCGGTCGGCGCGCAGACCGACCGAAGGCTCGGAATCCCGGGCGAGGATCTGCCGGGCTCGTGGGCGGCGACCGAGTTCGTCGCCTGGTACAACGGCCATCCCGACTACCAGGAGCTCGACTTCGATCTCTCGGTCGAGCGGGCAGTCGTGATCGGGAACGGGAACGTCGCGATCGACATCGCGCGGATGCTCGCGCTGACGCACGACGAGCTCGCGCCGACGGACGCCACGGACGTGTCGATCGCGGCGATCGAGAGCTCTCCGATTCGCGAGATAGTCCTCGTCGGTCGGCGCGGTCCGGCGCAGGCCGCTCTCACGACGCCGGAGCTTCAGGAGATGGGAGAGCTCGCGGGAGCGGACGTCGTCGTCGATGCCGCCGACCTCGAGGGCGCCGAGCCGAAGAGCACCAACGCGGAGCGCAATCTCGCGGTGTTGGCGAAGTTCGCTGCGCGCACGCCCGAGGGCAAGCCGCGCCGCGTCGTCTTCCGTTTCTTCGAGTCGCCTGTGGCGATTCTCGGTGAGGAGCGCGTCGAGGGAATCGAGCTCGTCCGGAACGAGCTCGACGCGAATGAACGCGCAGTGCCGACCGAGAAGCGCGAGACGTTGCCGTGCGGTCTCGTGTTTCGCAGCGTCGGCTACCTCGGCGTCGAGCTTCCCGGCGTGTCGTTCGACGCGCGCAGCGGCACGATCCCGAACGAAGGTGGGCGCGTCGAGCCGGGTGTCTACTGCGCCGGTTGGATCAAGCGCGGCCCGACCGGCGTGATCGGCACGAACAAGAAGGACGCGACCGAGACCGTCGAGCTCCTGCTCGAGGACGCGGCCGCCGGCAGGCTCGAGCCGAAGGCGGACGCGAGCGCCGCGGCCGTCGACGCGTTGCTCGCTGAGCGCGGCGTCCAGGTCGTCGAATACGACGGCTGGATGGCCATCGACGAGCTCGAGCGCGCCGCAGGCGAGACGTCGGGCCGGCCGCGGGTGAAGCTGTGCACCTGGGATGCGCTCCTCGAGGCTGCGCAGCGCCTGGCTGCTCCCTCGAACGAGTGACATCGGTTGGCGGTGGGTCGCCGATGGACCGGGCATGGAGTCTTTCGTGGTCGAATGCCTCCAGTGCCGCACGACTCGTGTCGCGCGACGCGACACCCTGAAGCATCACTTCGACTCTCCCGAGTGCCCGGAGTGCGGCTACCTCGGATGGATTCCGGTGCCGCGGCTGGCCCCGGTGCAGGAGCTGGTGCCGCGTAAGCCCCGGCGCGCCGAGCGCTGGCTCCACTCGGTCGCCTAGCGCGGCGACACCCTTCCTGGCTTCCCTACACTCGCCTCATGGCGAGAGCCGGAGAGCAGCAGCTCTGGGGAGGCGAGACCGCGAAGGCCGTCGAGAACTTCCCCGTCTCGGGCGAGCCGATCCCGGCTCCGGTCGCGCGCTGGCTCGGCCGGATCAAGGGCGCCGCCGCGCTGGTGAACGCCGAGCTCGGCCTGCTCGACCAGGACAAGGCGGCGCGGATCTCGGCCGCCGCAGCCCGGATCGCCCGCGGTGAGCTCGACGACCAGTTCCCGATCGACGTCTTCCAGACCGGATCGGGCACCTCGTCGAACATGAACGCGAACGAGGTGATCGCGACGCTCGCGGGCGAGGGCGTCCACGCGAACGACGACGTCAATATGGGACAGTCGTCGAACGACGTCTTCCCGTCGGCCGTGCACCTCGCGGCGCTCGACGAGATCGTCGACGACCTGCTGCCGGCGATGGAGCGTCTGGCCACGTCGCTCGAGACAAAGGCGCGGGAGTTCGACGACGTGGTCAAGTCCGGCCGGACGCACTGGATGGACGCCGTTCCGGTCACGCTCGGCCAGGAGTTCGCGGGCTACGCCGCGCAAGTTCGACAGGGCATCGCGCGCGTGAAGGACGCGCTCCCGCGACTCGGCCAGATCCCGCTCGGCGGCACCGCGACCGGCACGGGCCTCAACACGCATCCGGATTTCGCCGCGCGCGTCCGTGACGTGCTGGCGGCCGAGACCGGGCTCGAGATCTCACCGCCCGCCGATCCGTTCGAGGCGCAGGCGGCGCGCGACGGGATCGTCGAGGTCTCCGGCGCGCTGAAGACGGTCGCCGTCTCGCTGACGAAGGTCGCGAACGACATCCGCTTCCTCGGCTCCGGCCCTCGCGCGGGTCTCGCCGAGATCACGCTTCCCGAGCTCCAGAAGGGGAGCTCGATCATGCCCGGCAAGGTCAATCCGGTGATGCCCGAGGTCATGACCCAGGTCGCGGCCCAGGTGATCGGCAACGACGCGGCGATCGCGGTGGGAGGCATGCAGGGACACTTCGAGCTCAACGTCTTCGTGCCGCTTCTCGCGCGCAACATCCTCGACTCCGTGAAGCTGCTCGCGAGTGCGTGCCGGCTCTTCGCGGAGAAGTGCGTCGACGGGATCGAGGCGAATCGCGAGAACTGCGAGCACTACGCCGAGCTGACCCTCTCGGCCGCGACCGCGCTCAACCCGTACATCGGCTACGACCGCGCGAGCGAGATCGTGAAGGAGGCCGCCGCCTCCGGCCGCTCGTTGCGTGAGGTCGCGCGGGAGAAGGGCGTCGAGGATTCGGTCCTGGACGAGGCGCTCGACTACCGCAAGATGGCCAGGCCGCACTAGTAGTGCCGAAGCGCTGGATCGTTCGAGCGCTCCGGATCCCTCGTCCGAGGGATGCCCGTGCGTTGACACCCGCCTCCGGGCCGTTCAAGGTTTCGTAGGACGTTTGCGGCTTCGAAAAGTTCCGTCTACTCTCGGGCGCGTAGCGCCCGGGCGAACGACCCACAAACGAAGGGGGAGGACCTGACATGAGGTATCGCAAGCTCGGCTTGCTGCTCGGCCTCGCGGTGATCGCGATTGCCGTCGTCGGCACGGCATCTGCGGCGAGCGGTGGCAGCACCTCGTCGATCCCGGTGATTCCGGACTCGCAGCTCCATGCCAACTTCACGGAGATCGGCGGTGGTTCCCAGCCGCTGCCGACAGCCCGCACCATCCCGCACTGGTTCGGCAGCACCCTGGATCCGCACGACGGGATCACGTACGGCTACAGCATGGTCGGAGCGGATCCGAACAGCTGCTCCGGGTCGGCCTGTTCGACGACGATCCAGGCGGACATCACGCCGCTGATCGTGAACGTCGGCGGTATGACGTTCAGCGGGAGCGACGTCTTGGCTGCGACGCTCGCGTCGCCGCAGTTTGCGACGAACGACTACGGCTCGACCCCGTTTGCGACCGCGGGGGCGGCGAACGTGCCGCGCGGCCCAGGGGGCGTGCTTTCCCAGGGCGATGCCGGCAATCAGCTGCAGCTCGAGGACGCGACCATGCGGGCCCAGTTCAATCAGACAGGAACTAGCAACTATCACGTCATCCTGCATCCGAACGTGCTGCCTGCGGTGACGATCAACGTCCCGAGCAACCAGGGGACGCTGCTTCAGAGCGGCCGCGGCGTCGTCTTCGCCGACATCAGCATCAGCTGGTGGGCGGCCCAGATCCAGAACCTCGAGTCGAGCGCGGATCCGACCCACCTGCCGATCTATCTCACCAACAACGTGTTGCTGCATATCGGCCCAAACCCCCTGAATTGCTGTGTCATCGGCTTCCATGGCACGAAGGCCACCGGCAACCGTCTCGGCAACGGCAAGTCGAACGGCAACACGAAGATGCAGACGTTCGCGTGGGCCTCGTGGGTGCAGCCCGGCCTCTACTCGCGGCCGAACGGAGGCACCGACTGGGCGCTGCAGGACATCCATGCGCTCTCCCACGAGATCGCGGAGTGGGGCGACGACCCGTTCGTGGACAACCTCGTGGAGCCGTGGCTGACCCCGACGGCGCCGCAATACGGCTGTACCAACATCCTCGAGACCGGTGACCCCGTGGTCGCCATCGGCTTCGCGATGGGGGCGAACACGTTCGAACAGGGGCCGAACCCGAACGGTACGCAGTCGGCTGACGGGTACTACCACCCCGAGGACGAGGTCTTCCTTCCGTGGTTCATGCGGACCGCTCCGAACACCATCTCGGAGCCGACACAGTCGCCGTCCGCGAACGTCGGGCGCTACTCGCTGATGGGCGACCTCAACCCGTTCTCCGGCTTCCGCGCGCCGGCGACGGGCTGCTAGTCAGCACGACGTCGCAGTGACAGAGAGAGGGCCCGCTCGGACGGGCCCCTCTCTCTGTATGCAGTCCTGATTGGATCCCACCGAGTCTGGGAACATCCGCCTCATGAGGCACGTCGAACGGATTGCGCTGCTCGCCGCGACCGCGTTCGTTGTTGCCGCTCCCTCGATCTCCGGCGCATCGACGACGAGGAGCGGCCTTCGCGGACTCGTCACGCGCGGGCCGACGAAACCGGTGTGTCCGCCGGGAGCCATGTGCACGGCGCCGGCGTCCAATGTGGGCATCACGTTCGTCCATGGGTCCGTTGCGCGCCATGTCCGAACGGGCGAGCGCGGCCGGTACTCGATCAGGCTGGCGCCGGGCACGTACAGGGTGAAGATCGCACGCGCGCGCTTCGGCTACTCCCCGCACACGGTGACGGTGCGGCGAGGTCGCGTGTCGACGCTGAACATCAGCATCGACACCGGGATCCGATAGCCCTATCAGTAGGCGACTGCGCCGAGGCCGGCAGAGGCAGCGTGCCTCTGCTCTTCGGCGCGGTAGCTCGAGCGGACGAGTGGGCCCGAGAAGACCGAGCCGAAGCCCAGCGCCTCGCCCTGCTCGCGGAACCAGCGGAACTCGTCGGGATGCACCCAGCGGTCGATCGTCGCGTGCTTCGCGCTAGGTTGGAGGTACTGGCCGATCGTGACGACGTCGACGCCGTTCGCGCGCAGGTCGCGCATCGTCTCCACGACCTCGTCGTTCGTCTCGCCGAGACCGACGATGATCCCCGACTTCGTGAGGACGGGGTAGTCGGCGATCTCCTTGGCCCGGCGCAGCAGCAAGAGCGCGCCGTCGTAGCTCGCCTTCGCGCCGCGCATCCGGGCGTGCAGCCGGCGCACCGTCTCGATGTTGTGGTTGAAGACCTCGGGCCGCGCCGCGAGCACCGTCCGCAGCGCCTCCTCCTCGACGCCCACGAAGTCGGGCGTCAGCACCTCGATCGAGGCCTCGGGCAGCTTCGCCTTGAGCGCCCGGATCGTCGCCGCGTAGTGAGCGGCGCCCCGGTCGGCGACGTCGTCGCGATCGACCGAGGTGACGACGACGTGCTTGAGCTTCATGTGCGCGGCCGCCTGTGCGAGCCGTAGCGGCTCGAGCGGATCGGGCGGCGTCTCGGGCTTGCCCGAGTTGACGTAGCAGTAGCGGCAGGCACGAGTGCAGGTGTCGCCGAGGATCTGGAAGGTCGCGGTGCCGCGGCCCCAGCACTCCGAGATGTTCGGGCAGCGCGCCTCCTCGCAGATCGTGTGCAGCGAGAGGCCGTGCACGAGCTTCTGGACGTCGAAGTACGAGCCGTCCCTCGAGGGCGCCCGCACTTTCATCCACTCGGGGCGGCGGGGTCTGCCGGCGACGGGAAGGGATGAGTTCATGACCGCGTTCCAGTCTAGGTGGCGTAGGGGGACCAGCCGCTGCTAGCCTGAAACGGACTGATGAGTCCGCTTACGTAAGGAGCCTGATGAGCCGCCATTCCACGAACCCCTGGGTCGTACTCGTGATCATCTGCCTCGCGCAGTTCATGGTCGTCCTCGACGCGACGATCGTGAACGTCGCGCTGCCGCACATCCAGTCTTCGCTCGGCTTCAAGAACGAGGCCAGCCTGCAGTGGGTGATCAACGCGTACACCCTCGTCTTCGCCGGCTTCCTGCTGCTCGGAGGTCGGGCCGGTGACCTTCTGGGGAGGAAGCGGCTCTTCCTCATCGGCCTCGTCATCTTCACGGGCGCCTCGCTGCTCGACGGGATCGCGACGAGCTCGGGAGAGCTGATCGGCTTTCGCGCGCTGCAGGGTCTCGGCGCCGCGCTGATCTCCCCGGCCGCGCTCTCGATCATCTCGACGACGTTCGCCGAGGGGAAGGAGCGGGCTCGCGCGCTCGGCGTCTGGGCCGCAATCGCGATCGGCGGCTCGGCCGTCGGTCTCGTGCTCGGCGGCGCGCTCACCCAGTCGCTCTCATGGCGCTGGATCTTCTTCGTCAACGTCCCGGTCGGCATCCTGACTTTCCTCGCGGCGCTGCGGATCGTCCCGGAGTCGAAGGACGAGCACGTGCACCAGGGATACGACCTCGCGGGAGCGATCACCGTTACGGGCGGCCTGATGGTACTCGTGTACGGGCTCGTCCACTCGGCGTCGCATGGCTGGGGCTCCGGGCAGACGATCATCTCGTTCGTCGCCGCGGCTGTTCTGCTCACGGCGTTCGTCCTGATCGAGCAGCGCTCGGCCGAGCCGCTCGTGCGGCTCTCGATCTTCCGCGTCCGGTCGCTCCTGACGGCGAACGTGGCGATGTTCCTCGCGTTCTCGGGGATGTTCGCGATGTTCTTCTTCAACTCGCTCTACATCCAGAAGATCCTGGGCTTCGGGCCGCTCAAGGCGGGCGTCTCGTTCCTGCCGTTCACGGCCGGGGTCATGGTCTCAGCGGGCCTTGCCTCGAGCCTCGCACCGCGGCTCGGCGTCAAGCCGGTGGCGGCGGTAGGGATGGTGCTCACGGTCATCGGGATGGTGCTGTTCGCACGGATGCCGGTCGGTGGCTCGTATGCGACGGACGTGCTGCCCGGGATGATCATCGGCTCACTCGGGATGGGCGCGATCTTCATGCCGCTCACGCTCGTGGCGACGACCGGCCTGCAGGACGAGGATCAGGGGCTCGCCTCGGGGCTCTTCAACACGTCGCAGCAGGTCGGCGGAGCGCTGGGGCTCGCGATCCTCTCGACGATCGCGGCGAGTCACACGGGTGGCGGCTCGCCGGCCGAGCAGGTCCACGGCTTCCATTATGCGTTCGCCGGCGCGGGCGTGCTGGTCGGCCTCGCGCTCGTCGTCTTGCTGGCGCTCCTGCGCAAGCGGGACGTCGCTGCGATCGAGGCGGCCGCCGAGTCGGACGAGCCGGCTCTGGTCGGCGCGGCCTGATGACCGAGCTCAGGGCCGACGCCCGGCGAAATCTCGAACGGGTGCTCGACGCGGCAACGGAAGCGTTCGCCGCGTCGGGCCCGGACGCCAGCATCGACGAGATCGCCCGCGCCGCAGGCGTCGGGCACGGCACGGTCTTCCGTCGCTTCCCGACGAAGGACGACCTCATGTACGCGGTCATCGAGCGGCACGTCGCGCAGATGTGCGCGATGGCCGAGGAGGCGCTTCACTCGAACGATCCAGGCGAGGCGTTCTTCGACTTCGCGCGCCGGCTCGGAGAGGTCGTGATGAGCACGCCCGGTCTGCACAGGTGCGTCGTCCATTGCGGTGAGAAGCCCCGCGGGGCGGAGCTTGAGGAACTCGGCCGAACGCTCGTCGCGCGCGCGCAGCGCGCGGGCACGCTGCGCAGCGACCTCAAGCCGTCGGAGGTCGGGCCGCTCATCCGAGCGGCGCTACTTGCCGCGCCGCCGGGCCAGTGGCGGCTCTACCTCGACGTGGTGCTCGACGGTCTCCGCGCGTAGAGTCCAGGCGTGAGCTGGTTCGTCCGCAACATCCGCGACCTGCAGTGGAGGGAGCGCCCCTCTCGCGGCTTCGTCACCGAGTTGGTCGACGACGACTCGGCTCAGGTCGGAGCCAATCTCTTTGTGCTTCGTCCCGGCGAGTCGATGTCGATGTACCACTGGGAGGCCGACCAGGAAGGCTTCCTCGTCCTGTCCGGCGAGGCGCTTCTGATCCTCGAGGACGAGGAGCATCCGCTTCGGCAATGGGACTACTTCCACTGTCCGGCGTCGGTGCCGCATACGATCGTAGGCACCGGTTCGGGACCGGCCGCGATTCTCGCCCTCGGTGCGCGCCAGCACCAGGAGGGACAGGGCTGGGGCGGCTACCCGTATTCCGAGGTCGCGATGAAGCATGACGCGAGCGCCGAGGAAGAGACCACGAGCGCCAAGATCGCGTACGCGCGCTTCCCGGAATCGCGGCCGGCCGAGTATCAGGAGGGCTGGCTGCCCTAGCTGCGAGCCGCGAGCGCGGCGTGGACGGGTTGGGCCCAGAGCCCGGCGCCTTCGTCTGCCGGCAGTTCCTCAAGCTCCAATCCGAAGACATCCTCGAGCGCGGCGACCGCGTGCGGCCGCACCTCGTCGACGGTTACCGGCCGGTCGAGCTCGCGCGCGATTGTCGTGAACATCGCGTCCTCGAGGCCGCACGCCGTGATCCAGTCGGTGAAAGGAGCCGGGTCGAGGTCGACGTTGAGGGCGTAGCCGTGCGTCGTCACCCAGCGCGAGACGTGAACGCCGATCGAGGCGATCTTCCGCGGAGGCCGCTGCAACCACACGCCCGTCAGCCCTTCGAGCCGCGACCCTTCGACGCCGAGCGGCGCGAGCGTCCGGATCAGCGCCTCCTCGAGGTTGCGCACGTACTCCTTCACGTCCCGGCCGTGCCGCCTCAGGTCGAGGACCGGGTAGCAGACGAGCTGCCCCGGCCCGTGGAACGTCGACTTGCCCCCGCGGTCGGTCTCGACGATCTCGACCTCGGCGCCCTCGGGGACGTGCAGCTCCGCCGTCTCGTCCGTGCGCCGGCCGAGCGTCACGACGGGTGGATGCTCGAGGAGTACGAGCGTGTCCGGGATCGCTCCCTGCGAGACAGCGCCCGCGAGCGCGCGTTGGAGCTCCCACGCCTCGAGGTACGGAACCCGGCCGAGCTGGAGCAGATAGCCGCCGGCTGCCACGAGCTCAGGCTAGCGTCAGGGCATGGCCGTCGTCCTTGTCGAAGGCATCACCGACCGGCTCGCGCTCGAGTCCGTTGCCCGCCGGCTCGGGCGGAGCCTGGACGGGATCGAGATCGTCCCGATCGGCGGCGCGCAGGCGATCCGTCGGGCCGCCGCGCACTACGAGGGAGAACGGGTTGCGGGGCTCTGCGACGCCGGCGAGGCGCGCTGGTTCCGCCGTGTCCTCGGCGACGCGGCGTACGTCTGCGACGAGGATCTCGAAGATGAGCTGATTCGCGCGCTCGGCGCCGAGCGTGTGCAGGGCGTCGTCGCCGCGCAGGGCGAGCTCGAGACGTTCCGCAGCTTCCAGAACCAGGTCTTCTGGCGCGAACGGCCGGTTGAGCGGCAGCTGCGCCGCTGGCTGCAGAACGGCGGCCGTTACCTGCGCTATCCCCCGCTCCTGATCGAGGCGATGGAGGCGGACGAGATCCCGCGCCCGCTCGCCGGCGTGCTCGCCGCGGTCGCCTAGAGTCTCTGGCCGAACATCCAGCGGTGACCCTCGAGGTCCTCGGCCGTGTAGATGCGGTAGCCGATGCCCGGCTCGTCGAGCCCGCGGATGACGGCGGCACCGCTCTCCAGCGCCCGAGCGTGGTGCGCGGCGACGTCGTCCACCTCGACGAAAAGGCCGTCGATCACCCACGGGTTGTCGTGCATGCCGCGCTCGATCTCGCAGCTCTCACGGTGCCTGCGCGAGCCGACGTAGCCCGTGGGCGTCGAGAGGAAGATCTTCGCGCCCTCGATCTCGAGCTCGGCATGGCTGATCGTGCCGCCGGCGTCGGTGACGCGCGAGTCGCGGTCTTCGGTCGCGCCGAATGCCGCACACAGCCAGTCGATTGCCGCGGCGGCGTTGTCGTAGCCGAGGAACGGAACTAGCCGCTGCGTCACTACTCGCCGTCGCCCTCCCAGCCCTCGAGCCGCTCGCGCAGGTCGCGCAGGAAGCGGCCGGCGTACGCGCCGTCGACGAGCCGGTGGTCGTACGTGAGCGTGATGTTCATCAGCGGGCGGATCGCGATCACGTCCTGGCCGAGCTCGTCCTCGATCACCCACGGCCGTTTCACGAGCGCGTACGTGCCCAGGATCGCCGACTGCGGCTGGCTGATGACCGGCGTGCCGTGGAAGGTGCCGTAGCCGCCGGGGTTCGTGATCGTGAACGTGCCGCCCTGGACGTCGTCCGGGACGAGCTGCTCGTTGCGCGCCTTCGCGGCGACGTCGGCGATGCCTCGCGCAAGACCGAGCAGGTTCAGGCCCTCGGCGTTGCGGAGGACGGGGACGATGAGCCCCTTGCCCTCGGCGAGCTCGACGGCGATCCCGAGGTTGACGAAGTTGCGCGTGACGATCGAGTCGCCGCGGATCTCGGCGTTCACGAGCGGGTACTCGCGCAGCGTCTCGACCGACGCCTTGGCGACGAACGCGAGGTAGGTCGGGTTGACGCCGTACGCAGCCTGGTACTCCTTCTTCAGCCGCTCGCGCGTCGAGACGATGCGCGAGAAGTCGACCTCGATCGCGCTCGTGACGTGAGCCGAGGTGTCGAGAGAGCGGCGCATGTGCTCGGCGATCCCGCGCCGCATCGCGGTCATCGGCTCGACCGTCTCGCCCGGCAGCGTCTCGCCGGCGGCGATGGGCGCCGGAGCCGGGGGCTTCGGCGGGGCCGGAAGCGCCTGGGCAGGCGGCGCCTGCGGTGCGGGCGTCTCCGTCGGCTGCGGCGCCGCGGGCGCTGCCTGCGCGCCGCCGGACTCGACGAACGCCAAGATGTCCTTCTTCGTGACGCGGCCGCCGGCGCCGGTGCCCTGCACCTGAGCCGGGTCGATCCCGTGCTCGCCTGCGATGCGCGCCACGACCGGAGACACGAATGCCTTGCCGTTGCCGGACGGCGCCGGCGTGGCCGGAGGAGCTGCGGAAGGCTCGGCCGCCGTCGGCGTGGGAGTCTCGGCGGGCGGAGCGGCGTCCGTCTCCACGGCCGTCTCGGCGGTGGCGGGCGCGGATGCCGGGGCCTCGGGCTCCGCGGGCGCAGCGGGAGCTTCGGCTGCGGCGGCTCCGCCGATCTGGCCGAGCTTCGTTCCGACGTCGACCGTCGCGCCTTCCTGGACGAGGATCTGGGTCAGCGTCCCCGAGGCCGGGCTCGGAACCTCGGTGTCGACCTTGTCCGTGGAGATCTCGAGGAGCGGCTCGTCGGCCTCGACCTGCTCGCCCTCCTGCTTCAGCCACCGCGTGATCGTCCCCTCCGAGACGGACACGCCCATCTGCGGCATCACGACGTCGACTGCGGTCTCCGTGGCCATTCCTTCCCTCTCCTTCTAGTACTCCGCGAGCTCGCGCACCGCGGCGACGACATCCTCGACCTGCGGAATGAATGCCTTCTCGAGCGGCGGCGCAAACGGGACGGGTGTGTCGGGCGCGGCCAGGCGCTTCACGGGAGCGTCGAGATCCTCGAACGCCTCCTCGCCTATCGTCGCCGCGATCTCGCCGCCGAAGCCGCCGCTCCGCGTGTCCTCGTGCAGGACGAGCACCTTCGACGTCTTCCGCACCGACTCGAGCACGGCGGCCTTGTCCCACGGCATGACGGTGCGCAGGTCGAGGATCTCGACGGAAACGCCGTCGGATTCGAGCTGCTCCGCCGCCTCGTCGGCCGTGTAGACCATCGCGCCCCACGTGACCACCGAGATGTCGCTGCCCTCCCGGTGCAGGCGCGCCTTGCCGAGCGGCGTCGTGTAGCGCTCCTCGGGCACCTCGCCCTTGATGCGACGGTAGAGGTGCTTGTGCTCGAAGTAGAGAACCGGGTTCGGATCCTCGATCGCGCTGATGAGGAGGCCCTTGGCGTCCTCCGGCGTCGCGGGGCACACGCACTTCAGGCCCGGGATGTGCGCGAACGACGACTCCGGGTTCTGGGAGTGGAACGGCCCGCCCGAGAACCCGCCGCCGGACGGCAGGCGGATGACCATCGGCACCGGGGTGCCCGCGCGCCAGCGCTGCTTCGCCGCGACCGTGACGAGCTGGTCCCACGCGCACGAGATGAAGTCGGCGAACTGCATCTCGGCGACCGGGCGCATCCCCATGATCGCCGCGCCGGTGCAACCGCCCACGATCGCGGTCTCGGCGAGCGGCGCGTCGATGACGCGCCACGGCCCGAACTCCTCCTGGAAGCCGAGCGAGACCTTGAAGGCGCCGCCGTAGACTCCGACGTCCTCGCCGATCAGGAAGACGCGCTTGTCGCGGCGCATCTCCGTGCGGAGCGCGTCCGAGATCGCCTGGAGATACGTGAGTTCTGCCATCAGGTCCGGGCCATTACTTGTGGTGCGGTGTGTCGAGATCCTCGGGCGACGCGTAAACGCCCTTCGTCAGGTCGGCGATGTCCGGCTGCGGCGACTCCTCCGCGCGCTGGAGCGAGTCGGTGAGGAGCTTTTTGACGCCGGCTGCGATCTCGTCCTCTTCCTCGTCGGTCAGGCTCGCGTTGGCGCGCAGCCAGGTGCGGAAGCGCTCGATGGGGTCGGACTCGGCCCACTGCTCGAACATCGGCTTCGGGACGTAGAACGCATCGTCGTGGACGGCGTGTCCCTCCATCCGCAGCGTGAGGCACTCGATCAGCGTCGGGCCGCCCCCGGTGCGCGCCTTGTCGATCGCGCGCTTGGCCTCGCGGTAGACGGCGAGCACGTCGGTGCCGTCGACGACGACTCCTTCGAATCCGTACGCCTGCGCGCGGTCGGCGACGTGCTCCGTCGCGAACTCGAGATGCGTCGGCGTCGAGTACGCCCACTGGTTGTTGTCGCAGACGAAGACCATCGGAAGCTTGCGAGTGCCGGCGAGCGTCATCGACTCGTGCGCGTCGCCGCGTGCCGAGGCGCCTTCGCCGAACCAGCCGATCGCGACTCGCGCCTCTTCGCGGATCCGGAACGCGAGGGCGCAGCCCGTCGCGACCGGGAGCATCGCCGGCAGGTGGCTGACCATCGCGATCAGCCCGAGCTGCGAGTCGGCCATGTGGACGTTGCCGTCCTTGCCGTGCGTCGGGCCGTCCTGGCGGCCCATGTACTGCGCGAAGATCCGCCACGGCTCGATACCGCGGACGATGTGGACGCCGATGTCGCGGTGGAGGGGTGTGCCGACGTCGTCCGGCCCCATCGCCGTCGCGACGCCCACCGACGCCGCTTCGTTGCCGCGGCCCGTATAGAACGAGCCGGGGATCTTTCCCTGCCGGTAGAGGATGTGGCCGCGCTCCTCGACCCCGCGGGTGACGAGCATGGCGCGGTACACGCCGAGCAAGTCCTCGCGATCGAGACCCGCTTCGCGTACTTCGTGGATTGAGCCGACCGGACCCGCTTCTCTTGCGATCGCCATCGGGGGTGAACCCTAGCGATCGCCCCAGTCGTGGGAGTCACCGATCTGACGGAGGTGTCGACGGGTGGCGTCGTCGCACAGCGCTCCCGCGACGCCCGCCTCGTACGCGGCTCGCGGAGAGACGCCGAGCGTGGCGGCGGCCTCGTAGTCGCGCGTCAGGTCGGTGTCGAAGATCGCCGGATCGTCGGTCGAGATCGAGCACGGTATGCCGGCCGCGACGAGCTGCGGCAGGGGATGTTCCTCAAGCGAGGAGACGATGCCGAGCCGGACGTTGGAGATCGGGCAGATGTCGAGAATCGTGCCGCGGTCAGCGAGCTCGTCGACGAGGCCTGGGTCCTCGACGGCCCGGACGCCGTGACGGATGCGATCGGCGCCGAGGGTTTCGAGGGCGCCCCGCACCGATTCCGCGCCGGCTCCCTCGCCGGCGTGTGGCACCGACGCGAGCCCGCCGTCGCGCGCGAGCGCGAACGCTTCGGCGTAGGGCTCCGGCGGATTGCCCTCCTCGGGCCCGCCGAGCCCGATCCCCAGCACGCCCCGCTCGCGGTACTTCACGGCGTAGCGCGCCGTCTTCATCGCGTCCTCGAGGGTGTAGACGCGCGGGATGTCCGGCGTCAGCCAGACCTCGATCCCATGCGCCTCGCGTGCCTCCTGCGCACCATCGCAGTAGCCGGCGAACACCTCGTCCGTGTCGATGCCGTGGAGGATCCGCGGGGCGAAGATCGCCTCGAGGTAGACGGCGCCGTGCTCCTTCGCCTCGGCCGCGTACGCCACGACGATCTGCCGAAAGTCCTCGTAGTGCTGCAGCGCACCTGTCGTGAGTACGAAGGCGTCGAGGAAGTGGGCGAAGTCGCGGAACTCGAGTCGCGACTCGAGCTCGTCGGGCAGCGCGTAGTCGTTTCGCTTCGCGATCGCGCGCAGCGTGTCCGGGCGCACCGTCCCTTCGAGGTGGACGTGCAGCTCGATCTTCGGGAACGGCTCGAGCGCAGTGGGCGGCATAGAACGCAAGGTACTGCCGCAGGTGGGAATGCCAGTGGCCGCAAGGGGCTGAGATCACGGACGACGACGTGACCGCGATCTCCGCGACGAAGACCACGGCTAAGGTCAGGACGTGTCGAAAGCGGCGGACTGGCTGCGGCAAGAGCGCCGGAAGGTCCTCGGCGACTGGGTCGCATTCTGTCTCGGCTGCGGCGCAGCGCGCCGCTGGTTCGAGGATTTCGAGGCGGAGTTGCCGGATACCTGCCCGCAGTGCGGCGGCGAGCTCCTCCGGCGCTGCCCCTCCTGCGCCGCGCCGTTTTCCTCGATCGCGGTCGTCGACTGCGAGGAGTGCGGGAAGCCCGTCAGGCCGGCGACGCTGTTCGGCTCTCGGATCCGGCGAACGCGATGAGGGGGAACCCGGGCGGCAACGAGCAGCTCACTGCGCTCGCGGGGATCTTGCTCGTCGTCTTCCTCGCGGTCGAGGGGGCGACGCTGCTCAACCTCCAGGCGCTGCTCACGGTGCACGTGTTCGTCGGCATGTTTCTCCTGCCGGTCGTCGCGCTGAAGATGGGAAGCACCGGCTGGCGCATGGCGCGCTACTACCTCGGCCGCGAGGAGTACGTCCGTCGCGGCCCGCCGGCGTGGCCGCTGCGGATCTTCGTCGCGCCGGTCGTGGTCGCCTCGACCCTCGTCCTCTTTGGCACCGGCATCTACCTCCTCGCGGTTCACGAGGTTCAAGGCACCGCCGTGGGGCTGCACAAGGCGAGCTTCGTGGTGTGGTTCGTCGCGACGTCGATCCACGTGCTCGCCCGGCTGCTGCCGCTGCGCGAGGCGCTGCGTGCGCGGCATCCCGGTCTCGTGCTGCGGCTCGGCGTCGTTGCGGTGACGCTCGTCGCGGGGACGGCGGTCGCCACGGCGACCCTTCCCGGCGCCGAGCATCTGCAGGACAGGATGTCGGCCCGGGTCGGCTTCGACGTGCGCTAGTGGTTGCTCGGATGCTGCTACTTGCCGGAGTGACCGCTAGAAGAGGTCGCCCTCGAAGGAGGGCACGACCGGCCCGGCGAGGATCTGCGAGAAGCGGATCACCGTGATCAGGTCGTCCGGCCCGACCTCGCGGTTGTAGAGCTGGCCGAGGAAGTTGGCCATCTCGTCGGTACGGCGGATCTCCGGGTTGTCGTGCTCGATCTCCCGCGGCGACAGCTCGCCGAGCGTCTTCACCTCGACCTTGTCGATGACGGCGTCGAAGACGTGCTCGCGGGGGCTGAAGCGGACGCCGCAGAGGACGCGGACGACCATGCCCTTCTTGTACTTGCCGGATTTGTCGCCGAGCCGGATCGTGGCCGACTTCCTTCCCGACCGGAGCTGGTCGGCGACGAGCGGCGAGTAGAAGTTGAGCGCGTACATCGTGGCCGGGAGTGTGCCAGCTACGCAGACGCCCGTTGGACGTGCGCTCGCGTGACCTGATCGGGTGACGTGCAGCCGAGCAGCCCGAGCGCGAGCTCGAGCTCTGCGCGAAGCAGCTCGAGGACGCGCAACGCGCCCGCCTCGCCGCCGATTGCGAGCCCGGCTGCGATGGGCCGCCCGACGAATGCCGCTCGCGCCCCGAGCGCCAGCGCCTTGACGATGTCGGTGCCGCGCCGCACGCCTCCGTCCACGTAGACCTCGCAGGCCCCGCCGGCGGCCTCGACGACTTCCGGGAGCGTGTCGATCGAGGCGGCGACGCCGTCGAGCTGCCGGCCGCCATGATTCGACACCCAGATCGCGTCCACGCCGTGCTCGACCGCGAGTGCGGCATCCTCCGCCGTCGAGATTCCCTTCAGGACGAGCGGGAGCTCGCCGGCGGCCCGGATCCACTCGAGGTCGCTCCACGTCAGCGTCGGGTCGACGTCGAGGAGGTTGCCGTAATGGAGCGGCATCTCCGTGGGAATCGCGAATCCGTGACGCAGATCGCGTTCGCGGCGCCCGATCAGCGGGAGGTCGACCGTGAGCACGACAGCTCGGTATCCCGCCTCCCGCGCCTCGGCGAGATGCTCGAGCGTCCGGGCGTGGTCGAGCTGGACGTAGAGCTGGAGCCAGCGCGGCCCGCCGGCCGCCGCCTCGAGTTCGGCGTGCCGAAAGGACGTCAGCGTCGGCACGGTGGCCAGCGCGCCGGCTGCGGCTGCGGCGCGCGTGGTCGCCAGCTCGGCCTCGGGATCGAGCAGCCGCTGCAGCGCGAACGGAGCGATCCCGAGCGGCATCGAGACGGGCGTTCCGAGCAGGGTCGTCCCGAGGGAGATCTCGCCGACGTCGACGAGCAGCCGCGGCCGCAGCTGCCAGCGGCGGAACGCGGAGACGTTCTCCCGCAGTGTGACCTCGTCGTCCGCGCCGCCCTCGAAGTAGCACCAGACGGCCGGATCGACCTTCGCCGCCGCCGCGTCGAGGAACTCGCCGACGTTGATGAGCTCCTCCACCGGCTACGCCTCCTCGGCGGCGCGGCGGAAGACCTCGGCCGCGGCCTCGTGGAATCCGGTGGGAAGCTCGTGCGCGGACATGGCCTGCGCAATCTCGTGCATTTCGCCGACCCAGCGCCAGCCCTTGTGCTGCGCCGAGCGAGTCGCCGCCGCAGAGCGCTCCTCGAGCTCCGGTAGTGAAAGGCGCCACTCCTCGAGCAGCGCCGCCTCGACCCCCTCGGCCCGCGCGAGCGCGCCCACGGCCAGCAGCAGGGCGGCGCTCCCTTTCGTCCAGCCGGCATAGGCCGCCTTGAGCGCCGACGCTGCGCCCGGCTCGCGGGAGACCACCCGAGCGTCGACGCTCGTTTCCGCGAACAGCGCGGCTACGGCTTCCGCCTCGCCGCCGGAGAGGTAGAGGCGGGTCGAGCCGGGCTCGTGGGGCGGCTGGCCGACGATCCCGCCGTCGACGAAGCGGCCGTGTATGCCGGCGATCGCTCGAGCCGTTTGCGGTGCGATCGCGTTGGCGTCGACGTAGATCCCGGCGAATCCCTCAGCCGCCTGCGCCGACTCGACCGCCGCGTGTGGCGGGCAGACCGAAAGCAGGATCGCGGAGCGCCGACAGACCTCGGCGACCTCGCTGACATCCTCGAGGCCCGCGTGCCGCGCCCGCTCGACGGTCGCGGAGCTGCGACCGGCCGATGCCCACAGGACGGTCTCTCCACGCGCCACGAGCGCGCCGCCGACGGCCGCGCCCATCTCGCCGGGATGCAGGAGCCCGACGACCGTCACGGCCCGATCCGCTCCAGCGCCTTCGCGGCCATCTCGCGCTCGCCCGTGTGCGTCAGGAGCTGCGGCGCCTCCTCGAGCGGCAGCCAGCGCGCCTCCGCGACCTCGACGCGCATCGCCTCCTCGATCTCGCCGATCCGCCCGCGACCCGCGCGCAGGAGGAAGAAGCTCACGACCTTGAAGATCCGCTCGCCGCTCTTCCAGGACGCCGTGTAGACGTAGCGGACGTCGCCGAGCTTCTCGACCAGCCGCCCCTCGACACCGGTCTCCTCGCGCACCTCTCGCAGCGCGGTCTCGGCCGGCGACTCGCCTTCGTCGATCCGGCCCTTCGGCAGCGCCCAGACCCCGTCGCGCCCTCGCGGACGGATCGCCGCGACCATCGGGCGGCCGCGAATCGTCCGCACGAGCACGCCTCCGGCGGAGAACTCGCGCTCCACGCAGCCGGTTCTACCAGTTGGCACTTGCGTCACCCGAGTGCCAGCCGTACAATGCCCTCGGCACTCTCGGGAAGGGAGTGCCAGGAACCGTCACTGAGAGCAATCAGGAGGCTGTTGTATGAACTTGAAGCCGCTTGGTGACCGCCTGATCGTCGAGGTCCTCGAAGAGGAGGAGACGACGACGAGCGGCATCGTGCTTCCGGATACCGCGAAGGAGAAGCCGCAGCGCGGCCGCGTCCTCGCAGTCGGTCCCGGCTCCCGGGACGACAACGGAAAGTTCGTCCCGATGGACCTGGCCGAGGGCGACGAGATCGTCTTCTCCAAGTACGGCGGGACCGAGATCAAGGTCGGCACCGACGACTACCTGATCCTCCGCGAGTCGGATGTGCTCGCGAAGGTCACCGGCGATCGCGAGCCGGCCGGCGCCACCGCGTAAGACAGACAACGGAGGTCAGAAGAAGACATGGCTCACAAGGAGCTGAAGTTCAACGAGGACGCGCGGCGCTCGCTCGAGCGTGGCGTGAACATCCTCTGTGACGCGGTCAAGGTCACGCTTGGCCCGAAGGGGCGCTACGTCGTGCTCGACAAGAAGTTCGGCGCTCCCACGATCACGAACGACGGCGTCACGATCGCGCGCGAGATCGAGCTCGAGGACGTCTTCGAGAA
>DATGEB010000014.1:0-4243 GCA_035310545.1 Gaiellaceae bacterium
CTCGGGCTCCAGGAGCACGTGGTCGCCACTCGTATCTGACGTCCGGGATCTTCTCCAGCGTGGTCGCTCCGTCGGTGAACTCCACCGCGACGAGCCCTCGCGCCTCGTAGAACGTGCGCGCCTCGCTCGCCTGGTGGGTCCAGAGCGAGAAGCCGCCGGGCAAGAGGCTCTGAGTGTGCTCGAGCAATGCGGTGCCGATCCCGCAGCCTTGCGAGTCGGGATGGACGAAGAGGTGGTTGAGGTGGTCGCCGTGAATCGCGGCATAGGCGACGACGCGGCCGTCCTCCTCGACGACCCAGGTCTCGTTCCGCGGCAGGAGGCGCTCGCCGACGAACCAGCGGGTCTCCTCTGGACTGTGCAGCGGCGGGAACCACGCCTGGGCGGCGCGCGCGGCGCGCAGGACGTCCGCGATCGCGTCGGCGTCGTCCGCTGTGGCGCGTCTGAGCACGGCCCGTAGGCTACGGGCATGCGCAAGCGTGACGAGCCCGTCCGCCTGACGCGCATCTACACGCGCGGTGGCGACAAAGGGGAGACGAGCCTCGGCGACGGCTCGCGCATCTCGAAGCTCGATCCGCGGGTCGCCGCGATGGGGGAGGTGGACGAGCTCAACTCGCTGCTCGGCCTGGCCGGCGGGCTCGACCGCATTCAGAACGAGCTGTTCGACCTCGGCGCCGATCTCTCCGTCCCGTTCGCCGGTCGCGGGGAACGCCTGCGTGTCACGCAGGAAGCCGTCGATCGGCTCGAGCAGGAGATCGACGAGGCGAACGCGGCGCTGCCGGAGCTCAGGAGCTTCGTCCTGCCCGGCGGGAGCGAGCGCGCGGCGCGGCTCTTCCTCGCGCGGGCGGTCTGCCGCAGAGGGGAGCGCTCGGTTCTTGCCGTCGCGGACACGAACCCGCTGGCCGCCGCCTATCTCAACCGGCTGTCCGACCTTCTCTTCGTCCTCGCGCGCGCCGCGAACGCGGAAGCCGGTGTCGAGGAGCCGCTCTGGCGGCCCGGAGCAAGCCGGTGACGGCGGTGCCGATCGCGAACCAGACCTGAACGCAGCAGACTCCTAGACTGCAGGCGATGGCCACGACTCGGAAGCCCGATAGGGGCGACGCCGCCTGGCGCGAGCGGTACGACGCGGCGCCCGAGCGCGAGGGCGAGCTCTTCTCGACCATCTCGGGCGTGGAGAACGAGCCGCTCTACTCCCCCGACACCGTCGAGCTCGACTACGAGCGGGACCTCGGCTGGCCCGGCGCCTATCCGTTCACGCGCGGCGTCTACCCGTCGATGTACCGCGGACGCCTCTGGACGATGCGCCAGTTCGCCGGCTTCGGCACGGCGGAGGAGACGAACGAGCGCTTCCGCTATCTCCTCGACCACGGGCAGACCGGCCTCTCGACGGCGTTCGACATGCCGACGCTGATGGGCTACGACTCGGACCATCCGCACTCGCTCGGCGAGGTCGGACGCGAGGGCGTGGCGATCGACTCGCTCGCCGACATGGAGACGCTCTTCGACGGGATCCCGCTCGGCGAGGTCTCGACCTCGATGACGATCAACGCGCCGGCGGCGATGCTCCTCGCGTTCTACGCCGCCGTCGGCGAGGAGCAGGGCGTCCCGCTCGACCGGTTGCGCGGCACCGTGCAGACGGACATCCTCAAGGAGTACATCGCGCAGAAGGAGTGGATCTTTCCGCCGCTCCCGTCGATGCGGCTCGTCGTGGACATGGTCGAGTGGTGCTCAGAGCACATGTCGCGCATGCACCCGGTCTCGATCTCGGGCTACCACATCCGGGAGGCCGGATCGACCGCGGTGCAGGAGCTTGCGTTCACCCTCTCCAACGGGTTTGCGCTCGTGGAGGCGTGCCTCGAGCGGGGCCTGGACGTCGACTCGTTCGCGCCGCGCCTTTCCTTCTTCTTCAACGCGCATCTCGACTTCTTCGAGGAGATCGCGAAATATCGCGCCGCCCGGCGGATCTGGGCGCGGCAGATGCGCGAGAAATACGGCGCACGTGATCCGCGCTCGTGGCTGATGCGCTTCCACACGCAGACCGCGGGTGTTTCGCTGACGGCGCAGCAGCCCGAGGTGAACCTGATCCGCACGGCGATCGAGGCGCTCGCCGCCGTCCTCGGCGGGACGCAGTCGCTCCACACGAACTCCTTCGACGAGGCGCTCGCGCTGCCGACCGAGCACGCGGTGCGACTCGCCCTCCGCACGCAGCAGGTGATCGCGCACGAGACGGGCGTCGTGAACACGATCGACCCGCTCGGCGGCTCGTACTACCTCGAGCACCTCACGAACGGGCTCGAGCGGCAGGCGTACGACTACTTCGACCGCATCGAGGCGCTCGGCGGGGTGATCCCGGCGATCGAGCAGAACTTCCAGCAGCGCGAGATCGCGGAGGCGAGCTTCCGGTACCAGTCCGAGGTCGAGCGCGGCGAGCGGATCATCGTCGGCGTCAACCGCTACGAGCTGGAGGAGGAGCAACCGATCGAGATCCTCCGCATCGACCCGGCGCTCGAGCGGAAGCAGATCGAGCGCGTGCAGGCGGTGCGGGCTCGGCGCGACCCGGCGGCTGCCGAGGCGGCGCTCGCGCGGCTGAAGGACGATGCGGCGCGCGAAGGCCGCAACCTCATGGAGCCGATCCTCGAGGGGGCGCGCGCCTACGTGACGATGGGCGAGATGTGCGATGCGCTGCGCGAGGTCTGGGGCACGTGGCGCGAGACGCCGGTCTTCTGAGTCACGCCTCGAACTGACACGTCCGGAACCAGGTTCCGGACGTGTCAGTTCGAGACATGGCGGGACGAGCGACTTGCGTAAGTCACCGAGCTGACGGAGGCTGTTGTGCGTGCCGCGATGCCCACGCGATATCCGGCCCGGATTCCACCACGTCTGGGTCAACGCAACGGATCGCTGGGACTACTTCGTCGACGAAGTGGATCGCATCACCTGGGTGCGCCGGCTGGTCGCGATGCTCGACCGGATGACCTGGCGGTGTGCCGCGTTCTGCCAGATGTCGACCCACGTCCACTGCCTCCTGAGCGTCCCGGACGAATCCCTGCCAATCGGGATGCGAGAGCTCAATCGCGAGTATTCGTGCGACTTCAACCTCCGTCATGCCCGGCATGGCGCGTTCTTGAGGAAACGCTTCGGAAGCCGGCGGATCGAGGATGCCGCTGATCTGCTCGGCACATATTGCTACGTGGTACTCAACCCGGTCGCCGAGGGCCTATGCCTGCGGCCGGAAGAATGGCGCTGGAGCAGTTACCGGACGACGATCGGGATGTCTCGTGACTTCTCCTTCGTTGACGGATCCAGCGTGATCGCCGAGGCCGGCGGGAGCCGCGAGGCCCTGCGGCAAGTCGTCGAAAGCACGAATCGAAGCCGTTGACAGCGGCCACGTCCGGAACCTGGTTCCAGACGTGGCCGTTCGAGCTAGGCTCGGGCGCGATGGCAGGGAAGATTCGCGTCGTCGTCGCGAAGCCGGGCCTGGACGGGCACGATCGCGGCGCCAAGATCATCGCCCGCGCGCTCCGCGACGCAGGCATGGAGGTCATCTACACCGGCCTGCACCAGACGCCCGAGCAGATCGTCGAGACCGCGATCCAGGAGGACGCGGACGCGGTCGGCATCTCGATCCTCTCCGGCGCGCACATGACGCTCGTGCCGCGCATCCTCGAGCTCCTGCGCGAGAACGGCGTTGAGGACGTCGTCGTCGTGGTCGGCGGGACGATCCCCGACGACGATGCCGACGAGCTGCGGAGGCTCGGCGTCGCCGGCGTGTTCGGGCCGGGCGCGCCGACCTCCGAGATCGTCGACTTCGTGAAGGGCGCCGTCGCAGCGTGAGCGTCCACGTCGAGCGCCACGACGCGGTCGCCCTCGTCACGATCGATCGGCAGGAGGCGCTCAACGCGCTCGACGTCGAGACGCTGACCGAGCTACGCGACCGGCTGCGCGAGCTCAAGGAGGACGAGTCGGCGCGCGTCGTCGTCCTCACCGGCGCCGGCGGCCGTGCGTTCGTCGCCGGGGCGGACATCAAGTACATGGCCGGCCTCGGCCCGGACGAGGCGAAGGAGTGGGGAGGGCTGGGCCACGAGGCGGCTCGTCTGCTCGAGGAGATGCCGAAGCCGACGATCGCGGCGATCAACGGATTCGCGCTTGGCGGCGGGTGCGAGCTCGCGCTCGGGTGCGACATTCGCTACGCGTCGAGCAACGCCCGGCTCGGCCAGCCCGAGATCGACCTCGGGATCGTTCCCGG
>DATGEB010000015.1:0-23851 GCA_035310545.1 Gaiellaceae bacterium
ATGGCAAGTTACCGGACATGACGGAGGACAACGGACTAGCGCCGTGGTGGTAGCGTCGCCAGACGCGGCGCAGACCCATGCCACTAGATGTGAGGTTGAACAGCGTGCCAGCAAGGACTTCGGGCGGGACCGCCCGGCCACAGGGCAGCGGCACCCGGCTCGTGATTGTCGAGTCACCTGCCAAGGCGCGCACCATCGCGGGATATCTCGGCGCGGGATATGTGGTCGAGTCCAGCATTGGCCACATCAGGGATATGCCGGACAAGGCCGCGGAAATCCCGGCCAAGTACCGGTCCGAGCCGTGGGCCCGGCTCGGCGTCAACGTGGACGCCGACTTCGCGCCGCTCTATGTCGTCCACGCGGACAAGAAGCAGCAGGTGGCCAAGCTCAAGCAGCTGCTCAAGGGCGCCGACGAGCTGTTCCTCGCGACAGACGAGGACCGCGAGGGCGAGGCGATCGCCTGGCACCTGGTCGAGGAGCTCAGGCCCAAGGTCCCCACCCACCGGATGGTCTTTCACGAGATCACCCCGCAGGCGATCGCGCAGGCCGTGGCCAACCCGGGCGAGATCGACAACGGCAAGGTGGACGCCTACCAGACCCGGCGGGTGCTCGACCGGCTCTACGGGTACGAGGTCTCGCCGGTGCTCTGGAAGAAGGTCATGCGAGGGTTGTCCGCGGGCCGTGTCCAGTCGGTCGCAACGCGCCTCGTCGTCGAGCGCGAGCGGGAGCGGATGGCGTTCCGCGCCGCCGAGTGGTGGGACATGCTCGGGACGTTCGACTCAAGGCTGGGAGCGACGGCGGCAGAGCCGTCGTCGCCCGGCCAGACGGGGTCGCCGGAGGCGACCCGGGGGGATTCGTTCGAGGCGCGGCTCGTCTCCGTCGAGGGCCAGCGTGTCGCTACCGGGCGCGACTTCGGGCCCGACGGAAAACTCCGCGGCGAAGCGCGCCAGCTCGGCGAAGAAGCTGCGCGCGGCCTCGCCGAGCGGCTCCGGGGAGCGTCGTTCCAGGTGGCGCGGGTCGAGCGCAAGCCCTACGTCCGCCGCCCGAGCGCGCCATTCATGACCTCGACGCTGCAGCAGGAGGCGAGCCGCAAGCTCCGCTACTCGGCGCAGACGACGATGCGGCTCGCCCAGCGCCTCTACGAGAACGGCTACATCACCTACATGCGCACCGACTCGACGACGTTGTCGGAGTCGGCGCTCGCCGCTGCCCGCGCGCAGGCGTCCTCCCTCTTCGGCGTCGACTACGTCCCGCCGGAGCCACGCCGCTACGAGCGGAAGGTGAAGAACGCGCAGGAGGCGCACGAGGCGATCCGTCCCTCGGGCGACCGCTTCCGTACGCCGCAGGAGGTGCGCGGGGAGGTCTCCGGCGACGAGCACTCGCTCTACGAGCTGATCTGGATGCGGACGATCGCCTCTCAGATGAAAGACGCGCAGGGGCAGACCGTCTCGCTGCGGCTCGCCGCTCGCTCGAGCGCCGGCGAGGCCGTCGAGTTCGGTGCGTCGGGAACCGTGATCACGTTCCGCGGGTTTCTCGCGGCGTACGAGGAGGGCCGTGACGACGATCGCTCGGCGGCCGACGACGACGAGGAGCGGCGCCTCCCGAATCTCGCCGAGGGCGACTCCGTCGAGCTGCGCTCGCTCGAGCCGCAGGGTCACGAGACGAGCCCGCCAGCTCGCTACACCGAGGCGACGCTCGTGCGGACACTCGAGGAGCTCGGCATCGGCCGGCCGTCGACGTACGCCTCGATCCTCGGCACGATCCTCGACCGCGGCTACGTCTTCAAGCGGGGCACGGCGCTCGTGCCGGCGTTCCTCGCCTTCTCTGTCGTCGGTCTGCTCGAGCAGCACTTCGGCCGTCTCGTCGACTACGACTTCACGGCCCGGATGGAGGACGACCTCGACCAGATCGCGGCCGGAGGCGAGGACCGCGTCGAATGGCTGGGCCGGTTCTACTTCGGAGACGGGGACGGCGGCCTGCACGAGCTCGTCTCGGATCTCAGCGCCATCGACGCACGCGAGATCAACACCCTCGAGCTCGGAGACGGCATCGCGCTGCGCGTCGGCCGCTACGGGCCCTATCTCGAGCGCGACGGGCAGCGGGCGAGCGTCCCCGAGGAGCTCGCCCCCGACGAGTTGACCCTCGAGCGCGCCGAGGAGCTTCTGGCGCAGCCGAGCGGAGATCGCGAACTGGGCGCCGATCCCGAGACCGGTCGCGCGATCGTCGCTCGCAGCGGCCGCTACGGCCCATACGTGACTGAGGTCCTGGACGATGGCTCGAAGGACAAGCCGCGCACGGCTTCGCTCTTCAAGACGATGTCGCTCGACACGGTGACGCTCGACGATGCGCTGCGGCTGCTCCGGTTGCCGCGCGTGGTCGGCATCGCGGAGGACGGCGAGGAGATCGTCGCGCGCAACGGTCGCTACGGCCCGTACATCCAGAAGAACAAGGAGTCGCGCTCGCTCGAGAACGAGGAGCAGCTCTTCACGGTCGACCTCCGGGAAGCGCTCGCGCTCCTCGCACAGCCGCGACAGCGGCGGGGCCAGCGGGCAGCTGCGACGAAGCCGCTCCGCGAGCTCGGCGCAGATCCGGTCGGTGGCAAGGAGATCGTGCTCAAGGAGGGCCGCTTCGGTCCCTACGTCACCGACGGCGAGACGAACGCGAGCCTCCGCAAGGGCGACGACCCCGAGTCGGTCACGCTCGACCGCGCCCTCGAGTTGCTCGCGGAACGGCGTGCGAAGGGCCCGGCGAAGAAGAGCCCGCGACGTCGCAAGAGCTCCTGAAAGACGGTTCGCAAACTTCGCCGGCCGGTCCGCGTCCTATGCTGCGAGCTCGCAGGACGAGCGGAATACACTTCCGCGGCGGGTCGTTCGACCGACCGGACGGATGAGGGAGCCAACCGGCCGGGCGAGGGTGGTAACCGGAGGGCTTCCCTCCTAAGGTACGAAGGCGTGCTCGAAGGCGACGAGGCAGGACGAAAGGACTGAGAGAGCCCTGACGCAGAACCAGCTGAACGAGTTGCTCGAGTCGGATCAGATCCGCGCCATCGTGGAAAGTGCGGAGGAGCGCGGCTACATCGACCCCGCCCAGCTCGAGGCGTTCGCGGCCGAGCTCGAGCTCTCGGACGACGAGGTCGAGGAGCTGACGCGCGAGCTCGAGCGCACCGGGCTCGAGATCGGCCAGCCCGCTGCCGGAGGCGCAGCGGACGAACCGCGCGCGGAGGCGACGAAAGACGAGCAGAAGCCCGAGCCCGCACCGGACGCCGAGACGCCAACCGTCGCGATCTCCGGTTCCGCCGACAGCCTGCAGCTCTTCCTCGCCGACGTCGGCCGGCACAAGCTGCTGACTGCGGCCGACGAGGTCATGCTCGCGAAGCGGATCGAGCGCGGCGACGTCACGGCGAAGCGCCGCATGATCGAGTCGAACCTTCGGCTGGTCGTCTCCATCGCCAAGGGCTACCGCGGGCTGGGCGTCCCGTTCCTGGATCTGATCCAGGAGGGAACGCTCGGGCTGAACCGCGCCGTCGAGAAGTTCGACTGGCGTCGCGGCTACAAGTTCTCGACGTACGCGACGTGGTGGATCCGCCAGTCGGTGCAGCGCGCCGTCGCCAACCACGCGCGCACGATTCGCGTTCCCGTTCACGTCGTCGAGCGCCAGCAGAAGCTGTCGCGCGCCGCGCGCCGCCTCGAGGTGGAGCTCGGCCGCGAGGCGACGAAAGAAGAGCTGGCGGAGGCGACCGGACTCCCGATGCAGCACGTCGACGAGGCGCTCGGCGCTGCGAACGCGTCGGTGTCGCTCAACCAGACCGTCGGCGCCGACGACGAAGGCGAGCTCGGCGACCTTTTCGCCGACCGCGAAGCGGCCGATCCGTTCGACGAAGCCGAGGAGTCACTGCGGAGGCAGGGCGTGCGGCGGGCGCTCGAGGCGCTCCCCGAGCGCGAGCGGCGGATCCTCGAGCTGCGCTTCGGCTTCGAGGGCGAGCCGTGGACGCTCGAGGCGATCGGCAACGAGCTCGACCTGACGCGCGAGCGGGTTCGCCAGCTCGAAGGCCAGGCGCTCTCGCGCCTCGGCGCGCTGCGCGACCTCATCTCGGTCGCCGCCGCCTAACAAACTCGAAGCCTGGACGTCGTCCCCGCGCCGCCTCGCGCTTGACCCCGCGGGCTGTTTGCGATTGGCTCTAGGGGCGCGGAGCGGAGCGAATCGTCCCGCCTCGCCGCGACAACCGGTTGAAGGAGGGACAACGCATGGGCAAGACACGCAAGAGGTGGTTGCTACTTGCGGTTGCAGTTCTGGCCGTCGCAGCGGCTGCCGGGACCGCCTACGGCGGCGGCAAAGCGAGCAAGGCGGGCAAAATCCTCGTCGACGGCACGACGGGCACCGTGGTCAACATCGACCCCGCAAACGAGTACGACTACGACTCGTTCACCGTCGACCTCAACATCTTCCAGGGGTTGTACGGCTTCCCGAAGGGCGCGAAGCTCCAGCCCGTCCTAGCCACGGGGTGCAGCCACTCGCCGAATCTCAAGACGTGGACGTGCAAGCTCCGGCACGGTGTGAAGTTCTCGAACGGCGATCCGATGACGTCGGCGGACGTGAAGTACTCCTTCGATCGCGTGCAGAAGATCAAGGGCGACCAAGGCATCTACACCTTGCTCTCCGATCTCAAGAGCACGTCGACGAGCGGGGCGTACACGGTCGTCTTCCATCTCATTCACCCGTTCTCGGTCTGGCCGTACATCCTTTCGACGAACGCCGGCTACGTCGTCGACAAGAACACGTTCCCGGCCGACAAGATCCTCGCGAACACCGACACGGCGCACATGATCGGCACGGGCCCGTACGTGCTGACCAAGTTCACACCGAGCCAGCAGGCGGTGTTCACGCCGAACAAGAACTACTGGGGCGCGGCGCCGAAGAACGGCGGTCTCATCATCAACTACTTCTCGAAGTCGTCGACGATGAAGCTCGCGCTCCAGCAGGGCTCGCTCGACATGGCGTTCCAGACGTTCACGCCGACGGAGCTCGCGGCGATGGGGAAGCAGAAGTCGCTCGTCGTCCATTCCGGCCACGGCGTGGTCATCCGCTATCTCGTGTTCAACGTGAAGCGGCCGCCGTTCAACAACATCAACGTGCGGCGGGCAATCGCGTATCTGATGCCTCGACAGACGATCGCGAGCCGCGTCTACCACGGCACGGTGGAGCCGCTCTATTCGATGGTCCCGCAGGGGTTGCCCAGCGCGATCCCGGCGTACAAGACCCTCTACGGAGCGTCGCCGAACCTCGCGAAGGCGAAGGCCGCGATGAAGGCCGCCAAGGTCAAGACGCCGCTGAAGATCACAATCTGGTGGACACCGTCGCACTACGGTGACGCCTCGGCCGACGAGTACGCGGAGATTCAGCGGGCGCTCAACGCGTCGGGCCTGTTCAAGGTGACGCTGAAGTCGGCCGAGTGGGCGCAGTACAGCGGCGCGCTCGGCAAGCAGTACGGGGCGTTCCAGCTCGGCTGGTTCCCGGACTATCCGGACGCCGACGACTACACCGTCTCCTTCTACCAGACAAACTCCTTCTTCTCGAACGGCTACAGCAGCAAGCAGATGACCAGCCTGATCGCGAAGGAGCGGGGCGCCAAGACCAGCGCCCTGCGCTACTCGTACCTCAAGAAGATGCAGCTGCTCGGCGCGAAGGACCTGCCGACGATCCCGTACTGGCAGGGGAACATGATCGCCGTGAGCCGCAGCAACGTGAAGGGCATCGACTCGACGCTGGACGCGGCGTACTACATGCGCTTCTGGCTGATCTCGAAGTAGTAGATCCCGACAGGAGGGGCGTCCCGCTCAGGGCGCCCCTCCTGCAAGGCTGACGCGCCCGTGACCGGCACCTCCCTCAGGACATACCTCCTCACCCGGCTCGCGCTCGTCGTGCCGATGGTGTGGATCCTGTTGACGCTGGTCTTTCTCCTCCTACGCGTCGCGCCAGGGAACCCGATCGAAGCCGCGCTCGGCGGACACGTACCCCCGAGCGTCGTCAAGCCGATCGAGCATAGGCTCGGCTTCGACAAGCCGCTCCTCACGCAGTATGGCGACTACCTCTGGAACATCGTTCGGGGCAACTTCGGCACGACGATCACAGACAACCGGCCGCTCTCCCAGATCATCAAGCAGAACGGTGCGGCAACCCTCGAGCTGACGTTCTTCGCCATGCTCATCGCAATCGTGGTCGGCGTGCTGATCGGCCTGGTCGCCGGCCGCTATCGCGACACGCCGGTCGACATCGGAGGACGGCTTTTCGGCATCGTCGTCTACGCGACGCCGCCCTTCTTCCTGGGGTTGATGGCGCAGCTCGTCTTCGGCGTCTGGCTCGGCTGGCTGCCGACGTCCGACCAGGCGAGTCCGCTCACGCAGGCGCTGCTCCAGACGCACACGAACATCTACTTCGTGGACGCGATCTGGGACGGCAACTGGGGGGCGCTGTGGGACATCGTCAAGCACCTGATCCTGCCGGCCATGACGCTCGGCCTCATCACAGCAGGAGTCTTCCTCCGCCTGACTCGCATCAATGTGATCCGGACGCTGCGCGACGACTACATCGAGGCGGCGCGCGCGCGCGGAATCGTCGAGCGCCGCGTGGTCTTCGTCCACGCCTTCAAGAACGCGCTCGTCCCGGTGATCACCGTGGTCGGCCTCAACCTCGCGATCCTGCTCGGCGGCGCCGTCCTCACCGAGGAGACGTTCAACTGGCCGGGGATCGGACACGAGCTCGTCCTCTACCTCCAGAATCGCGACTACACCGCAGTTCAGGGGATCATGATCGTGTTCGCCCTCGTCGTCGTCGGCGTGAGCGTCATCGTCGACTTCATCAATGCGTTCGTCGACCCGAGGATTCGGTACTAGCGTGACCTACGTTCCGCCGGCTCGGGCTCCTCGCACGCCGCACGGCCGCGCGCGTCTGATCGCTCTCGGACGCGCGACGAAGCCGATCCGCGAGGCGAGCGGCGTCGCCCGCGCCATGTTCTGGAGCGGTGTCGCCATCACCGTGTTCTTCATCCTCCTTGCGCTTCTCGCGCCGGTGATCTCGCCGTACAACTTCAACCAGTACAAGGCGGACGGGCACCGGTTCGCGCAGTTGGCGCCGCCGTCGGCGGCGCACGTGTTCGGAACGACGGTGCAGTCGGTCGACGTCCTCTCGCGCGTGATCTACGGCACCCAGACGGAGCTGGAGGTCGTCGCCATCGCGCTTGCGATGTCGCTGACCGTCGGCGTGCCGCTCGGTCTGATCTCCGGCTACTTCGGCGGGATCCTCGACCGCTTTCTCGTTCTGATCATGGACGCGATCTTCGCCTTCCCGTATCTGCTCATCGCCATCGTCATCGCGTTCGTGCTCGCGACCTCGAGCATCGGCGGAGGGATCCTGACCGCGGCTTTCGCGATCACGGCCGCCTACGTCCCTCTGTACTTCCGCGTCGTTCGCAACCACGTGATCAGCGTTCGCGAAGAGCCGTACGTGGATGCCGCGCGCGCTCTCGGCGCGCGCCCGCGCACCGTGATCCGAAAGTACGTCTTCTTCAACGTCGTCCAGAACGTGCCGCCGATCGCGACGCTCAACGCGGCCGACGCGATCCTCCTCCTCGCCTCGCTCGGCTTCCTCGGCTACGGGATCCAACCGTCGCAGGGCGCCGAGTGGGGATACGACGTCTCGCGTGCGGTCTCGGATGCCGCTTCGGGCATCTGGTGGACTGGCCTCTTCCCGGGCCTCGCGATCGTCCTCCTCGTCACGGGGCTGACGCTCGTTGGCGAAGGACTGAACGAGACCATGAACCCGGTGCTCCGCCGGCGTCGCTTCGGTCGCTTCGAGTTCGAGCCCGTTGCCGGGCCGGTCGAGGAGGCGGAGGGCGCTGAGTAGCGAGGCTGTTCTCCAGGTCAGAAATCTCCGCGTCTACTACGGCACGCCCGGCGCGCCGGTGCGTGCGGTCGACGGTGTCACGCTCGACATCGGCGAGAGCGAGGTCGTCGGGCTCGTCGGCGAGTCGGGTTGCGGGAAGTCGACGCTGGGCCGCGGAATCCTCGGTCTGTTGCCGCTCGGCGCACGCGCTGACGGCGAGGTGCTCTACGGTGGCCGAAACCTCGTCATGCTGCCGCCAAAGGAGCTGCGGCGATTGGCCGGCCCGGATCTGGGGCTCGTGTTCCAGGAGCCGATGACGCGGCTGAACCCGCTGCTACGGATCTCCGACCACTTTCGCGAGACGCTGAAGCAGCACGAGGCGAACCTCTCGGACGCGGAAGTAAAGCGACGGTCGCTCGAGACCCTCGGGCGGATGGGCATTCCCCCGACCCGCTTCAACCAGTACCCACACGAGTTCTCCGGGGGGATGCGGCAGCGGATCATGATCGCGCTCGCGCTCGTGCTGCGGCCGAAGCTGCTCGTCGCGGACGAGCCGACGACGTCGCTCGACGTGATCGTCGAGGGTCAGATCCTCGCGCTGCTCGCGGACTTGAAGCGCAACTTCGGCACAGCCCTCCTCCTGATCACCCACAACCTCGGCATCGTCGCCGAGGCGTGTGACCGCATGGCCGTCATGTACGCCGGCAAGATCGTCGAGGAGGGGCCGGTGCGGGAGGTCTTCGCCGAGCCGGCGCATCCCTACACGCGCGAGCTTCTCCGCTCGACGATCTCGCTCGAGACCACCGAGCTCCACTCGATCCCGGGCTCTCCGCCGAACCTGATCGACCCGCCGCCGGGTTGCCGCTTCCATCCGCGCTGCCCCGACGCGATGCGCGTGTGCTCTCTGCTGGAGCCCATCGAGCAGCGGCTCGGAGAGGGACGGCGGGTGCAGTGCTGGCTGCACGGGCCGCAAGCGCGGATCCCGGCCGACGGAGAGTTGCCGCTCGAGCGCGAGGCGATCGGAGTGGCTGATGAGGCCTGAGGTGGCAGAGCCGGCGGCCGGGCCGCAGACCGACGAAGAGCCGCTCGTCTCGATCCGCAACCTCGAGACGTACTACTCGATCCGGGGCAACTTCGCGGACCGGCTCGTCGGCCGCGAGGCGGGCGTCGTGCGCGCCGTCGACGGCGTGTCGCTCGACATCCGGCGCGGCGAAGTGCTGGGTCTGGTGGGCGAGTCTGGGAGCGGCAAGACGACGCTCGGCCGGACGTTGCTCGGGCTCGTTCGCGCCACCGGAGGAAGCGTCGAGTTCGAGGGGCGCGAGATCACGGGTCTGCGGGAGCGGCGGTTCCGCGACCTGCGCCGGCGGATGCAGGTCGTCTTCCAGGACCCGCACGCCTCGCTCAACCCGGCGATGACGATCGCACAGGCGGTCGGCCATCCCCTTCAGATCCACGGACTCGTGCACGACCACGCCGAGCTGCGGGCGAGAGTGGCCGAGATCCTCGAGACCGTCGGGCTGGCGCCGGCGGAGGCGTACCTCGACAAGTACCCGGGCGACCTGTCGGGCGGCCAGAAGCAACGCGCGGTGATCGCACGCGCTCTCATCCTCAGCCCGGTGCTGCTCGTCGCCGACGAGCCCGTGTCGATGCTCGACATGAGCGTCCGGGCCAAGATCCTCGAGCTGATGCTCGCGCTCAAGCAGGACTTCGAGCTCACGTACCTCTACATCACGCACGACCTCGCGACGGCGCGCTTCTTCTGCGACCGGATCGCGATCATGTACCTGGGGCGCATCGTCGAGATCGGCCCCGCCGAGGCGATCTACGCCGACCCCAAGCATCCGTACACGCAGGCGTTGCTGAAGGCCATTCCGGAGCCGGATCCGGCGAAGGCCGTGGCTCGAGACCTCCCGCGCGGGGAAGTGCCGGACGCGGCGTCGCCGCCGCTCGGCTGCCCATTCCATCCCCGCTGTCCTCGGGCCTTCGAGCCGTGCGGCTGGGAATCCCGCGACCTCCATGATCTCCTCGAGATGCGCTGGGCGGGTCTGGCCGGCGATCCGCGTGTGGAACAGGAGCAACGGATCGTCGGTGATCTCGCCGCGCTCGACCGTCCGTCTTCGGAGGTTCGCTTCTCGCCGCCGCGTGGCCGCCAGCCGCAGGAGGTCGTCTCCTTGCTCGAGCGCGTCCGCGCGGAGGATCCCGAGGAGCCGTTCTGGCGCGGCGTCGAGCGCCTCGAGGCCGCCGGCACGCATCTCGCGCTCGTCTTTCACGAGCCGCGCGAGCCGAGACTCGAGCCGGTCGGGGACTCGGAAGTCGCCTGTCACCTCTACGACGAATCCGCGGCGAGCGGGTAGAGCTCACCCGCTGTGCGCAGGATCGCGTCGCGTCCGAGTGGGGCGACGCGGAGCTCCGGCGGCGGCTTGCGCAGGAACGAGTCGACGAGCAGGAGCTCGTCGAGGTCGAGCTCTCCCGCGCGGCGCGCGGCCGCGAGGCCGGCTTCGACCTCGAGTGCCGCTCCGCCTCCGGCCGGGAGGCTCCGCTCCGCAGCCACACGGCCGCCGGCGACGAAGAACGCCCGAACGTAGCCCGCCGCTCCGGCCGGGACGAGGACGCAGCACTCGAGCCCTCGCACGCGGTCGAGGCGGTCGAGCTCGCGGCAGACCCGCTCGAGCGCCGCGACGCGGTCGCGGAGCCTGCCCGCGTCCTCGAATCTGCGCGCGGCGGACAGCTCGCCGAGGCGCCGCCGTAGGCGCGGAAGCGCGGCGGATGGTCGTGCGAGCTCGTCGGGGAACAGCGCGCGAGCGGCGAGCTGCGCGGTGCGGCGCGACCGGAGCGGGCCGACGGGCGACGGACGAGTCGAGGCGACGACCGAGTCGCCGCGCTGCCGTAGCCAGACCTGACGCTCGGGTCGGGAGACGCGCGCGTTCCCCGGGGGGCGAAGCTCGCGGATCAGCCGCAGCTCCTCGAGCGCTGCTTCGAGCTCCGAGCCCAGCACCCGCCACTCGATGCGTTCCGTCGCGGAAAGCGCAGCCTCGACGGCCGGACGCTGGCGATCGCTTCGGAAGTACGACCGCAGGCGCGCCCGCAGGTCGCGCGCGCGTCCGACGTAGAGGATCTGCTCGTTGCGGGCGAGGAAGAGGTAGACGCCGGGCCGCGTCGGAGCGCCGTACGCGAGATGGCGCTTGTCGAGGAGGCGCCGGCTCCTGGTGGCCGAGAGCGCCGCGAGGTCGGCGACGGTGCGGGCGCCGCGCTCCTGCGCCAGGCCGATCAACGTGAGCAGCAGCTCGGAGGTCGCTCTTGCATCCGGGAGCGCCCGGTGGCAAGGCCGCTCCGCGGTGTCGAGGAACCAGGCGAGCTGCGCGAGGCCGAAGCCGGAGACGCGCCCGGCGAGGAGTGTGCGCGCGAGGCGAACGGTGTCGAGGACGGCCGAGCCGATCCGCGAGCCGGCAAGCCGCTCGGTCTCGCGATCGAGGAACGCGAGGTCGAAGCGCGCGTTGTGCGCGACGAGGACGGCGTCGTCCGCGAAGGCCAGGAAGCTCCGTACGGCGTCGGCGGGACGGGGCGCTCCACGCAGTTGCTCGCTGCGGAGACCGGTCAGGGCGCTCACGCCCGCGGCGATCGGGACTCCCGGGTCGACGAGGGTCTGGAACTCCGCATCGACCTCGAAGCCACGGAGCCGGACGGCTCCGATCTCGCAGATCCCCGACTGTCCCGGACGCAGGCCCGTCGTCTCGAGGTCGACGACGACGTAGGTCGCCTGCTCGAGCAGCAGCGTCGCGCCCGGCGGCTCCGCGAGGGCGACGGCGTCTCCGTTCCAGGCAAGCCGCGTATCGGTCTCGACGACGTCCGCCAGCAGCGAGCGCGCGAGCGCGACCGGCGCCTGGCGGAGGGCGAAGAGCCGCCTGGCCGCCTCTTCCGCGAGAACCGGTCCGCGCTGCTCCTCCACGAGCTCCACGAGCCGATCGGCCGCGTCTAGCCTGAGCTGCATGGCCGAGAGCCTAGGCGAACAGACGTTCGCGTGCCAACTCACGTCGCTTCGCGCCGACCCTGCGGACGACGCCGAGCAGGTGACGCAGGCTCTGCGGGGCGAGCCGCTGCGTGTGCTCGAGGAGCGCGGCGGCTGGGTTCGCGTCGAGACCGAGTACGCGTATCCCGGTTGGGTGCGGCGCGAGCATCTCGGCGGCGAACGCGATCCTGCGTGGCTGGCGGCTGTCGCGGACGATCCCGTCGAGCACGCACGCACGCTGCTCGGCGCGCGGTACGAATGGGGTGGCATGACCCGCGCGGGCATCGACTGTTCCGGCCTCGTCCACATGGCGTTTCGTGCGTGCGGTCGCCTCGTGCCACGCGACGCCGACCAGCAGGAGGACGCGGGCAGGCGCCTGTCGGAGGCGGATCTACGCGCCGGCGATCTCGTCACCTACGGGCCGCCGGAGGAAGCGGATCACATCGCGTTCTGGACCGGCGACGGGTGCATCCTGCATGCGGCCGGGCGCGAGGGAGTCGGCTGCGTCGTCGAGGAGGAAGAGCCTGCGGAGTTGTGCGATCGACGCCGCGTGCTCGTGCGGCTCGGAGCGGTCGTGCTTCTGCTCGTCGCCGTGGGCGCCGGCTGCGGGAGCTCCGCGCGCCCCCGCACGACGAACGGGACGCAGCACATCCATCCGGCGCCGACGACCGCTCCGGCGCCGAAGAAGTCGAGCGCGGCGCCGGCCCACGAGTTCCCGGACTTCCGGATCGCGATGGACGAGGCGACGGATTACCTCGACCCGGGCCTCTCGGACACGAGCGAGGGCTGGGGAGTGATGTGGAACGTCTATCTCCCGCTGCTCGGCTACCGGCACGCGAACGGTGGGTCCGGCGCGAAGCTCGTCCCGTACCTCGCCACATCGTTGCCGCACATCTCGCAGGACAAGCGCACCTACCGGCTCACCCTGCGCAAAGGCTTGCTCTACTCGAACGGCACCCCCGTCAAGGCGAGCGACTTCAAGGCGACGATCGAGCGGGACTTCGTGCTCGATTCGGCCGGCGTCGGCTTCTTCCGGAACATCGTCGGCGCCGAGCGTTTCACGAAGAGGCAGAAGGGCGGAATCCGCGGCATCGTCGTCGACGACGCGACGCGGACGATCGAGATCCACCTCGCCGCGCCGCAGGCCGATTTCTCGAACGTCCTCGCGTCGGAGTTCGCCGCGCCGGTACCCGCGAAGTCTCCCTCGGCGGACGCGTCGCTCCACCCGCTGCCGTCGACGGGGCCGTACGAGATTACGAGCTACCACCCGCGGTCGCGGATCGTCGAGGCGCGCAACCCGCACTTCCAGGCGTGGCGCTTCCACGGGAACGTCCCGGCCGGCAATCCGGACCGCGTCACATGGGACATCGTTCCGTCGGCCGCCGTCGCGCTGAGACGCGTCGTGCGCGGACAGGACGACTGGATGGGCTACTACCAGATCCCGAGCAAGCGGCTCCCGCAGATCGAGGCGAGGTACGGCGACCGCCTGAAGCCCTTCACGCCTCCGAACCTCATGTACTTCTTCATGAACACGCGCGTGCCCCCGTTCACGAGCCTCAAGGTGCGGCGTGCGGTCAACTACGCGATCTCCCGGCACTGGTTGAAGCGCCTGGCGGGCGGCTTCGCCCATACGACCGAGAACATCCTCCCGCGGCCGTACGCATCGTTCCGGGCTCACGACCTCTACCGGCACAACCTGCGGAAGGCGATCCGCCTGGTTCGTGAATCGGGATACCGAGGAAAGCGAGTCTTCGTCTGGAACCACGACGTGACGGCCGACCGACCGTACACGGCGTACCTCGTCGCCGTGCTGAAGCGCCTCGGCTTTCGCGCGAGCGAGAAGGTGGTCACGGCGGGCAGCTACTGGACGACGATCGGCGACGAGAAGACACGAGCGCAGATCGGCTTCGCCAACTGGGTGCAGGATTTCCCACACCCGCTCGACTGGTTCAGCCTGCTCGACGGGAGGACGATCACGCCGACGCACAACCCGAACTATGCGAACTTCGACGTCGGCTGGGTGAACCGCGAGATCGAGGCGCTCACGCAGCAGCCGAAGCTGACGGCAGCGGTCAACAGAGGCTGGGCGGAGCTGGATCGAAAGGTGATGCGGCTCGCTCCCTGGGCGCCGTTCCTCAACCCGGAACAGGCGGATTTCTTCAGCGCCCGTGTCGACCTCGGCTGTTATGTGAACAACGTGTTGTACGAGTTCGACTACGCGACCATCTGCGTCAAGCGTTAAATCTGCGTCAAGCTTCCGTAGGTTGGATTGCCAACTCTCGCGTCGGGTAACGGCGAGCGAGCGGGGCCACGCGTCCCGCGAGGTTCGTGTTCGTAACCCAGGAGGTGTTGAGACGTGAGAAGGAAGCGAGAGACAACCGTCGCGATGGCGGCGGTCGTCGCGGCGGGGCTCGCGCTGGTGGTGAGCGCCTGCGGAGGCGGCGGTAGCGGATCGAACAGCAACGGCACGACCTCGGCGCCGGCGGCCGGGAGCACATTCCCGACGCTGAAGGTCGTCTGGGGGACTACGGACTACTTCGATCCGGGCCTCTCGTACCGCCTCGCGTCTTGGCAGTTGTTCCAGGACGTCTATCTCGGCCTGGTGGTCAAGGCTCACGTGAGCTGCCAGACCGGCAACTGCGCCAAGATCGAGCCCGGCCTCGCGACGACGACCGGCACGGTGACGAACGGCGGCAAGGACTTCGAGTTCACGCTGCGCAAGGGGCTGAAGTACTCGAACGGCCAGCCGATCAGGGCGAGTGATTTCAAGGCGACGATCATCCGCGACTTCCGGCTGAATTCGCCCGGCATCGGCTTCTTCTCGAACATCGTCGGTGTCGACGCCTGCGAGGGGAACCCCGGGAAGTGCTCGGACATCTCGGGCATCGTCACGAACGACGCCGCCGGGACGATCGAGATCAAGCTGAAGGCCCCGGAGTCGGACTTCCTCTACGTCCTCTCGATCCCGTTCACCGCGGTCGTGCCGGCCTCGACGCCGCAGAAGGACACCGAGAACCCGCCGCCGGCTGCGGACGGCCCGTACGTCATCACGAGCTACAACCCGAGCAAGTCGTTCACGCTCAAGCGGAACCCGTACTGGAAGAAGAACGAGATTCCGGCGGTCCCGAATGGCAACCCGGACACGATCCAGGGAACCATGACCGACGACCAGTCGCAGTCCGCGGAGCTCGTCGCGTCGGGGCAGGCCATGTACGACGAGAACATCCTGCCCGTGGACAGGCTCGCGTACTACAAGCAGAAGTACGGCGATCAGATCAAGTTCTTCACGACGCCGTCGACGTACTACTTCTTCATGAACCAGCGCCTGGCGCCGTTCAACAACCTGAAGGCGCGGCAGGCCGTGAACTACGCGGTCGACCGGCAGCAGCTCGTCAACCTGCGCGGGGGCCTCGGTGTGCCGACGTGGAACTTCCTGCCGCCGAGCTACCCCCAGTACAAGAAGATCACCCCGACTCCCTATCCGTACAACCTGAAGAAGGCGAAGCAGCTCGTCCAGCAGTCGGGGACGGCGGGACAGACGGTCACCGTCTACACGATCTCCGACGTGGCGGTCGACCTGTCGACGGGTGAGTACCTCCAGTCGCAGCTCAACAAGATCGGCTGGAAGGCAACGCTCAAGCCGATCGCCGGCGCGAACTACTTCACGATCGTCGGAAACCAGTCGACGAAGGCCCAGATCGGTTTCACCGACTGGTTCGAGGACTACCCGTACCCGTCGGACTGGTTCAACATCCTGCTCAACGGCGAGCACATCACCAAGATCCACAACAACAACTACGGCAATGTCAACCTCACGTCGGTCAACAAGCAGATCGACCATCTCGACTCGCTGCCGCCGAGCCAGGCCCTCTCGCCGAGCACGAACGCGGCCTGGGCGAAGATCGACAAGGAATACAGCGACAACGCGGCCACGGTGCCGTATCTGAACGGCATCCTCACGTCGTTCTTCTCTTCGAAGATGAACGTCGCGTGCGATGTCTTCGACGACAGCCAGGACGACCTCGCTCAGTTCTGCCTGAAGTAACCGGTCGACGCCGGCGTGGTGGTCCTTCCACCACCGCGCCGGCTCTGCCTTGCCGAACAACGACTGAACCATCCCGTGACGACCACAGGTCAAGAGGAGTTCACGCTCGACACCGCCGCCGAGCTGGCGTCGGCGGAGCGCAAGTTCGAGATCCAAGGCAAGAGCCCGTGGGCGCTCGCAGGCCGGCGCCTGCGCCGGAACTACGTCGCGCTCACCTTCCTTGCGATCTTCCTGCTCGTCGTCACCTGCTGCCTGCTCGCGCCGGTGTATGTGTCGCAGGTTTCGCACATCAGCCCGAACGACGTGAGGACGGGAGCCACCGTCGTCGAGAACGGCAAGAAGGTCCACGTCATCTCCCAGGGCAGCACGAAGATCGTGAACGGCGTCCCGCAGATCGTCTTCGGCGGCATTCCGCTCGGGCCGCAGTACGGCGCCGCAGGCGGCCAGTACATCCTCGGCGCCGACGAGCTCGGCCGGGACATCGCGACGAGGTTGCTCTACGGGGGCCGCAACTCGCTCTTCATCGGGGCAACCTCGGCGGCGATCTGCACGACCCTGTCCGTGATCCTCGCGCTGCTCTCCGGCTACTTCGAAGGGATCGTCGACTGGATCATCTCGCGTTTCTTCGACCTGATCTGGGCGTTCCCGGTCGTCCTGCTCGGGATCGCGCTCGGCACGGCCCTGTCTGTGAGCGGCTTCCACCAAGGACCGATCAACATCTCGGGCACGAGCCTCTGGATCCCGATCGGGGTCATCTCGTTCGTCTTCATCCCGTACATCGGGCGACCGCTCCGAGGCCAGGTGCTCGCCCTGCGCAACCGGGAGTTCATCGAGGCGGCGATCGCGCAGGGGGCTGGGCCCGTTCGGATCATGTTCTCCGAGCTGCTGCCCAACCTCGCGTCGTCGGTGCTCGTGCTGTTCACTCTGATCGTCGCGAACTGCATCCTCACCGAGGTCGCGCTCTCGTACCTCGGAGCGGGCGTGCATCTTCCGAACCCTTCGTGGGGAACGATGATCCAGGAGGGCTCCGATCGGCTCTCGACCGACCCGGCTTTGAGTCTCTTCCCCGGCATCGCGATCGCACTTGCCGTCCTCTCGCTCAACGTGTTCGGCGACGGCCTGAGGGATGCGCTCGACCCGCGCGCCAAGATCCGGATCGAGCACGGGTGAGGGGCCACTAGGTGGCTGCGTACATCATCCGGCGGGTATTCGGGATGCTGCTCGTGCTCCTCGCGGTCAGCTTCATCGTCTATTTCATCTTCATCGTCATTCCCGGCGGTGACCCCGCTCAGCGAATTGCCGGCAAGGTGGCGACGAGCGCGAACATCGCCGACATTCGCCGAAAGCTCGGGCTCGACCACCACGGCTTCACCGGCTTCTTCATCCAGTGGTACGACATGGTGAGGCAGCTGTTCACGGCGCAGCTCGTCTCGTACGCGAACCAGACGAACGTCGTGCAGCAGATCGAGGAGGGCCTGCCGGCCACGTTCTCCCTGGCGATCGGGGCCGCAGTCATCTGGTTCGGCTTCGGGGTTCTCGTCGGCACGATCTCGGCCGTCAAGGCCGGCCGGTTCTCCGATCGCGCCATCACGGCGCTCGCGCTGATCGGGATCTCGATCCCGGTCGCCTGGCTGGGACTGATCCTCCGCTTCTTCCTCGCGGGAGACGGCGGGAGCGGCGTGTCGTGGTTCCCCGACGGCGGCTACGTCCCGTTGACCTCGAACCCCGTTCAGTGGGCCTACCACCTCATCTTGCCGTGGTTCACCCTTGCCGTCCTCTTCATCGGCTTCTACGGACGCGTCCTGCGCTCGAACATCCTCGACACGATCAACGAGGACTTCGTGCGCACCGCGAAGGCGAAGGGGTTGTCGACCCGCAGGATCCTGGTCAAGCACGTGCTGCGAGCGTCGCTCATCCCGATCGTGACGTTGTTCGGTCTCGACTTCGCCTCTGTCCTCGGTGGCGGAGCGATCATCACCGAGTCGGTCTATCAGCTTCACGGTGTCGGCTGGTACGCGGCGCAGTCGATCCAGTCGCAGGACCTGCCGCCCCTGATGGGAGTGACGCTCTACGGCGCGATGTTCATCGTCGTCTTCTCGCTGCTCGTCGACGTCTTCTATGCCTATCTCGACCCGAGGATCCGGCTCTCCTGATGGCCGAGCGGCTGCTCGAAGTCAACGACCTGAAGGTCCGGTTCGCGACCGAGGACGGGGTCGTCCGGGCGGTCGACGGGATCGCGTTCGCACTCGAGCGCGGCAAGGTGCTCGGGATCGTCGGCGAGTCGGGGTCGGGCAAGAGCGTCACCGCGATGACACTCATGGGGCTGACCCGCGGCATCAACGCGCGCTTCGAGGGCGAGGTGCTCTACAAGGGGAAGGATCTGCTCCAGGTCACCGACCGGGACATGCAGGAGTACCGGGGCAACGAGCTCGGGATGATCTTCCAGGACCCGATGACCTCGCTGAACCCGGTCTACCGGATCGGCGAGCAGATCGCCGAGGCGATTCAGGCGCACGAGAAGGTCGACAAGCGCGCCGCGCGGGCGCGGACGATCGAGCTGCTGCGCCAGGTCGGCATCCCGAACCCGGAGTCGCGGGTGGACGACTTCCCGCATCAGTTCTCGGGCGGCATGCGGCAGCGCGCGATGATCGCGATGGCGCTGTCGTGCAACCCGTCGGTCCTGATCGCCGACGAGCCGACGACCGCGCTGGACGTGACCATTCAGGCGCAGATCGTCGAGCTGGTCAGTCGCCTCAAGGACGACTTCGACTCCGCGGTGATCTTCATCACCCACGACCTCGGCGTGATCGCCGAGATCGCCGATGAGATCCTCGTCATGTACGCCGGCCGCGTCGTCGAGCGCGGGACGACACGCGATCTCTTCTACGACCCGCAGATGCCGTACACCTGGGGGCTGCTCGGCTCGATTCCGCGGCTCGACCGGCCGCGCGCCGAGCGCCTGCACACGATCAAGGGCGCGCCGCCGTCTCTCATCAACTTGCCGGAGGGCTGCAAGTTCCGGCCGCGGTGCCCGCACGCGTTCGACAAGTGCATGCAGGAGCCGGGACTCGCAAACCGCGTCGAGACGGCCGGGCATCTCGACCGCTGCTGGCTCGACGTCGCGTACAAGCGCGAGCACCGCGACGAGTCGATCTCGGGCGGCTCTGCGGAGGCGGCGTGAGCGAGACGCCGCTCCTCGAGGTCAGGCACGTCAAGAAGTACTTCCCGATTCGCAAGGGAGTGCTGCAGCGCGAGGTCGGGCGCGTTCACGCCGTCGACGACGTGAGCTTCGCGGTGCGCGAGGGGGAGACGCTCGGGCTCGTCGGCGAGTCGGGCTGCGGAAAATCGACCTTGGGCAGGACGCTCGTCCGGCTCCTCGAGCCGACGGACGGAGAGATCGTCTTTCAGGGCAAGCCGATCCAGAGACTCGGCACACGCCGCTTGCGGCCGCTGCGGCGTGAGATGCAGATGGTCTTCCAGGACCCGTACGCGTCGCTCAATCCGCGCAAGCGCGTCGGCACGATCGTGTCCGACCCGATGCGGATCCACAACCTCGGCAGCCGGAACGAACAGAAGCGGCGGGTGGGGGAGATCCTCGAGACGGTCGGGCTCTCTCCCGAGCACTACAACCGCTTCCCGCACGAGTTCTCCGGGGGCCAGCGGCAGCGGATCGGGATCGCGCGCGCGCTCGCGCTGCGGCCGAAGCTGATCATCGCGGACGAGCCCGTGTCGGCCCTCGACGTCTCGATCCAGTCGCAGATGCTGAACCTGATGGAGGACCTGCAGAACGAGTTCCAGCTCACGTACATCTTCATCGCACACGACCTCGGCGTCGTGCGGCACGTGAGCGACCGGATTGCGGTGATGTACCTCGGCAAGATCGTCGAGCTCTCGCCGGCCGAGGAGCTCTACACGCGGCCGATCATGCCGTACACCGAGGCGCTGCTCTCGGCCGTGCCGATTCCGGACCCCGATCTTGCGGAGAAACGCGAGCGGATCGTGCTCGAGGGAGACGTGCCGAGCCCGATCAGGCCGCCGAGCGGTTGCCGCTTCCATCCGCGATGCCGCTATGTGACGGACGTGTGCACGCAGATCGAGCCGCCACTGGTCGATTACGGAGACGGTCACCTGGCTGCTTGTCACCATCCGCTCAATGTCGACCAGGAGAAGCTGCAGCGGGTCGAGGTAGCTCGACAACACTCGCCGGCCGCAGCAGACGCCTCTGCACTGCCGCACGACAGCTCGGGGCGGTCGAATCCGGCCGTTGCGCCGGCGCATGACACCCATTCGAGGTAGGCCGCTCCGCTAAAGCGGCCTGTTCATGCGGCCGATACTCGGGCCGTGGACGCAGCTGAGCGCAAGGAGATCCTCAGCCGTTATCTGACGCATTCGCGCCGCTTCGAGGAAGTTGCTGCGCGGCGTCGTGGTAACGGTGGAGCTGACGTGATCCCGCTCCAGAGCCCGCTTCGCGAGCTCGAGCAGGAGCCCACGGGGCGCGAGGTCGAAGTTCTACAGCTCATCTCCGACGGTCTCGTGAACCGCGAGATCGGCGAGCGGCTGTTCTTGTCGGAGGAAACGGTGAAGTCACACGTACGCCACCTGCTTGCCAAGCTTCAGGCGCGCTCCCGCGCGCACGCGGTGGCCGTTGGCTTCCGCCGCGGGATCATCGGCTAGTTTCGTCCCCAGCCGCGGCTCAGGGCTGTGGACAAGGAAAAAGGAAGCGCCGGGTGAAGATCACCCGGCGCCCGTGAATCCGCTCATCCGTCTCCCAGCTCCTACTCGGATCCCCCTCCCGGGGGAAGCCCGAAAGCTGTGGATAACGGACTATGCGACGGCTCTACCAGATTCTGGCGGTCCCGGTACGGGCCCAAATTCGAGCAAAGGCTTTCATTGACTACTCCGATCGATCGGGGACTGACGGCAACGGCAGCCTATACCCCTTTTGGGGGATACGCAAGGCTGGTCCGGCTAGTCAAAGGTTTGGGTAGCGTCGATCGCCGGAGTCTTGCCTGGGCCTGTGCGCTCTGGATCGCCTTCGGGGCGTCGCTGAGTGTCCTCTGGCTAGACGGTTATCGCCTGCCACCGATCCTGGCGGGGCTCTTCCTCGCAACGGTCGCCGCGGTCGCAGAACGCCAAGGCGTTGCCGTTTCCGAATGGATGGATCACTCGGTATCGCTTCTTCCGCTCGTCTTCTCCGCGGTGGTATTCGGGCCTGTAGGCGGATTCGCGGTTGGGGCCTTTTCGACCGTCTTGGATGTGCGTGAATCGCCCTTTCGATGGAGTGTCTACACGCCGATTCGTGCGCTTACGACGGCGATGGCCGGCCTTGCTGCTTGGAAGCTCGTGCCCGACCCGACAACGTTTGGCGAATTCCTCCTCGCGAGCCTGGCCGGATCAGTCGCTTTTCTTGCTGCTGAGGCGGCCTTCCTCGTCACTACGGCCTGGGTGCGGAAGTACCAGGTCCCCGAAGCTCTGCGCGAGATTAGCTCTGTCGCTGTTCTCACGATCCCCCTCTACGTGCCTGTCGTTGCGCTGTTCGTCTACGGCTACCACCGCTACTCCCTGTACCTCGTTCTCGTCTTCTTCCTGCCGGCGCTGGCGGCGCAGCGTCTCCTGCATCTCTACCAGCAGGAAAAGGTCGTCAGCGACGATCTCGCCGCGGCCAACGAAAGGCTTCGGCGGGCGAGCCTCTCCTTTGCAACCGCCCTCGTCGCAACTTTGGACGCTCGCGATCAGTACACCGCGGGTCACTCCGCAGCGGTCGCAATCTACGCGAGAGACATCGCCGAGCGGATGGGGCTTCCAGAGGATCAAGTGGAACTCATCCATCTTTGCGGGCTCGTTCACGACATCGGCAAGATCGGGCTCCCTGCCGGCCTGCTCGAGAAGCCAGGACCGCTGACTCTCGAAGAACGGCGTCAAATGGAGCAGCATTCTGAAATCGGTGAGCGGATCCTCCGCAACGTGGACGACTATTCCGAGATCGCCGACATCGTGCGGTCGCACCACGAGCGCATCGACGGCATGGGCTATCCGGACGGCATTCACGGCGAAGAGATCCCCCTCCTTGCGCGGATTATCGGGGTCGCTGACGCGTATGACGCCATGACCTCAGACCGGCCCTATCGCGAAGCCCTGCCGAGCCGCGTCGCGCGCATGCGTCTCGCGCAGGCGGTCGGCACGCAATTCGACACTGCTGCTGTCGCAGCGTTCGAGGCGATCCTCGCGACGGCGGACGACAGTTACCGATCCGGCCGAGCCGCGTCGTTCAAGCGCGAGCGGTTGCAGCTCCAGCAGGACGCCGAGCAAGTCGCCGACGCCCGTTAGACGTCGTCGCGCAACGCCCGGGCGGCCTCGAGGCGCGACCGGACACCGAGCTTCTCGAAGATGTGCTTGACGTGAACTTTCGTCGTCGAGAGGCTGATGTGGAGCAATCTCGCGATCTCCTCGTTTTTGAGCCCTTGGGCAACGAGTTCATGAACTTCCGTTTCACGCGGGCTGAGCGCCGTCCTCTCCTTGGCCTCTCTCGGAACGCGCAGACCGAGTGAAGCCGCCAGCGAGACGTCTTGTGAGGCGGCTAGGAGTCGCTGAAGCGCAGGGCGCAGGGGCGGCTGGGCAGCGATGAAGGCTCCGAGATGTGGGGCGGCTCGCACTGCGATCACGATCGGATCGCAAACACCGGCCTCGAGCACCGTCCTGATCCGACCGGCGGCGTCGTCGCGCTCCCCGTCGCTCAGCCCGATCACCGCCTCGGTCAGGAGAGTCAGGCTCTCCACCTCCAAGCCGCGGCCCGCCCTCCGCGCCTGAGCAATACGAATCTGCGCGAGCTCTGAATCGCCCGCGACTGCAGTCAGTAGCGATTGCCACCCAAAGAACCCGCTTTCATCTGTTCTCCGGAGGCGCGCGGGTGGACCGAGCGAGAGGCCGGCCAATGCGCGCTCGAGGTTGCCGACGCTTGCGTACAACCGAGCGCGCTCGGTTTGAATCCTGGCGTGGAAGTACTCACCAGGCTTGTGTTTCATTTGACGCTCGAGGAGCGACAACGTTCGCGTGGCAGACGCGAATCTCCTAACGCCAATGAGTGCCTTCGCGCGTTGGATCTCTGCGTATGGAAGTGCGAATGCGATCGCGTTGCTCACCGCCAGAGATGTCAACGCATCAAGATGTTCGAGTGCTTCTTCGTAGCGCCCGCTAATGAGAAGCGCGCCGCTATACACACTCAAGAAGCTGGTATGCGCGATCGGGTCGGCTCCCCTCGCGGTGAGTGCGAGCACAGCCTGGGCGCCATCTAGCGCGTCAGGAAGGCCACCTTCGACTAGCGCCCCGCCCAGCTCGGCTGCTGCAACCATGAGCGACTGCTTGAGACCGCTCCGCGCTGCGGCCCGAAACTCTTTCACGCGCTCCGTCAGATCAGGTTCCTCCTGTTCGATCGCCCGCAGATGGCGAAGCCAGAGCGCCCCTTCGCGCGTTCCTGCGGTCTCGGCGGTGGCTGCCGCAAGTTCTGCATGTCGGCCCATGCGATCTGGGCGATCCATGAGATGTGCCGATCTGCCGGCGACGAGGTGGGCACGCGCGACGAGATCTCCCTCTAGTGATTCCGCCGCCTGGACAGCGAGAGCCATTGCCTGATTGAGCTCGCCACTTCGGTACAGCGCCTCGCTCTCGACGTAGTCGATTAGGCCGCCTGTCGCGGCGGCGGCTCGAGCCGCGGCGACCCACCGCTGGAGGCTGCTCGTGCGGCCGGACGCAAGGAGATCGTCCAATGCCGCTGCGATTGCCTCGGTGGCGAATGGCGCGTCATGCGCAACCTCCGCGACGCTCAGCGCCTCGTCCCATCGGCCCGCGTCGAAGAGTTTCCGAAGTCGCGAGAGCAGTTCCTCGCGCGCGTCTGAATCTGCCTCCCCGAAGCGCTGGATCAAGAG
>DATGEB010000016.1:0-13468 GCA_035310545.1 Gaiellaceae bacterium
CCGCTCGGAATGCTCGGCGTGGGTGCCGTGGGACAGGTTGAAGCGAACGGCGTCGACCCCCGCCTCGATCAGCGCCCGAAGGCGCTCCCGTGAGTCGGACGACGGTCCGAGCGTCGCCACGATCTTGGTGCTGCGCTCGCCAGCCACGGCGCTTCCAATCTAGCTACCGGGTCGTACGAGGGAACGCGTTCCAGCCGGGATACACCGCACTGTCGCCAAGCTCTTCTTCGATCCGCAGGAGCTGGTTGTACTTCGCGACGCGATCGCTTCGCGCCGGCGCGCCCGTCTTGATCTGGCCCGTGCCGAGCGCGACCGCGAGGTCGGCGATGGTCGCGTCCTCGGTCTCGCCCGAGCGGTGGGACATGACCGCGGTGTAGCCGTTGTCGTGCGCGAGGCGCACCGCCTCGATCGTCTCCGTGAGCGTCCCGATCTGGTTCACCTTGACCAGGATCGAGTTCGCGACGCCACGCTCGATGCCCTCGTGCAGCCGGGCCGTGTTCGTGACGAAGAGGTCGTCGCCGACGAGCTGCACGCGATCGCCGAGCTCCTGCGTCTGCACCCGCCACGACTCCCAATCGTCCTCCGCAGCGCCGTCCTCGATCGAGACGACGGGGTAGCGGTCCACGATCCCGGCCCAGAACTCCGGCATCTCGGCGCTCGTCTTCGTGCGGCCCTCGAACCGGTAGACGCCCTCGGAGAAGACCTCGCTCGTGGCCGGGTCGAGCGCGACCGCGACTCGTTCGCGGTGCCCCGCACGCTCCGCCGCCTCGAGGATCAGGTCGATTGCCGTCTCGCTCGAGGAGAGGTCCGGCGCGAAGCCGCCCTCGTCCCCGACGAGCGTCGAGAGCCCTCGCTCGGTGAGCAGCTTCTTCAGCGCGTGGTAGACCTCCGCGCCGATCTGGAGCGCGTCCGCGAACGAGTCGGCGCCGGCAGGGACGACCATGAACTCCTGCAGGTCGATCGAGTTGTCGGCGTGCGCCCCACCGTTGATCACGTTCATCATCGGCACGGGCAGCGTCGTCGCGCCCTCTCGGCCGAGGTGGCGGAAGAGCGAGACGCCGGCTTCGGCAGCCGCCGCCTTCGCGCTCGCGAGCGAGACGCCGAGGATCGCGTTCGCGCCAAGCCGACCCTTGTTCGGCGTGCCGTCGAGCTCGATCAGCCGCCGATCGAGCGCCTCCTGATCGGCCGCTTCCATCCCGGTCACGGCCGCCGCGATCTCTCCGTTGACGTTCGCCACTGCGGTGGACACGCCCTTCCCGCCCCACGCATCCCCGCCGTCTCGAAGCTCGACGGCCTCGTGGACGCCGGTCGAAGCTCCGGACGGCACGATCGCCCTCCCCGGCTCGCCTGCCAGCACCTCGACCTCGACGGTCGGATTGCCCCGGGAGTCCAGCACCCGGCGGGCATGGACGTCGGTGATCGCGCTCACTCGGTCTTCTCCTTGGCCTTGTCGAAGTACGCGTCCTGCCGGTCGAGCGGCAGCTCGCTCCAATTCTCGCCCGTCTCGCTCGCAAGCTGCTCCGCCACCTCGACCCGGCGACGGAAACGCCTGGCCGCCTGCCGCACCTCGAGCTCGGGATCGACGTCGAGCTTGCGCGCGACGTTGACCGCCGCGAAGAGGACGTCGCCGAGCTCGTCGCCGGAGGGCTCCTCCTCGAGCTCGCGCAGCTCGTCGCCGAGATCGGCCAGCGCGCCCGCGAGATCCGGGTACTCGAAGCCGACGGCCCTGGCCCGCTGCTGGATCTTTCGTGCGTAACTGAGACCCGGGAGCCCCTCCGCGACGTCGTGGAAGATGCCCTCGCGGCCCTCCTGCTCGCGCTTGATGCGCTCCCAGTTCGACCGCACGCGATCCGCTGTGCGCGCCTCGACGTCGCCGAAGACATGCGGGTGGCGACGCACGAGCTTCTCGTGCACGCCCCGCGCCACCTGCTCGAGACTTCCCCCGCCCCGCTCCTGCAGCAGGAGCGCGAGGAAGTAGACCTGGAAGAGAAGATCGCCGAGCTCGTCGAGGAGCTTCGCGTCGTCGCCGGCGAGCGCTGCGTCGGCGACCTCGTACGCCTCTTCGACCGTGTACGGCACGATCGTCGTCGCCGTCTGCTCCCGGTCCCAGGGGCATTCGCGACGGAGGCGCTCCGCCAGCTGCTGCAGCGCGAGGAGGGCCGAAGCCAGCCCGCCCTCCAAGCTAGCCGGTCGTCGTCGGCGTCGTCGGAATGGTCGGCGTCGTCGTGGTCGCAGGCGCGTAGCCCGCCTGGTACGTGACCTTACCGGCGAAGTCCTTCTTCACCTTGGCAAGCCAGTTCGACCAGGCGGTCCCCTTCTGCTGCTGCGCCAGGTTCGACTTGATCTGCGACTCGACTTCCTTGAAGGACTGGGTGTGCGCCGGCTTCACCGGGCCGAGAGCCTGGATGATGTGCCAGCCGTACTGGCTCTTGACCGGCGCCGAGATCTGGTTCGTCTTCAGCGAGAACGCGGCCTTGTCGAACGGCGGCACCGTCTGGATGCACGACCCGCTCTGACCGCCGTGCGCGACGCAGAGCTTGCCGCCCTGCTGCGCCGAGCCCGTGTCCTTCGAGTACTTCTTGGCCAGCTTCGCGAAACTCTGGCCGGCCTTCAGCTTCGCCTCGATCTGCAACGCGAGGCTCTTGCTGTTGACCAGGATGTGCCGCACGTTGCGCGTCTCGGGCTGCGTGAACGACGCCTTGTTCTGGGTGTAGTACTTCTGCGCGGCAGACGTCGACACGGTGACGTTCTTCGTCACCTTCGCGTTGAGCTTCTCGCTGAGCAGCGTCGGCCGGAGGTTGTACTGCTCGAGCTCGGCGATCGTGATGTCGTCCTTCTTCAGCGCGGCGTCGAGCTTCGCCTTGCTCCCGTGGTAGTACGTCGTCGTGATCAGCGCGAGCCGCTTGGCGAGGTCCTTCTGCGACACCGACACGCCGAGCTTGTCGGCCTCCTGCTGAAGCTCCTCCTCCTGCACGAGGAACGTGACGGCCTGGTCACGAAGCTGGCTGTACGCCGCAGTGCCCACCTTCGGCACGGGCTGCTTCTGCGCCTTGTAGCGCGCGAAGGCGACGTTCATCAGCGAGTTGAGCGTCGACTTCGTGATCTCCGTCGGGCCGACCTTCGCAATCGCGTCGGCAGAGACGGAACCCCCACCGCCGCCGCAACCGGCGACGAGCACGGCGAGAACCGAGAGAGTCAAGGCCCATGTCCACCGACGGTGGGCGGGTTTGCGGCCGCTTGCCGACGGCCTTGCTGACGGCGATTGCAGCCTCGAGAAGGGCGCGCGAGTCTTCATTTCCATCCAGTGAGGTCGATGTCCGCGGGAGCGCTGGTGCGACGAAAAGCGGATCAGGCCGCCCGGCGCGCGTCCAAGATAGCATCGACCAGCCCGACCGCTTCCTTGATTCCCTCTTGTGCGCGGCGGCTCACTTCCTGCTTGGCTGAGACGTACACGGCCGTTTTCGCACGGTCGCGGAGCTCGCGCAGCTCGCCCGAGCCGAGGACGAGCCGGCCGACCGTCGCCTTGCCGCTCTGGAAGACGAGATAGTCCGCGCCCAGGAGCGCGACCTTGATCTTCGCCTCCTGGATCCGGAAGAGGTTCTCGACGGGCTCTGGCAGCGGCCCGTAGCGATCTTCGAGCGCCGCCTGCAGCTCGCGCAGCTCGTCTTCGGTCTCGGCCAGCGCGAGCCGGCGATGGACGTCGATCCGCAGCGCTTCGGAGTCGACGTACGCCGCGGGGACGTACGCGTCGACGCGCGCGTCGACCCGCACCGGGCGTGCCGCGACGCGCTTCTGGCCCTGCAGCTCGGCAACCGCCTCGTTCAGGAGCTCGACGTAGAGCTCGAAGCCGACCGCCGCGACGTGGCCGGACTGCTCGGCGCCGAGCAGCTCCCCCGCGCCGCGGATCTCGAGGTCGCGCATCGCGATCGCGAAGCCCGCGCCGAGCTCCGTGTGGTCGGCCAGCGTCGAGAGCCGCGCGCGGGCCTCGGGCGTCAGCTCACGAGTGTCCGGATAGAACAGGTACGCGAACGAGGTGGCGTCCGAGCGGCCAACCCGTCCGCGGATCTGGTAGAGCTGCGAGAGGCCGAGCATGTCGGCCCGCTCGACGATGAGGGTGTTCGCCTGCGGGATGTCGATCCCCGACTCGATGATCGTCGTCGAGACGAGCACGTCGGCATCCCCGCGCAGGAACGCGTGCATCCGCTCCTCGAGCTCCTTCTCGCGCATCTGCCCGTGCGCGACGAGAAAGCGCAGCCCCGGACAGAGCTGCTCCAGCTGCGCGGCGCGCTCCTCGATCGTCTCGACCCGGTTGTGGAGGAAGAACGCCTGCCCCTCGCGACCGGCCTCGCGTTCGAGCGCCAGCTTCACGAGCTCCTCGTCGTACTCGCCGACGGTCGTCCGGATCGGGCGGCGCCCCTCGGGGGGCGTCTCGATGATCGAGATGTCGCGCATGCCCGCGAGCGAGAGGTGGAGCGTGCGCGGAATCGGCGTCGCGCTCAGCGTCAGCACGTCGACCTCGAGCCGCAGCGACTTGAGCAGCTCCTTCTGCGCGACGCCGAAGCGCTGTTCCTCGTCGAGGATCACGAGCCCGAGCTCCTTCGGGATGACGTCGCGACTGAGCACGCGGTGCGTCCCGATCAGGACGTCGACCTTGCCGGCGGTGAACTCGCCGAGGATCCGCTTCGTCTCCTTCGGCCCGACGAAGCGGGAGACCATCTCGACCTGAACCGGGAAGTCGCGGAAGCGGTCGCGGAACGTGTTGTAGTGCTGCTCGGCGAGGATCGTCGTCGGGGCGAGCAGCAGCACCTGCCTGCCGTTCACGGCGACGGCGAACGCAGCCCGCACCGCGACCTCGGTCTTCCCGAAGCCCACGTCGCCGCAGACGAGCCTGTCCATCGGCCGCGGCGTCTCGAGGTCCTCCTTCACGGCCTCGATCGCGGCTTCCTGGTCCGGAGTCTCGCGGTAGGGGAAGCTCGCCTCGAGCTGCGGCAGCCACTCGCTCGAGAGGTCGTAGGCAACTCCTTCCTGCGTCTGCCGCTGCGCGTAGAGCTGGATCAGGTCGCCGGCGAGCTCGTGCACCGACTCGCGCGCGCGCGACTTGAGCGTCTGCCACGCCTTGCCGCCGAGCTTCGAGAGCGCGGGCGCGGATGCGTCGGCGCCGACGTAGCGCGAGACCTTGCCGAGCTGCTCGTGCGGGACGTAGAGCCGGTCCTCCCCGCGGAAGGCGAGCAGGAGGTAGTCCCGCGTGACGCCGGCGACGGCCTTCGTCTCGAAGCCGAGCAGCTTGCCGACGCCGTGGTCTTCGTGCACGACGTAGTCGCCGGTGCGGAGGTCGGCGAACGACTGCAGCGCGCGGCCGCCGAGGCGGCGCTCGCGCGGGACGCGGCGGCGGAAGACCTGGTGGTCCGGCAGGAGGACGAGACCGAGATCGCGCCAGACGAAACCGCGGCGGGCCGGCGCGACCGCGAAGAGCAGCTCGGGCTCCTCCGGCAGCGCCTCCCCCGGCTCGAGCAGCCGCGCCTCCACGCGGCGGAGGAGGTTCTGCGTTCGCAGCGCCTCACCGCGATGCGGGAACGCGACGACCACGCGCTGGCCCGAGCGGATCAGCGCCGCGAGCTCGCTCTCGGCCTCGGCGAGCCCGCGTGCCGCGATCGCCGGCCGCTGCGCCTCGAACGCGAGCGGCTGGGCTTGCGGGAACGGGTCGAGCTCGGTCGAGCCCGCCAGCGACGGCGGGTCGAGGACGCCGTCCTCCTCCCAGACGCGACGGACGTCGTCAGGCTGAAAGACGAGATCGGGTGGACCGTCGAGCGCCGGGACGAGATCGTCGGGAACCTCGACCGATCTCTCCCCGTCCTCCCCGTCCTCGTCGTCCGCCAGCCGCGTGTCGACGAGGTCGAGACTTCGCTCGGCAGCTGGATAGAGCGCCGCCTCGGCGACGGGATGCAGCGCGCGCTGCGTGAAGGGCGAGAACGCACGCACGGACTCGACCTCGTCGCCGAAGAACTCGATGCGCAGCGGCTCACGGCCGGTCGTCGGGAAGACGTCGACGATGCCGCCGCGCACCGCGAACCGGCCGCGGTCGTCGACCCGCTCGACCCGCTCGTAGCCTGCGAGAGCGAGCGCCTCCGCAAGGCCCTCGACACCGAGCTCGAGCCCGGTGCGCAACTCGATCGGCTCGGGTCGAGCCTCCACCGGCGGCAGCCCTTCCGCGAGAGCGCGCGCGGACGCGCACACGAGGCCGCCACGCGCGAGGACATGGCGCGCCCGAGCCCGCTCGCCGACGAGGTGCGGCGGAGGCGTGAGCCCCGACTCCCAGGTGACGCCTCGACTCGGCAGCAGCCCGACCACGTCGTCGCCCAGAAACCACCCAGCGCTTTCCGCCGCGTCCCGCGCGTCGGCGTCCTCCGGCAGGAGCACGACCAGACCGCGCTCGAGCCTCTCGTGCAGGGAGGCGACGAGCAGAGGCAGCGCGGGCTCCGACACGCGAACGCGCGTCGGCAGAGCGTCCGCGAGCTCGGCGAGACGCTCGTGCGCGACGAGCTCCTGGACGAAAGCGTGAAGTACCGGACGGTCCATGACGAGGGACGGAACTCCCGTCCCGCAGGGGTCATGGTATTCATGGGGCCATGTGCCGGAACATCAAGACGCTCTACAACTTCGAGCCTGTCGCGACCACGGAAGAGGTGCGTCTCGCCGCCGAGCAGTACGTACGCAAGGTGAGCGGCTTCACGAAGCCCTCGAAGGCGAACGAGCACGCCTTCGGGCACGCCGTCGACGAGGTCGCGTCGGCGACGCAGCGACTGCTCGACGCGCTCGTGACGACCGCGGCGCCGCGCGACCGCGAGGTCGAGGCGGAGCGGGCTCGCGCCCGCGCCGCCAAGCGTTTCGCCGCGGCCTAGGCTTCCAAGGCCGGCTCTCGCTCTCGCCGCCGCTCGGGGCGGATGAACAGCGCCCGCCGTGTCCAGTGCGGCAGCCACCAGTTCGCATCCCCGAGCAGCCGCATCAGCGCCGGCACGAGCAGTGCGCGGATCACGGTCGCGTCGAAGATGATCCCCGCCGCAAGCCCGATCGCGAACTCTTTGATCTCGAAGCCCGGGCTCGACGAGAGCACGAGGAACGCGAACATCAGGATCAGCGCCGCGCTCGTGACGAGCTTCCCGGTCCGCGCCAGGCCGAGCTCGATCGCGTGATCGGTCGAGCCCGTCTCGTCGTATGCCTCACGCATCCGCGTGAGCATGAAGACCTCGTAGTCCATCGAGAGGCCGAACAGGAACGCGAAGATCATCAGCGGGATCCAGGCCGTGATCGCCTGCGTCGCCGTGATGTTCCAGAGCGACGAGCCGTGGCCCTCCTGGAAGACGAAGACGACGATCCCGAACGCAGCGCCGAGCGAGACGAGGTTCAGGAGCGCAGCCTTGATCGGCAGCACGATCGACCGGAACGCCCGAGTCAGCAGGACGAACGTCAGCACGAGCACGAACACGAGCACGTACGGGAAGTTCCCGTAGACCGCGTGCACGAAGGCTCGGTCGACCGCCGGCACTCCGCCGAGGGTCGCGGTCGTGCCTCGCAGCGAGTCGTTGACCCGGTTGATGACGCCCTGAATCCCCGGCGCCGCCCCGTCGATCGCGGGAAATGCCTCGACGAGCGTGTCCGGGCCGCGGTGCCAACCGGGCCCGGGCGGAACGGCGGCACCGACGATGCCGGACACGACACGCTCCTTCGCCGCGATCTGCCGGCCGCTGCCGCCATCCTCGACGAGCGTCACGAACGGCTTCATCACGCCGGGCGAAATCCCGGCGTTCGCGAGCATCGTGCGGCCGGCGATCGCCGTTCCAGTGCCCGGGAAGTTCTTCAACTGCGACTCGTTCGGGTTCAGCTGCACGCCGAGGACGACGAGGACGGTCACGATCGCCGCGCCGACGATCGCGATCGGCCACGGCTTCCGCAGCACGAAGCGCGCCCAGCGGCCCCAGGCGCCGTCCTCCGGATGGCCGCGGTCGACGAAGCGTTTCGGCAGCAGGCGCACGCTGTTGATCCGCTCGCCGAGCACCGCGAGGATCGCCGGCATCAGCGTGATCGCCGCGATCACCGAGACGGCCGGGATCAGCATCCCGCCGATTCCGATCGAACGGATGAACGGCAGCGGGAGGATGATCATCGACAGGAGGCCGACGGCAACGGTCGATCCGGACACGATCACCGAGCGGCCGGCATGCGTCATGGTCTCGACGAGCGCGGTCTCGACGTCCTCGCCTTCGCGCAGCTCGTCGCGGAAGCGGAAGATCATGAGCAGCGCGTAGTCGATCGCCACGCCGAGGCCGACGAGCGCGATCAGGAACTGGACGATGATCGAGACGTTCGTGATGTAGGTCAGCGCCCACACCAGCGTGAAGGTGTTGAGGATCGCAGCCGCGGCGACGGCGATCGGCACGAGGATGGCCGGCAGCGTGCCGAAGACGAAGAGAAGAATCACGACCGCGCCGAGACCTCCGATCACGGCCTCGACGAGGACGTTGCCACCACCGCCGCCGTGCGTGCTCGCCTCTTCGAGCGGGTCGTGCCCCGTGACCTGGACGTCGATCCCCGCCGGCAACCCGCGCGCAGCTGCCGCGCGCACGTCGGCGGCCTTGCTCGTCGAGTTGAACTTGGAGGGCCCGGCCGGGTAGATCTCCTCGAAGGTCGTGTGCCGGTCCTTCGAGACGTACATGAGGTTGTGCGTCGAGAAGTACGAGCTCGTCCGCGAGCCGGGCAGCACCGCCGCGGCGCGCTTCATCGCCGCCTCGATGGCCGAGTTCTTGGTCGCGTCCCCCGAGGTGTGGAAGACGACGACGTCGGGCGGCCGGACGCCGGTGCCGAACGCTTTCAGCGTCCGCTGATTCGCCTCGTAGGCCGACTTCCCCGGGATCGAAAAGCTCTGGTACCAGCGCTTCGAGACCTGCCCGGCGGCGAAGCCCCCGAAGAGCGTCAGCACGATCCAGAGGCCGATGACCTTCCAGCGATTCCGGGCGACCACATGAGCGAGACGAGTCAGCATCCTCTTCCCCTTCCGGTAGCGAACCCACGTAATATTACAGACGCAGTAAGTTTACTGCAACTGTAAACAATGCTACAATCCTGTTAAATGGGCCTGCGGGAGACGAAGAAGCTCCAGACGCGCGAGGCGATCGCAGCCGCCGCCATGGGTCTCTTCGTGAAGGGCGGCTTCGACCACGTTACTGTCGGCGAGATCGCGCATGAGGCGGGCGTCTCCGAGAAGACCGTCTTCAACTACTTCCCGACCAAGGAAGACATTTTCTTCGACGAGGTGCCGAAGCGGCTCGAGGCGCTCTCCGAGGCGATCCGCGGCCGCGAGACCGGCCAGTCGCTGGTCGAGGCTCTGCACCGGCTGCACGTGAACGAATGCGGGCGGCTGGCGAGCCCCCAGTTCGCGCACTTTGCGCGGGCGATCGCCGAGTCCCCCGCCCTGCAGGCGAAAGAGACGGCGGTCATGGGCGAGTTCACCGACCATCTCGCCGAGACGATCCGCGAGGAGCTCGGCCTCCACCCCGCCGACGCCCAGATCGCCGCGAATCTCCTCATGAGCGTGCACTGGCAGTTCTTCCGCAACGCCCGCGCGCATGCACTCGCCGGGCGGAGCGGCCCTGCCGCGGTGCGGCGTCTCCGGCAGGACCTCGATCGCGCCTACCGTCTGCTCGAGCACGGGCTCGGCACGCTCGAACCTAGTGGTCACTCGGGCAAGTAGCAGCACCCTTTGTCCGGCCGCAAAGCGTCGCATGCCGGCGTCCTCGGCCTGCTCGCTTTTCGCACGGCCAAACGGCACTGGACTCACCCGAGCAACCACTAGCGCCGGTTGACGTGAATCTGCGCGCGCTCGACGCCTTCTGCGTCGAGCGTCTCGACGGCGTCCGCCGCGTGCCTGACCAGTGCGTCAGCGTCGTCGTGTGCCTCGAAGTTCGAGAGCACCCAGTCCGCGAGCGGGCGCGGGTCTCCACGCTCCGGCCGGCCGACGCCGACGCGGAGCCGCAGGAACTCCTGGGTCTTGAGGCGCCCGGCGATCGAGCGCAAGCCGTTGTGCCCCGCCAGCCCTCCGCCGAGCCTGAGCTGCAGCCGCCCGAGCTCGAGGTCGCTCTCGTCGTGAACGACGAGGATGGCGTCCGGCGAGACCTTGAAGAACGACGCCGCCGCGCCGACCGAGCGGCCGGACTCGTTCATGTACGTCTCGGGCTTCAGGAGCGCGAGCTTGTGGCCCTCGAGGCGGATCTCCGCGACTCGCCCGGAGAACTTCCCGCGCCAGGAACCGCCGTGACGGCGTGCGAGCTCGTCCACGACCATCGCGCCCACGTTGTGCCGGTTCCGCTCGTATTCGCGGCCGGGATTGCCCAGCCCCACGACGAGAAGATCGAGCGAGGAGCCCTGCCGGCGCGGCCAGAGCCGCATGGCTCAGGCCTCGCCGCTGGCTTCGTCGCCGGAGGCCTCTGCCTCCGACGCGCCCGCACCTTCGGCAGGCTCGCCCTCGGCCGCCTCCTCGCCCTCGGCGCCCTCGCCCTCCGCCTCCATCGCGGCGAGCTCCTCCTCGGTGGGTTCGGGCTCGACGACGCGCGTCGGAGCGGTGACCGTGGCGACGACCATCTCCGGGTCGTCGAGAAGGGTGACGGCGTCGGGGGCGCTGAGATCCGAGATGCGGAGCGTGCCGCCGATCTCCATGCCCGAGACGTCGAGCTCGATGTGCTCCGGTACCTCGAGCGGCAGCGCTTCGACCGTCACCTCGCGCAAGGGCTGCGAGAGCACGCCGCCCTCGCGCACGCCGGGTGCGTCGTCGCCGCCGTGCAGCTGGACCGCGACCGAGGCGCGGATGGCGCGGTCGAGCCGGACCTCCTGCAGGTCGACGTGCGTGACTCCGCCGCGCACCGGATCGACCTGGTACTCCTTGAGGATCGACGCGTGCGTCGATCCCTTGCCGTCGATCTCGACGTCGAGGATCGAGTGCAGGCCCGCGGCGCCGGTGAGCGCGCGGCGGAGCTCCCGCTCGGCGATGCAGATCGCGACCGGCTCGCCGCTGCCGTAGAGGACGCCCGGAACGAACCCCTCCTTGCGCAGGCGGCGCGACTCGGCCGTGCCGAGCCTGTCGCGATTGGTGACGACGAGTTTGGTGCGTTCTCCGGCCATTCCGGCGGGGGAGTGTAGCCGAGTGGCGCTTCGGTACCGTCCTTGCCGTGGACTTCGAAGGGCTCCTCGCGGACTGGGACGGCGAGCACGCGGTCGTTCGCTTCGATCCCGAGAGCGGCGCCTGGATGTTCGTGTGCCTCCATTCCACCGCACGTGGCCCGGCCGGCGGTGGCACACGCATGCGCGTCTACGCCGCTCCCGCCGACGGGCTCGCCGACGCGATGCGTCTCTCCGCTGCGATGACGTCGAAGATGGCCGCCGCGGGGATGCCGCGCGGCGGTGGAAAGGCCGTGCTCGCGGTGCCGGAGCTGCCGACCGGCGAACCGCGCAAGCGGCTGCTGCGCCGCTACGGCGAGCTCGTCGCCTCGCTCGGCGGCAGCTACCGGACGGCGGGAGACATGAACATCTCGCCCGAGGATCTCGACGTGGTTGCCCAGACGTGCCCCTGGGTCTACGGAACCACGCAGCGGGGCGGCAACAGCGGTCGCGGCACGGCGCGCGGCGGGCTGTACGCGATCCGCGCGACCGTCGAGCACCTCTTCGGTTCGCCCGACCTCGCGGGCCGCAGCGTTCTCGTTCAGGGTGCGGGCTCGGTCGGATCGATCCTGGCGCGCGAGCTCGCCGAGGCGGGCGCCCGCGTCCTGGTCAGCGACGTCGACGAGGAGCGGGCCGCGGCGACCGGCTGCGAAACCGTGGCGCCCGAGCTGGTTCTCGAGGCGGAGGTCGACGTCTACTCGCCCTGCGCCGTCGGAGGCACACTCGACGACGAGTCGGTCCCGCGCCTCGCCTGCAGAGCGATCGCCGGTTGCGCCAACAACCAGCTTGCCCGGCCGGAGGACGCACAACGCCTGCACGAGCGCGGCATCCTCTTCGCGCCCGACTACGTCGTCAACGCGGGCGGCATCATCCAGCTGATCGGTCTCGAGGACGAGGGCTGGAGCGAGGCGCAGCTCGAGGAGCGGCTCGCGGGGATCGGCGACACGCTTCGGACGCTTTTCGCGGACGCCGACGCAGCACGTATCACGCCTGCCGAGGCGGCCGAGCTGCTCGTGAACCGGCGCCTCGCGGAAGCGGCCCGCTGATCAGGTGTCCGTGATCACGATCGGCGTGCCGAGCGGCACGTACCGGCGAAGCATGAGCGCCGTTCGCGCCGAGACGCGGACGCACCCGTGAGAGACCGCCTTGCCGAGCAGCCAGGGTTCCGGGGTGCCGTGTATGCCGAAGACTCCGCCACCCGGCCAATCGGTGAGCTTCGAGTAGCCGCTCGTCTCGACCGCGAACACCGAGAGATACGGATCGTCGTGCGGAACGAAGCGCGCGGCCGCGTAGTAGAGCCCGAGCGGAGTCTCCATTCCGGGCGCGCCGACTGCGACGATCGCGTGCCAGACGCGCTTGCCGTGCCAGAAGAGGTCGATCCTGCGCGAGCGTCGGTGGACGGCGACCTTCGCAACGGTCGGCCGGAGATCGACCGACCAGAACGGAACCCAGCCCATCCTGCCGTTCGGCCGCCCGGGCACCGAAATCCGATACCAGCTCTGCCCATCGGAGCCGATCCGACTCGCCACGGCGAAGACCTCCTGCTGGCGAAAGTCGGGCCGGAACTGCCGCATGATGCGGATCGTCCGTGCGTGCGGATCGGGTCGCATGCGCACCCGGACGGCCCTGATCGTCAGCGTGCCCGCCGCGGGGAAGCCGGCAACGACGGGACCCGCACCCGGGTCGCCGGAGGCACTCCCGGCGTAGAGGAGCGCGACCACGACCGCGAGTAGGAGAAACGCCGCGGGCCAGGACTGGGCGACTCGACCCCGCATGATCACAGTCTCGATGCGCGAGCCCTCTCCCGCCACGCCAGGACGTCCAGCCGCCGCCAGGCCGTTCGGGGAGTATCGTGATCCGTTGAAACTAGAAGAGCTGGTTCTCGCCGCCGAAGATCGCCGAGACGGAGTCGTCGGCGAAGACGTTCATGATCGTCTCCGCGAGCAGCGGCGCGACCGGCAGGACCGTCATGTTCGACGGCATCTCGAGCGGGTTGATCGGCACTGTGTCGGTGACCACGATGCCATCGATCGGCGCGCCGTGGAACTTCGCCAGCGCACCGTCGCAGAAGACGCCGTGCGTCGCGTACACCCAGACCGCTTCGACGCCCTGCTCGCGCAGCGCGTGCACGTTCGCGATCAGCGTGCCGCCGGTCATGATCACGTCGTCGCCGACGACGACCGTCTTGCCGCGCACGCGGCCGGTGATCTCCGTCACCTCGACCTGATCGCGCGCGGGGCGCGTCTTGTGCATGATCGCGAAG
>DATGEB010000017.1:0-13401 GCA_035310545.1 Gaiellaceae bacterium
GAGCTCGTGCAGCAGGACGGCCAGCCGCCCGCGGTCGGCTCCCAGGTCGACGTGGACGGGAGCCTGCTCCAGGTGACGAAGCTCGCTCCGTCGCCGCTCCCCGGCGATCGCCGGGTCTGCGCGTACCTCGGCGCCTAGCCGGCGATCGACTCCGCGGCGGCGAGGCCCAGCACGAGCGCCTGCGCGAGACCGCTCGAGTAGCCCCCGGTCGCGACACCGCCGACATCGACTCCCGCCGCCCAGAGACCGTCGCCGCCCGTCACGCGCGCCTCGGGGTCGACCTGCAACCCGCCGATCGTGTGGGTCACCGCGGCCTGGACGTGCACCGCCAGGCCGAACTCCTGCTCGATGACGGACGCTCCGGCCGCCCGCGCGGCCTCGATCCGGTCGTTCGACTCGGTCACGCAGTACCAGGCACGACGACCGATGAGCTGGACGAGGTCGTTCTCGTGCCAGGCGACCTTTCGGGGCGTGATCTCGCTCCAGTCGTCCGTGAAGATGCGCGCGCTGCGGCCGTAGAGCTGCGCGAGCGGGACGAAATCCTCCTCGCGAATCCGGGCGGGAGGAGCCGGCATCGCGCGACCGTAGAACTCGTCCATTCCGGTGGTGGTCTGGGCCCCGCGCGCGAGGGCGAAGTCGAGGCCGTCGCCCTCGCTCCACGGGTTCGCACGCAGAAGCAGGTCGCGTTCGCGCGCGAGGCGTCCGGCGAAGCCGCCGGTCGCGAGAAGGATCGGCGGCTCTGCGTCGTCCGGCAGCGACGATTCGAGCGCGACCTCGCCTGCCGCTCCGGCGAGCACTCGCGTCAGCGCTCGCGGGTCGTAACGTCGCCCGGTCGTGAGCGGGTTCTCGGTGTCGCCCCAGACCGGCTCCGCGCCGAGCGACTCGAGCCACGCGAGCGCGTCGTCCAGCCTCTCCCAGATCAGCCGCTGGAGCTTCTCGTCGCCGCCGGGGCACTCCGCGCGAAAGCGTTCCCACTCGACGTGACGCCACACCACGCACGAGGAGAGGAGCATCGAGCCGCCGACCCGCTCCCCCTTCTCGAGGACGCACGGCTCGTGCCCGAGCTCGCGAAGGCGCGCGGCGGCGACGAGGCCCGCCATCCCCGCCCCGGCGACCGTGGCGCGCAACTCAGGTCAGCGAGAACGTCGGCTTGTGCTCGACGTACTCGACGCGCACGCGCTCCGGGCCCCAGAGGAACACCGCGAGCGTGTTCGGCGCATCGACGACGTGGTCGACCTCGACGCCGAGGTCGCGCGCCGCCGCGATGTGCTCCTCCGTCGAGTCGACGAGCACGGCGAGATGGTTGAGGAGCGGCTTCTCCGGCGTCCCGGGCTCGCCGGGCTGGAACTCAATCCACGCCCCACCCACTTCGACGCGAGGGCAGCCGGACGGCCCGGGAGCCGAAGGACCGAAGCCGAGGGAGCCGTACTCCGACGCCGTCGCTTGCGGGTCGGCCGAGCGGAGGGCGACATGGTCGAGGTCGAAGTCGAGGTCGGTCTTCGCCTCGACAAGGCCGAGCACGACACCCTCCCCGAGCTCGAAGTACGCCTCGCCCTCTCGGCGCCGCTCGACCTCGACGCCGCCGGGCAACGCGGCGAGCGCGTCATCGAGGTCGCTCACTCTGAGGGCGACGTGCTCGAGCGCCCCGCGCTCCCGCGGGCCTTCGGCCGCGAAGAGCGTCAGCTTCCCGCGGCGCGCGTCGCCGCCGACGAGCGTGAACGCGTCCGTCCGGTCGATCACGTGCATCCCGAGGTGATCGACGGCGAAGTCCGCGACGGCGTCGCGGTCCGCGAGCCAGTAGGCAACGTGATCGAGCGTCTTCGGGTTCATGACGGGCGCATTACCCGGCAAGCGCGCGGTTATGCGATCGGCTCGTTGTGGACGTCGTTGTCGTCCGCATAGCGCTGCGTGAGCTGGTTCACGACGTCCATCCCCTTGCCGTAGGCGTAGTTTATCTCCACGAAGGCGTTCCACTTGTCCGGTAGCGCATCCTCGGGGAAGATCGCCTCGACCGGGCACTCGGGCTCGCAGGCGCCGCAATCGATGCACTCCTCCGGGTCGATGACGAGGATCCGGTCGGCTTCGTGGATGCAGTCGACCGGGCAGACGTCCACGCAGGAGCGGTCTTTGATGTCGATGCAGGGCTCGGCGATGATGTACGTCACAGCGCCCTACTGTAGATAGCCGCCGCAGCCGGGCGCACGCCGAACCGTCAAGGCTCTGGGGATCCTGAGAGCGCGATCACCACCTCGCCGAGCCGCTCGGCGAGCGCCGACTTGGCGAGCACTTGGTCGAAGCCCGCAGCGTGCGCGGCGCGAAGCCCCGCCGTGTCGGTGTGGTTCGTGAAGCCGACGATCGGGATGTCCGGATAGGCGTCCGCAACTTCCTCCGGGTCGACGCGCGAAACGTCGGCCAGAACGAGCTCCGGATCCTCCGTGTGGTCCACGGTGATGAGCCGGTGCCCCGGCAAGAGGGCCTCGAGCTTCCCTCGCATGAAGAGTTCGACCCCACAGAGCAGGATCGTCGCCACGTGCGAAGGTTAAAACGCGATGGAGGCCGCGTTCAAGCGTGGAGTCGGGGCAATTTGCGACGGGCGCTATTTCGAGGCGCACGAGGAGCTCGAGCTGGCGTGGCGTGCGGCATCGGTCGAGGAGCGGGACTTCTTCCAGGGGCTCGTCCATGTCGCGGTTGCGTGGTACCAGGCCGGCCGGGGACGCCCTGTCGCGACGGCGAGCCAGCTCGAGAAGGCGGCGCGGCGGCTCGGCCCCTTCGCGCCGTCCCACCGCGGGATCGACGTCGTGCACATCCTCACGCAGGTCGAGGCCGCCCGAGCCCGCGTCGCCGACGGGTCGCTCGACCTCGAACCGCCGAAACTCACCTTGTAACAGTCTGTTACTAGCTCGTCCGTTGCCCTTTGCGGCCACGCCCTCCGGCAGAAAGACAAGCGTTCCCGAACACCTTGTAACAGTCTGTTACTAGGAAAGACGCGGCCGGAACCGTCCCGCTAGGGCTTCGTCAGGCCGAGGTCGTCGAGTGCGCGGTTGAGCGCGACGTGGAGCCACCAGTCACGGTGGAAGAAGAGGAGCAGGCCGAGCGCGATGAGCACGATGCCGCTCGCCACCTGGATCACGGTGTAGCGGTCGCGCAGCCAACGGAACGCTCCCATCGCCCGTGTGAACGCGACTCCCGCGAGGATGAATGCGGCGGCGAGACCGAGCGCGTAGGCGGCGAGCAGCACGGCTCCCTTCAGCACCGTCCCGGTGTTGCTCGCGAGCACGAGCACGGCAGCGAGCACCGTCCCGATGCACGGCGCGGCGCAGACGGCGAACGCCCCGCCGAGTAGCGCACCCGAGCCGCGCCGGCGCGCGCCCGCCAGCAAGCCCGGCGCCATCACGCGCTCCGGCATGGGGAGCAGACCCGTGAACGCGAGCCCGATGACGACGAGGACGAAGCCGGCGATCTCGGTCTGCGCGTAGCCCGAGACGACGCTGCCGATCGCGGCCGCTCCGGCCCCCAGCGCCACGAAGACGACCGTGAAGCCGAGCACGAAGGGAACGCTGGACGAGACCACGCGCCGCGCAGTCCCGGCTCCCCCGAGCCGACCGGGCTCCACGCTCGAGAGCGCCGAGAGGTACCCGGGCACGAGCGGCAGCACGCACGGCGTGATCACGGAAGCGAACCCGGCAGCGAACGAGATCGCGAGACGCGCACCCATCAGTCGAAGCGTGCCAGGAGATCGTCGAGTCGCCGTTCGGTCTCCTCGTCCAACCCCGAGCCTTCAGGCTGGTCCGTCACTTCCGGCTCGCGCCGCCGGCTCCATCGCCAGACGCCGACCGCGAGCGCGAGCGCGCCGCCCAGGACGCCGGCGATGGGCAGCCACCAGGCAAGCAGGTCGAAGCCCTTGTGCGAGGGCTCGGCGAGGATCGCCTGACCGTAGTTCGCGACGAGCTCCGACTCGATCTGCTGCGCCGTCGCGCACTGCGCGATCCGCTGAGAAATGAATCCCTTGATCTGCTGCGCAGCGGCCGAGTCGGACATGTCGAGCGTCGTGTGGCAGGTCGGGCACATCACCTGCCCCTCGAGATACGCGAGCGAGGTGCGCGGATGCGCGCAGGCCGCCGCCGGCGCCGCAAAGACGAGCGCGGCCGCGACCACCGCGACGACTCGCAGGATCACGCCGCCGCCTTCGCGAGCGCGCTGCGGAACTCGCCGGCGAGCGACGGATCCGTGATCGGCCCGGCGAGGTGCGCGAGGATCCGGCCGTCCCGGCCGACCACGTACGTCTCGGGCACCTGGGAGACGTCGTACTTGCCGTTGGTGACGCTGCCCGACCCATCGGCCAGCATCGGGAACGTCAGGCTGTGCACGTCGACGAAGTGGCGGGCGTCGGAGGCGAGGTCGTGGTAGTCGATGCCGAGGAAGACGACTCGGTTTCGGTACTGCCCCCAGTCACGCTCGAGCACCTTCGCCTCGCCCTTGCACGGTTCGCACCACGACGCCCAGAAGTTCAGCACGACCGGACGTCCCCGGTACGCGGCGAGCGACACCTCCCCGGCCCCGACGAGCCGCTTCAGCGTGAATCCCGGCGCCTCGGCGCCGACGCGCGGAGCGTGTCCTTGATGTCCCAGCCCCCAGACGAGCAGCGCGAGCAGCCCGGCCACGCCGGCCAGGGCGACGAGCTGGGCGGCAACCCTCAGGCGCCTCATCACGACTTCAGCGCCGCGTGGACGTAGCGCATCAGATCCTGCGAGTGCGCCTGCTCGCTCACAGGCCCGAGAATCTGCCCGCCGACGATCCTCCCTTTCGAGTCGAGGACGTAGGTCACAGGCAGGTCCGCGACGGCGTACCGGTCCGAGGAGACGCGGCCGTCCGGGTCGAAGACGATGGGATACGTGAGGTCGTGCACCTGGACGAAGCGCCGTGCGTCGCCGCGCGCGTCGTTCGCGTCGACGCCGAGCACGACGAGCCCCTGAGCCCGGTCCTGCTTCCAGAGGCGCTCGAGCACCGGTGCCTCGCGCTTGCACGGTCCGCACCACGACGCGAAGAAGTTGAGCACGACCGTCTTCCCCCGGAACGACCGGAGCGAAAGGTCGCCGCCACCGCTCAGGCGCTGCAGCGAGAACGCCGGCGCAGGTCGCCCAACCTTCGGCGCCGGAGTCTGGTGCGTCAGCTTCCAGACGAGCAGCGTCGCGAGCAACCCGACCCCGGCCACCGCGAGCGCCTGCGCTGCGAGCTTGAGTGGGCCCCCCACGGCCGCGCTATGACGGGATGATGAACACCGGCGTGCCAACCTGAACGCGCTGGTACAGCCATTCGGCGGACGGCACCTGCATCCGGATGCAGCCGTGCGACTCCGAGTGTCCGATCGACCACGGTTCGTCGGTGCCGTGGATGCCGACGCCCGGAGCGCTGAGCCCCATCCAGCGGGTGCCGAGCGGGTTGCCCGGGCCGGGCGGAACGGGCTTGAGACCCCTCGCCCACGCGTCCTGCGTCGGCGGATACCACCACGGGTTCAACTCCTTGACGACGATCTGGAAACGCCCGAGCGGCGTCGGGTAGATCGCCTGACCCGTCGCGACGGGGAATGTCCTCACGAGCCGGGTGCCCTTGTAGAGGTAGAGGCGATTCGAGCCGCGGTGGATCACGATGACCGACTGCTGCGCCACGCCGGCGGCGACGAGCGTCTTCAACGGCGCGACGACGAGCGTCCGCGTGCCGCCGAGGATCGTGCTGCGGATCATCATCCGCGTCGGGAACTTCCGCAGCGCGCGACCCGGGTGGGCGTGCGTGTAGAACGGGTGGCTGTCGCGTAGGAGCAGCTGGCCGGCGACCGCGGGGCGATCGGTCTTCGCGGCGAGCGTCTTGACCCACTTGGCGATGAGCTCGCTGTCGAGCGTCGGCTTGAGCGGGATCATCGTGGCCGCAGGAGCCGTGAGCGCGGTCTGGATCACGGGCGCGAGGCCGAGGCTCGTGTGGAAGTGGAGCGGCGAGACCGGATAGTTGCGATGCCCGACGTGCACGACGACCTGCGCGAAGTACGCGTCCTGCACAGCCGCGGTCGCCTCGTCGGCGGTCAGTCCGCCGACTGCGACCGAGCCGATCTGGACGCCGGAGGCGATCACCGTCGCCGGCGGAGTGCTGCCGGCGTTGGCGCCGCTCGCCGCCGCGCCGAGGGCGCAGACGACGAGACAGAGGATTAGGCCGACGCGCTTCGCCACGGGCGCCGAGATTGTAGCCGGGAGGTTGCTCACTCCCTGCGGATCACGACGACGGCGAGATCGTCGGAGAGGTCGCCGCCGGCGAAGTCCCGCGCGTCCTCGGCGACGACGGCGGCGAGCGCGCGAGCCGGCAGCTCGTGGCGCTCGGCGAGGAGCGCGTCGAGACGGTCGTCGCCGTAGAGCTCTCCTTCGCGGCGCGCCTCCACGACGCCGTCCGTGTAGAGCACGAGTGACGCTCCGGGAGGCAGCTCGGCGTAGCCTTCGAGGTACTCCTGGCCGACATCGATGCCGAGCACGAGACCGTGTGCGTCGAGCGTCCCCGTCGAGCCGTCGGGGTGGACGATTCGCGGCGCGGGATGACCGGCGCTCGCACCTGCGACCCTGCCGGTCTTCCCGTCGACGACGACGTAGCTCATGCTTATGAACTTGCCGGCGCCGATCTCGCTGCAGATGACGTCGTTCGCGGAGGCGAGGAAGTCGGCGGGCTCGGGATGCTCGCGCGCGAGCGAGCGGAACACGAACTTCGCCATCGCCATGTCCGCGGTCGCGTCGACGCCGTGTCCTGTGACGTCGCCCAGCACCACCGCGAGCCGGCCGTCTTCGAGCTCCATGAAGTCGTAGACGTCGCCGCCGACGTCCACCCGCGCCGACGGCTCGTACAACTCGCCGACCTCGAGCCCTTCGACGACCGGCCGCGAGCGTGGCAGGAGCGAGCGCTGCATCGTGTCGGCGAACTGCTTCTGCTGCTGGTAGAGGCGGGCGTTGTCGATGGCGAGGGCGGCCTGCGCCGCGATGGCCGTCGCCGCCTCGATCGTCTCCTCCGCGAGTGGGTCGCCGGGCCGGAAGGAGAAGATCCCGAGCGACGCGACGACCTCGGTGGGTAGCGCGACCGGGACGATCGCTCCCGTCCAGCCCTTCTCGAGGAACGGCGCGAGCGCCGGCAGGTACTGCTCGCTGCCGCGGGCCGGCTCGAGCCGGAACGCACGCCGTTCGCGGAAGAGCAGCTGGACGTCGCGCTGGCCGAACGCGACCGGCTGGGCGAGGATCGTGCGAACCGCAGCGGCGAGCTCGGCCTCCCGGACGTGGATCGCCCGCGGCAAGAGCTGCTCGCGCCGTTCGTCGGGCATGCGCACGACGGCGGCGTCGACGTCCAGCACGTCGACGACGGTGCGCGCGAGAGCCGCGAGGGTCTCGTCGAGCCGGAGGCTCTGTACGAAGGAACGCGACACCTCGTACAGCGCGCGAACCCGGCGCGCTGCGGCCCGCTCGGCGGCGAGGGCAGCCTCGCGCTCTTCACCGAGCCGGGTCGCCTGCTCGTGCAGCTGGGCGTTCTGAACCGCGACGGCAAGCTGCCCGGCGAGCGCCGACAGCAGCGCGGTCTCGTGCTCGCGTGCGGTCGGCCGTCCATCCGGGTACGCGGCAAGCAATCCAACGACATCGCCGCGAGCGACGAGCGGGACGGCCAGCGCCGAGCGGATTCCGGTCTCCCGAGCCGCGGCCGCGACTCCCGCGAGTCGCGGGTCGCGCACGACGTCCGCGACCTCGAGCACCGCCCGGTCGCGCGAGGGGCCGAGCGCAACGTCGAGCAACCGGTCGGCGACGCGCGCGTGCGGCCCTGCCAGCCCGCGGCTCGCCGCCTCCTCGAGCCCCGCTTCGTCGGGGCGGCGGAGGTAGACGACGACCCGCTCCACTCCGAGGAGCTCGGCGACGCGCTCGACCGCGGTCTCGAGCGTGTGGGAGACCGACAGCTCGGCCGTCGCCTGCGCGATCACCTCGAGGAGCGCCCGCGTGCGCTCGAGCTCGAGCGCCAGGAGCCGTGAGCGCTCGCCGGTACGAAGCGCGTGCGCCGCGCGCACGCCGAACGTCGCCAGCCGCGCAAGCTGCTCCGTGTCCGGCTCGTCCCCGGCGGGGTGGAAGAGCTGGAGGACTCCGATGGGCGGCCGCCCGAGCGGCAGCGTCGTCGAGACCGTGCAGTCCTGCGGGAGCCCGGCTGCCCGCGCGCTGACCGGCCCCGGATCGCCCAACGTCCGCTGGGCCATCTCGCGCGCGGCGTCGAGGTCGGAGGCGGGATCGAGTCCCCACGAGGCGCTCGGGGAAAGACCTTCCCGGCTGCTTTCCCAGAGGACCGCAGCTGTGGCGCCGGCGACGCCGGCGGCCAGCCGCACGAGCTCGACGGCCGAGCCCTGTTCGTGCAGCGCGACCGCAAGCGCCTCCCCTGCGAGCTCGAGGGCCGGGCGCGCGAGCGAAGACGCGTCCCCGCCGGCCGCGAACGCACGCAGAGCGAGCACGGCCTGGGCAGCGCACAGCTCGGCGGCGAGTCGCTGCTCCGCGCGCAGCGGCTCGCCCGAATGGAACAACTCGACGGAGACCGCGAAGCCATTCGCCCGGGCCGGTACGACCAGAAGCTCCGTCGCCCCCACCCGCTCCGCGATCCTGCGCACGGCAGGCGGCGCCTGGGCGAGCTCGTCGATCGCGACGTCGGGGAGATCCGCGGCCGCCATGACGGTCCCCTCGAGCTCGGCTGCTAGCGCACGCGACGCCGCCACCGCCACCGCCTCGAGCCGCTCCTCATCCGGATCGAGGGCGCGAACGAGCGCGACGTCGGCGCCAGTCACGGTTTGCGCCGCGTCGGCGAGTGCGCGCAACGCCTCCGACGCGCTCTCCGCGGCGGCGGCGGCGGCGGCCGCGCGCACGAGGGCTGCGAGCGACGGAGCCGGCACGCGAACGTCCCTGGAATCGACGCCGAGGAGACTGCTCACGGGGAAAGTATTCCGCGAAGAGGCGGTCAGTCGACGGAGCGGCCCAGGAGCATCGCGCCGCGGCTCTCCCGGAGGCGACCGCCGCAGAGCACGGCTCCGCTGCGAACACCTCGCCCGTACCCCCGCGTCCTCCACCGCCTCTTCGTCCTTGGAGACGGTGCGCCCGGGCGCGCACCCGCGTCGCATTTGTGCCCATACTGCGCGTGTGCAGACGCCGGAGCCAGCCCGCCCGTTCCGCATGCGGCCGCAGCAACGGGCCGCACGCCCGAAGCGGACGACACCGCTCGTCGGCAGCTGGGGCTGCCGGCTCGCGTGGGTCTCGGGCCTCGTTCTCGCGCTCTCGGCATTCACCGACTGGTACGCAGGAACGCTCGCGAACGGCTTGACGCTGTCGGTGACCGGTTGGCACACGGGCGCGCTCGGCAAGCTCGTCTTCTTCGTCGGGCTCGCCACCCTGATCCTCGAGGCGTCGCGCGAGGCCGGGATCGCGCTGCCTGCGGCCGTGCCGGATCGACTGTTGCTGATCGGACTCGGCGCGCTCGCCGTGATCTTCATCCTGATCAGGCTGATCTCCGTCCCGGACATGTACTTCGCCGCGACCGGACGCGGGATCGGGCTCTACATCAGCCTGCTCGCAGCGCTCGGGCTGCTCGGATCAGGTCTTCTGCGTACCGCAGAAGACCTTCCCTAGATCGCGCGAAGAGCTTCGCTCTTCGCGCGGGGGAGCCGAACTACGCGCGCCCGAGAGTGTGATCTCGGGCGCGCTCCGTGCTGAGAGCCTTTCGAGGGCTGGCGCACGGTTCGAGCCGCGCTTCCGCCGCGGGCGGACGGGCCTGCGGCGCGTCCGCCCGCTGCTCCGCGGCGGTGTAACGCACCGTTACGCCGCCGCCCAACGCCAATCGAACCTCCAGCCGCTCAAACCAACGAGCGGCCACGGGCCGGAGGCTAAGACCCGGCGAAGCCGGACTTAGCCGCAGGCCGCACCGCGCTCGCGCAGGCCGCACCGCGCTCGCGCCGGCCGCCGCGCGCGAGCGCACCCGGTAGCCATCCCGTCCAGAGCATCGCAAGCCAACACAGCACGAAGCGGCCCGGAAACCACGCTTTCCGGCCCGCGCAGTCCCCTTGCCCCAGTTCGGAAACGCGCAGCGTTTCCGAACTACCCCAGCGAGCGAAGCGAAGCTTCGCGAGCTACACAGGAGCAATCGCCTTCGCCTGCTCGACGAGCTCGGCGAGGTCGAACGGCTTGCCGACGAAGCCGCGCGCTCCGCTCGAGGCCGCCTGCCGTCGCGCCTGCTCGTCGACCTGGCCGCTGAACATGAGGACGGGAATCGCGCCGGCGCCGTGGCGCTCCTGGATCTTCCGCAGCATCTCCCAGCCGTCGACGTGCGGCATCATGACGTCGAGGAGGACGAGCTCGGGCTTGCGTGTCTCGATGGCCGCCAGGCCCTCGTTGGCGCTTGCCGCCTCCTGCACGTCGTAGCCCTCCCGCTCGAGCTCGGTGCGGACGAGCTCCCGCATTCGCTCGTCGTCGTCGACGAGCAGGACGGTTGGACCTGACTGCTGACGGCCGGGGCCGGACCGCGCGAGGAACGCGTCGAGGTCGCCGCGACGGAAGCGCCGGTGGCCGCCCGGCGTATAGAAGGCAGGCACCCGGCCCTGGTCGGACCATTTGCGGATCGTGCTCTGCGCAACGCCCAGAAATCGCGCGGCCTGCCCGAGCGTCAGCCACTCGGGATCGCCGCGTCCGCCCTCGTCGCGATAGCCCATCGGTGGGAACTTGACCAAATCTCCCTCTTTTTACACCTGGATGTGCTTCTTTGCGCACATCTTCATGGCTCGTAATCGATAGCGCCGCGCTGATACGCGTCGAATGCGGCCGCGACGACTGTCGTGAGGTCGCGCGGCCAACCCGGCGCTTCGGCCCGTTCCTCTAGCACCTCGCGCGCCCAGCGCTCGGACCCGGCGTATGCGTCCGCGAGCTCCTCGAGCGTGTACGTCTGGCCGATTCGCTTGCGCAGCTCCGCGAGAACGAGCCTGAGCAGGTCGAGCAGCTGGCCATAGCGGCGCGCATCGTCACGGGCGGCTTCGAGGCGACGGCTGCCCTCGTCCCACTCGTGACGGGCAATCGAAACCCGACTCATTCGGAGCAGCACCGCCCGGGCCAGCGAGGCTCGAGCTCGGCGAGGATCCGCTCGCCGAGCTCGTAGCCGGGGCGCGCAAGTGCGAAGGCGGCGTGCGCGTGGAGGCACTTGAGGCTGCCGCCCCGGCGCGAGCCGCCGACGCCGTACCCGAGCGAGGCGCCGCCGTCGGCGCCGGTCTCGCCGCCGGCGAGCTCCCTGCGCACGCGCCGCTGCTCCTCGTCGGCGGCGGCGAGGCTCGCAGCGAGCGTCGCGTCGGCCCGCGCATGAGCGCTCCAGCGCTCCACTCCGCCGGCTGCTTCGAGCCGCGACACGGCCGTGACGAGATGGCGGCACGTGAGGTAGTACGTCGTCGGGAACGGATCGCCGTCGGCGCTGTACGGGCTCTGCTCGGTCACGGCAGGAGCGCCGAACGGACAGCGGACCGCGACGCGACGGAGCGTCCGCGGCTCCCTTCCGAGCTGGCGCGCGACGACCGCGCGATCGGCGTCAGTGACCACGCGAGGCAGCATGCCGAGTTCCATGCTGCCCGCGACGCCACTGCGGGATGTCCTTGACAATGAAGAGGTGCTCGCCGGGACGGATGTACCCGAGCGCGCGTGCTTCCTGCATGAGCACCGTCGGCGACGAAGCCCGGCGGAGTCGCCGCTCGAGAGCCTTGTGCTCCCTTTCCAGCTGCCGGACCGCCGCGACCCGGACCGCGCGCTGCGAGCGCGCGTCAATGAAGTCGTGCAGCGGCCGGTAGTAGAGGAGCCCGACGAGGAGCAGAGCTCCGACGGCAAACCAGCGGCGCGCGAGGGGCCCGCCGATGCGCCGGCGACGCTTCTTCTTCACAGCCATCCCGCCCCGAGTTCTGCAGGCGGAGCGGAGGTCCTGCGGCTACGTGACGACCCCGACCTTGATGACGTTGGTCGTGCCGGGGATGTTCACGGCGGTTCCGGCCGTGATCACGACCCTGTCACCGATCTCGACGATTCCGGCTTCCCGCGCCGCCTCGAGGGCGAGACGCCAGAGGTCTTCGACGTCGCCTGTCTCGGAAATCATCACCGGCGTGACCCCCCACTCCAGCGCCAGCTGCCGCATCGCCCAGTCGACGTGCGTCAGCGCGACCACGGGACGCCGCGGCCGCAGCCGTGCGACCGCGTTCGCCGTCCGCCCGGTGAACGTCGGAACGAGGATCGCCTTTGCCTGAAGCGCCTCGGCGAGATCGCACGCAGCGTTCGACATCGCCTGCCCGATCGTCGGATTCTCGTGCGCCTCGGGAAGCTCGTGCCGGTAGTCGAGGCTCGGCTCGACCGCGCGGGCGATCCGGTCCATGTACGCGACCGCCTCGACCGGATACTCGCCCACGGCCGTCTCGCCGGAGAGCATCACGGCGGAGGTTCCGTCGAGAATCGCGTTCGCGACGTCGCTCGCCTCGGCCCGCGTCGGCTCTGGCGAATGCAACATCGTCTCGAGCATCTGCGTCGCCGTGATCACCGGCTTCCCGCGCTCGAGGGCCTTGTGAATGATCCGCTTCTGGACGAGCGGCACGAGCGCCGGCCCGATCTCGACACCGAGATCGCCCCGCGCGACCATCACCGCGTCGGTTTCCTCGAGCACGTCGTCGAGGACGTCGACCGCCTCCGACTTCTCGATCTTCGCGATCACGTGCGCGTGCGAGCCGGCCTGCTCGAGGAGGGCCCTCAGGTCGCGCACGTCGGCGGGCGAGCGGATGAAGGAGAGCGCGACGAAGTCGACGCCGGTCGAAATCGCCCAATCGAGATCGGCCAGGTCTTTCCGCGTGAGCGAGGGGATCGGCACCGGGACACCTGGGAGGTTGACCCCCTTGTGCGAGCTCACGAGGCCGCCGACGACCACCGCGCAGCGGGCGCGGCCGCCCTCGACCTCTTCGACGCGGAGCCGAACGAGACCGTCGTCGATCAGCACCTCGTGGCCGGGCTCGAGGACGTCGCCGATCACCGCCGGCGCGATCGGAAGCTCTCCGTCCGTTGCCGCCTCCTCGGCGCAGACCTTGATCTGGTCTCCGGTGTGGAGGACGACAGGTTCCGCCAGCTCCCCGATCCGGAGCTTCGGCCCTTGCAGGTCGCCGATGAGCGCAATGGGGCGCCCGACGTCGGCTGCGATCTCGCGCACGAGCCAGGCCCGCTCGGAATGCTCGGCGTGGGTGCCGTGGGACAGGTTGAAGCGAACGGCGTCGACCCCCGCCTCGATCAGCGCCCGAAGGCGCTCCCGTGAGTCGGACGACGGTCCGAGCGTCGCCACGATCTTGGTGCTGCGCTCGCC
>DATGEB010000018.1:0-2295 GCA_035310545.1 Gaiellaceae bacterium
GCTGAACAAGATCGTCCGCTCGGAGCGGAAGCTGCGCGGCGAGCTGAGCCGCGAGCCGACCGCCGTCGAGATCGCCGTCGACGTCGACCTCCCGCTCGAAGAGGTGGAGCAGATCATGCGCACGTCGCAGGCGCCGGTCTCGCTCGAGAAGCCCGTCGGCGACGAGGAGGAATCGGAGTTCGGCCATTTCCTCACCGACGAGAACGCGCCGATGCCCGACGAGGCGGCGGACGTGACGCTGCGCCAGGAGCTCCTCCGCCACATCCTCGGCACGCTCTCCCACCGGGAACGGCGGGTGCTCGAGCTCCGCTATGGGCTCGGCGGGGAGCAGCCGTGCACGCTCGACGAGGTGGGGCGTGCATTCAACGTGACGCGCGAGCGAATCCGCCAGATCGAAAACCAGAGCCTGAAGAAGCTCCGCGCGCTCTCGGAGACCGGGTCCCTTCGGGACGTGGCCTAGGGCCGACCGGGCCCGTCTAATCAAGTAACAGACTGTTACTAGGTGTGCCTGAAGGCGGCTCCGCTCCGTCCGAACGGCGACGGTCGCGGCCGCGACCCGGCAAGTAACAGACTGTTACAAGGTCGGACCTGTCTGTCGGCTTGGCGAGCGTTGCTCGTACGGGATGCGGCTCGGCGGGCCGGTCTGTCGGCAGCCAGCCGCGCCCAGGTGGCGCGAGGATCAGCGTGCGGCCCTTCTCACCGACGAAGGCGAGGCGGTCGGCCTCCTCGACCGTGCCGCTCCAGAGGGACAGGCCTCGGCTCTCGAGCGTCCGGAGCGCGGACGGCGTGTCGCCGACGATCCCGAGCTCGGAGAAGCCCACGAGCTCGCTCGCGCTGAATTCGCCTGAGCGACTGTTCTCGTCGAGCCCGTGGTGGGCGATGAGCTCGACGATGTTCCCGGCCGGATCGTGGAAGTAGACGGCTCGCGCATCCCAGTTCTCGAAGTCGAAGACCCCACCGACCAGCTCCACTCGTTCGCGGACCCACGCGAGCGCCGCGTCGAAGCGATCACCGGGCACGAGCAGCGCGAAGTGGTAGAACGCGCCGCCGGCGTCGGCGCGAAAGCGGAGTCTCGTCTCGCCGATTCGGATCGTGTCACCGTCGACCGGCAACCCGAGAACGTCGCGGTAGAAGTCCGTGAGCTCGGCCGGCGCGGCGAGGGTGACCTCCGCAAACCTCACGCCAGGAACTCGTCGAGCGAGCCGGCGATCCCCGCCGCGTCGAGTCCGTGCGCGGTCCGGTGCTCCGCTCCAGTGCCGTAGCGCCGTAGCTCTGCGTTCTCGACGCCGAGGGTGAGCAGGCGGTGCGGCCGGTCGCGCAGCGCGACCGCGATCTCCGCTGCCGACGTGCCGGCGAGGTACGGCTCGACGAGGACGACATCCGTCCCGGCGGCGAGCGCGTCCCGCACACCGTCATGCGGGAACGGGCGCACGGTCGCGAGGTACGCGACGCCGACGTCGCGGCCAGCGGTCGCCTCCAGCACCGGCGTCAGCGTTGGTCCCACGGCGACGACGAGCGGTGCGCCCGTCGAACCCCGGCGGAGCACGGTGAAGCCGCCGCCGTCGACGCGCGCGTGGTTCTCCTCCTCGCTCATGCGGATGTAGACGCGGTCGTGGCCGGACAGAGACCGCCGGAAGAGCCGCTCGAGCTCTTCTGGATGTCCAGGGACGTGGATCGTCCAACCGGGAAGCGCGGCGACGAGCGTTACGTCCTCCGGGGCCTGATGCGTGCGGCCGCTCCGTGCCGCGTCGTAGGAGGCGCCGGTGGAAACGAGCACCGCGCCGAGGTCGTTGTGGCCGAGGTCGAGCTTGAGGAACTCCCACGGGCGCTCGACGAGAAACGGCGCGTACGAGTGTGCGATGGGCCGGTAGCCCTCGAGCGCGAGCCCGGCGGCCACGCCGATCATCAGCTGTTCGCGGATGCCGACATCGAAGTGGCGCGGATGCTCGCCGATCGAGTCGGTCCCGATCTGCGCGGTGACGATCGCGATCCGCTCGTCCTCCTCGACTTTCCCTCGAGATCGGGCCGGAGGGCCGCCTCGAGCGTCTCGTGGTCGCGTCCATCCACTCGCAGCGCGATCCAGCCCTCGAGCATGAAGCGCCGCTCGATGCCTTCCGGCCACCCGTACTGGGACGAGTCGTTGTCCACGACGATCGCAGTCAGCGAGCCGGGCCCGACCCGGCCGGCGTATTGCACCGCCTCCCAGTTCGAGCCCTCGTCGAGTTCGCCGTCGCCCACGAGACACCAGACTCGGCGGCCCGTCAACGCGGCGCCCACCGCCATCCCGAGTCCGTG
>DATGEB010000019.1:0-7385 GCA_035310545.1 Gaiellaceae bacterium
CCCCTCGCCGAGCTCGAGCACGGACACGTCGAACGTGCCGCCGCCGAGGTCGAAGACGAGAATCGTCTGGTCGGCCTCCTTCTCGAGGCCGTAGGCGAGCGACGCGGCGGTCGGCTCGTTGATGATGCGCAGGACGTTGAGACCCGCGATCTTGCCGGCGTCCTTCGTCGCCTCGCGCTGCGCGTTGTTGAAGTAGGCCGGCACGGTGATGACCGCGTCGGCGACCGACTCGCCGAGATACGCCTCGGCGTCGGCCTTCAGCTTCTGGAGGATCATCGCGCTGATCTCCGGCGGGGCGTACTCCTTGCCCTCCGCCTTCACGCGCACGTCACCGTTCGGGCCCTGGACGACCTCGTACGGGACGATCGTCATCTCCTCCGTGACCTCGTCGAACTTGCGCCCCATGAAGCGCTTGATCGAGAAGATCGTGTTCTGCGGGTTCGTGACCTGCTGCCGCCGCGCCGGAGCGCCGACGAGCCGCTGGCCGTCCTTCGTGAACGCGACGACGGAGGGCGTCGTGCGGCCCCCCTCGGCGTTCGGGATGACGGCCGGCTCGCCGCCCTCGAGCACGGCCATGCACGAGTTCGTCGTGCCGAGGTCGATGCCGATGGTCTTTGCCATAGTTGCTTTCTTCCTCCTCGTTGAGAAAATCTAAGTCGGTTTATAGCAGATGCACCGCCCGGCCGTGCGCGATAATGCAGGACCGTGGACGCCGAGGTCGGTCAGGAGGTGAAGGCGACGCTCGAGGCGCGCCGCGAGCTCGGGCCGGACCACGACGAACAGCTGATCGCAGGCTTCCTCGAGCGGATGGAGAGGACGCTCGCCGAGCACGGTCGCTCCGCTCCACATCGCCGCGGGCTGGACTTACGCCTTCCGCTCGGTTCGATGGCGCTCGGAGTCGGAGCAACCGCTGTCGCCAATTCGGATGCTCACGGCGCGGGAGGCGTGATCATCTCGATCGTCGCCTGGATCGCAATAGCGCTGATCAATCTCGCCTACGCGCGGCGGCGCTAGCGAAAGGCGCCGATGAGCGCACCGCCCGCGACGATGAGCGCCGCACCGAAGAGCAGGCGCTTCCCCACCAGTTCGGACTCGCGCAGGAAGAGCGCCGAGAGCGCGACCCCGGCCAGCGACTCGATCGCCACGAGCGGCGCGACGACAGTGACACGGCCGCGGTAGTACGCCTCGAAGAGCGCGATGTACGAGCAACCGAAGAGAAGCCCGGCGGGCACGAAGGCGAGCCAGCGTCGCGAGAGCCGGCGGCGCGCCCACACGGCAGCTATCAGCATCCCGGCGACGAGCGCCGTCAGCGCGGCCACCGCGGGCGGCACGGCCGTCCTTCCCGCCGCGAGATGCCGGACGAGGTTGTCCCGGATCGCGAAGAGGGTCGCGCCGGCGAACGCGTAGACCAGACCGAGCCGGTTGAGATGCGCCGGGCGGTCGCGCTCGCGCGCCAGCTCCACTCCACCCGCGACGACGAGCAGCGCGCCGGCGATCAGCGGCGCGCGCACGGGTTCGCCGAGGAAGACGAGCGCGATCGTGACCGAGACGAGCGGCGCGGTGCCGAAGACCATCGAGACGCGAGAGGCCCCCGATTCGCGGATCCCGACCGTGACGAGGATCTGCGCCAGTCCCGGCGAGAGGAGCCCGGCCAGGAGGAACGGCCAGGCCGAGCCGACGTGCAGCCCTCGCGACGGTGTCTCCGCCACGACCGCGACGAGCGCGACGACGAGAGCGACCGTGAGGGTGGCGATCGTCCCGAGCGCGACGTCGGGCTCCCGCTGCAGCCCCATGCGCAGCGCGACGCTCATACCTCCAAAGAGCAGCGCCGAGAGAAGCGCCAGCCCGACGGCGGCTATACGGCCTCCAGCGCGTGCTCCGGCGTCGGCCGGCCGCGAGCGAAGAGCGGGACGAAGACGTGCGCGAGCGGCCCGATCGCCAGCGCGTAGACCACCGTCCCGACGCCGACCGTTCCGCCGAGGAGCCAACCCGTCGCGAGCACTGCGACTTCGATCGCGGTCCGCACGACTCGAATCGAGTGACCGCGGGCGGCGAATCCCGTCATCAGGCCGTCGCGCGGGCCCGGCCCGAGGCCTGCGCCGATGTACGCGCCGGTCGCGACTCCGTTCAGGAACACGCCGCAGACGAGACAGGCGATGCGAGCCGGCAGCGCGTGCGGTGCGTGTACGTACCCGAGCACGATGTCCATCGTCCCGCCGATGAGGACGACGTTGCTGACCGTCCCGATGCCCGGCCGCTGTCGCAGCGGGATCCAGAGCAGGAGGACGACGAGGCCGACGAGGATCGCCCACGTCCCGATCGCGAGGCCGATCGTGCGCGACAGCCCCTGGTGGAAGACGTCCCACGGATCGAGCCCGAGCCCCGCGAGCACGAGTAACGACGAGCTGGCGCCGTAGAGGAGAAGACCACCGTAGAGCTGGGCGAGACGCAGCCGCACTCCCCGAACGTACACTCGCGCGATGCCTCCGGAGACGACGCTCGCGACCCAACTCGCGGAGGAAGCGGCCGAGCGCTTCCTCCGCTACGTCCGCTTCGACACCCAGTCCGACGAGGCCTCGACGACGTACCCGAGCACGGAAAAGCAGCTCGTGCTCCTGCGCCTGCTCCGCGACGAGCTCGAGGCCGCCGGCCTCGCAGACGCGGCGATCGACGAGCACGGCTATGTGACCGCGACCCTCCCCGCCACGGTCGGCCACGACGTTCCCGTCATCGCGCTGTTCGCCCACGTCGACACGGCGCGCGAAGTCAGCGGCGCCAACGTCTCCCCACAACGCCTGCGCTACGAGGGCGGCGAGATCCCTCTCGGCAAGTCGGCGCAGGTGATCCGGCCCGAGCAGTCGCCGGAGCTCGCGAACCACGTCGGGCACGAGCTGATCACAACCGACGGGACGACGCTCCTCGGCGCCGACGACAAGGCCGGCGTCGCCGAGATCATGGCCGCAATCGCCCATCTCGCCGCCCAGCCGGAGATTCCGCACGGAACCGTCAAGGTCGCCTTCAACCCCGACGAGGAGATCGGGCGAGGAGTCGTTCACTTCCCGGTCGAGACCTTCGGCGCCGCTGCGGCCTACACCGTCGACGGCTCCACCGCCGGCGAGCTGCAGTCCGAGACCTTCTCCGGCGCGGCGGTGCGCATGCGGATCCACGGTCGCGCGATCCATCCCGGCTGGGCGAACGGCGAGCTCGTGAACGCGATCAAGATCGCCGGCGAGATCCTCTCCAGGCTCCCGCAGGACGGGCTTTCACCCGAGACGAGCCAGGGCCGCGAGGGCTACGTCCACCCCGTCCTCGTCGAAGGAGACTCGACCGAGGTGGAGCTTCGCTTCATCGCGCGCGACTTCGAGAACGACCGTCTCGCCGAGCACGTCGCCTTCTTGCGCGACATCGCGGAAGAGGTCGCCGCGGCCGAGCCGCGCTGCTCGATCGAGGTGGAAGACCGCATCCAGTACCTCAACACACGGACTGGGCTCGAGCGACATCCAGAGATCGTCGCCAACCTCGAAGAGGCCATCCGTCGCGTCGGCCTCGAGCCGAGGCAGACCGCGATCCGCGGGGGAACCGACGGCTCCGCGCTGACCGAGATGGGTCTGCCCACGGCGAACGTCTTCACAGGCGGCCACGACGCGCACAGCGAGCGCGAGTGGATCTGCGTCGAGGACATGGGCCTCGCCGCCGCGACGCTCGTCGAGCTCGCGCGCGTGTGGGCCGCGCAGTAACGCGCATACTGAAGGAATGGAGCCGATCCTCGATCGCCTCGGGCGCCCACTCGAGACGCTGCGGATCTCGATCACCGACCGGTGCAACTTCCGTTGCGTCTACTGCATGCCGAAGGAGGTCTTCGGTCGCGATCATGCCTTTCTCGAGCGCCGCGAGCTGCTCACGCTCGAGGAGCTCGCCCGCGTCACGGGAATCTTCGCCGGGCTCGGCGTCAAGACCGTGCGCATCACCGGCGGCGAGCCGCTCGTGCGCCGGAACGTCGAGTACCTCGTCGAGCTGCTGTCTGCGATCGAGACGCCGGACGGCGACCGCCTCGAGCTCGCGCTGACGACGAACGGCTCGCTCCTGCCGCAGAAGGCCGAGGCGCTGGCCGCGGCCGGGCTGACCCGCGTCACGGTCAGCCTCGACTCGCTCGACGACGAAGCGTTCCGCGCAATGAACGACGTCGACTTTCCGGTGCGGCGCGTGCTCGACGGAATCGATGCGGCAGCGGCTGCCGGGCTGCCGGTGAAGGTCAACGCCGTCGTCAAACGCGGAGCGAACGACGACGACGTCCTCGCGCTCGCGGAGCATTTCCGCGGCAGCGGTCACGTGCTCCGCTTCATCGAGTACATGGACGTCGGCTCGACAAACGGCTGGCGCCTCGAGGACGTCGTCGGCGCCGACGAGATAGTCCGGCGCATCTCGGAGCGCTGGCCGCTCGAGCCGGTCTCGCCCGAGCGCCCGGACGCGACCGCGCTCCGCTGGCGCTACCGCGACGGCGCCGGCGAGATCGGGGTCATCGCGTCGGTCACACAGCCGTTCTGCGGCGGCTGCTCCCGGGCCCGCCTTTCAGCCGAAGGGCGGCTCTATACGTGCCTCTTCGCCGCACGCGGCCACGACCTCCGCGCGCCGTTGCGTCTCGGCGCCTCCGACGAGGAGCTCGTCGAGGAGCTGCGCGCGGTCTGGGCCCGCCGCACCGACCGCTACTCCGAGCTCCGGACTGCCGAAACCGCGTCTCTGCCAAGGGTCGAGATGTCGTACATCGGTGGCTAGTGCTCGTCGCCGCGTGGCCTTCCTGTAACCCCACCGTTTAAGGTTCCGGCATGGAGCGAGTTACAGCTCTGGGACGGCGTGTGCTCCCGCGTGGCTGGCTGGATTTCGGCCTCCAGCTCGTCATTTGGCTCGGGTTCTACGTCTCGTATCTCGGGGTTCGGCACCTCGTGAACCACGACACGGGAAAGGCGCTCGTGAACGGCTTGAAGGTGATCTCGCTCGAGCAGCAGGTCACGCATCACCTCTACGAGCTCACCGTCGAACGGATCGCCGACTCCTCGTCGCTCCTCCTGACCGCCAGCGCGTGGACCTACTGGAACTCGGAGTTCACGGTGATCGGCGTGACGTTGCTGTGGGTCTACCTTCGCCGCCACGAGGCGTTCGCGCGCTTCCGGAACACGATCCTGCTCGCGAATGTGATCGGTCTGATCGGCTTCGTGATCATGCCGACCGCCCCACCTTGGATGTTCCCGCACCTCGGCTTCGTCGACGGCGTCAACCACTCGAGCGCCCTCTTGAAGACCTTCGGGAACCCCGTCGCTGCGATGCCGAGCCTGCACGCGGCGGATGCGCTGATCGTCGGCTGGTTCCTCGGCTCGACCTCGCGCACGATCTGGGCCAAGACGCTCTGGGCGCTCTGGCCGCTGTGGGTGTGGTTCTGCGTGATCGCGACGGCGAACCACTATCTGCTCGACGTGCTCGCCGGGATCGGCGTGGCGGTGGTCGCACTGCTCGCCACGGCATTCGCGCCACGCGTCCTCAAACGCGTCCGCGGGCTTGGCCCCGCTATCGCAAACCTGCTATAGTCCGCATAGCAGGAATGCTATGTTGGAGATGAACGCGACCCCCAGGCTCCGCCGCGTCAAAGACGGCTACACGACGGGAGCCCGTTCCCTTGCCAGCCGCTCGGTCACGAGACTCGCGCGCACCGGCGTCACGCCGAACGTTCTCACCGCAACCGGCGTCTCGCTCTGTCTCGCGGCTGCGGTTCTCGTCCCGTTCGAGGATCACGGGAAGCTCCTGTTCTTCTGGCTGGCGGCCGGGACCTTCGTCGTCGGCTCGCTGCTCGACATCCTCGACGGCGCCCTTGCCCGCGTCGGCGGCAAGACGACCCCGTTCGGCGCCTTCATCGACTCGACGACCGACCGTGTCGGAGAGGGCGCGATGCTCGCCGCGATCGCGCTCGTCTTCTCTCATCACGGCCAGGACTGGGCAGTCGTGCTCGCAGTCGCCGCGGTCGTCGGATCCTTCCTCGTCTCCTACACGCGCGCCCGCGCCGAGGCACTCGGCCTGCGCGGCGATGTCGGCCTGGGCTCGCGCGCCGAGCGCGTCGTCCTCATGACCGCCGGCCTCGTGTTCGCGCCGTGGGGCGGCCTTCCCTGGGCGATCGTCGTCCTGGCGGCGACAGCCTGGCTCACCGTCGTCCAGCGCATCCTGCACGTCCGCAAGCAACTCTCTGGAGGAACCAGTGGCAGCAACGAACGGTAGGGCAAAGCTCGACGACGGCAAGGTCCGCGTCGCGATCATCGGCGTCGGAAACTGCGCGAACTCGCTGCTCCAGGGCGTCGAGTACTACAAGGACGCGCCGGACGACCAGTTCGTCCCGGGCCTGATGCATGTCAGCCTCGGCGGCTACCACGTGCGCGACGTGGAGTTCACCGCCGCGTTCGACGTCGTCAAGGGCAAGGTCGGCGAGGACCTCGCCGACGCGATGTGGGCGCATCCGAACGACACGATCAAGTTCGCAGACGTCCCGCAGACCGGCGTCAAGGTCTCGCGCGGGATGACGCACGACGGCCTCGGCAAGTACCTCTCGCAGGTCGTCGAGAAGGCGCACGGCAAGACCGACGACGTCGTCGGAATCCTCAAGGAGACGCAGACCGACGTCGTAGTCAACTACCTGCCGGTCGGCTCCGAGGCGGCGACGAAGTGGTACGCGGAGCAGATCCTCGAGGCCGGGTGCGCGATGGTGAACTGCATGCCCGTCTTCATCGCACGCGAGGACTACTGGGGCAAGCGGTTCGAGGAGAAGGGCCTGCCGATCATCGGCGACGACATCAAGTCGCAGGTCGGAGCGACCATCACCCACCGCGTGCTCACGTCGCTCTTCCGCGAGCGCGGCGTCCACCTCGACAAGACGATGCAGCTCAACGTCGGCGGCAACTCCGACTTCCTCAACATGCTCGAGCGCGAGCGGCTCGAGTCGAAGAAGATCTCGAAGACGAACGCCGTCACGTCGATGCTCGACTACGACCTCGGCGCCGGCAACGTGCACGTCGGCCCGTCCGACTACGTGCCGTGGCTGACCGACCGCAAGTGGGCCCACATCCGCGTCGAGGGCCAGGCGTTCGGCGACGTTCCCCTCAACGTCGAGCTCAAGCTCGAGGTGTGGGACTCGCCCAACTCGGCCGGGATCGTGATCGACGCCGTGCGCTGCTGCAAGCTGGCGCTCGACAACGGCATCTCCGGCCAGCTCGACGGCCCCAGCTCGTACCTGATGAAGTCGCCGATGCACCAGCGGCCCGACGCCGAGGCGCGCGATCTGACCGAGAAGTTCATCGCCAAGAACGCCCGCGCCGCCAAGCCGGCGGTCGCCGACGTCGCCAAGACGG
>DATGEB010000020.1:0-62815 GCA_035310545.1 Gaiellaceae bacterium
CCGGTTCGACCCTCACGTTGACGCGCAACCCCCAGCGCGCCACACGCCGACCCTCCTGCGGCCCGTCCGGGTCGAGCAATGAGATGCCCGCCGAGACACGCTCGCGACAGGCGGCGACCAGCTCTGCCTGGTCTCGCACGAGTGCTTCGACCAGGTAGCCGAGTCGCTTGAACACGGTCCGGTTCCCCAGCCGGTCGCCGTACTCGACGAGGGTGGCGGGGTCGTGATCGTCGAGATAGGCGGCCAGGATTTCGGCTCCGTGGCGGATGCCGCCGCCGAGCCGCGGCGCGTCGAGGATGTCGACGACGGTGCGCGCGGGATCGGCGATGCGCAAGCGCACCTCGCCCCGCCACTCCGTCTTCGTCCCCCACTCCATCGCTTCCGCTGCGACATGACTCAGCAGGTAGTCGTGGTCGAGCAAGCGAACGGACGAGGCACGCACCCGTTCGCTCGTCTTGAGGACGGTGGTGCGAAAGACCTGCTCGGTGAGCGCCCAGTGGTTGGCGGCGGTCCAGCCGGTGAAGTAGCAGGGCGACCAGACCGCCGCGGCGACGATCAGCGCGTCCTCGGACCAGGCGGCCGGGCTGCTCGCATCGACGGGGACCGGGATGTAGAGCCCACGGCGGGCGCGGCGCAGCCAGCCGTCAGCCGCCCAGCGCGACAGCTTCTTCGCCGCCGTGTCCGCGTCGACCTCGAGGGCCTCGACGACGTCGGTGGGCGTCACGAACCGGCGCCCGGCGCCCAGCACGGTCGTCAGCTCCGCCCGCCCCTTGGCGCCAATCCCCGCTGCCGTCGACATCGTCAGACCGCCAACTCCCATTAGCAGTGAAGTACGGGATCAACGATATCACTAACGCCAAGCCAGCACATCGCACCTGACGCGAAGTGCTGGCTTTTTGCTGTCGTACGTTGGCCTATTCGGCTACCCGCCGAGCCGCCTTGAGCCCGGCCGGACCGGCTGCTACCGTCTCGGGTGCGGGGCGGGACGAAGCCGGCACAGCCTCAGGGCGAAAGGCCGGGCGCCCGCGCCGAGCGGTTCCATGAAACCGCCGAAGGACGGCGTCACCGGCAGCCATGCCGATTTCCCGGGCTGAAGGCTCAGATAGAGAAAGCCCCGTTTCCAGGGCTTTCTCCGTAGCAGGCCTGTAAGCCGGATTCTGTCGAGGGTGACCATCCATCTGTGCAGCTACCCGGCTCCTCGGCGGGCCGCCTCGGCGGAGCCTGTTCGCCTTGCACCGGACGGGGTTTGGCGAGCCGGTCACGTCGCCGTGACCGCTGGTGGGCTCTTACCCCACCGTTTCACCCTTACCGGCAGCGTCTCCGGAGATGCGCTGTCGGCGGTCTGTTTTCTGTGCCACTTTCCGTCGGCTTTCGCCGCCTCCCTCGCGGGAGCGTCCCGCCCTGCGGTGTCCGGACTTTCCTCGAGACCCAGAGGCCCCGCGGTCACCCGGCCTGCGAGCCGGATTGTACCCCGCTGCCGGCCGCGTCGATGCGTCCGTGGAGACGCATGGCGCATTCCGGGCAGCGTACGAGCGAGCCCTCGTGGAGGACGAACTCGCCGCACACCGGGCATTCCAGCGAGGCTCCGCGCAGTACGGCGAGGAGCTCCTGCTCGAGCGTCCGATGCAGTGATGCAAGCGGGCTCACAGTTCCCGGAACACCCCCACGACCTTGCCGAGAACCTGGACGTGCGGAGCGAAGATCGGCTCGAGCGCCGAGTTCTCGGGCTGCAACCGGATACGGCCGTTCTCCCGGAAGAAGCGCTTGACCGTGGCCTCCTCGGCGGTCTCGTCGTCGCCGGCGAGGGCGACCACGATCTCGCCGTCGCGTGCGTCCTGAGCGCGACGCACGACGACGACGTCGCCGTCGAGAATCCCCGCCTCGACCATGGAGTCGCCCCTGATGCGCAGCAGGAAGTCGCCACGAAGATTCTCGGGCACCGCGATCTGATCCTCGACGTTCTGCTCCGCCAGCAGCGGACCGCCTGCGGCGATCTGGCCGAGCAGCGGCAGCTTCGGCAGCTCTGAGGTGACCCGGTCGGCGCTCTTCTCGCGACCGGTGAGCTCGAGTGCGCGCGGCTTGGTGGGATCCCGGCGCAGAAGCCCGGCTCGCTCGAGGTTCGCGAGGTGGGCGTGGACGGTGGAGGGCGAGGCGAGCCCGACGGCGCCGCCGATCTCGCGCACGGTCGGCGGGTAGCCGTGCCGGTCGACGTAGTCGACGAGGAAGCTCCAGATCTCGCGCTGTCGGCCGGTCAGCTCGGCTGTCGTCTGCATCTCACTCTCCGGGGTCGGGGACGGTCTCGAACAGGTGTTCGACAGCAGGGTACGGTGTCCTCCGGACGGCGTCAAACGAACCGAAGAAAAAGGCCGCCCGCGGGCGGCCTCGTCAGTGCGCTGGAGAGGACTTGAACCTCCACGGCCTTTTAAGGCCACTAGGCCCTCAACCTAGCGCGTCTACCAATTCCGCCACCAGCGCGAGAGCCCGCGCAGTGTAGCCCCTACTTGAGGTAGTGGAACAGGGCGATGCTGTTCGCGAAGAAGAGAACCGCGAGCACGACCGTGACGCGCGTCAGGTTTCGCTCGACGATGTGCGTACCGCCCTGCGACGCCGGAGTGAAGCCCATTCCACCCATACCCGCATCGCGGCCGGAGTGCATGAGGACGGTCGCTGTCAGCGCGACGACGAGGATCACCTGGACGACTGCGAAAAGCTGGAGCACTCGCTCAGGGTAGCCACACTATTGCGCCCGCGTCACTTCGACGATCGTCGCGACGAGCTCGGAGGCGATGCGGTCTTTCGTGACGTACCCGGACGCGCCCGCTGCCCGCGAGCGGTCGACGTCGGCGCGCGAGTTCGACCCGGTCAGCATCAGGACGCGGACGGCGTCACTCGAGGCACGGATCTCCCGCGTGGCCTCGAACCCGTCGAGCACAGGCATGCTCACGTCCATCAGGACGACGTCCGGACCGAGCTTCCGCGCAAGCTCGACCGCCTGGCTGCCGTCGCTCGCCTGACCCACGACCTCGATCCGCTCGTCGGAAGCGAGGATCGCCTCGAGCGCCTCGGCGAACAGGCGGTGGTCGTCCGCTATGAGGACGCGAAGCGGCTTGGCCTTCGACTTGCGGACGCGCATTTGCGCATCCTCCCTGTTAGCGTCGATCTGTGGAAGAGGACGTCCGGGAACGGATCCAGAGGCTGCTCGTGACCGGCGACAACCGCCTCAAGCAGGGCGTCGATCCGGCGAAAGCGCGCGAGAGCTGGGAACAGGCGCTCGAGCTCGCGCGAGAGTCGGGCCTGGAGGACCGGATCCAGCCTCTCGTCGCGATCAGGCTGGCCGATCTGGAGCAGCAGCCCGGCTGAGGATCGCCTCGATCCGCTCCGCCTGACGGCGAACGTCGTGCTCAGCGCTCGCCTCGCGAGCGGCATCGTTCGGGCACGGCAGCGCCGCGGCCTGCTCGAGCGCGCGCGCAAGTGCGTCAGCGTCGAGCGGGTCGACGAGGAATCCGGCCCCGGGAGGGACGAGCTCCGGCGGGCCGCCGATCCGTGTCGCCACGACCGAGCGCCCGCAGGCCATCGCCTCGAGGAGCGCCTGCCCGAGCGGCTCCACCAGGCTCGGCTGCGCGAGGACCCGGGAGTCCGCAAGGAGCCGCGGGATCTCGTCGTGCGGGACGCGACCGAGCAAGCGCACCCGCTCGCGTCCTTCGAGCTGCGGCCGGAGCGGCCCGTCACCGGCAAAGGTAAGCGTCCCCTCCCCGAGCCGCGCGAAGGCGTCCGCGAGCCGGATCACGTTCTTCCGCTCGTCGAGCGAGCCCACACAGAGGAAGCTCGGCGGCCCGGACGGCGCCGGCGCGACGGCGAAGCGGTCGCGGTCGACGCCGCTCGAGACGACCTCGACCTTGCCGCGCACCTCCGGAAGTTTCGTCTCGAGCTCGACCCGCAGGTAGTCCGAGACGCAGATCACCGAGGCCGCCCGACGCACGACGAACCGCGTCGCAGAGGCGACACCGGGGAACGCGCCGATGTTGCGAACGTCCCTCCCGTGCGCGGTCACGACGAGCGGCGCACGCCCTGCGAGTGCCGCGATCAGCCCGGCCGGGACCAGGAAATGCGCGTAGACGACAGCGGGCCGTTCCGCGGCGAACGCGCGCCGGGCAAGCGTCAGGTAGCGGAGCTTTCCACCGGCGCGCGTGTCGAGAACGGCGAGTTCGACCTCGTGGCCACGCTCGACCAGCTCCCGCTCCACCTGCGCAACGAACGTCCCGAGGTCGGGCGCGTCGGGCCCCGGGTACATCTGCGAGACGATCAGGATCCTCACGAGTCCAGCGTACGCGGGCCCCGCCTGAGGCGTCAGCGCCCCGGCCCAGGCGAACGGAGCCCTTGGCGCGGTTACGCGCGCGCCCGCAGCACGTCGTACATCCCCCACTCGTCGCGCAGCGCCTCGCAGATCTCGCCGACCGTGCAGCGCGCGCGCAGCGCCTCGCGCATCGGCGGGAGCAGGTTCGTCTCGCCGCTCGCGGCGTCGCGCACCGCGGCGATCGCCGCAGCCGCTTCGTCTGCGTTGCGCTCGGCGCGGACGCGTGCCGTGCGCTCGAGCTGGCGCTGCTCGGCCGCCGGGTCGATCCGCAGCAGCTCGATCCGCTCCGCCTCGTCCTCGTAGAAGGCGTTCACGCCGACGATGGCGCGCTCGCCCGACTCGACCTGCTGCTGAAACTCGAACGCGGCACGCTCGATCTCTTCCTGCACGAAGCCGGACTCGACCGCCTCGACGGCGCCGCCCGCCTCGTCCACGCGCTCGATCAGCTCCCAGGCTCGCGCCTCGAGCTCGTCCGTCAGCGACTCGACGTAGTACGAGCCGCCGAGCGGGTCGGCGGTCGCGGTCGTCCCCGCCTCCGCGGCGATGATCTGCTGCGTGCGGAGCGCGATGTGGGCCGCGTGCTCGCTCGGGAGCGCGAGCGCCTCGTCGAACGAGTTCGTGTGGAGGCTCTGCGCGCCGCCGGCGACGGCCGACAGCGCCTGGATCGCGACGCGGACGATGTTGTTCTCGGGTTGCTGTGCCGTGAGCGTCGAACCGCCGGTCTGCGCATGGAAGCGGAGGGCGAGCGCACGCGGGTTCGTCGCCCCGAAGCGGTCGCGCATGATCCGCGCCCAGAGCCGCCGCGCGGCCCGGAACTTCGCCACCTCCTGAAAGAAGTCGTTGTGCGCGTTGAAGAAGAAGGAGAGCCGCGCGCCGAACTCGTCGGGCGAGAGCCCCGCCTCGACCGCAGCCGCGCAGTAGGCGATGCCGTTCGCGAGCGTGAAGGCGAGCTCCTGCACGGCGGTCGAGCCCGCCTCGCGGATGTGGTAGCCGCTGATCGAGATCGTGTTCCAGCGCGGGATCCGCTCGGCGCAGTACGCGAACAGATCGGTCGTCAGCCGCATCGATGGACGAGGCGGGAAGATGTAGTTTCCGCGGGCGATGTATTCCTTGAGGATGTCGTTCTGGACGGTTCCGCGGAGCGCATCGGGCGCGACGCCCTGCTCCTCGGCGACGAGCTCGTAGAGGAGCAGCAGGAGCGAGGCGGGCGCGTTGATCGTCATCGAGGTCGAGACCTCGCCGAGCGGAATCCCGTCGAGCAGGATCTTCATGTCGGCGATCGAGTCGATCGCGACCCCGGTGCGGCCGACCTCTCCGAGCGCTCGCGCGTCGTCGGAGTCGTAGCCGAGCTGGGTCGGCAGGTCGAACGCGATCGAGAGACCCGTCTGGCCACGCTCGAGGAGGTAGCGATAGCGCGCGTTCGACTCCTCGGCCGAAGCGAATCCGGCGTACTGCCGGATCGTCCAGGGCCGGCCTCGATACATGTCCGGATAGGGCCCGCGCGTGTACGGGAACCGGCCGGGCGGCTCGAGCTCGCGCGGCGCGTCGACCGCCGAGTAGACCGGCTTCACCTCGATTCCGGACTCGGTGCGCCGGTCGCCGGGGGCCGCCATGAGAGAGATCGTAGACACGGCCTCGTCAGGGCCTATACTCGACTGGCTGTTCAGTCAACCAGGCCCCCCGCAGGGCGGTTGGATCTTCTCCTTGGTCGCGTGAGGCCGGCACCCGCCGGCCTCACGTGTTTCTGCGACAGGCAAGATCAGGGCGTGCGCGTCACCGTCCGCCTCTTCGCCGGCCTCCGCGAGCGCGCAGGCCGTTCGCGTGTCGAGCTCGAGGACGTGGCTCGAGTCGGGGACGTCTGGACGAGGCTGGATCTCGGCGCGGAGCCGCCGGGGCTTCTCTACGCCCTGAACCGCGAGTACGTGGAGCGCGAGCACGAGCTCGCCGACGGAGACGAGGTCGCGCTCATCCCCCCGGTCAGCGGAGGCTCTTTCCAGTTGGTGGACGGGCCGCTCGACGTCGCAGCGGTGCTGCGCGAGGTCGAGGATCCGGCGGCCGGCGCGCTCGCAAGTTTCGTCGGCACCGTCCGCAACCACTCGCGCGGGCGTGACGTCACCCACCTCGAGTACGAGGCCTTCGAGGAGATGGCCGAGCCGATGCTCTCGCGGCTCGGCGACGAGCTGACGGAGCGGCACGGCCTCTGCGCGGTCGCGATCCACCACCGCCTCGGACGTGTCGAGATCGGCGCGGCGAGCGTCGTCATCGCGGTCTCGGCCCCACATCGCTCGGCCGCACTCGACGCGTGCCGCGAGGCGATCGAGACGCTCAAGACGACGATTCCGCTCTGGAAGAAGGAGCTCTATGCGGGCGGCGAGGAATGGATCGGTCGCGGCTCGTGAGCGCGCAAGCCCAACGGCAGCGCCGCGGAATCATCGACCGGCTCGTCGGGCTTGCGGTCGTGATCGGCGGCTTCGCGAAGTTCTTCGCCTTCTTCGTCTCCTTCGCCGCCTACTCGTTCTGGTTCGGGAGCTGGAAGTTCGGGCTCGGCTTCGTGCTGCTGATCCTCGTGCACGAGCTCGGCCACGTCGCGGAGGCGAGGCGCCAGGGCGTCCACGTCACGCTGCCGACGTTCATCCCGTTCATCGGCGCGTTCGTCACCGTTCGCCAGGCCGGGATCGCACCATGGCGGAGCGGGCTCATCTCGCTGGCGGGGCCGTTCGTCGGCGGCATCGGAGCCGCGATCGTTTGGGCGATCGGATCGGCCCAGAGCTCCACGTGGCTCGTCGTGCTCGCGAACGTCGGCTTCCTGCTCAACGCCGCCAACCTCCTCCCGGTCGGCATCCTCGACGGCGGCGGTGCGATGCGCGCGATCTCCCAGTCTCGGCGCGGCTGGATTCGCTACGAGAACGGCATTCCGGTCGAGGCGATGCAGCCGGATCGGGAGCACGCCACGCTCGTGACGATGCTCTACGCGCTTCTCGCCGCCGCGCTCGTGGGCGGCTTGCTCGCGACGCGCCACAGCGGGATGCTCTAGGCCGATGAAGGATCGCGAGCTCCTCCAGACGCATCACAGCCTCGAGCGTCTCCGCGAGCACTCGAGGACGATCGGAGACGAGTTCTTCGGAGGATTCGAGGCCGTCGAGAGGATCGACCGCCCTGCGGTCTCCTGCTTCGGCTCGGCGCGCTCGCCGGAGGGGTCGCGGCCGTACGAGCTCGCCCGCAAGACGGCGCGCCTCTTCGCCGAGGCCGGCTGGGCCGTCGTCACCGGCGGCGGGCCGGGTGTGATGGAGGCCGCGAACCGCGGTTGCCGGGAGGGCGGCGGCCTGTCCGTCGGTTTCGGCATCGAGCTGCCGCACGAGCAGGGACTCAACGACTACCTCGACATCTCGCTGACCTTCGGCCACTTCTACGCCCGCAAGACCATGTTCGTGAAGGCGGCCGAGGGCTTCTGCGTGTTCCCCGGCGGCTTCGGCACGGCCGACGAGCTGTTCGAGTCGCTCGTGCTGATCCAAACCGGGAAGGTGATCCACTTTCCCGTCGTGCTGCTCGGCGAGGCGTACTGGACCCCCCTGCTCGAATGGGTGCGCCGCAGCGCGCTCGCCGACGGGATGGTCTCGGCGGACGATCTCGCGCTGCTGACGCTGACCGACGAGCCGCGGATCGCGGTCGAGACGGTGATCGATGCGTACCGCGCCGGCGACGGCGTCAGCCCGCACGCGCCCGAGAAGGCGGACGCGCAGTAGTGGAGCTCCGCGACCTGCCCTCGGTGGACGAGCTCGCGCGCGAGGCCGGCGACCCTCTCGCGGTGGACGCCGCACGGGCGGTGATCGAGCGCGCGCGGGAAGAGATCCGGGCCGGCGCGGATCCGGGCGATCTCGCGGCGCGCGTGCGGCACGAGCTGGCCGAAGCGCGTCGGCCGCGGCTGCGACGCGTGATCAACGCGACGGGAGTGGTCGTCCACACGAACCTCGGCCGGGCGCCGCTCGCGGAGGAGGCGCTCGCCCGGGTCGTCGAGGCCGGGCGAGGCTACTCGAACCTCGAGTACGACCTCGCCGAGGGCGCGCGCGGCTCGCGCCAGGATCACGTCGCGACGGTTCTGCGCCGCTTGACCGGCGCGGAGTCCGCGCTCGTCGTCAACAACAACGCCGCCGCCGTGCTTCTCGCGCTCGCGGCGCTCGCGGAAGGGCGCGAGGTGGTCGTCTCACGCGGCGAGCTGCTCGAGATCGGCGACGGGTTCCGGATTCCGGACGTGCTCGCGCGGTCGGGCGCGCGACTCGTCGAGGTCGGGACGACGAACCGGACACGCGCCGCCGACTACGAGCGCGCGATCGGGCCGGAGACGGCGCTCCTGCTGCGCGTCCACCAGTCGAACTTCCGCGTCGTGGGCTTTGAGGAGCGGCCCCGGCTCGAGGAGGTCGCCACGGTCGCGCGCCTCCACGAGCTTCCGCTCGTCGACGACCTCGGCTCCGGCGCGGTCGCGCCGGTGGACGCCGAGCCGACCGCGCGCGAGTCGCTCGCCGCCGGCGCCGACCTCGTCTGCTTCTCGGGCGACAAGCTGCTCGGCGGCCCGCAGGCCGGGATCGTGCTCGGCAGCGCCGAGCTCGTCGAGCGGCTGCGCCGGCATCCCCTTCAGCGCGCGCTGCGGATCGACAAGCTCTCGCTCGCGGCGCTCGAGGGCACGCTTCTCCTCCATCTCGAGGCGCCGCAGCGGATCCCGGTCCTGCGCACGCTCTCCCAGGAGACGTCGGTCGTGCGCGAGCGAGCAGAGCGGCTCGCTGCGGCGACCGGCGGCGAAGTCGAGGAAACCGTCGGACGGGTCGGCGGCGGAGCGTTGCCACTCGCCGAGCTCCCGAGCTTCGCCTGCGCGATCGACGAATCGCTCGCGGCGCCGCTGCGCGCCGGCGACCCGCCGGTCGTGGGAGTCGTCCGGGACGGCCGGCTCCTGCTCGATTGCCTCACCTTGACCGACGAGGACGCCGACGAAGCCGCAGCTGCGGTCAGTGCAGTCCCATGAACAACGTCGTGCCTGCCAGGAGGACGAGGACGAGCGTGGTCTCGACCGACGCCGTGCGCAAGCAGCGGGGTGGCCCCGACGCGACGCAGGGCGAGCGCCCCGCCGCCGAGCATCGCGAGAACGGCGACGCCCCACACGACGCTCTTTTCACCGGTGGAGCGCTGGAGCGCGAGCACGAGCTCGTACGAAGCCGCGGCGAGGAGGTATGCGACGATCATCCACGCAAGCCATCCGAGCGAGCGGAGCACATCTCGTATATAGCAAGTTTGCTATGAACATTCAATGCCGCTGACGGTCGGCACAGCTGGTCACATCGACCACGGCAAGACGGCGCTCGTCGAGGCGCTGACCGGCAAGAACACGGACCGGTTGCCCGAGGAGCACGCGCGCGGGATCTCGATCGACCTCGGCTACGCGCCGCTCGAGCTGCCGGACGGCACGAGCCTCTCCGTCGTCGACGTGCCGGGGCACGAGCGCTTCGTCCGCACGATGGTCGCCGGCGCGAGCGGGATCGACCTCTTCCTGCTCGTGATCGACGCCGGAGAAGGGGCGCGGCCGCAGACGCACGAGCACCTCGCGATCCTACGCCTGCTCGGGATCGAGCACGGGGTCGTCGCGCTCACGAAGGCCGACCTCGTCGACTCCGAGACGCTCGAGCTTGCGCGCCTGGAGGCGGAGGAGCTCGTGCCCGGCGCTCCCGTCGTCGCCACGAGCGCGCGCACCGGGGCCGGACTCGACGAGCTGCGGTCGACACTCGCGCAGGTCGCCGCACAGGTGACACGACACGACGCGGACGGCCCAGCGCGACTGCACGTCGACCGCTCGTTCACGCTTCGCGGCATCGGGACCGTCGCAACGGGGACGCTGTGGTCGGGATCGATCGGCGAGGGCGACGAGCTGCGCGTCGAGCCGCGCGGCCGCAGCGTGCGGGTGCGAAGCGTCCAAGTGCACGACCGGCCGGTCGAGCGCGCGGAGGCGGGGCAGCGCGTCGCCGTCTCGCTCCCGGGCGTCGAGCGCCAGGAGCTGCGCCGCGGCGACGTGCTCGTCGCTCCCGGAACGCTTCGCCCGAGCTTCCGGCTCGACGTGACGCTCGAGCCGCTGGGAGAGATCCCGCCGCGCATCACGCTCCACCACGGCACTTCGGAGACGGTTGCGCGCGTCGCGCGCGCCGGTGACCGCTACGCCCAGCTGCGCCTCGCCCGGCCGGTCGTGGCCGCACGCGGCGATCACGTCGTGCTGCGCGCCGGGACGACGGTTGCCGGGGCCGTCGTGCTCGATCCCGCGCCACCGCGTCACGCAGGCCTTGCGAGGTTCGAGGCGCTCGAACGCGGCGAGACGTTCGTGCACGCGCCCGCGCGCGTCGACGGCGAGTGGCTCTGGTCTGCGGAGTGGCTGGACGAGCTCCGAGCCGAGCTCGAACGCGGGATCGACGACGCCGATCCGCTCGACCCGGGCGTCCCGGTTCCGGCCGCCGAGTGGTCGAAGGCAGTCGTCCCCCACCTCGGGCTCGAGCTGCGCGGCGCAAAGCTCTACCGGCCCGGCGCGTCGGCCGAGCTCGGCGCGCGCAAGGAGGCGGCGGCGGCGCTCGCGGAGGCGCTCGGCGTCGAGCCGGTCCGGGTCGCTGACACACAACTGGCCCGCTTTCTCGAGGAGCAAGGCCGGCTCGTGCGGGTCGGCGACGGCTTCGCGATCTCTCGGGAGGCGTACGAGCGGGGGCGCGCCGTCCTCGTCGACGGGATCACGCTCGCGCAGTTCCGGGACGCACTCGGCGTCGGCCGGAAGACGGCGCAGCTCTATCTCCAGCGCTTCGACGCCGACGGGGTGACGCGGCGCGTCGGAGATACGAGAGTCCTACGCCGACGGCGATGAGCGTCCGCGACTTGATCGAGCGCCACAACGCCGCGTGGAACGCGCAGGCCCCGGCGCACCGCAAGAGCGCGGTCGCTCAGGGTTCCCGGCGCTCTACGCGGTAGGCGTTCTCGCGCGCGCGGGCGCGCCGGCCGCGCGAACCGTCAGCTGGAGCACATCCGGGCGGCTGTAGTGGCCGACCGGGTCGAAACGCTGCCGCTCGGCGAGGAGTCTCGCCGGCTCGAGCTCCGCGTACAGAATCGCCTCCTCGCCGTACAGCGGGCCGGCGAGGTACGAGCCGTCGGGAGCGAGGATGGCGCTACCGCCGCGGCCGATCGTCCCGGATCCTTCGATCTCGGCGGCGAGCGGGAAGTCCTCCGGGTATGCGGCCTCCCGCTGGAAGTGCGCCGGCGCAACGACGTACGCGCGGCTCTCGCGCGCGATGTGGACGAGCGTCTGCTGCCAGGCGTCGCCGTCGTCGGCCGTGGACGCCACGTAGATCTCGACACCGGACTCGTACAGCGCGACACGCGCGAGCGGCATGTAGTTCTCCCAGCAGATCAGCCCGCCGACGCGGCCGAAGCCGGTCTCGACCGCCTCGAGGCCGCGGCCGTCGCCCTGACCCCAGACGAGCCGCTCGTGGTTCGTCGGCACGAGCTTGCGATGGTGGAGTACGAGCTCTCCTGCGGGCGAGTGGTAGAGAAGCGAGTTGTAGATCGTACCGGGGCGCTCGGGATCGACCTCGTTCACGCCCGTCACGATCCAGATGCCGAGCTCCCGCGCGGCTGCGCCGATCCGCCGCTCGGCAGGCGAACCGACGGCGACCGACTCCTGGGCGAGCCGCGCGAACGTCTCCTTCGCGCCGGGAACCTCCCAGCCCGCGAACGCCTTCGCCCAGACCGACGACGGGTAGACCGGCACGAACGTCTCGGGAAAGACGACGAGCTCTGCGCCGGCCTTGGCGGCCTCGGCGGCGACCGTCTCGAGCTTGTCGAGCGTCGCTTCGCGGTCGAGCACGACCGGCTCGACCTGAGCGCACGCGACCTTGACCGTACGCTCCATGCCAGGAGCCTACTCCGGCGCCCCGTACCCACCGCCGCCGGGCGTCTCGACCCGTACGACGTCGCCGGCGCGCAGCTGCCGGGTCAGCTTGGACGGTTGCTCCTCGCCGTTGACGAGCGTCCGGCCAGGAGCGCCGTCGCCGCCGCCTTCGCGGCCCGGTGGCGCGTGACGCCGGCGTTCGGCAAGCACCGAGAGACGGCAATCCTCGAGCACCCGGAGCTCACGCACGACACCGTCGCCGCCTCGGCGCGTACCCGCGCCGCCCGAGCCCTGCCGCAGCTCCCAGCGCTCGACCCTGAGCGGATATTCGAGCTCGATCGCCTCCGTCGGAGTCGCGAACGTGTTCGACATCGCGACGTGGACGCCGCTCGGGCCGTCGGCCTCGGGGCACGCGCCCTGGCCGCCGCCGACCGTCTCGTAGTACGTGAAGCGGTCGTTGCCGAAGGCGAGGTTGTTCATCGTCCCCTCGCCCGCCGCCGGAACCGGCACGAGCCGGCTCAGCGCGGCGAAGACGACGTCGACGATGCGGGAGGACGTCTCGGTGTTGCCGGCGACGACCGCGGCAGGCGGGCGGGCGTGTACGACGCAGCCTTCGGGCGCGGCAACCGTCACCGGGGCGAACGCGCCGCCCGACGCCGGCAGGTCGGGCTCGGTGACGCAGCGCACGACGAAGTAGCAGGCGGACTTCGTCACCGCGAGCGGGCAGTTGAGGTTGCCGTCGTACTGCGGTGCCGTCCCGGCGAAGTCGATCCGCATCTCCTCGCCGTCGATCTCGACGGCGCACCTGATCGGCAGGTCGCCGTCGAGCGCCTCCACGACGTCTTCGGCCTCGCCGCGACCGTTCGCCAGCCCGGCGATCGCCGCCCGCACGATCCGCTCGGAATAGGCGAAGAGCTCGTCCATCGCAGCCGCGACGCGTTCGCGGCCGCGCCGCGCGCAGAGCTCCTCGAGCCGCCGCTCGGCGAGACGGTGGGCGGCGAGCTGGGCGCGGAGGTCGCCGCGCCTCTCCTCCGGCTGGCGTGTCGCTTCGACGAAGCGCTCCAGCACGTCGTCGGTGAGGAGCTGCGGCGGCAGGATCACGCCCTCCTCCTCGAGCGTGCGGGAGAACGCGGGCAGGCTCGCCGGCTCGATGCCGCCGACGTCGGCGTGGTGTGCGCGCGAGACGGCGAAGCCGAGCGCCGTGCGTGAGACGAGCGTCACGTCGGGCAGGTGCGTGCCGCCGGTGTACGGGTCGTTGAGGATCGCGACCTGCCCCGGCTCGAGCCCGACCTCCATCACGGCCGCGACCGCGTCGGGCATCGCGCCGAGGTGGACGGGGATGTGCTCGGCCTGCGCGGTCATGCGGCCGCGCTCGTCGAACAGCGCGGTCGAGCAGTCGCGCCGTTCCTTGATGTTGGCGGAGAAGGAGGAGCGGATCAGCACGGCTCCCATCTCCTCCGCGATCGACCGCAGCGAAGCGCCGATCACCTGGAGCTGAATCGGTGCGATCTCGTCACTCACGGGTCACGACCCAGCTGAAACCATCCCCAACCCCCTCCCACCCGGGGGGAAGCCAGAGGGTCGATCCGTCGAGTTCGACCTTGGCCGGCCCCGTGACACGCTCTTTCTCGCCGCTCGGCAGCTCCAGCTCCGGACCGGGAACGATCTCGGCCGTGCGAGTTGCGACGAGCTCGATCTCACGGTCGCGGTCGGCATAGCCATAGCGCTCCTCGTGCGCTCGATGAAATCGCTCCGCGAGGTCGCCGCCGAGCGGGACGGCCAGCTCGAACGCCTGCCCGCGGTACCGCAGATCCGCCTCACCCTCCGCCGGCAGCGCGCCCACCTCGCCGAGCGCCCGCACGTGGGAGACGACGCGATCGCGGCGCTCGTCGCCTGCCGCAAGGCCGAGCGCAGACAGCACTCCCGCCGCCGCCGGCACGAGGACGGCTTCGATGCCTAGCTCCTCGGCGAGACCGCACGCGTGGAGCGGTCCGGCGCCGCCGTACGCGACGAGCGCGAACTCGCGCGGGTCGTGGCCCCGCTCGACCGAGACGACCCGCAGCGCCCGCAGCATCTCGGCGTTGACGACCTCGATCACCGCCACCGGGTCGATCCCGTCCAGAGCGGCCGCCGAAGCGTCGCGGTCGAGAACGAGCCCGCCGGGCAGCTCGCCGGGCAGCCGGCCGAGGAGGAGGTTCGCATCGGTCACGGTCGGGCCTCCGCCGCGGCCGTAACACGCGGGGCCGGGATCGGCGCCCGCCGACTCCGGCCCGCACCTCAGCGCGCCACCCGCGTCGAGCCAGACGAGCGATCCCCCGCCCGCGCCGACCGTGTGCACGTCCACGGAAGGCAGCCGGATCGGCAAGCCGCCGACCTCTCGCTCCGACACCCGCGCGGCCCGGCCCCCCGGCAGGAGACAGACGTCCGTGGACGTCCCACCCATGTCGAATGCGATCGCGTGCTCGAAGCCCGCGCGGCGCGCGACGAGGCCGGCGCCGACGACGCCGCCGGCCGGCCCCGAGACGAGCAGCCGGGCGGGATGCGCCGCGGCCTCCTCCGCCGACACGACGCCGCCGGAGGAGAGCATCACCACCGGCTCCGGCACCCCCGCCTGCACGGCCGCCGACGCAAGCCCGCGGAGATAGCCGGCCGCCACAGGCGCGAGGTACGCGTCGGCGGCGGTCGTCGACGCGCGCTCGTACTCGCGGAATTCCGGCGCGAGGTCGTGCGACGCGACGACGTGGACGCCGGGATGACGCCGCCGAAGCCCCTCCACAACGGCCCGCTCGTGGGACGGATCGCGGAACGCGAACAGCAAGCAAACCGCGACCGACTCCGCATCGCCGAGGTCGGGAAGCGAGTCGAGATCGAGCGGCTCGAGCTCCTCTCTGGGCCCGATCCTCCCGCGGACGCCGTGGCAGCGTTCGAGCGGCACGAGCGGCTCGGGATGCTCGGCGCACAAGCGGTAGAGGTGCGCCCGCGTCTGACGGCGCAGGTGGAGGAGATGCTCGAAGCCCGCATTCCCGACGTACGCGGTGCGCGCGCCGCGCCGCTCGAGGAGCGCGTTCGTCGCGACCGTCGTCCCGTGCGCGAAGCGCTCCACGCCGTCGCCCGCCCCGACCGCGCGCGCCGCAGCGAGCACCGACTCCTCCTGCCGCGCCGCGGTCGGCACCTTCGCGGTCCGGATCCGGCCCTCCTCGACGAGCACTGCGTCGGTGAACGTCCCTCCGACGTCGACGCCCAGGATCGCCACGCGCATACTCTGACCGCCCGTGCCGATCCGCGCCTTTCTCTTCGACTTCGACGGCCTCCTCCTCGACACCGAGCTGGCCTCGCGCGCAGGCTGGCAGCGCCTCTACCGCGAGCACGGCCACGAGCTGCCGACCGACCTCTGGGCGACGCTCGTCGGCACGACGCACGCGCCGTGGAGCCCGATGGAACACCTCGAGGAGCTCGTCGGCGAGTCGCTCGACCGGAACGCGCTGGACGAGCGGCGCCGCGCGCACGAGCTCACGCTCATCGAGGCGGAGGAGCTGCGGCCGGGCATCGCCGAGTACCTCGCCGCAGCCCGTCGGCACGGGCTGAAGCGCGCGATCGTGTCGAGCTCGAACCGCAGGTGGATCGACATGCACCTCGAGCGGCTCGAGGAGGCGGTCGGCTGGGACGCGATCTGCACCGCCGACGGCGACCGGGCCCGGGCGAAGCCGGAGCCGGTCTTGTACCTGGAGGCGCTGCGGCTCCTCGACGTCGGCGCGGACGAGGCGGTCGCATTCGAGGACTCGCCGCACGGCGTCCGGGCCGCGAAGGCGGCGGGCGTCTTCTGCGTCGCGATCCCGAACGAGGTGACCCGCGGGCTGGGCCTCGAGGAAGCCGGCGCGGACATCGTCCTCGGCTCGCTCGCCGACCTCCCGCCGGAGGCCTTGTTCTCCCGGCTTGCCGGAGGATAGGGTCGCCGCATGGCTGCCTACGAGACCGCGCACATCGAAGAGATCGCGTCGAAGCAATGGCCGCACTGGATTCCGATTCGCCACCACTTCGGGATCGAGACCTTCGGGATGAACGCGTACCGCCGCAACGCCGGCGAGAGCGCCGTCCCCGAGCACGACGAGACGGCGAGCGGCGCGCCGGAGCTCTTCTACGTCGCGTCCGGGCATTGCACGTTCGTCGTCGGAGGCGACGAGATCGAAGCCCCGGCCGGAACCTGCGTCTGGGTGACCGACCCGAGCGCGAGGCGCACGGCGACCGCGAGCGAGGACGGCACGCTCGTCCTCGCCGTCGGGGCCGCGGCGCCCGGCGAGGCGTACGCGCCCGCCGGCTGGGACACGCAGTACCTCGAAGGCGACTCCTAGCGCGATAGCCTCGGACCGGAGCGGCCGGGCCCGGTGGCCCAGCGGGTCTTCAAAACCCGTACGGTCGTGCAACCCACGGCTAGGTCGGTTCGACTCCGGCGCCGCTCCGTCGAATTTCCCCGAGCCGCCGCTTGCTCGACCCCGAGGTCGCGACCCGCTACGCGGACCGGCGGTCGCCGTCGACGTCCGCTCGCTCGACGCCGTGCCCGGGCGCCCGGAGCTCGCCGTTCCCCGCGCGGATCCGGCGGAATTCGTCCAGGCCGACCATCACGATCGCCCGGCACGCAGGCGTGCTGCACTCGCAGAGCATGGGGACGCGGGAGACGAAGTGGAGCCGTTGCGCCTTCTCGGCGATGCGATCGTTTGCCTTGCGGGCATCCATGGCCCGGCTCCCTCCCCTGTCGGATCGTATGTCGAAAGCCCGAGTAGCCATCGTCGTCCGGGATAAACGACTTTGCCCCGAGTCTGGTAACGGCTAACGTTGGCCGCGGCCGTCATGTCGTCTCTCTGGGAGCAGCGGGCAGCGCGCAACGAGGCGCTCTTCCGCGAAGTGAACGAGAACATCGCGCGGCTCGAGGACCGCCACGGCACGACTGCGACCGGGTCCGTGTACGTCTGCGAATGCGCCAACGCCGGCTGCGCCGAGCAGGTCGCGATCGATCCGGAGAGCTATCGCCGCGTGCGTGCCGAGCCGCGACTCTTCTTCGTCCGGCCGGGTCACGAGGACCCGCAGCTCGAACGAGTCGTGGAGCGCCACGACGGCTACGTCATCGTCGAGAAGACCGGCGCCGCCGGCGAGGTCGCCGAGCAGACGCAGCTGAGCTAGTGGCCACCGTGTAGGCGCGCTCGAACGCGTTCCGCATCTGGTCGAAGCTCTGGGAGTCGGTCACGGGCGCCTCGGGATGCGGCAGCAGCGGCAGGTGCTTGCCGTCGACGCTCGTCACGGATCCGGCCGGTAAGACGCGGTGCTGCCTGCGCAGCAGCCCGGTCGTCAGAACGGCGTAGCTCTGGCCCGGCTTGAACGTCATCCGGTCGTCGGTCACTCGGAGCGCATCTCGTCGAGCGCGGCGCGGCCTTCCTCGTGGACGTGCCGGCGGCGCTCCTCGGGCGACTCCGGCTCCGGCGACGAGGTCGGCTCCTCCGCTGCAGGCTCGGCCGTGTCGCCGCGCGACTCCGCCAGCTTTGCGCGCAGCTCCTCCGCACGGCCGTCCGGTTCCGACGACGCCGCCGCGGGCTCGGTCGAGGTCTGGAGCGTGGCCTCCTGCCGGCGCACGAAGCGGTACGCGGCGATCCCGCCGACGGCTCCTCCGATCCAGGCGAACAGGCGGCGCATCAGTGGCTCGATGCTACAGTGACCGCCGCTTCCTGCCCCGTCATCGCGTCGTTTGAGTCCCGAGCGTCGCAGGCAGTCGGGGCCGACATCGAGACCATGGGAAGGGAGGACATCGGGGCGTGACGACTTACGAGATTCTGCTGCTGCTGGACCCCGAGCAGGCCGAGGCCCGCCAGGACGACATCGTCGCCCGTGCGCGCGAGCTCGTCGAGAACAACGGGGGCAGCTGGCAAAGCCACGACGCGTGGGGTCGACGGCGGCTCGCCTATCCGATCGCGCACAAGGAGGAGGGCGTCTACCACCTCGTCGTCTTCGACGCGGAGGCGGACACGCTCGCCGAGGTCTCTCGCGTCCTCAAGATCGAGGACGCGGTGCTCCGTCACATGGCGACGCGCCACATCGCCGGCTCGCGGACGAGCGCGCCGCGCGACGACGCCGCGACGCCCGTCCCAGCCATCACGTCCGAGGCGACCGGGTCCGAAACGGCCGTTTCGGAGCCGGCGGAGCCGGAGTACGCTGCCACGGAAGACCCGGAAGAGGAGGAGGAGGAGTAGAGAGATGGCAGCCAACATCAACCGCGTCGTACTGGTCGGGAACCTGACGAGGGATCCCGAGCTGCGCCATACGCCCGGCGGCACGCCGGTCTGCAGCCTGCGCGTCGCCGTCAACGACCGCAAGCGCGACGAGGCGGGCAACTGGATCGACGCCCCCAACTACTTCAGCATCTCCGTCTTCGGCAACCAGGCCGAGAACTGCGCGCAGTACCTGTCCAAGGGACGCCCGGTCGGGATCGACGGCAAGCTGCGCTGGCGCGAGTGGCAGGCGCAGGACGGCTCGAAGCGCGAGGCCGTCGAGGTCGTCGCCGACAGCGTCCAGTTCCTCGGCGGCCGCGGTGACGGCGACGGCTCCAGTGGCGGAAACCAGTTCGTGCCCGCGGGCGCGGCGTCCGAAAGCGCCGACTTCCCGGCCGCGGCCGACGACGACATCCCGTTCTAGGAGAGGCATGGCGAGAGAGAAGAATCAGCAACAGCAACGGCGACGGCCCGGCGGGCCTGTCGGCCAGATCAAGCGCCGCAACTGCTTCTTCTGCAAGGAGAAGATCGCGGAGATCGACTACAAGAACGTCAACCAGTTGCGCCGCTACATCTCCGAGAAGGGGAAGATCCGCAGCCGCCGCATCACGGGAGCGTGCCGCCGGCACCAGGTGCAGGTGGCGACCGCGGTGAAGCGGGCGCGCGAGATGGCGCTCCTGCCGTACGTCGCCGAGGGCGCCGAGGACAGGGAGCGTGGCGGAGGTCGCCGCGATCGCGGCGACCGCGGTGACAGGGGCGAGCGCTGATGGAGGTCATCCTCCTCTCGGACGTCGAGCACGTCGGCCTGCGCGGCGACGTCGTCTCGGTCGCCCGCGGCTACGCCCGCAACTACCTCCTCCCCCGGCGGCTCGCCGAGGAGGCGACGCCCGCACGCGTCGCCGAGCTGCAGAAGCGGGACACGCTCCGCTCGCGCCACGAGGCGAAGAGCACCGACCAGGCCCGCGAGATCGCGGACACTCTCTCGAAGGTGGTGCTCCGGTTCGAGGTCAAGGCCGGCCCGACCGGCTCCCTCTTCGGCTCCGTCACGCCGACCGACATCGCAGACGAGCTGTGGAGCTCGAAGAAGATCCGCGTCGACCGGCGCAAGATCGAAACCGATCCGATCAAGCGCATCGGCCGCTACGAGGTTCCGATCGGGCTCTACGAGGACGTGCGAGTCGAGGTGAAGACCGAGGTCGTCCCCGAGGGCGGCGAGCTGCCGTCCGAGGAGGAGCTCGCAGAGCTGGAGGCCGCCGAGCGCGCCGAGCAGGCGGAGCCCGAAGCGGCACACGAGCCGTCGGTCGAGCTCGAGGAGATCCTCGCCGAGGTCGACGCCGCGGAGGCGGCGGAGGCAACCGAAGCCGCCGAGGCCGAGCAGGCCGGCGCCGAGCCGGAAGCCGCGGAGACCGAGCCGGAGTCCGAGCCCGAGTGGCGCGCCGACGCGGACGCGGCGCTCGCCGACGAGTAGCGACTAGAGGCAGTCGAGCAGAAGCGGGAGCGCCTCGTCCAGGCGGGGCGGGATGCCGTCGAGCTCGAGTACCTGCGCGCCCGCTCGCCCCGCCTCCTCCCCGAAGAGCTCGACGATCTCGGCTGCGCGCCGGTGCTCCGGGTGCGCCTGCCAGAACGAGCTCTGCAGCGCGGCCGACAGTTGTCCCGGCCAGCCGCCGAGCGGCCGCGCGATCTCGGGGGCGCTCCGCCGCCAATGGGCAGTGTCGATCGCCCCGTTGCAGGCTCCGCCGAAGCGATCCTCGGTCGCGTATTCGATCCGGCCGACCGTCGCGAGCAGCGTGGCCGCCGTGCAGAGGAGGCAGGGCTCGAGGGTCGAGTAGAGGGCGTGATCGCGATAGCGAGCGGTCACCGGAAGCTGGGAGAGCGCGTCGACCTCTGCGTGCGCGAGGCGCGACCCGGCTAGCCCGACTCCGGGGGGATCGAAGATCCGGTTGCGCCCACGCGCGACGACCGTCCCGTCCGCCGCGGCGACCACCGAGCCGACGGGAATCGTCCCCGCGACGTAGGCCTCCCAGGCGAGCTCGAACGAAGCCTGCCATGGTTCGTCGAGCTCCTGCCAGGCGTCCACGCGCCGATCGTAGAGCGTCAACACGCTGTCCACGGAGGTGTGGATTGCGCACGAAGTTGCCGCTCCGAGCGGTCACACCGTCCACAGGCGCGCCGTCCGATGCGCCTGCGATCCTGATTGTTTCGCCTGCAAATGGCCGAAAATGACCTGTTCACAACGGACCTTTCCACCTCTGGCGAGGAGCCTCCACGCGTGCTGGAATCGCGGCGGATGACGCTCGCCCCCGCCCCGACGCCTGCGGCTGCCACCGGCACCGTTCCGCCGCAGAACCTCGAAGCCGAGGAGTCGGTCCTCGGTGCGATGATGATCGCGCCGGGCGCAATCGCAGCCGTCAGCGAGATCCTCGATGCCGGCGATTTCTACCGCGAGTCGCACGCGAAGATCTACCGTGCGGCGCTCCAGCTGTACGGCAAGAACGAGCCCGTCGACGCGATCACCCTGACGAACGAGCTCGAGCAGCGCGGCGAGCTCGAAGCGATCGGCGGCCGCGTCCGGCTGTACGAGCTGGCGCGCCTCGTCCCGGCCACCGCCAACGCGCGGCACTACGCCGAGATCGTCCGCGAGAACGCGACGCTGCGCGGCCTGATCCGCGCCGGGGGCGAGATCGCGCAGCTCGGCTGGGAGCGCGAGGGCGAGCCGGCGGAGCTCGTCGGACGGGCCGAGCAGCTCGTGTTCGAGCTCGGCGAGCGCCGCGCGCAGGGCGAGCTCATCCTCTTCAAGGACACGCTCGTCGAGACGTTCCAGCGGATCAGCCACCTCTACGAGTCGGGCGCCGACGTCACCGGCCTTTCGAGCGGTTTCAAGGATCTCGACAAGATCACCGCCGGCTTCCAGCCCGCGAACCTCGTGATCATCGCCGCGCGCCCGTCGATGGGGAAGAGCGCCTTCGCCCTCGAGATCGCGAACCATGTCGCCGTCGACGTGCAGACGCCGTGCGCCTTCTTCAGTCTCGAGATGTCGCGGCAGGAAGTGGCCCAGCGCCTGATCTGCTCGCGCGGCAGGGTCGACGCCCATCACATCCGCACCGGCAAGCTCTCGAAGGACGACTGGCCTCGCCTCACCGAGGCGTGCAGCAAGCTCGAGTCGGCGCCGCTCTACGTCGACGACACCCCGGCGCTCAGCCTGCTCGAACTGCGTGCCCGCGCGCAGACGCTGAAGCGCCGCGAGCCGAACCTCGGCCTCGTCGTCGTCGACTATCTCCAGCTGATGACGACCGGCCGCAGCGAGGAGAGCCGTCTGCAGGAGGTGTCGTCGATCTCCCGAGGCCTCAAGGAGATCGCGAAGGACCTCGACATCCCCGTGATCGCCCTTTCCCAGCTCAACCGCTCGCCGGAGCAGCGCCACGACAAGCGCCCGATGCTGTCCGACCTGCGCGAGTCGGGATCGATCGAGCAGGACGCCGACCTCGTGATGTTCCTCTACCGGGAGGAGTACTACGAACGTGACGACGCCGACGACACGAAGAAGGGTGTCGCCGAGGTGATCGTCGCGAAGCACCGCAACGGCCCGACCGACGCCTTCAACGTCGCCTTCATCAGCAAGTACGCGAAGTTCGCCAGCCTTGTCCACTAGCCTCACAGCGAACTGCCTCGGCTGCGGTCGTGAGTTCGAGACCGAGCAGATCGTCCTGCTCGGCCAGACGTTTCCGGCCGAACGCTACTGCCGGCTGTGCCGGGCGACGGAGCAGGTCGTCGACGAGCAGCGCCGGGCGGACGAGCGCTGGGGACGGGTGCGCGTGCCGCCGGCGTACGACGACTGCACCTTCGAGAACTTCGAGCCGGTGCCCGATACGCGCAATGCGATCGCGGTCTGCCGGCAGTGGACGAAGGAGTTCCGTGCGGGAACCGACCTGCGCCAGGGCCTTCTCCTCCGCGGCAACCCGGGCGCGGGCAAGACGCACCTGGCGGTGGCGATCCTCCGCGAGGTGATCTGGAGCGACCGCGAGCCCAGGCCGACGGCGCTCTTCCTCAACGTCCCCGCTTGGCTGAATGCGCTGCGCGAGAGCTACGGCGACGGCGAGCCTCCGCCGAACCCGAGCGGCTACCCCCTCGTCGTCCTCGACGACCTCGGCGCGGAGGACTGGTCGAGCTGGGCGCGCGACCGCATCTACAACCTCGTCAACCAGCGCGAGCAGCAGCGGCGGCTCGTGATCGTGACGACGAACCACGAGTGGCGCGAGCTCGCCGGCCGCGTCGGCGGGCCCACCGCGAGCCGCCTCCGCCGCCTCGCGCGCGACGTGCACGTCGATGCCCGCCGCGATTATCGCGAGCGAGACCTCGCGGTCTCGCTCGCGAGCTGAGTCACGCGAGCGACACCTCGCTCGCAGGGAGACGGAACGGCGCGCGTTCGAGAGCGCGGTCTCGAACGCGCGCCGTGCTTTGGCCCGGATGTCCCGTCTGCGCGGTTCGTTCCCACGGCGAGCGAGACCGAAGGTCTCGCGAGCTATCGTCTCCGACGTGCCAGCGACTGTGATCGTCGGCGCGCAGTGGGGCGACGAGGGCAAGGGCAAGATCGTCGACCTGCTCGCCCAGGACTCCGACCTCGTGTGCCGCTACCAGGGCGGCCCGAACGCCGGCCACACCATCGTTGTCGGCGACGAGACGTACAAGATCCGGGCACTTCCGAGCGGGATCGTCCGCGGCAAGCCGTGCGTGATCGGCAACGGCTGCGTCGTCGATCCCGAGGTGCTGATCGCCGAGCTCGACGAGTTCGAGCGGCGCGGCCACTCCACCGACGAGGTCTATCTCTCCGGCAACGCGCACCTGATCATGCCGTGGCACGTCGCGATCGACCAGGCGAGCGAGCGGCGCCTCGGCAATCTCGCGATCGGCACGACGAAGCGCGGCATCGGCCCGTGCTACGCCGACAAGGCGATGCGGCTCGGCATCCGCGTCCAGGACATCCTCGACCCGAAGATCCTCCGCCAGAAGATCGAGGTCGCGCTCGCCGAGAAGAACCTGTGGCTCGAGCGGGTCTACGAGGCGGACCCGTTCGACCTCGAGACCGTCGCAGCGCAGTACGAGGGCTACGCGCAGCGCCTCCGCCCGTACGTCGCCGACACCTCCCTCTACGTCGACCGAGCCCTGCGAGCCGGAAAAGACGTGCTGTTCGAGGGCGCGCAGGCGACGCTCCTCGACCTGGACCACGGTACGTATCCGTTCGTCACGTCCTCCAACCCGGTCGCGGCGAGCGCGGCGACGGGCGTCGGGATCGGGCCACAGCGGCTCGACCGGGTCGTCGGCGTCACGAAGGCGTACGTCACCCGCGTGGGCGAGGGACCGTTCCCTTCGGGGATCGAGGGCGACGAGCAGGCGCGCATGCGGGAGCTCGGCGGGGAGTACGGGACCGTGACCGGGCGGGAACGCCGTTGCGGCTGGCTCGACCTCGTCGCGCTCCGCTACGCAGTCCGCGTGAACGGGATCGACCAGCTCGCGCTGACGAAGCTCGACGTCCTCTCCCACTTTTCGGAGCTTCCGGTCTGCGTCCGCTACCGGACGCCCGACGGAAACGAGACCCGCGACTTCCCGGCGCACCAGAGCGACTTCCACGCGGCGGAGCCGGTGTACGAGGTGCTCGACGGCTGGAACGAGCCGCTCGACGACTGTTCGTCCGTCGCGGAGCTGCCGGATGCGGCGCGCGGCTACCTCGACTTCGTGGAGCGCGAGCTCGACGTCGAGGTCACCCTCGTCGGCACCGGCGCCGAGCGGACCTCCGTCCTCACGAGGGCGTAGCCCCTATACCGCCGCCGCGAACGCGCGCGCCTCGAGCTCGAACGGGCCCGACGGGCTGCCGAGCTGGCGGAAGAGCTCCTCGCGCGCGCGCTCGCGTCCTTCGTCGTCGAGCGACATCAGCCACTGCCCGGCCGGGCCGACGCGGCGCGCAAGCGTGCTCCAGAACTCCTCGTACCCGCCGTAGCCGGCGGTGACGTCGAGCTCGGCCGTCTCGACGTCGCCATGGGGAGCGAGCAGGTCGTGCAGCTCCCCCGGCGTCCGGTACAGCCGCGGCTCTCCTCCCCGCGCCGCGCCGATCGCCTCCGCCGTCCGGTCGATCGCCGCGAACATCTCGACTTCCGCGACGCCCCACATCGCGACCGCGACGCGCCCGGCAACGCGCGCCATCTCGGCGATCGCTCTCGGCGCGTCGGACATGAAGGCGACGACGAGCTGGGCGAGCGCGACGTCGAAGGAGCCGTCGGCGAAGGGAAGCGCCTCCGCGGCGGTCTCGTGCACGTCGATCTGCGGGAAGCGCTCGCGCAGGACGGCCGCGAAGGAGGCGGAGGGATCGGCGGCGACGACCTCTGCGCCACGGCCGAGCAGGTCCGCCGTCAGCGCCCCCGTTCCGGCGCCGACGTCGAGGACGCGCTGGCCGGCGCCAACGCCGGCGAAGTCGGCGAAGAGCGGGGCCAGGCGCCTCGAGTACCGGCCCATGAAGTCGTCATAGGCCTCGCCACCGACCTCGAACAGCTCGCTCACCCCGGGATTCTTGCCAGATCGGCCGGAGTGTTGACGTTCGCGAGCAGCGCCGGGTCGAGCTCGACGCGCGCCGTGTCGAGGCCCGCGAGCACCGTGCGCAGCCGTAGCTCGCCCGTCTCGAATGCCGGCAGTGCGCGTCGCGCAACCGCGCACGGGAGCGGCCCCGCCAGGGCGACGGCTGCGTCGTGGCACGCGTCGGCGAGCGCGTGCAGCGCCGCGACGGTGAGCAGCGGCATGTCGACCGGAACGACGACCGCGACGTCGTGTGACGCCGCCCGCAATCCGGCGGCTATCGCGGCAACGGGCCCCGTGCCCGGGTCGGCAAGGCCGCCACGACCCACCGCGAACCGCTCGTCGCACGCGTCCCCGAGCAGCCGCCAGGCGCGGTCGCGGAGCGTCTCTCCTTCGACCTCGGCGAGCTCCTTCGGCGACCCGAAGCGGCTGCTCGCACCGCCGACGAGCAGGATCCCGGTCAGGGCTCGATCCGCCACGGCTCGGTGTAGACGTTGACGGAAGCGCCCCGGACGAAGCCGCAGAGCGTGACGCCGCGGTCGGCGGCGAGGTCGACCGCGAGACTCGACGGCGCGCCGACCGCGACGAGCACCGGGCACCCGGCGACGGCCGCCTTCTGGACGAGCTCGAACGAGAGGCGGCCGCTCACGCAGACCACGTGCTCGGAAAGCGGGAGCAGCCCTTGCCGGAAAGCCCACCCGACGACCTTGTCCATCGCGTTATGCCGTCCGACGTCCTCGCGGACGCAGAGCGGCTCGCCCGCAACGGAGAAGAGCCCGGTCGCGTGGAGGCCACCCGTGACCGCGAACGCGGCCTGCGCCTCTCGCAGCCGGTCGGGCAGCGACTCGACGAGCCGGAGCGGCAGCCGCAGATCCGCCTCGACGCGCGGCGCCTCGACGGACACCGCCTCGAGAGCTCCCTTGCCGCAGACGCCGCACGAGGACGAGGTGTAGAAGCTGCGCTGCAGCCGGCCCGGATCGAAGCCGGGTGCGTCGACGTCGACGGTGTTCGCGGCGAGATCGTCGGGCAGCCGCGCCTCGCGCGGCTCCAGCCCCTCGGAGAGACAGAAGCCGAGCGCGAGCTCCTCGTCGTGGCCGGGCGTCCGCATCGTGACCGCGACCGGCTGTCCGCCGATCCGGATCTCGAGCGGCTCCTCGACTGCAACCTGATCGCGCTCGATCGCGCCGACCGGCAGCCGGAGGACGTCTCTGGCGGCGGCCGAGTAGGGAGGCGCGTTCATCGGCGCCAGCGTAAACCGCGCCGTCGGGTCTGGTCCGAGCCGGCGGCCGTGCGGGTGGCGGAGACGCGCTCGAAGACGTCCCCGGAAGCCGTCGATCGCCGCAGCGACATGTCCCGGTTCGCCCCACGGCCGGGTCTTGCGCGGGCGGGGCGCTTGCAAAGCGCGCGTCGCTTACGATCGACGGGTGAGAGTGCTCGTCGTCGGGTCGGGAGGTCGCGAGCACGCGCTCGCCTGGTCGCTGTGCCGCAGCGCGAGCCTCCCCGAGGTCCACGCGGCGCCCGGCAACCCGGGGATCGCGGCGCTCGCCCACTGTCACCCGGTACGCGCCGACGACTCGGCCGCGCTCGTCTCGCTCGCCCTCGAGCTTCGGGTCGACCTCGTGGTGGTCGGGCCGGAGGCTCCGCTCGTCGCAGGTCTCGCCGACGAGCTGCGCCATCGGGGGGTCGCCGTCTTCGGGCCGAGCGCTGCGGCCGCCCAGATCGAGGGCTCGAAGTCGTTCGCGAAGGACGTGATGGAGGCGGCGGGCGTGCCGAGCGCGAGGACGCTTGCGGTCGCCGAGCCGCCGTGTGTCGTCAAGCTCGACGGCCTCGCGGGGGGGAAGGGCGTGTGGGTCTGCCGAACGCAGGAGGAGCTCGGAGAGGCGCTGCACGCCGCCGGGCAGCTCGGCGGCCCGTTTCACGCCGAGGAGCTGCTCGAAGGGCCCGAGCTCTCGGTGTTCGCCGTCTGCGCCGCCGAGACCGCCGTCGGCTTTCCTCCCGCGCGTGACTACAAGCGAATCGGCAACGGCGACGAGGGGGCGAACACGGGCGGGATGGGCTCGTTCTCGCCTCTGCCGGACGTGGCCGACGACGAGGCGGACGAGATCCTGGAGGCGGTGCATCTGCCGGTCCTCCGCGAGCTCGCTGAACGCGGGACGCCGTTCCAGGGACTCCTCTATGCGGGCCTGATGTGGACGGAGGACGGCCTGCGCGTGATCGAGTTCAACTGCCGCTTCGGCGACCCCGAGACCCAGTCGCTCCTCCCGCGGCTCGAGAGCGACCTCGTTCCGCTGCTCGCAGGCGACCTCTCGCAGCCGCCGCGGATTGCGGTGGACCGCGCCGCGGTAACCGTCGTGATCGCGGGCGACGGGTATCCGGAGCGCAGCGACCGGGGCACGCCGATCGAGGGGATCGAGGACGCCGAGGCGGCCGGCGCGCTCGTCTTCCACGCGGGAACTGCGCAGCGCGGCGGGCAGCTCGTGACGAACGGCGGCCGCATCCTCAACGTCGTCGGCACGGGTGCGACGGTCGAGGAGGCGCGAACTGCGGCCTACGAGGCGGCGGCCCGCATAGATTTCGCCGGCATGCAGTTCCGGACGGACATCGCTCGTGACTGACGAACCGCGGGTCGGGATCCTCGTCGGCTCCGAGTCGGACCGCGAGCGTATGCAGGGCGCGACTGCGCTGCTCGACGAGGCCGGCGTCGGCTACGAGTTCGAGGTGCGTTCGGCGCACCGCACGCCGGACGCCGTCGCGGAGTACGCCCGGAGCGCTCGCGACCGCGGGATCCGCGTGCTCATCTGCGGCGCCGGCCTGTCCGCCGCGCTGCCCGGAGCCGTCGCTGCGCACACCGACCTCCCCGTGATCGGCGTCCCGCTTCGCTCGAGCCTCAGCGTCCTCGACGGGCTCGACGCGCTGCTCGCGATCGCGCAGATGCCGCCGGGCGTGCCGGTCGCCGCGGTCGGCGTCGACAACGCCAAGAACGCCGCCGCGCTCGCGCTGCGGATCCTCGGCGCCTGAGCTCCTAGCCCACGATCCTCGTCCCGCCGCGTACCCGAGCATCGCGACCGTGATCCTGTGATTGAGGACGAAGCGATTCGAGAAGAGAATCGTCCCGTAGCCGTGCCCTGGAGGGATGACCGAGAGCGAGCGCGGCGCCGGCGTAGTGAGGTCTGCCCGCAGTCGCCGGCCGCGCTCACACGCCCCGAACGCCGACGGACGCGCGCTCTAGACTGATGCCGTGATCGCCCGTTACTCCCGTCCGGCCATGGCCAGGATCTGGTCGGACGAGGGGAAGCTCGCCACGTGGCTCGAGGTCGAGGTCGCCGCGCTCGAGGGCTTCGCCGAGGTGGGGACGATTCCGGCCGAGGCGGTCGAGACGATTCGCGCGCGGGTGCGCGTGCCGACGCCCGAGCGCGTTGCGGAGATCGAGCGCGTCACCGACCACGACACGGCCGCCTTCGTCGACGCGGTCGCCGAGCAACTCGGGTCGGAGGGACGGTTCGTCCACTACGGGCTCACGTCCTCAGACGTGGTCGACACCGGCCTCGCGCTCCAGATCCGCGATGCGGGCGCCTTGATCGCCGAGGGGATCGACCGTGCGCTCGCGGCGGTTGTCCGACGCGCCGACGAACACCGGGCGACGCTCTGTATCGGCCGCTCGCACGGCATCCACGCCGAGCCGGTCACGTTCGGCTGGAAGCTCGCCGGCTGGGCGTTCGAGCTCGACCGTGCCCGGGGCCGGCTTTCCCGGGCACTCGAACAGAACCGGGTCGGTCAGCTCTCGGGGCCGGTCGGTACGTACGTGGTCGTCGATCCGGAGGTCGAGCGGATCGCCTGCGAGCGTCTCGGTCTCGAGCGCGATCCCCTGTCGACCCAGATCGTCTCGCGCGATCGGCACGCCGAGCTGCTGAACGCACTGGCGCTCTGCGCGACCTCGCTCGAGCGGTTCGCCCTCGAGATCCGCCATCTGGCCCGCACCGAGGTGCGGGAGGTCGAGGAGCCGTTCGCGACGGGGATGAAGGGCTCGTCGGCGATGCCGCACAAGCGCAACCCCAAGGTGGCCGAACGCATCTGCGGCCTCGCCCGCGTCGTGCGTGCTGCCGCCCTCGTCGGCTTGGAGAACGTCGCCGTCTGGCACGAGCGCGACATCTCCCACTCGTCCGCCGAGCGGGTCGCGATTCCCGACGCCTTCCTCGCTCTCGACTACATGCTCGACCGCTTCGTCTGGATCGTCGACGGCCTCGTCGTCTATCCGGAGCGAATGCGCCGCAATCTCGAGGGCAGCCACTTCCTCTTCTTCAGCCAGCGCGTCCTGACGGGGCTCGTCGAGTCCGGACTCGCGCGCAACGACGCCTACCGCCTCGTGCAGCGCGCGGCGATGCGGGCCTGGGAGGAGGAGCTCGACTTCCGCGAGCTCTGCCGCGCCGACAACGAGATCGCCTCGCGTGTCGACCTCGCCATCACCTTCGACCTCGGCGTGTACACGCGCCACATCGACACCGTGTTCGCCCGTCTCGAAGCACTCAAGGAGGAGCCGCTCCATGCCTGAAGCCACCCACATCGCATCCGGAAAGGTGCGCGAGATCTACGCCGTCGACGACGACAGGCTCCTGCTCGTCGCGTCCGACCGCATCTCGACGTTCGACGTCGTCCTGCCGACCGAGATTCCGGACAAGGGACGGGTCCTGACCGGGCTCTCCGGCTACTGGTTCACCGTCCTCGCGCCGATCGTCCCGAACCACATGCTCGCCATCCGCGACGACGGCCGCTCGATGGAGTGCCGCCGCCTCGAGATGCTTCCGATCGAGTGCGTCGTGCGCGGCTATCTCGCCGGATCGGGCTGGAAGGACTACCGCGCGAGCGGCGAGGTCTGCGGGCACCGGCTGCCGGAGGGACTGCGGGAGTCGGACAAGCTCCCACAGCCGATCTTCACGCCCGCGACGAAGGCGCAGGAAGGGCACGACGAGAACATCACGCGCGAGCAGGCTGCGGAGCTCGTCGGCGAGGAGCGGCTCCGCGAGGTCGAGGAGGTCTCGCTGCGGCTCTACAAGACGGCGGCCGACCACGCGCTGCGCGCGGGCCTCATCATCGCCGACACGAAGTTCGAGCTCGGGATCGACCCCGAGGGCAACCTCGTCCTCGGCGACGAGGCGCTGACGCCCGACTCCTCGCGCTTCTGGCCCGGCGAGGACTACGAGCCCGGCCGGACCCAGGACAGCTTCGACAAGCAGTTCGTCCGCGACTACTGCGAGACGACCGGCTGGGACAAGACCGATCCGGGCCCCGAGCTGCCCGACGACGTCGTGCAGGTCACGCGCGCGAAATACCACGAGGCGTTCGAGCGGCTGACGACGATCCCGTTCCCGGCGTATCTCGACGACCCGAGCGTGGTGCTCGGATGACCAGCCCACCGACTGCTGCGGATTCGTCGGGGGCTCCGGCATGAGAGCCGCGATTCGCAGGGCGACCGTTCTCGTCCGGCCGAAGCCCGGGATCCTCGATCCGCAGGGGGAGGCGGTCTGCTCGGCGCTCGGCCACCTCGGCTTCGAGGTGCAGGACGCGCGCGTCGGCAAGGTGATCGACCTCGAGGTCGAGGCCGACGACGCCGACGCCGCCAAGGCGCGAGTCGAGGAGATGTGCGAGCAGCTCCTCGCCAACCCGCTGATCGAGTCGTACGAGGTGGAGATCGTTGGCTAGTCCCCAGCCGCGCGTCGGCGTCGTCACGTATCCGGGCTCGCAGGACGACCGGGACGCACTCTGGGCACTCTCGGCGCTCGACGCCGAGGCCGTCCCGGTCTGGCACGAAGAGCCGGATCTGCCCGACCTCGACGCGGTGATCCTGCCGGGCGGGTTCTCGTACGGCGACTACCTCCGCTGCGGCGCGATCGCACAGTTCTCGCCGGCGACGGCCGCCGCGGTCGTGTTCGCCCACGCCGGGGGGCTCGTGCTCGGGATCTGCAACGGCTTCCAGATCCTCTGCGAAGCGGGGCTCCTGCCTGGAGCGCTCTTGCGGAACGAGTCGCTCCGGTTCGTCTGCCGGGACGTGGGCGTGACGGTCGAGCGCGCGGATCTGCCATTCACGAAGCGGTGCACCGAAGGACAGCGACTCGTCCTCCCGGTCAAGCACGGCGACGGCCGCTATCTCCCGCCGCCGGACCTCGATCCCGCCCAGGTCGTCCTTCGCTACACCGACAACCCGAACGGCTCGGTCGACGACATCGCCGGCGTGTGCAACGAGGCCGGAAACGTGATGGGGCTCATGCCGCATCCCGAGCACGCGGTCGATCCGCTACTCGGCTCCGACGATGGCGCGCTCCTTCTCGCATCCGTCGTCGACGCGGCCCGGGACCGGGTCCTCGCCGCGATCTAGTGGTTGCTCCGGTACGTCCGACGCTTTGCAGCCGGACAAAGGGTGCTGCTACTTGCCGGAGTGACCACTAGATGAGTAGTTCCATGGGTTCAGGCGGTGTAGTCGGCGAGGGCGCGGGGCGGTCGGCCGAGACGGTGGTTGAGCGCGATCGCGGCGGCGAGCGCGAGGAAGCGCATTTTGATGCGGGTTGCGAGGCCGTGGAGGGTGCGGGCGCCGTGTCGTTCGAGGGTGAGCAGGTCTTTGCAGGTCTGGAAGATCGATTCGATGCGCTGACGGATCGGCGCGAGGTGTGGCCGGTCGAAGGGCTCGTCTCTGCGGCGCGGCCGGATGATCGTGGCGTCGAGTTCGAGGGCGGCGGTCTCGAACTCGCGGCCGGCGTAGCCTTTGTCGCCGATTACGCACAGGTGGCCGGATCGTTGGCAGCGTTGAAGCAGGGTCAGGCAGACGTCGCGTTCGGGGGTCTTGGGCGAGGTGAGCAGCAGCGCGCGTGGCGTGCCGTCCAAGGCGAAGAGGCCGTGGAGGCGGAAACCCCAGAAGTAGCGGCTGTGGCTTGCGCAGTAGCCGTAGTCGGCGGCGTCGCCGAGTTGGCTGCGCCGGGTCGTCTCGACGCTGCGGGCGCACTCGACCGGGGTCGAATCGACCAGCACCAGGTCGTCGTGGAAGCCGGGGCTGTCGCTCGCGAACACCGTGATCAGCCACTCGATCGTGTCGCTCAGCCCCTGCCGGCGCTTCAGATAGCCGGGCCGGTTCGGCAACACCGGGAACAGATGCGCGAGCTGCTTGCGAGCGGTCCGAATGAACCTGCCGTCAGAGCTGATCCCCATGATCGCCTGCGCGACAGCCAGCGTGACGACCTCCGCGTCGGTCAGGATCCGCCTGGCGTTCTTCGCCGGCTCCGGCAGGAGATCGTCAGCCGTACAGAACACAGCAATCAGCAACAGGTCGAGGTCGGCGAGCATCGTGTCCCTCCCAGGTCGACGGTGCGAATAGGCACCGCCGACTTCGACCTGACTGCTACCGGCCCCTACCTCCCGGCCGCCACCTCGGCCGTGGAACTATTCATCTAGAACCCGAGCGTCTCCGCGAGCGCCGGGTGCTTGGCGAGGGCGGCTTTCAGCCGTCCAATGTCCCGCTCCCTGAGGGTCACCGGCCCGCGCGTGCCGCCGCCCGCGCCGGCGTAGGAGAAGCGAACGAGACGCTCCCCCTTCGCCGTCTCGAGCAGCTGCACCTTCGACGAGAACCGCTTGGTGCCCGCCTGCTGCTGAACGGTCAGCTCCTCCACGAGATCCGCAGGTCCCCACGGTGTCGCCGCCCTCGTTGCCATGACCAGGACGCTAGGCGGCGAACCGTGGCGCGTCCGTGCCGCTTTCCGGGCGACTTCTCAACGAACGGTGAGCCCGAAGACGTAGCCGGCCGCAATCGACATCGCAGGCCCGAGCACCCAGCCCTCGAGGATCGCGAACAGCGTTGCGAGATGCACGGTCTCGCGCCCGCGTGCGAATCCGGCTCCGGCCATCGCTCCGACGAGCGCCTGGTTCATCGAGGTGAAGAACCCGAACGCAACGGCAGCGAGCACGACTCCGGCCTGCACGAACTGCGCCGCCGTCGCCATCGCCCGGTCGACCTCGACGATCTCGAACGCCACGCGCCGCAGGAGCGGCCTTCCCCATGTGAGCACGCCGACCGCGATTCCGGCGCCGCAGATCGCACCGGCCGCGAGCGGGCCGAACGTGCCGGTGCCGACGAGCGCGCCACTCGCGTTCGAGACGTCGTTCGCGCCCATCGCGAACGCCGCGCACGCGCCCACCGCGACGAGCACGGCCCCGATCCTTCCTCCGAGCGGCAGCCTGTCCAGGACGAGAGTCAGGAGCAGCCCGAGCCAGATCGCCGCGACCGGCGCCGCCGCCCAGACTCCGACGAGGTGTCCGATCGACCGCCAGCTGACGCCCGCCCCCGTCGCGAGCGCGACGCCCACGACCGAGAAGACGAGGATCTGAATCGTCGAGGTCGGCATGCGGAGCCGGTTGAAGAAGGTCGTGACCGCGAAGGCCACGCCGATCACGACGACCTGCTCGCTGACCGAGAGCCGCCCGTTCGTCAGGCCGGAGCCGACACGCTTCTCGACTTCGTGGCTCACGAACGTCGCGCCGAGGAACGCGAGCGGCGCCATCAGGAGGAGCGCCTGCCACGCGCCGATCGCCCGCAGCGCGTGCGGCATCCCCATCACCGCGCCGGTGTAGTGGGCGCCGATGCTCCAGGCGAAGCCGACCGTGAGCACGATGAGGACCGCCGTCACCGGCCGCGAGGCTACCTGGCCTGGCAAAGCGGCCTCCCACGCTGTACGGTCAGCCCTCATGGAGGGTCGCGAGGAGGGCGACCCGGGCTACGACGACTGGTTCGACGAGCCCGAGCCGCTGACCGAGACGCAGAGTGGCGCCAATCGCGGCGTCTACGAGGACGTAGGCGAAGTCTGGTCGCTGCCGGAGGACGAAGCTCCCCGCGGCGCCGGGCACGGCGGCGAGATCACCATCGGCAACTGGACGCTGACGACGGCGCAGGCGGCGATCGTCGCCGTGTCGATCGTCGCCGTCGTCCTCGCGCTCCTCGCCGCCACAGGTGCGTTCAGCAACGGCAAGGCCGCAGTGCCGCCCGTCACGACCCCGAGCGTCGCGACCGTGACGATCACCCAGTCCACGTCGACCGCGACGAATCCCACTCCTCAGGCGCCCCAGCAGACGCTGAAGCCGGGCGACACGGGCGCGCAGGTCAAGCTGCTTCAAGAGGGGCTCATCGCGCTCGGCTTCTCACCGGGCAAAGCCGACGGCGACTACGGCCCCGCGACGCAGGTCGAGGTGGAGAAGTTCCAGCTCTCGAAGGGGCTCGCCGAGGACGGGATCGTCGGGCCGCAGACGCTCGCGGCGTTGCAGCAGGCGCTCTCGCCCTAGCCTTTTCCGGGCCCGTTCAGATCCTGCGGCAGGATCAGCTCGAAGCGGGCACCACGCGGGCCCGGGTCGTACACGAGGTCGCCGCCGTGCGCCTGCGCGTACGCGCGGGCGATCGCGAGACCGAGCCCGTGGCCGGCCTTGCCCCGCCCGCGGGCGAACCGGTCGAAGACCCTGCCCTCGAGCTCCTTCGGGACACCCGGCCCTGCGTCCTCGATCGAGACACGGAGATGCCGGTCACGCTGCTTCGCGGCAATCCGGATCGGGGGCGCGCCATAGGTGGCCGCGTTGGTGACGAGGTTCGAGAGGACGCGATCGAGCACGAGAGGGTCGACGACGGCGGCGAGGTCGTCCGGGATGTCGAGCTCCACCGCGTCTGCGGTGGGGAGCGCGCCGCGTACGACGTCGGCGAGCACCGACTTCAGGACGACGGGCCGTGGCTCGACCGTGATCGCCTTTGCGTCGAGGCGCGAGAGGTCGAGCAAGTCCTCGAGCAGCCCGCGTAGACGCTCGCCCTGCTCGACGCCGACCTCGAGCAGCTCGTCCCGTAGCTCGGGCGAGAGCTGATCGCCGCGGTCGGCGAGCGTCCTGAGGATGCCGTAGACGGAAGTCGCCGGCGTTCGCAGCTCGTGCGAGGCGATCGCGACGAAGTTCAGCTTGAGCTGGTCGAGCTGGACGAGCTCCTCGAGCAGGCGGGCGCGCTCGATCGCGATCGCCACCCGCTCGGCCACGAGCTGCAGAAGCTCGACCTCGTCACGCGTGAATCGGCGCGGCGTGAGCGCCCCGACGTGCAGAACGCCGAGCGCCTCACCCCGCACGACCAGGGGTACGCCGAGCATCGACTTGATCCCCTTCTCCCGCAGGATCGGGTTGTAGACCTGATACGTGTCGACGTCGATCACCATCGGGCGCGACTCCGCGGCGACACGGCCGGCGAAGCCCGCGCCGAGCGGGATGCGCACGCCCTGCTCGACCTCTTCCTCGATGCCGAGAGCGGCGCGGGCCACGAGCTCGTCCGTCTGCTCGTCGAGCAGCAGGAAGGCGCTCGTGTCCGTCCGGAGGATGTCCCGGATCCGCGGCAGCAGCACGTGGAGCAGCTCGTTCACCTCGAGGTGTCCGAGCGCCGCGTCGGTCACCGCCTGCACATGCTCGATGCGCACACGTGCGGCGCGCTCGGCCTCGAAGAGTCGGGCGTGCTCGATCGCGAGCGCCGCCCGGTCGCCGACGAGCTGGAGCAGCTCGACCTCGTCATCCGCGAAAGCCCGCGGAACGAGCGAGCCCACGTGGAGCACGCCCTGCACCTCGCCCTCGACGACGAGGGGGACGCCGAGCATCGACTTGATGCCCTTCTCGCGGAGGATCGGATTGAGGACGTGACCGTGGTCGACGTCGTCGAGGACCACCGGGCGCTTCTCCGCGGCGATGCGCCCCGCGAAGCCTGCCCCCACCGGGATGCGAACGCCCTGCTCGACCTCCTCTTCGATGCCGAGCGCCGCGCGCGCCACGAGCTCGTTCGTCTCCTCGTCGAGCAGGAGGATCGCGCACGTGTCGACCTCGAGGATCTCGCGCGTCCTCTCGAGCAGGGCTCCCAAGAGCTCGTCGAGACGCAGGTGTGCGAGGGCCGCGTCCGTTACCGATTGCAGCCGCCTGACGTGCTCCGCCGAGGAACCCTCGGGCCACACGGCCGTGTCCTTCCGCAAGCCGGGGAAATCTATGCGTCGCTCGGGCGCGAGGAGCGGTGCGAGCCTAGACGTAGATTCCAGCGGGTGAGGCTACGCGTCCCGAACCTGCTGCGCTCGAACGCGAACTTCCGCCGCTACTTCCTCGGGCAGTCGGTGTCGCTGCTCGGCGACCAGATCGCAACCATCGCGCTGCCGCTGACCGCGGTGCTCGCCCTCCACGCAACGCCGGGACAGATGGGCGCGCTCACGACGGCGTACCTCCTGCCGAACCTGCTCCTCTCGCTGCACGCAGGCGTCTGGGTGGATCGCAGCGGCCGGCGGCGGCAGATCATGCTCCTCGCCGACGTCGCGCGCGGGCTCTTGACCGTGACGATCCCGGTCGCCTTCGCCTTCGGCCACCTGACCTGGCCTCAGCTCTACGGGGTCTCGTTCGCGCTCGGCTGCGCGAGCGTCTTCTTCTACGTGAGCTACGGCGGCTTCTTCCAGACGATCGTCGAGCGCAAGGACTACGTCGAAGCGAACACGCTGCTCAACGGGGCGCGCGGCTTCTCGTTCCTCGGGGGGACGAGCCTCGGCGGCCTGCTCGTCCAGCTCCTGCGCGGGCCGTACGCGCTCGCCCTCGACGCGGGGTCGTTCATCTGGTCGGCGCTCTTCCTCCGCACGATCGACGCCGCGGATCCGCCCGGCGCGCCCCGCGAGAGCGGAGGGATCGCGACGGGGCTTCGCTGGATCCGTAACAGCCCGGTGATCCGCGCCGAGCTGCTCGGCGTCGCGACGATCAACTTCTTCAACTTCGTCTACTTCGCCCTGTTCCTGCTCTACGCGAGCCGCTACCTCCACGTCGCGCCGGCGACGATCGGCGTGGTGCTCGGCGTCGCCGCCGCCGGGACGCTCGTCGCGTCGGCGCTCACCGGCCGTATCGCGCGGGCGATCGGCGTCGGCCCGGCGTTCCTGATCGGCTGCTTCCTCTTCCCCGCCCCGCTGCTCCTCGTGCCGGCAGCCCGCGGCCCGCACTGGGTCGTGATCGCGTTCCTCTTCACGGCGGAGTTCGTCTCGGGGATCGGGCTGATGCTGCTCGACATCCTCGCCGGCGTGATCCAGGGAGCCCTGATCCCGCCGCTCGTCCGCTCGCGGGTCTCGGGCGCCTTCATGGTCGTGAACTACGGCGTGCGTCCTCTCGGCACGAGCGTCGCAGGCGTGCTCGGCTCGACGATCGGCGTCCACAACACGATCTGGATCGGAGCCGGGGGCGCGCTGCTCGGGATGATGTTCCTGCTGCCGTCGCCGATCCGGCACATCCACGACGTGCCGGAGCAGGCTGTGGACGGGCCCGGCTAGCCGCGCCCGATGATCTCGATCCGGTAGTCGTCCGGATCGCGGACGAAGCAGAGCCACGAGCCGCCCTCGCGAACCTGGTACGGCGGGCGCTCCGGCTCGATGCCCTGCTCGGCCAGGCGGCCGAGCGTGGCATCGAGGTCGTCGACGCCGATCGCGATGTGGCCGTAACCGGTGCCGACGTCGTACGTCCGGCCGTCGTGGTTGAAGGTCAGCTCGAGCACCGACTCCCGATCACCGAGCGAGAAGAAGTAGTTCGTCGCCTCGACCTGTCCGCCGCGGACGATGTCCATGTCGCGATCGAACGTGAAGCCGAGCGCCTCGTAGAAGGCCCGGCTCTTCGCCGGATCCGTGATCCGGACCATTGTGTGCAGGAAGGTCGCGATGGCGCGGATCGTATGCCCTCGTCCGCGCTCAAGCGTAGGGCCTCCACCGCCGATACAGAGACGAAGCGTCGAGGGGAGGCTGTCTGCCGGCGGCAGACGACGAATGAAGGCAAGAGCCGCTGAGATGGGGTCGCTGGTTGCGGCGATCACGGCTGTCGTGGGGTCGGTCTCGCTCTCCCTGCTGATCCTGCATCCGCCCTCCGAGGGCCTGCTCCCCTGGACTGCGCCGGCCGCTCCCGGACACGTCGCCGCGCTGATCCTCCCTGCGGCGCACACTTCGCGGCCGGCCGTCAGCACGCAGGTTCAGCGTCCGCTCGCCGCGCCGACCGAGGTCGCACTCACTCCGGGGGTCAAGGCCTCCCGCCCGACGGCGACTCACCACGTCGCGCCAAAACATCACAAGCGGTCGCCTCCACCGGCGCAGCCCACGCCCACGCCCACGCCCACGCCCACGCCCGTGCCGCAGCCGGTCACCACTCCGGTGACCACGCCGCCAGTGACCACGCCGGCGATCGCGACGAACAACGGTCGCTGGAGCGCCGCGGCGAAGGTCAAGTCCTGGCAGGGAGCCGCGGCGAAGCAGGCCACGCGGACGCAGAAGGGGAAACCCTCCTGGGCCGGTCCGAAGCACACCGCTCCGGAAGCGACGATCGCGGTCACGACGCAAGCCGTCGCACCGGAGGCGGCGATGACCCCACCCGGCCAGACCAAGACGAAGACGCCGCCGGGGCAGGCCAAGAAGACGAAGTGACCGCCAGGCTGGGCAGGCGGCTGACCGTCGGGGCGGCGCTGCTGTTCCTCGTCCTGCCGCTCGCCGCCGGCGCCTGGGCGTTCGCCAACCTCGAAGCTTCGCGAAGTCGCGCGCACGCCGACGCCGCGCTGCAGGCGAGCCTGCGCAAGCCGGCGAGCGACTATCGCCACGTCCTCGCTGCCGCCGCCGCGCGCGCCCACGCGCTCGCGGCGTCGCACGCGGTCGAGCGCGCGTTCGAGCACCACGACCGCCTCGGGCTCCGCAAGCTCTCCGGGACGGATGCGCGGTTCGTCCTCGGCCCGGCCAGGACGACCGGCGATGCGACACCGAGCCGCCGAGTGCGCATCGTCGTCGGGCGGCACCGGGTCGGCACCGTGATCGTGCGCGTCCCGTTCGGCCACCGCCTGCTCACGAGCCTCCAGCGGCTCTCATCGCACGGGCTCGCCTTCGCGCACGGACGATCGCTCCTCTTGCCGTCCAGGCGCACGGTCTCCATCCCGTCGCGCCTGCCCCTCGACCGGCCCACGAAGCTGCTCCTCGACGGCGAGCAGTACGTCGCGGTCGCGACCCTCCTGACCCGGGAGGCGACCTCGACGAGGCTCGTCGCGCTCGCTCCGGCAGCGGAGCTGTACGCCGGCGCCAACGCCACACGGCGTCGGCTCCTCCTCGCCAGCCTCGGCGCGCTGCTCGCCGTCGCGCTGGCCGCCTACGGGTTCGCACCGCTGCTCGGACGAAACCGCTTCGCGCGTCAGCAGCGCGAGCGCGCGGCGCGCGTGCTCTCGCATCTCGGGGAAGGCGTCTTCCTCGTCGACTCGAGCGGAGTCGTCCTGCTCTGGAACGCCACCGCGGAGACGATCACCGGCCTGCCGGCCGAGCGGGTGACCGGAGCGCCCATCGAGGCGGCGCTGCCCGGCTGGCCCTCGATCTCCGGTCGGGTTCCGATCTTCGAGGCCGACGCACGGTCTCGCCCGGAGACGATCCCGTTCGAGATCGGCGGCCGCGAGCTGTGGCTCTCGATCGCCGGCGTCGAGTTCAGCGACGGCACGGTCTACGCGTTCCGGGACGCGACGAGTGAGCACCGGCTCGAAGCGATCCGCGCGGAGTTCGTGGCGACCGTCTCGCACGAGCTTCGCACGCCGCTCGCCGCGCTCCACGGCGCTGCGCTCACGCTCACGCAACGCGGGCACGAGCTCGCGCCCGACACGAAGGAGAGGCTGTTGCGGATGATCTCGGCGCAGTCGAAGCGGCTCGCGGGGCTCGTCGAGGACATCCTCCTCGCCGGACAGCTCGACGCCGGCTCGCTGCGGGTCGAGCGTGAGCCGTTCAGCGCCGCGGAGGTCGCACGGGCAGCTGTCGACGAGGCCCGGGCTCGCGCCGCGCACCGGGCGATGCTCCGCATCTCGACCTCCGACGACCTGCCGCGCGTCCTCGGCGACGAGGGCCGGACGCATCAGGTCCTCGCCAACCTCATCGACAACGCCGTCAAGTACTCGCCTGCCGGCAGCCGCGTCGACGTGGCGGTCGAGCGTGAGAACGGCCGCGTGCGCTTCTCGGTCCGAGATCGCGGTCCGGGGATCCCCGCAACCGAGCGCGAGCACGTCTTCGAGAAGTTCTATCGCCTGGATCCCGACCACCGGCAGGGCGTCGGCGGCAGCGGACTCGGCCTCTACATCTGCCGCCAGCTCGTCTCGTCCATGCACGGGCGGATCTGGGTCGAGCCCGCGCCGCAGCAGGGCAGCACGTTCGCGTTCGACCTCCCCATCGCGCACGTCGCGTAGGCGTAGACTCGCGCCGAATGGCGCTTGCCGTCCGCACGCTCGAGAACTTCGTCGGTGGAACGTGGGTCGCCGCGACCGGCGACAGCGCTCGCACCATCGTCTCTCCCGTCACCGGCGAGACGTTGGCCGAGGCTCCCGACGCGAGCTCCGCGGACGTCGACGCCGCCGTCGCGGCGGCGAACGCGGCACAACCCGCCTGGGCTGCGCTCTCGGCCTGGGAGCGGGCAGACGTCTGCCACGCGATCGCCGACCTGATCGAGGCACGGCGCGAGGACTTCGCGCGCGAGCTCACGCTCGAGCAGGGCAAGCCGTACGAGAGCGAGGCGCTGCCCGATATCGACGAGACGGCCGAGAACTTCCGCATCGCGGCCGAGGACGTGAAACGGATGGAGACGGCGGTCATCCCGTCGCGCGATCCGAGCAAGCGGATCCTCACCTTCCGCAAGCCGAACGGCGTCTACGCGGCGATAACGCCCTGGAACTTCCCCACCCTGATCCCGGTCGAGCTGATCGCGCCCGGGATCGCGGCGGGCAACACGATCGTGATCAAACCGTCGGAGTGGACGCCGCTCGCGATGGCGAACTTCATGCAGATCATGGCCGACGCCGGCCTGCCCGACGGCGTCGTCAACGTCGTCTACGGCGGCGGCCGGGCCGGCGAGCTCCTCGTCACGCATCCGGGGGTCAACGGCGTCGGCTTCATCGGCTCGCACACGACTGCCGAGAAGATCGTCCGCGCCGCGGGGCTCAAGCGCTCGCTCATCGAGGCGAGCGGGAACGGCCCCGTCGTCGTCTGCGAGGACGCCGATCTCGCGCGTGCAGCCCAGGGCGCCGTCTTCGGCGGCTTCTTCTGCGCCGGCCAGGTCTGCTGCGCGACGGAACGCGTGCTCGTGCACGAGCGCGTCCACGACGCCTTCCTCGACGAGGTCGTGAAGATCGCGGCCGAGTGGCCGCTCGGCGACCCGTTCGAGGCGGAGACGAAGGTCGGCCCGATGAACAACGAGCCGACCGCGGCGAAGATGGACGCGCACCTCGAGGACGCAGTCGGCAAGGGCGCCGAGGTCGTGCTCGGCGGCTCGCGCGCGAGCGGCCGGCCGACGGAGCTCTACTACGAGCCGACCGTCGTCGCCGGCGTCGGGCTCGACACGCTGATCAACCGGGAGGAGACATTCGGCCCGATCGTCCCGCTCATCCGCGTCGGCTCGGACGAGGAGGCGATCGCCGCGGCGAACGACTCGCACCTCGGGCTGCAGGCCGCCGTCTATACGTCCAGCCTCTCGCGCGCCTTCCGCTACCTCGACGATCTCCGCGTCGGCAACGTCGTCGTCAACGACTCGACCGACTACTGGGAAGCGCACGAGCCGTTCGGCGGCGCCGCAGGAACGCAGACCGGCTGGGGCCGGATCGGCGGCCGCTACACGATGCTCGACATGACCGACCTCAAGACGGTCGTGCTCGACGTCGGCGGCGGGCTGGACTAGCGCCGCAAGTTCCCAGCCGCCGGCGGCGGGTCGCCGAGCCGGCCGCGCGCCGCGGCCAGTCCGCCCGGGTCGCCTCCTCGGCCGCGCAGGATCCACGCGAACCCGACCGCGACCAGCGCTCCGAGCGTGGGACCGACCAGGTACGGCCAGAGGTGGTCGAAACGCCAGAGCGCGACGTCCGGCCCGAGCGAGCGAGCCGGATTCATCGAGGCTCCGGTCAGCGGGCTCGCCCAGAAGCCGGCGAGCACGATGTACCCGCCGACGGCGACCGCCGACAGCGCGCCGACGTTCTGCGCCTCCGAGGCCGTGCCCAGGATCGTGCTCACGAGACCGAGCGTGAGCACGCCCTCTGTCGCCGTCGCCTGCCAGTCGGACAACCCGGCGCCGGGCACAGTCGCGCCGAGCATCCCGACCTTGCCGTACACGGCCCAGAGGAAGAGGCACGCGAGCACCGCTCCGACGATCTGCACGACGATGTAGCCGGGGACGCGTCGCCACGGAAAGTCGCCGCGGAGACTGAAGGCGAGTGTGACCGCCGGATTCAGATGGGCGCCGGAGACGGCTCCCATGAAGAGGATGATCGCCATGACGGTCAGCCCGGGCGCCGCGACGGCCGGGGCGCGGCCGATCGCGCCGTGACTGAGCGCGTCGGCGACGCCGGCGCCGGCACCGGCGAGCACGAGCAGGAACGTCCCGAACAGCTCCGAGAAGAGCCGCCTCCACTCGAGCGCGGGATCGTCGAACTCGAGCAGGCCGGGGAACTCGAGCGCGAGCCAGGCCCGCCGCGGCGTGGCGGGCTCGCTCATGGCCATGCGACGAGGCGGCACGGCACGTCGGCGTCTTCGTCGAGGTGATGGCTCGCGCAGATCCGGTGGAAGCCGTCGGCGATCGTGAGCGGCACGTTCTTCTCGGCACGGCCGCGCACCACGAGGACCGGCGACAGCTGCTCCCCCTTCGCGACCTTCTCGAGGTCTTTCCTGACGTGCGGGTTGTCGGGCGGCAGCAGCTCGAGCCGGCTCGCCCGAAGCAGGTCCTTCGCCTTGCGGTGGACGGTCTCCGCGGCGCGGAGCGCGTCGACCACCTTCGTCACGAGGTTGTCGGCCGCGACGAGGCTCAGGTAGTCGGTGGCGGCCGGAAAGTCGTGCGCCTCGGGCTCGTCCTGCCAGTGCTCCTGGACCGGCATGCCGCGAGATTTCGCGGCGACTTCCGAAGGTCCTGCGACGTCAGGCGGCTTCGGTCGCCTCGGCCCGGCGTCCGCGTAACGAGGCGAGCGCGACGGCGCCGGTGCCGAGAGCGACGCCGCCGAGGATCAGGACGAGACCGCCGAAGGCGAGCGCGCCGAAGTGCTCGCCGAGGAAGATCGCGCCGTACGCGAGCGCGATCGGCGGGATGAGGTACGTGACGAGCGAGGCGTACGCCGCGCCGGGCCCGGTGATCAGGGCGAAGAAGAGCAGGTAGGCGAAGCCGAGCAGCGGGACGCCGAGGACGACGACCGACGCGACCGGTCTCCACCCGGGCCAGGCGTGCGGAGCCTGGAGGACGCCGGCCGGCAGGTCGGCGACCGCCGCGATCGAGGTCGAGGCGAGCGCGATGATGATCGGCGAGATCCCCCGCAGGTGACGACCCATGAGCAGGCCGCCCAGGGCATAGCACACCGCCATGCCGACGACCGCGAGCGCGCCGAGCACCTTGCCTCCGGGCTGCCCGCCGACGATGAGGGCGACGCCGACGAAGCCGAGCGCGAACCCGACGAGGCGAAGCCCCGTGACACGCACCTCGCGGAAGAACGCAAACGCGAAGAGCGCGTTGAAGATCGGCACGGCTCCCTGCACGATCGAGGCGAGGCCCGACGAGATCCGTGTCTCTCCCCAGCTGAGCAGCCAGAACGGCAGCGCCGTGTTCAGGAGCGCGACGACGAGCAGCCAGAACCAGTTCTCCTTCGTCGCCGCCACCGTCTGGCGCCAGCCGACCGTGAAGGGCACGATGACCGCGAGGGTCAGGGCGCCAAGGCCGAGCCGGCCGAGGATCAGCGTGGAGGGCGCGAGTTGCCGGTCGGCGATCTTGATGAACATGAACGACGCGCCCCAGAGGAGCGCGAGGGTCACGAGCATCACGAGGTTGCGCCGCATCACTGGTGAAACGGAACGCGGCGGGGTGGTGTGAGATTCCGCCGCGAGCCCGACTAGACTGAATCACCTGACGGAGGTCGCCGCCCAGCCTCTCTACCGCGCACTCGGTCTGACCGACTGGGAAGCGAGTCGTATCCGAGAACTCCTCGGACGAGAGCCGAACCATTTCGAGCTCGTCGTGTTCTCGTTGCTCTGGTCGGAGCACTGCGGCTACAAGCACTCGGCGCCGCTTCTGAAGCGGCTGCCGTCCACCGGTGACCGCGTCCTTCAGGGGCCCGGCGAGAACGCGGGCGTCCTCGATCTCGGCGACGGGACGGCCGTCGCATTCAAGGTCGAGTCGCACAACCACCCCTCGGCGGTCGAGCCGCTCCAGGGCGCCGCGACCGGGATCGGCGGGATCCTGCGCGACGTGATCGCCATGGGCGCGCGCCCGATCGCGCTCCTCGACGGGCTCTGGTTCGGCGAGCCCGGCTTCCAGTTCCAGCAGGCCGTCGCGGGAATCGGCCACTACGGGAACTGCGTCGGCGTGCCGACCGTCGGCGGGCAGACCGTCTTCGATCCCGCGTACGCCTCGAACTGCCTCGTCAACGCGATGTGCGTCGGCTTGCTCGAGGTCGACCGGCTGCGCTCGGCGAAGGCGAGCGGGCCGGGGCGGCTCGTCGTCCTCTACGGCGCGACGACCGGACGCGACGGCATCGGCGGCGCGTCGGTGCTCGCGAGCGCCGAGCTGGGCGAGGACGACGCCGACAAGCGCCCGTCCGTGCAGGTCGGCGACCCGTTCACCGGCAAGAAGCTGATCGAGGTCTCGCTCGAGCTCGTCGAGTCGGGCCTTGTCGAGGCGCTGCAGGACTGCGGCGCGGCAGGCCTTGCGTCGTCTCTTTCGGAGATGGCCTCCGACGGCGCCGGGATCGACGTCCACCTCGACCGTGTGCCGTTGCGCGAGGAGGGCATGGAGCCGTGGGAGATCATGATCTCCGAGTCGCAGGAGCGGATGGTGGCCGTTGTGCGGCCCGAGATGCTCGACGCGGTGCAGGCAGTCTGCGCGCGCTGGGAGCTGCCGTGCACGCCGATCGGCGAGGTGACCGACTCGGGAGTGCTGCGGGCGCTTCACGACGGCCGCGTCGTCGGCGACATCCCGGCCGCGCTCCTAACCGACGAGTGTCCACGCTACGAGGTCGAGCAGCAGGCCGAGGCGCGTCCCGTTCGGGAGGTCGAGCGCACGACGTTCGAGGTCCGCGAGGTGATCGAGCAGTACGACCACCTCGTCGGCTCGCGCACCGTGCGGCGGCCCGGCTTCGACGCGGCGGTGTTGCGACTCCGTCCATCGCTGCGCGGTCTCGCGGTCGCATTGCAGGGCCCGGCGCCCGGCGAAACGGACGGCTTCCGCGCCGGCGTCCAGGCGACGCTCGGCGCGGCGCGCAGCGTCGCGTGCGCGGGCGGCGAGCCGATCGGCCTCACCGACTGCCTCAACTTCGGCAACCCCGAGAAGCCGGCGATCGCGCACGAGCTCGCGCAGGCGATCGAGGGAATCGCGCAGGCGGCCGAGGCGCTCGGAATCCCCGTCGTGTCCGGCAACGTCTCGCTCTACAACGACGCGGACGGTGCCTCGATCCCGCCCACGCCTGTGGTCGGCTGCGTCGGGCTTGTCGCCGACGTGCGAAAGGCGCCCGGCGGCTGGCAGAGCGGAGACGCTGTGCTCATCGCCACGTCGCCCGACGGCTCGCTCGCGGCCGAGGCAGCCCTGATCCGCTTCCTCTGGAAGGCGACGCAACACCTGAGCCTGTGCCACGACGTCGGCAGCGCTGGGCTCGAGGCCGCGCTCGCGGAGGCCGCCGCCTGGAGTGCCGGCCTCGAGGCGGACGTCGAGGTCCCGGGGGACTACGACAGGCGACGGGGCGCGGCGATCCTCGCCTGCAGGCCGAGCAAGGTGAAGCGGCTCGGCAAGCGCGGGTTTGTCCAGATTGGGGAGGTGCGCTAGCGATGTGCGGGGTGTTCGGCGTCTACGCACCCGAGCGCGACGTCGCCCGGCTCACGTACTTCGGCCTCTTCGCGCTGCAGCATCGAGGCCAGGAGTCGGCGGGAATCGCGGTCTCCGAGCACGGTCGCCTCACTGCGCTGCGCGACCTCGGCCTCGTCTCCCAGGTCTTCGACGAACAGAAGCTCGGCGGGCTCCGCGGCCAGGTCGCGATCGGCCACACGCGCTACTCGACGACCGGCTCCTCGCAGTGGGCGAACGCGCAGCCGCTCGTGCAGCACGGCCGCGCGCGCACGGTCGCGCTCGGTCACAACGGCAACCTGATCAACGTGCGCGACGTGCGCGACGAGCTCCGCGAGTCGGGTGTAGGGCTCGGCTCCACGTCGGACAGCGAGTTGATCGCGGCGCTGATCGCGAACGACGAGACGCCGCTCGAAGAGGCGGTCGCGAACGCGATGCACAAGCTCGACGGCGCCTACTCCGTCGTCGCTCTCTCGGAGGGACGGCTCGTCGCGTTCCGCGACGCGCACGGCTTCCGCCCGCTCGTGATCGGCCGGCTCCAGGACGATCTCGTGTTCGCCTCGGAGACCTGCGCGCTCGACCTCGTCGGAGCCGAGCTCGTCCGCGAGGTCGCCCCCGGAGAGGTCGTGGTCGCCGACGCCGACGGCCTTCGCGCGACGCAGGTGCTCGATCGTGCGGACGGCGGCGCACTCTGCATCTGGGAGTTCTTCTACCTCGCGCGGCCCGACAGCCGGCTCGAGGGGATCGAGGTGCACAACGCGCGGGTGCGGATGGGCGAGCGGCTCGCGGAGGAGGCGCCGGTCGAGGCGGATCTCGTTCTGCCGATCCCCGACTCCGGCACGCCCGCCGCGATCGGCTTCGCGCGCGCGCTCGGCCTCCCGTTCAGCGAGGGGCTGATCAAGAACCGCTATGTCCAGCGCACGTTCATCCAGCCCGACCAGGAGCTGCGCCGTCAGGGGATCAAGCTCAAGTACCACCCCGTCGCCGAAGTCGCCGGCAAGCGGGTCGTCGCGGTCGACGACTCGATCGTGCGCGGCAACACGACGCGCGAGATCGTGCGGATGCTGTTCGACGCCGGCGCGACCGAGGTGCATCTGCGGGTCTCGTCGCCGCCGGTGATCGGACAGTGCTTCTACGGGATCGACCTCGCCGACGCCGCCGAGATGATCGCCTCGACCCGGACGGTCGAGGAGATCCGCGAGCACCTCGGCGCCACGTCGCTCGCGTATCTCTCCCACGACAGCCTGGTCGCCGCCACGCAGCGACCCGCATCGGCACTCTGCCGTGCCTGCCTGACGGGCGACTACCCGACCGAGATCCCCGAAGAGGCCGCGAAGCTCAGATTCGAGCCCGCCAGGGCATAGCGCCTCGGCGTCGTATAGTCGGCGCAATGGTCGCCGCCACCGCCGAATCACAGGCACCGGTCGCCTCGAATGCGATCGTTCCGCTGCGCGGGCTGTGGGCGGTGGCCGCCATCCTTGCCTTCACCGTCGTCGTGATCGCCGGCAACTGGATCTGGGGTCTCGACTTCCTCCACGTCGTCGGCGGTGGCATGTGGACGGCGGTCGACCTCTTCATGGGCTTCGTGATCGGCCCCGTCATGCGCGGCTTGTCGGTGCCCGCACGCATCGAGCTCACGAAGCGGCTGATGCCCAAGATGCTGCTGATCATGCCGACGCTCGTGACGATGACTCTCGGAGCCGGCTTCCAGCTCGCGCGAGCGAACGGGATGCTGAACACGGCGTATGGCCGCCACGGCTGGGTGGTCGCCTCGATGGTCGTCGTCGCGGTGATGGCGGCGGTCGCCCTGGCGCTGTTGCAGCCCGCCAACATCGCGGTGCTGTTCGAGCTGCGCAAGCCACAGCCGAATCCGGCGATCGTGCAGCTGCTGATGCGCCGCTTCATCTACGCCGCCGGGATCACCGGAGCGATGCAGATCGCGACGCTCGTGATCATGACGAGGCTCGCGACATGAGCCGACCCGAGGCTCAGGATTTTTCCGGTCCTCGGGTCACCGAGCTCGGGATGCTCTCGATCGGTCTGGTGGCCGCAGGCGTCATCTACCTCGCCGCGTACCTGCCCAAGCGCGCACCGCTTCTCCCGGCGGTGATCCTGCTCGCGGGTGCCGTCGCAGTGCTCGCCGTCAACGTCGTCCTGATCCTGCGCCGGCCCGGCTTCGCCCGGTGGCGCTTCCGCCAGGTGGCCGGTTGGATGCTTCTCGTCTATCTCGTCGTCGCCGGAATGCTCGAGTTCACCTTCCTGCGCGACCACACGCACGGCGCGATCCTCGTCCTGCTGACGTTTCTGCTCGCCACGTTCACGCTCAACGTCCCTGTGCTCGCCGGCTACACGGTCGCCCGCTTCGAGCCTCTGGAGACGAGCGAGGGATAGCCGCGCGGTCGAGCTCTCGTCGTTGGCACGATGAGCTCCCGTGCAGCTCTTCCACTATCACCTCGTCACGAGCCGCGTCCGCGAGGTCGAGGCGCGCTACATCGGGAAGCTCGCGTTCGGGCTCGTCGCGCGGCACGGGCGGATCGGCGAGGAGCTCACGTCGTACGAGCCGGGGATCTCGTGGAGCGAGCTCGACGCGCTGAACTTCAAGCTGCGGCTCACCGAACTCGAAAAGGGAGCGGTCAACGTCGTCGTCCAGCCCGGCCAGTGGCCGACGCCGCGCGTCGACCATCTCGGATTCGTGCTCGACGAGACCGAGTTCGAGACGGCGCTCGAGCGCGCCGAGCGCGAGGACCTGCGCGTGCAGGAGCACGGCGGGCGGCGCACGTTCGTCTCGACGAACGCCGGCTACCGGCTCGAGCTCCACCCGCCGCGCGAATGGATCGAGGAGCTGCTCGCGCAGGGTCACGAGCTCCAGCTGTCCGAGCTGCATCTCAAGGCGGACGATCCGTCGGGCAAGGCGAAGGCGCTCGCGCACATCCTCGATGCCGAGCGCGACGGGGCAGACGTCGCGGTAGGCGACACGGTCGTTCGCTTCGTCCACGGCGGGCCGCAGGGCAGGCCGGAGCTCTTCGGCGAGCTGTTCACTTGAGACATGGCCGGAACCAGGTTCCGGCCATGTCTCCCACGGGCCCGCCAGTTGCGCGTCCAAGGCACTCAGCTGGGTCGATATCGCCACCAACGTCCTCGTCCGCAGCAGCCACGGCCGGAACCAGGTTCCGGCCGTGGCGCGTTCGGCCGTGGCCAGAACCGACGTCACACGCCGGACTTAGAGTGACGACGTGAGCGACGAGGGAGGGACGTACGATGCGGCCGGCGTCTCGCTGGCCACTGCCGACGCAGTCGTTGACCGGCTTCGCGCCGCCGTCGAGTCGACAGGCGCGCAGGGGTTCGGCCAGTTCGCGGCGCTGCATCCGCTCGGCGACGGCCGTTTCGTCGCAGCGTCGACCGACGGCGTGGGGACGAAGCTGATCCTCGGGAAGCAGCGCGGAGCGCTGCGTGCCTGCGGCGCCGATCTCGCCGCGCACTGCATCAACGACGTGCTGACGTGCGGCGCAGAGCCGCTGCTCCTGCTCGACTACGTCGCCGCCTCACACGTCGAGCTCGAGGAGGTTGCGGAGCTCGTCGAGGGAGCCGCAGAGGTCTGCCGCGCCGCCGGTGTCGCGCTCGTCGGCGGCGAGACCGCCGAGCTGCCTGGCATCTACCGCGAGGGGGAGCTCGACTTCGCGGGAACGTGCGTCGGCATCGTCGGCGAGCCGCTCGACGGCTCCGCGATCGAGGCGGGCGACAGCGTGATCGGCTTCCCCTCCGCAGGTGTGCACGCGAACGGGTTCACGCTCGTGCGGCGCGTGCTCGAGTTCGAGGACTACGACGGCGGCGACCTGCTCGCGCCGACGAGGCTCTATCTCGACGTTGCGCGCAAGCTGCGCGGGCGGGCGCTCGCGTTCGTGCACGTCACGGGCGGCGGCATCGCCGGGAACCTCGCGCGCGTCCTTCCCGAAGGCAGGCGGGTCGAGATCGACTGGGACTCGTGGGAGCGGCCGCCCGTCTTCGCCTGGATCGCCCGCCACGTCGAGGAGGACGAGATGCGCCGCGTCTTCAACCTCGGCATCGGCTGGTGCGCGGTCGTGCGGGAGGCCGAGCCCGACGAGCTCGTGGTCGGGCGCATCCTGTGATCGGCGTGCTCGTCAGCGGCGAGGGGACGAACCTGCAGGCGCTGCTCGACGCCGGGCTGCCGGTCGTCGCCGTCGCATCCAACAAGCCGGGCGTGCGCGCGCTCGAGCGGGCCGAGGAGGCAGGAGTGCCGACTGCGGTCTACGACGCGCACGACTACGCGACCCGCGAGGAGCGGGACGTCGCGCTCGCCGAATGGCTACGAGGGCACGGCGTCGAGCTCGTCGTCTTGGCCGGGTACATGCATCTGTTCCGCAAGCCGTTCTTCGACTACTACGGAGGCCGGATCGTGAACACCCATTCGGCGCCGCTGCCCGCGTTCCCGGGCGCCCATCCGATCGAGGACGTCCTCGCAGCGGGCGTCGAGAAAACCGCGGCGACCGTTCACTATGTCGACGAAGGCATCGACACCGGACCGGTGATCGCCGCCGAGCACGTCCCCGTCCTGCCGGACGACACGGTCGAGTCCCTGCGCGCACGGGTGCAGGAGGTCGAGCACCGGCTGCTTCCAGAGGTGGTGAGGGAACTGTGCGCGCGCTGATCTCGACCCACGACACGACCGGGCTCGAGGAGTTCGCGCGGGGACTCGCCGAGCTCGGGGTCGAGCTCGTCACGACGGGCGGGTCGACCGACGCCTTCCTCCGTGGGCTCGCGCTCGAGCCGACCGTCGTCGACGCGCCCCAGATGCTCGGCGGCCGGGTCAAGACGCTCCACCCGCGCATCCACGGCGGGATCCTCGCCCGCCGCGACGACGAGAGCGACATGGCCACCCTCGCGGAGCACGGCATCGAGCCGTTCGACCTCGTCTGCGTCAACCTCTACCCGTTCGAGTCGGTCGCGGGAAAGCAGGGCGTCACCGAGGCAGAGGCCGTGGAGATGATCGACATCGGCGGGCCGTCGATGCTGCGCGGCGCGGCGAAGAACTTCGCCCACTGCGCGCCGGTCTGCAGCCCCGACCAGTACCACTCCGTGCTCGAGGAGCTGCGCGCGCGAGGCGAGCTCTCGCTCGAGACGCGGCGCACCCTGGCGGCGCAGGCGTTCGCCCACACCGCGGCCTACGAGGCGGCGATCGCGACGTGGTTCAACGAGCGGGACGAGTTCCCCGACTCGCTCATCGTCTCGCTCGACAAGGTGCAGTCCCTTCGCTACGGAGAGAATCCGCACCAGCGCGCCGCGTACTACGCGGAGCGCGGCGCCCGGCGCCACCTGCTCTCGCACGTCGAACAGCTGCACGGCCCCGAGCTCTCCTTCAACAACCTTTTCGACCTCAACGGCGCAAGGGCGCTGGCGCGCGAGTTCGAGCTGCCGGCGTGCGTGATCGTGAAGCACGCCAACCCGTGTGGGGTTGCGGTCGGCACCACCCTCGAGGACGCGTATGACAAGGCATTCGCTGCCGACCCAACCTCCGCGTACGGCGGCGTCATCGTCCTCAACCGCGAGGTTCCGCGATCGGTGGCGGAGAAGATCGCCATGTCGGCGGACCTCGTTTTCGCACCGGGCTACGAGGACGAGGCGGTCGAGACGATCCGCGAGCACCGAAAGATGATCCGCGTTCTCGTCGATCACGAACGCCGCGAGCCGGAGCAAGGCGAACGAGGCTACAAGCGGGTCCTCGGCGGGATGCTCGTTCAGGACATCGACGCCGAGATCGACGATCGCGAAGGCTGGAAGCTCGTCACCGGCGACCTGACCGAGTCGCAGTGGGACGATCTCGTCTTCGTTTGGCGCGTCTGCAAGCACGTCTCCTCGAACGCGATCGTGCTCGGGAGGAACCTGCAGACGATCGGGATCGGCGCCGGTCAGATGAGCCGCGTCGACGCGGCGCGGATCGCCGTCGAGAAGGCCGCCGAGCTCGGCCACGACGTCGCAGGCTCTGCACTCGCTTCGGACGCGTTCTTCCCGTTCGCCGACGGCCCGCAGATCGCGCTCGACGCGGGTACGACCGCGATCGTCCAGCCCGGCGGCTCGAAGCGTGACGACGAGGTGATCGCCGCCGTCGCCGGCGCCGGCGCCGCGATGGCGTTCACCGGGCGGCGCCACTTCCGCCACTAGCGAGCTCGGGAATGTCGACTCCCGGCCCGCTCGTTCGTCGTCTGTAACGATGACGCTCAGACAACAGGGGAGGACCCATGCAGGCTGATCCGAGACGCTGGAAGGCACTCGCCGTCGTGTGCGCGGCGTTCTTCATGACCATCCTCGACGTGTCGATCGTGAACGTGGCGCTGCCCCACATCGGTCGGTCGCTTCACTTCTCGCAGGACAATCTGCAGTGGGTGATCACCGCCTACGCGATCACGTACGGCGGCTTCCTCCTCCTCGCCGGCCGCTTCGCCGATCTGTTCGGCAGGCGGCGTGTGTTCATCGCCGGCACGATCGTCTTCACGATCGCCTCGCTGTTCTGCGGGCTCGCCTGGTCCGAGAGCGTGCTCATCGCGTTCAGGGCGATTCAGGGAGTCGGCGCCGCGGTGATCACGCCGTCGGCGCTCTCGATCGTCATGACGACGTTCGAGGAAGGCTCGGAGCGGAACAAGGCGCTCGGCATCTGGGGCGCGCTCGGCGGCGGCGGCGCCGCTGTCGGAGTGCTCGCCGGCGGAATCCTCACCTCGTATCTGAGCTGGCGCTGGATCTTCTACGTCAACGTCCCGGTCGGCGCGACCGCGCTCGCGCTCACGCCGCGCTTCGTGCGCGAGAGCCGCGCCGAGCGCGAGACCTCGCAGGACGTCGGCGGGGCGATCACGGTCACCGCGGGACTCGCGCTGCTCGTCTACGCGGTCTCGAAGGCGCCCGACTACGGCTGGAGCTCGGGCCGGACGCTGGGCACCATCGCCGGGGCGGTCGTCCTCCTCATCGCATTCGTGCTGATCGAGGCGCGGCACAGGGATCCGCTCATGCCCTTCCGGATCTTCCGCATCCGCACCGTGGCGGGATCGAACTTCGGCGGGCTGCTGCTCGGCGCGATCATCTTCGCGAACTTCTTCCTGCTCACGCTGTACGTCCAGAACGTGCTCCACTACAGCGCGCTCCGCACGGGTGTGACCTTCGTGGTGACCGCCGGGTCGGCCGTCGCCTGGGCCGGCGTCGCGCAGGCGATGACGACCCGCTTCGGGGTGAAGCCGGTGCTCGCCGTCGGGTTCGTGACCTTGACCGCGGCGAACATCTGGTACACGCAGATCCCGTCCCACGGCTCGTTCGCGAGCGCGCTCCTCGGCCCCTATCTGATCATGGGGTTCGCGATTCCGTTCGCCTTCATCCCGATCTCGATCGGCGCGCTCGCGGGAGTCAGCCACGACGAGGCAGGGCTCGCGTCCGGCCTGATCAACACGGCGCAGCAGATCGGGGGAGCGATCGGGATCGCGGTCTGCTCGTCGGTCTCGGTGACCCGCCTCGACCACCTGATCGGCGCGCATGGAAAGCAGTTCTTCGCGCAGGCGTTCACGTCCGGCACGAGCCTCGCCTTCTGGGTGCTCGTCGGCCTCAGCGTGGCGGCGGTGGTCGCCGGGCTGACGCTGGTCCGGCGGGAGGAGCTGACGCCGGCGGAGGCCGGCGAGCCAGGGCTCGCGTAACACCGGCACTGCTCTAGGCTTCGCGGCGATGGCGCGCGAGTTCCCGACCGTCCTCGACCTCGTCGGGGCCACGCCGATCGTCCGGCTGGACAGGCTCTCGCCGCGCGGCCACGCTCGGATTCTGGCCAAGCTCGAGTACCTCAATCCCGGCGGCTCGGTGAAGGACCGGATCGGCCTCGCGATGATCGAGGGGGCCGAGCGCGAGGGAAAGCTCAAGGCCGGCGGGACGATCGTCGAGCCGACCTCCGGCAACACCGGCGTCGGGCTCGCGATCGCCGCGGCGGGCAAGGGCTACCGCTGCGTCTTCGTCATGCCCGACAAGATGAGCCAGGAGAAGATCTCGATGCTCCGCGCGTACGGCGCCGAGGTCGTGATCACGCCGACGGCGGTCGACCACGACTCGCCGGAGTCGTACTACTCCGTCTCGTCGCGCCTCGCCGAGGAGATCCCGGGCGGCTTCAAGCCCGACCAGTATTCGAACACCGCGAACCCGCAGGCGCACTACGACGTCACGGCCCCGGAGATCTGGGAGCAGACCGGCGGCGAGATCGAGGCGCTCGTCATCTCCGTCGGCACCGGCGGGACGATCTCCGGCGTCGGCCGCTGGTTCCACGAGCGCAAGCCCGAGGTGAAGATCATCGGCGTCGACCCCGAGGGCTCGATCTACACGGCGGAGAACGACTCGGAGTTACACCCGTATCTCGTCGAGGGGATCGGCAAGGACACGTGGCCAGACACGATCGACCTGAAGGTCGTCGACGAGTGGATCCGGGTCTCCGACCGCGACTCGTTCCTCACGGCGCGGCGGCTCGCGCGCGAGGAGGGCATCCTCGCCGGCGGCTCGGCGGGCTCGACGGTCTGGGCCGCGATCGAGGTCGCCGAGCGGCTGCCGGCCGACGCGACCGTGCTCGCGATCATCCCCGACTCCGGCCGCTCCTACATGTCGAAGTTCTACGACGACAACTGGATGCTCGAGCACGGCTTCGTGGAGCGGCAGGCGCCGCTGCCGACGGTGGACGAGCTGCTGCACGCGAAGCACGGCGGCGAGATGCCCGAGCTCGTGACGATCGCCGCGCACGCGAAGGTCGGCGAGGGTATCGACACGATGCAGCGGTACGGGATCTCGCAGCTGCCGGTCGTGCGCGACGGGCAGTGCGAGTCGCTCGCGGACGTGATCGGTTCGCTCCAGGATCGCGCGCTGCTCGAGCGCGTCTTCGGGAATCCGGACGCACTGCACGAGGACGTCGCCTCGGCGATGCAGCCGCCGCTCGCCGCGGTCGAGGCGTCAGCGACGCTCGACGAGGTGTTCGCCACCCTGACCGGCGGGATGAACGCCGTCGTCGTGGCGCGCGAAGGGAAGCCGGTCGGCGTGCTGACCCGCTCCGACCTGCTCGACTTCCTGGCGCACCGCCGCGCCTGATGCTGCGCGTCGTCGGCGCCGGATTGCCGCGCACCGCGACGCGCTCGTTGAAGAACGCGCTCGAGCTGCTGCTCGGCGGCCGCTGCTACCACATGGCCGAGGTGTTCCAGCACCTCGAGGACGTGCCGACGTGGAGCGCCGCGACACGTGGTGGCGAGGTGGACTGGGGCTCGTTCCCGCCGGACTCCCTCGCCGCGGTCGACTGGCCGGCGTCGGTGTTCTGGCGCGAGCTGGCCGACGCGAACCCGGATGCCGTGATCGTCCTCTCGACCCGGGAGAGCGCGGCGACGTGGTGGGAGAGCGCCGACGAGACGATCTTCCCGGTGCTGCGGAATCCGGTCGAGCCGGATCGCGAAGAGTGGCTGCAGATGGTGCGCGGCCTCCTCGTGCGTGAAATCGGCGAGAACTGGGACGACGCCGAGCGTGCGCAGGCGTTCTACGAGCGTCACAACGAGCAGGTGCGGCACGAGGCGCCTGCCGGCCGCCTTCTCGAGTGGCAGGCTCGCGACGGCTGGGAGCCGCTCTGCGCCGCGCTCGGCGTCGCCGTTCCGGACGAGCCGTTCCCGCGCGTCAACACCCGCGAGGAATGGCGGGCCCGCACGTGACCGCCTCGACTTCCGCGCCCACCGGCGTTAGCGTCAGAGCGTGATCACGTGCTCCCGGTGCGGGGTGGCGAACGCTGCCGTCCGCAAGTTCTGCGGCGGCTGTGGGTCGCCGCTCGCACTGAGCTGTCCGTCGTGCGGCGCCGGGAACGAGCCCGGGATGCGCTTCTGCGGGGAGTGCGGGGGTGCGCTGACCGCCGACGGGCCCGCGCCTGCCGCGCCGGTGAAAGCCGCCGAGCGCCGGCTCGTCTCCGTCCTCTTCGCCGACCTCGTCGGCTTCACGACGCTCTCCGAGTCGCGCGACCCGGAGGAGGTGCGCGAGCTCCTCTCCCGCTACTTCGACACCTGCCGCCGCCTGATCGAGATCTACGGCGGCACGGTGGAGAAGTTCATCGGCGACGCGGTCATGGCGGTCTGGGGCACGCCGACGGCGCAGGAGGACGACGCCGAGCGCGCGGTACGCACTGCGCTCGACCTCGTCTCGGCGGTCGCCGCGCTCGGCGAGGAGGTCGGCGCGCCGGAGCTCGCGCTCCGCGCGGGCGTGCTCACCGGCGAAGCCGCGGTGAACCTCGCTGCCGAGGGCGAGGGCATGGTTGCCGGTGACCTCGTCAACACGGCGGCCCGCATCCAGTCGGCGGCCCAGCCGGGGACGGTGCTCGTCGGCGATGCGACGCGACGCGCGACCGCTGCCGCGATCGCGTACGAGCCCGCGGGCGAGCACGAGCTGAAGGGCAAGGCGGAACCGCTCTCGCTGTTCCGCGCGCTCCGCGTCACGGCCGTCCGAGGAGGCGCGCGAACCTCGAGCGAGCTCGAGCCGCCGTTCGTCGGCCGCGCGCGCGAGCTGCGCCTCGTCAAGGAGCACTTCCACGGCTCGGCGGAGGAGCGAAAGGCGCACCTCGTGTCGGTTGTGGGCATCGCAGGCATCGGCAAGTCGCGGCTCGCCTGGGAGTTCGAGAAGTACCTCGACGGGCCCGTCGACGAGGTGTTGTGGCACCGCGGGCGCTGCCTCGCCTATGGCGACGGCGTCGCCTACTGGGCGCTCGCCGAGATGATCCGAATGCGCTCGCTGATCGCGGAAGAGGATGCGCCCGACCAAGCCGCGGAAAAGCTGCGCACGATGCTCGAGCAGCGGATCGAAGATGGATCCGAGCGCAGCTGGCTCGAGCCGCGTCTCGCCCATCTCATTGGACTGGCCGAACACGCTTCGGGCGACCGGCAGGACCTGTTCTCCGCCTGGCGCCTGTTCTTCGAGCGGCTCGCCGAGCGGAGCCCTGTCGTGCTCGTATTCGAGGATCTGCAATGGGCCGACTCGGCTCTACTCGATTTCGTAGAGCACCTGCTCGAGTGGTCGCGCGACCACCCAATCTTCGTGCTCGCGCTCACCCGGCCGGAACTCGCCGAGCGGCGGCCCGGCTTCGGCGCCGCGAGCCGAAACGCGACGACGTTGTCGCTCGAGCCGTTGGCGCCGGCAGCGATGGAGGAGTTGCTCGAGGGCTTCGTGCCCGGACTCCCGAACGACCTGCGCGCGCGGATCCTCGAGCGTGCCGAGGGAGTGCCGCTCTACGCGGTCGAGACCGTGCGGATGCTGCTCGACCGCGGGCTCCTCGAGCGCGAGGAGGACGCCTATCGCCCGACCGGTCGGATCGATGCGCTCGAGGTGCCCGAGACGCTCCATGCACTCGTCGCGGCACGGCTCGACGGCCTCGCGGCAGAGGAGCGGCGCATCCTCCAGGATGCGGCCGTTCTCGGCAAGAGCTTCACGAAGGCGAGCCTTGCAGCACTCACCGGGCTCGGTGAATCCGAGCTCGATCCGATCCTCGGCTCGCTCGTGCGCAAGGAAGTGCTGTCGCTGCAGGCCGACCCACGCTCCCCGGAGCGCGGCCAGTACGCCTTCCTCCAAGACCTGCTGAAGCAGATCGCATATGAAACCTTGGCGAAGGTCGACCGGAAGACACGGCATCTCGGTGCCGCCGCCTATCTCGAGGAGACGTCCGCCGGAACGGAGCAGGAGCTGGTCGAGGTGATCGCGGCGCACTACGTCGACGCCTACGAGGCTGCGCCCGATGCGCCGGACGCCGCGTCCATCCGCAACGCCGCCGCCGAGCGACTCGCCCTGGCCGGAGACCGTGCCGCCTCGCTCGCTGCGACGGAGGAGGCAGAGCGCTACTTCGAGAAGGCTGCCACCCTCGCAGAGGAGCCGCTGTGGCGAGCGGATCTGCTCGAACGTGGAGGCCGCGCCGCGCAAGAAGGCGGGCGGTATCCCGAGGCGCTGGCCCTGTTCGAGCGTGCGATCGAGCTCTTCCGTGACGAAGGCGAGACAAGGCAGGCAGCTCACGTGACAGGCGCGATCGGCATCACGATGGGATACATGGGCGATCTCGCCGGCGGCGCGGAGCGGATGGAGGAGGCATTCGCAGCCCTCGCCGACGACGAGCCGGGTGAGGAGCTCGCGGAGCTGGCCGAGGCCCTGGCACGGCATCGCTTCTTCCTGGCCGACCTTCCGGCGGCGGGCGAGCGGGTCGAGCGTGCGCTCGAGATCGCGGAGGCGCTCGTTCTTCCAGACGTTCTCGTGCATGCACTGAATACGAAGCACCTCGTGCTCGACGAGGCCGGGCGCCATGAGGAGGCACTCGCGCTGCTCGAACACGCGATCGCCCTCGGCCGTGAGCACGATCTCGGCGAGCCGTTGGCTCGCGCCCTCTACAACTTCTCCTACCAGTTCGCCTGCCGCGACCGCTTTCGCGAGTCGGCGTCGGTCGACTACGAGGGGCTCGAGCTGGCGCGCAGAAGGGGAGATCGCGTCTCCGAGCAGCGTTACCTCGGGCACCTCGTGTTCAACCGCTTCGACCTCGGCGAGTGGCACGAGGTCGAGCAGCTTGTCGGAGAGCTGACGGTCGACGACATCCGCACGGTCGGCGAGCGGATGATCGGCGTGGTGAACCTCGCCCTGGCCAGAGGGGACGTTGCAGGAGCGCGCACGGCTTTCGAGGCGGGCTCGAGAGACCTCGACTCGGATGAGTACCAGACTCGCTTCTTCCTCCACCTCCTCGAGGCGCAGCTGCTGCGCGCGGAGGGGCGGCCGGCCGCCGCGCTGACGGCGGTTCGAGACGCCCTGGGCATCGAGGGGGTATCACCGCTTCATCCGCTCTCCAAGCTCGCCTGGATCGAAGCGTGTGAGGCGGCATTCGACCTCGGCGACCAGGATCAGATCGAGGAGCTGCTCGGCGAGGCCGAGCGGTTGCCGCCGTCGGAACAGACTCCCCGGCTGGTGGCGCAGGAGGCGCGCTTCCGGGGTCGGCTGCTTGCGCTGCGCGGGGATCGCGACGGTGCCGCCGAGCTTCTTTCGGGTGCCGTCGACGGCTTGCGCGAGCTCGAGATGCCGTACTACGTCGCCATCTCGCTGGCGGAGCTGGCCGAGCTCGGCGTCGACAATCCGGCTCCGCTGCTTGCAGAGGCGCGGGACATCTTCGAGCGCCTCGGCGCGACGCCATGGCTCGAGCGGCTGGACGCGCTCGACCGCGCGGTCACCGTCTAGCCCGCCGCTACCCTCCGACCGTGGCCGCCGAACGTCTCGAATCCCTGCTGCACGACGCGTTCCCCGACGCAACCGAGCTGCGCGTCGAGGATCGCACCGGCGGCGGAGACCATTTCCAGGTGACCGTCTCCAGCCCGCGCTTCGACGGGCTGCCGCTGCTCGAGCAGCACCGGCTCGTCAACGACGCGCTGGCCGAGCCCCTCCGCGACGGCACCATCCACGAGCTGCGGATCAAGACGAAAGGAGCCACGTGAGCGAGATTTCCGATCGCATCAAGGACGTGATCGAGAAGGAGCCGGTCGTGCTGTTCATGAAGGGCACGCCGCAATTCGTGATGTGCGGCAACTCCGGCCGGGCGCTCGAGGCGCTGCGAGCCGCGGGCGCGCCGGTGACGGCGGTCGACATCCTTCCCGACCCGTCGATCCGGCAGGAGCTGTCGGAGCTGTCGGGCTGGCCGACCATCCCGCAGGTGTTCGTGAAGGGCGAGCTCGTCGGCGGCGCCGACATCACGCAGGAGCTGGCCGAGACCGGCGAGTTGCGGAAGATCCTCGAGGACAAGCTCGGCGCGAGCTACGGCGACGACGCATCCGAGCACGTGGTCGACGTCCTCAGCGGCACGAAAGCCTGAAGCGCGCCGTCTCGCGGGGCCAGGAGCGTCCTGCAAATTTCCGGTTTGGTAGCGTCCGCACCTCCGAATCCAGAGGAGTCCCCGGATGTCCGAAGTGATCGTGATCGAGTTCTCCGCGCCGAACGCCGGCGAAATCTACGCCAAGGTCAACCAGGCACTCGGCTGGAACGGCCCTGCTCCCGATGAAGAGCACTGGCCTGCCGGGATGATCAGCCACGTCGCCGGGGCCGAGGGCGACACGTTGGTGGTCGTCGAAGCCTGGGAGTCGAAGGCTGCGCAGGAGCAGTTCATGCAGTCCCAGCTCGGCCCGGCGTTCGCCGAGACTGCCGTTCCCGAGCCGACGCGCATCGAGTGGCTGAACCAGATCGGCGGCGCCCACCGAGACTGAGTTCGCCGCGAGCTCAGGCATCCGGACCCCCGAGTCACTCGGCCCGAGATACGACCCGGACGGCGACGGCTAGACGCGCTGGCTTGAAAAGGGTGATCCCCAGGCGCTTCCAGTGGTGATGGTGGAAGTGGAGGAAGCCGCTGCCGACGAACGTCCGACACACGTCCGTCCCGCACGTGTCACGCAGCCAGGCCCGCCACCGGCGTGCAACCGCGATCCCTTTTAGGAAGGCGGAGTGGGTGGCTGCTTCTAAACAGATCAGGTGCTGCTGGGACTTACTCGGTGTAGCAGCCGCCGCCTGGCCACGAAGGAACGAAGAGCCAGCCAGGAGCACAGCTCGCGAAGAGGGGGCGACGACAAGGATTGCCGTCGCCCCCTCTTCTCGGTCTATGCGTTGCCGGACACGATCGGGCAGATCGGGATGTGGTTCCAGGAGAGCGAGGGCGCCAAGTCTGGATGCAGGTCCTGAGCGAGCTCAAGCAGCGCGGCATCAGCGACATCCTGCTCTGCCGCGTCGACGGGCTGAAGGGCTTTCCGGAGGCGATCGAGGCGATTCGTGCAGACGTGCATCGTCCACCTGATCCGGCACAGCCTCAAGTACGTGCCCCGGCGGGAGCGCGAGCAGGTCGCCCGCGACCTGAAGCCGATCTGCACCACAGTCGACGCCGACGCCGCCCAGACGGAACTCGAGGCCTTCGACGAGCGGTAGGGCGCTCGCTTCCCGGTGATCACGCAGGCGCGGCCGAACGCCTAGGAGGACGCGACACCGTTCCTCGCGTTTCCGCCCGAGCTGCGTCGAGTCGTCTACACGACAAACGCGATCGAAGCACTCAACCGGCAGCTGCGCAAAACAATCAAGACGAAAGGACACTTCCCCAACGAGGAGGCCGCCCGCAAACAGACCCATCTCGCCACCACCAACGCCACGCCGGCCTAGACAAGGACGCGCAACTGGACGACAGCCCCGCTCGCGTCCAAGACCCACTTCGGCGACCGGCCACCTGAGTGAACCGCCTACACAGAATTTCGGACGCCCTCCTCTCTTGTGGGCCGGCTGAGGAGCGTGTAGGTCTCCACCTGCTGGAAGCCGATGCGGCGATAGAGGGATTTTCCGAGTGGGCTGGACTGCAGCCAGGCGAAGTTCGCGCCAGCGTCGAAGGCGTCTCGTACGGCTCGGATGGTGAGGGCTGCGGCGTAGCCGCTGCGCCGGTGCGTGGGTGGGGTAGCAACGTTGAAGATGCCGACGGAGTTCCCGTGTCTGAAGCTGGTAGCGGTGGAGACCGGCTGGCCGGCGATGCGGCCGAGGTAGATCGACAAGCCGGGGGTGGCGGCGATCTGTGGCGTATAGAGAGGAGCCATCAGGTGTGGAGGAGCCTCGAAGCCCTCCGCCGCGACTGTGTGCGCTTCGGTGAGGAAGGCCGCGTCAGCGAGGCAGGTGATCTCGACGGTCGGGCCGCGCTCCTCTCGTAGGTCGTCAGCGGTCATGACCATGCCTGGGATCGACTCCTCCCACGTCAGGCCGAGATGTCTAGCCTCCCGCTCGAGCGCAGGAGTTGCCTGGCGCGCGCGGGTCTGCACCCAACACGGAAGCCCGAGGGCCTCGACCTCGGCAATCGCTGGAGCCAGCTCGCGCACGGCTGCTTGTTCTTGCTCCCACCCGCTAGCCCACACACCGTTCAGCTGCGGAAGGGGCAAGCGAGGACAAACCAAGAAGAGGTAGCCCGCCCGCTCCTCGAACCTGGCCCCATCCAGTCGCGCGAAGAGCGACCTGAACGACTCTACGAGTGCCTCGTGCAAGTGCCCGGCTAGTGCTCGGTCACCTATTGGAGCCCTCCGTCCCGAGCTCGTCGCGCATCGCGCGCGTTCTGGCGGCTGAGACGAGGTCGCCTTTCCGTGCATAGAGCGGGAGCGCCTCCTCAAGCGCCGCAGCAGCTTCGCTCGGGCGTCCAGCGATGCGAAGCACCTCGGCGAGCGTGCGGTACGCGTCAGCCCGCTCAATCAAGAAGTCGGTGGGATCGACGACTGCGACGCTCTCCCGAGCAAGGCGCTCAGCCTCGTCCAGAACGCCTTGCAGCCCGAGTGCCTGGGCCCGAACGGCGCGCCATTGGGCCTGGGACTCGAGGTCGTCCGGGGCCGACGCTCGCTCGCTGGCCTCGCTCAGCTGCAGCGCCTCGTCGAGGCGACCTTGCGCGAGCACCGCTTTCGCGAGGAGAGCCGCGATGGTGGAGAGGTAGCCGGTCTCGCCGAGCTGGCCCAGCGCTTCGTAGCCTTCGCGCAGCTCTCGCTCGGCAACGCGGACATCGCCGGCGAGGAGCTCCGCGCGACCCGAGATCATCGCGCTACCCGCCCAGTGGACGGCGAAGCCGAGGTCTCTGTACATCGAGCGACCGGCCGCCATCTCGTGCCGGGCTTCGTCGAAGCGCCCCTGCATCGCCTTCAGCGCTGCCACGCTGATGAGCGCCATTGCCTCTACCTCGAGGCCGCCGTCGGGATCGAGCCGGATCTCTTCCGCGCGGAGCATCCCTTCCTCTGCCGGGAGCGGTCCGAAGGTGTAGGCGAGAAGGAGCCAGACGAGCGTCTCACGTCGCTCGCGGTGATCGCCGGCACGCTCAGCGAAGCCGAGCGCCCGCAA
>DATGEB010000021.1:0-50289 GCA_035310545.1 Gaiellaceae bacterium
TCTAGCGCTCGCGCGGATCCGGCCGGTCGACGTTCCAGTGGCGGCCGACGCCGCTGAACCACACCACGCCCTCGTCGGTCTCGCGCGGCGTGAGCATGAAGCGGCTGATCACGCGCTGGCCGCCTTCGAAGTCGCCGTAGAGGATGTCGACGCCCATGCGCTGCTGCGCCTCGACCGCACGGCGCGCATCGCGGTAGCCGTCGCTCGCCGGATCGCGGAACGAGCCCTGCCAGAAGCCGATGTCGCCGGGTGCGATGTAGAGGTCGCGCGTGAGTGTCGTGAAGTCCTCGAGCGGCGGCGGGACGACGTGCCGGCCCGGCTCGAGCGCGAGCTCCGGGATGAGGTGCCACCCGTGGAGAACGGCGATCCCGGTGCCGACGTTGCGCACCGCGATGACGAAGTAGACGGCGGCTCCCGTTGCGCTCGCGATGCCCCGGCCGCCGGCGACGCTGAACCAGACGTCGTCCTGGAAGCCGGCCTTGACGGCCGGATCCTCGGTGCGTGAGGGGACGAGCAGTGGGCGTCGCGCGGCGAGCAGCGTCTGCTCGGCGACGCGGGCGGCTCGATTCGCCGAGCGGACGGAGGCGACGGTCACGCCTGCCAGAACGAGTGTCCCGCCCGCGGACGCGAGCGCCGAAATCGTGACCCAGTCGGCCATGGCGCGAGTCTACGGTCGCGAAGTCTCGACGGACACGTAACGGGTTCGGCGGCACGCTCGGGGAATGGACCTTCGTCTCTCCGGGCTGTCGCGCCGGCAGCTGTTCGGCGCCGCTGCGGCGTTCGCGATCCTGCTCGTGCTGCTCCTCCGCCACCTCGGCGGCGGAGGAAGCTCCGCTCCAGTCGTGACGCCGATCCAGGCTCGGGCGCGGGCGACGAAGCCGGCGGCGGCGAAGCTGCTCGTCATCGACGTGGCGGGCGCCGTGAGGAGGCCGGGGCTCTATCGGCTGCGGTCGGGCTCGAGAATCGACGACGCGATCGCGGCTGCCGGCGGCGTGACGGCAAAGGCGCAGCTCGACGCGGTGAACCTCGCCGCGCCGATTGCCGACGGCGAGCAGGTCATCGTCCCGGGGCGCGGCGCGGCGGGCGCGACGGCGGCAACCCCTCCCACCGCCGGTTCCTCGCCGTCCGCGCCCCTCGACCTGAACACCGCGACCGCCGAGCAGCTCGACGCGCTCCCCGGCATCGGTCCGGTGACGGCGCAGAAGATCCTGGACTACCGGCAGCAGCACGGCGCGTTCCATTCGGTCGCAGAGCTCGAGGGCGTGCCCGGCATCGGGCCCGGTCGGCTCGCGCAATTGAAGGGGCTCGTGATCCCGTGACGGTGCGCGCGCCGCACGCACTCGGCTGCGCGCTCTGTGTCGGCCTCGCCGGCGCGACAGTCGTGCGGACCGGGTTTGCGACGGCCGTGCTCGTCGCCGCCGCGTTGCTTGCTCTCGCCGCTGGCGCTGGCTCGCGGCCTGTCGCGCTTGCGCTCGGCGGGCTCGGCCTCGCAGTCGCCGGTTGGGGCTTCGGGAGCGTCCGCCTCGCAGCGATCGACCACAGCGCGCTGGCGCCTCGCAGCGGCACTGCCGAACGCGCGGTGGTCGAGGTGGCCGAGCCGCCGCGTACCGGGTCGTTCGAGATTCGAGTGCGGGCGGTGGTGCTGCGCTGGGGCGGGCTGCGACCGCATGAGCCCGTGCTGCTCGAGCTGCCGCTCGGGCGCTCGCCGCCGCAGGGGGCGCGCCTGTCCCTCATCGGTCAGCTCCGCGCCCCGCGCGGTCCGTCCGACGGCTTCGACGAGCGGCAGTGGTTGCAGCGCCACGGCATCCACGCGGTGCTTCGCGCACAGAAGTGGCGGGTCGTCGGGCGGCGCGGCGGGCTCGCCGGCGTGGCCGACCGGCTTCACGCGTGGCTTGCGGGAGCGTCGGTTCCCGGCCTGCGCGGTGTGCGTCGCGGCGTGATCGAGGGTGTGGTGCTCGGCGAGGACGGCGATCTGTCAGACGGCCTCCGCCAGGACTTCCGAGCGAGCGGCCTGTACCACCTGCTCGCAGTCAGCGGCGGGAATGTCGCCGTGATCGTGCTCGGGACGCTCTGGCTCGCGCTCCTGATCGGCGTGCCACGGCTCGCGGCGGAGGTCGGGGTGCTCGCGGCGATCAGCGGCTACGTTCTCGCGGTCGGCGCGCAGCCGTCGGTCGTACGCGCCGGAATCGCCGGTGGGCTCGGCTCGCTCGGCTGGCTGGTGGGCAGAGAGCGAGATGCGCGCCACGCGCTCGTCGTCGCCGCGATCGCGCTCCTCGCCTGGAGCCCGTACAACGCGCTCGACCCGGGATTCCAGCTCTCCTTCGCCGCCGTGCTCGCGATCTTCTTTCTCGCGCCGAGGTTCCGGAACTGGCTCGAGGGCTATCCGTTGCCGCCCGCTCTGCGAACGTGCGTTGCGATATCCACGGCCTGTGGGCTTGCGACGGCGCCGATCTCGTGGTTCCAGTTCCACCGGCTCCCGCTGCTCACCGTTCCCGCCAACGCGGCGGGCGGTTTCGTCGTCGCGCCGATGCTCGCGCTGGCGCTCGTGTGTGCGCTGCTTGCTCCCGTCCTCCCACAGCTCGCGGCTGCGCTGGCGTGGGCGAACGGCTGGCTCGCTGCGTACCTCGCGGCCTGTGCGCACGCCTTCGGAAGCCTGCCGGGAGCCCAGGTGACCTCGGGCCGCACGGCCGCGGCGCTCGCTCTGGGCGCGGTCGGCCTCGCAGCCTATGCTTGGCGCCGTGGCGAGCGAGCGCGAGCTGAAGCCGGTCTACCTCCTGACGGGGACGGATCGGCCGAAGATCGCGCTGGCGCTCCAGCGGTTGCGAGGGCGGATCGGTGAAGACGCAACGGAGCAGCTTCACGCCGCCGAAGCCTCCGGAGAAGACGCAGTCGCCGCCTGCAACGCGCTCGGCCTCTTCGGTGGAGACGCCCGCCTCGTCGTCGTGGTCGGCGTCGAGAGCTGGAAGGCGACAGACGTGAAGGAGATCGAGTCGTATCTCGCCGCGCCTGCTCCGAGCACCGTTCTCGCCCTCGTGGGCGAGGGGGTAAAAAAGGATTCGGCACTCGCGAAGACCGTCGCCAAGGCGGGTCAGCTACTCGCCTACGACGTGCCGAAGAAGCAGCTTCCCGATTGGGTCGCCGAGCAGTTCGCGCGTCTGGACGCGACCGCCGACCGCGACGCGTGCCGGGCACTCGTCGAAGCTGTGGGTGACGACGTGGGCGATCTCGCGGCCGAGATCCAGAAGCTCGCGACCTGGGCGAACGGCGAAGAGATCACACGCTCGATCGTCGAGGAGCTCGCGGTCGGAAGAGCCGAGACGCCGATCTTCGCTGTAACCGACGCGTGGGGCGTCCGCGACGTCGCCGCGACGCTGCGCGCGGCCGAGTCGCTGCTCGACCGCTCCCACCGACCGCGCTCCGGAGAACTGATCCGGATCGTCGCCTCGATGGTCGGCCACGTCGGTCGCGTCCGCAAGGTCTCGCGCCTCGCCGACGAAGGCGTCCGCCCGAGCGAGATTGCGGGTCGGCTGAGGATCCACCCGTTCGTCGCCGAGAAGTCGGCGAAGCAGGCGCGCAACTTCTCGCCGGACGAGCTCGCACAGGCGACGGTTCGCCTCGCCGAGCTCGATGCCGGCGCGAAGGGCGGCTCGCGTCTTCCGCCCGAGCTTCAGCTCGAGCGAACGCTCGTCGAGATCACGCGTCGCCCAGAGCGCGCCGGCTAGGCGCTACTTCTCGGCGGAGCCGGCCGCGAGCTTCGCCGCCTGTGACTTGCGCCGCGCGACGGTGTTTCGGTGGAGCGCACCGCTCGCCGCTGCCCGGTCGAGCCACCGGACGACCTCGCGGTGTCGCGCGTCGGTCTCGCTCGCGTCGCCGCTGGCAACCGCCTCGTTGAGGCGGCGCATGAGCGTCTTGGCGGTCGAGCGCCAGCGGAGGTTCTCCTGCCGCTGCCGCGCCGCCTGGCGGACGCGCTTCTCCTGCTGTCTGATGTTCGGCATCTCGGAAAAAGACCCGCGACGCGCGGGCCGGGCGATGGTAGCAACCCCGCTCCCTATGCTGCCCTCGTGGACGAGGCCGAGCGGCAGCGGCACGAGCGGCGGCTGGCGCGCGACCGCCGTCGGCGCGAGCAGGGCAAGGCGACGTATTTCGAGAGCGAGGCGACCCTCGACTCGTGGCCGGTGTCCCAGGATCCGGCCGAACGGTCGACTGCGATCCTCAGGCCCCGCCGCGAGCGCGGCGAGCTGATCGAGCTCGAGGCGGAGGCGCTCGACCAGGAAGGGCAGGCGCTGCAGGTCGGCATCGCTGCGCCGTCGTCCGCTGCGGAGAGGCCGGAGACGACCGGCAGCCTGACCCGCTCCGGTGTGATCTTCGCGATCGCCACAGGTCTCTCCCGGCTCATCGGGCTGGTGCGTGAGATCGTCCAGGCCGCGCTCTTCGGCATCTCGGGCCCGGTCAACGCGTTCGAGATCGCGTTCCTCATCCCGAACACGGTGCGATCGCTCGTCGCCGATTCCGCGCTGTCGGCTGCGTTCGTGCCCGTCTTCAGCGACCTGCTCGTCAAGGGGGAGCGCAAGCGTGCGTGGCGGGTGGCGTCGTCGCTCTTCTGGCTGATGCTGCTTGGGCTCGGCGGACTGACGGCGCTGTTCGTCGTCGTGGCGCCGTGGGTGATGGCGATCTTCGGCTACGGGCCCGGCCAGAAGTACGGGGCGCTCGCAGCGGGGCTTGCGCGCGTGCTCTTCCCGCTCGTGCTCGTGCTCGGGCTGACCGGGATCGTGGTGGGGATCCTCAACAGCTACGACCACTTCAGCATCCCGGCGCTCAGCCCCGTGGCGTGGAACCTCGTGATCCTGCTCGGCCTCGCGCTCGGAGCGGAGCATTCGGACCAGAAGTCGACGCGGCTCTACTACTACGCGGTCGCGATCCTCATCGCGACCATCGTCCAGTTCCTCCTGCCCTTGCCGTGGCTGCGCGGGCGCGACGACCGACTGCGGATGGTGATCGACCTCCACGACCCGGCGGTAAAGCGGACCTTCACGCTGATGCTGCCGGTGACGATTGGTCTCGGCCTGATCAACATCAACGCGGCGATCGACCAGCTGTTCGCGACGCACTTCCTCAACCGCACCTTGGCGCCGGCCGCGATCGTGCGGGCGTTCCGCCTCTACATGCTGCCGCAGGGGGTGTTTTCCGTCGCGGTTGCGACCGTGCTCTTTCCGCTTCTCTCGCGGCACGTCTCGCGCAAGGACTGGGATGCATTCAAGACCACCGTCTCGACGGGACTGCGGCTGATCTCGTTCTTCCTCGTCCCGGCGAGCGCCGCGGCGGCCGTCCTGTGCGTGCCGATCGTCCGCCTGCTGTACCAGCACGACCAGTTCACTGCGAAGGACACGCCCGTCGTGGCGTACTGCCTCGCCGCGTTCTCGCTCGGGCTGACGTTCAACGGGACGATGCTGATGCTCAACCGCGGCTTCTTCTCGCTCCAGTCGCCGTGGATCCCGAGCTGGGTAGCCTGCGGCAATCTCGGGCTCAACGCGTTGCTCGACGCGGTTTTCTATCGGCTCGGGATCTGGGGGATCCCGCTCTCGACCTCGATCGTGAACATCGCCGCGACATGGGCGCTCATCGTCCTGCTCCGCCGGCGGATGGGTGGGTTCGCGCTTGCCGACACGGCTCGGACATTTCTGCTCGTCGGCGTCGGCTCGATCGTGCTTGCGGCGGTCGCATGGTCCGGGTGGCGGCTGCTCGACGCGGGGCTCGGCCGCTCGCTCGTGGCGCAGATCTTCTCGCTCGGGGTCGCCCTCGTGCTCGGCTACGCCGCTTTCTTCGGGGCGTGCCGGGTGCTGGGCGTGCGTGAACTGGATACGGTGTTGCGGCTACGTCGCGCTCGCACTTGACCTGGTCGCGCGCCGGAGGCGAGACTCGCCCAAATCCCTACGAGGAGGAATCGATGTCCGTGATCATGACGATGATCGCCGAGGGCGACCCGGCGCGGCTCGAGCAGTTCGCAGCGGCGAATCCGGACAAGATGGCCGCCATCCGCGACCACGCGGTCGAGCACGGCCTGATCGCGCACCGTTTCTACGGCTCGGACGGTCAGATCATGGTCATCGACGAATGGCCGGACGAGCAGAGCTTCCTCGACTTCTTCGCCCACATGGCGTCGGAGATCGGACCGATGATGCAAGAGGCTGGCATCACCAGCGAGCCGCATCCCGTCTTCTGGCAGAAGATCGAGTCTCGCGACGCCTACGGCTGGGACGCCTGACGGCAGCCATATTTCACTGAGTCGCGACGAACTCGCCAGCCGCCCGGGAGGAGTTCCGCGATAGCGTCGATCGCGAGGGCGGAGGGAACAGCGGACCCCACCCTGGGCGGGGGAGCGTGTGCGGCCGCGTCCGAGAAAGACACGGGCCGAACGGACGTGCGCCAGTACCATCGCCGCTCGTGGACCAGGCACAGATCCGAAACTTCTCGATCATCGCGCACATCGACCACGGCAAGTCGACGCTCGCCGACCGCATCCTCGAGCTGACCGAGGCCGTGTCCGCGCGCGAGATGCGCGAGCAGCTCCTCGACTCGATGGAGCTCGAGCGCGAGCGCGGCATCACGATCAAGGCTCAGGCCGTCCGCGTCAGCTGGAAGGGGCATGAGCTCAACCTCATCGACACGCCCGGACACGTCGACTTCACCTACGAGGTTTCGCGCTCGCTCCAGGCGTGCGAGGGAGCGCTCCTCGTCGTCGACGCCGCGCAGGGAATCGAGGCGCAAACGCTCGCCAATGCCTACCTCGCGATCGAGAACGGGCTCGAGATCGTTCCCGTCGCGAACAAGATCGACCTGCCTGCCGCGGACCCGGTCGGAACCGCGGTCGAGGTAGCCGACCTGCTCGGCGACGACCCCACTCACGTGCTGCGCATCTCGGCCAAGACGGGCGACGGGGTGGCCGACGTCCTCGACGCGATCGTCGAGCGGGTGCCGCCGCCGGGCGGTGACCCCGATTCGTCCGCGCGCGCTCTCGTCTTCGACTCCTCCTACGACCAGTACCGCGGGGTCGTCGCGTTCGTCCGCGTCGTCGACGGGACCTTCTCGACCCGCGAGGCGCTGCGCACGATGGCCACCGACACCCGCTTCGACGCCGAGGAGCTCGGCGTCTTCTCCCCGGCCATGACCCCGGTCGAGCAGCTCTCGGCGGGGGAGGTCGGCTACGTCATGACGGGATTGAAGGACGTCTCGCGCCTCCGCGTCGGCGACACCCTCACCTCCGTTCGCCGGCCCGCCGCCGCGGCGCTCCCCGGCTACAAGGACGTCAAGCCGATGGTGTTCGCGGGGCTCTTCCCGACCGACTCCGACGACTATCCGGAGCTGCGCGACGCGCTCGAGCGGCTCAAGCTCAACGACGCCGCGCTCGTCTACGAGCCCGAGACGTCGCAGGCTCTCGGCTTCGGGTTCCGCTGCGGCTTTCTCGGCCTGCTCCACATGGAGATCGTCCGCGAGCGCCTCGAGCGCGAGTTCGACCTCGACCTGCTCGTCACCGCCCCGAACGTCGCGTATCGGGTGAAGGAGAAGAACGGCGACTGGGTCGAGGTGCACAACCCGTCCGAGTTCCCGAGCGAGGTCGAGGAGGTCGAAGAGCCGTACGTCGCCGCCTCGATCATCGTCCCGAAGGAGCACGTCGGTGCGGTCATGGAGCTGAACAACGAACGCCGCGGCACGTTCGGGAAGCTCGAGTACCTCTCGCCGGAGCGCGTCCATCTCACGTACGAGCTCCCGCTCGCGGAGATCGTCCTCGACTACTACGACCAGCTCAAGTCGCGTACCCGCGGCTACGCGTCCTTCGACTACGACCTCGCCGGGTTCCGGCCGGGCGAGCTCGCCAGGGTCGACGTGCTCGTCGGCGGCGAGCCCGTGGACGCTCTTTCCCTCATCGTCCACCGCAACGTCGCCTACGAGCGCGGTCGCGCGCTCGTCGACAAGCTCCGGGAGGAGATCCCACGCCAGATGTTCGACATCGCGATCCAGGCCGCGATCGGCTCGCGCGTCATCGCCCGCGAAACGGTCAAGGCCAAGCGGAAGGACGTGCTCGCGAAGTGCTACGGCGGCGACATCTCGCGCAAGCGCAAGCTCCTCGAGAAGCAGAAGGCCGGGAAGAAGCGGATGAAGCAGGTCGGCGCCGTCGAGGTGCCGCAGGAGGCGTTCCTCGCCGTCCTCAGCATCGGCCAGGGGCAGAAGAACTGATGGCGCTCGAGCTGCGGTCCGAGTGCGAGCGCTGCGGCACTGCGCTGGCGCAGGGCGACGCGCTCATCTGCTCGCACGAGTGCACGTTCTGCCGCTCGTGCGCCGAGGCGATGGATTGCGTCTGCCCGAACTGCGGCGGCGAGCTCGTCGCTCGGCCGAAGCGGGCGAGTGCGTGAACCACCTCTACCTCCACCTCCCTTTCTGCGCCCACCGCTGCGGCTATTGCGACTTCGTCACCGCCACCGGCCGTGACCACCTCCACCAGGCCTACGTCGACGCGCTGTTGCGCGAGCTCGGACAGGAACACGACGGCTCGCCGGTCGAGACGATCTTCCTCGGTGGCGGAACGCCGACCTTCACGGCCCTGCCCGAGCTACTCCGGCTTCTCCGCGCGCTCCCAGCCGCGCGAGAGCTGACGGTGGAGGCGAATCCCGAGACGGTCACGCCAGAGCTCGCGCGCGAGCTGCGCGCAGCGGGAGTCGACCGGGTCTCGCTCGGAGGGCAGACGTTCCAGCCGCATCTCCTCCGGGTGCTCGAGCGGCGTGCGACGCCTGCAGACGTCGAGCACGCGTTCACTCACCTGCGCGACGCCGGCTTCGACAACCTCTCGCTCGATCTCCTCTACGGCATCCCGGGCCAGTCGCCGGCGCAGCTCGCCGACGACCTTGCGCGCGCCGTCGAGCTCGACCCGGAGCACATCAGCGCGTACGAGCTCGAGGCGAAGCCCGGCACGCGATTCACGATCGCGCACGGCGCCGAGCTCGACCGGCAGGCCGAGCAGATGGAGGACTACTTCGAGCGCGTCGTCGCCACGCTCACCGGCGCCGGCTACCGCTGGTACGAGACCGCGAACTTCTGCCGCGACGGCAAGCGCGCCGAGCACAACCTCGCGTACTGGCTCGGGCGCGACTACCTCGGCCTCGGGGTCGGCGCCGTCTCGACACTCGGCAACGAGCGGCGCCGCAACACGCCGAAGCTCGCGCGCTACCTCGACGGCGACTACGACCGCGAGATCGAGCTGCTCGACGACGAGACCAAGGCGCGCGAGCGCGTGATGCTCGGGCTGCGGCTCGACGAACCCTTGCGGCTCCGGGGACTGAGATCGGCGCTCGACCCAGCCGGCCTCGAGCGAGCCGAGAAGCTCGGTCTCGCGGTCGACCGTGGCCAGACTCTCGCGCTCACGCAGCGCGGCCGCTTCCTCGGCGGCGCGGTGACCGCCGAGATACTCGTCTAGGCAGCGGCTAAAATATCCTGCAAATGCGGGAGGAAACGGTGCAGCTGAGCGAACGGCAGCGGGAAGTCTTCTGCCACGTCGTCGAGGAATTCGTCGGCACGGGCAAGCCCGTCGGCTCGAAGACGCTCGTCGAGCGCTCCGATCTGCGCGTCTCGCCGTCCACGGTCCGCTCGGAGCTGGCCGAGCTCGAGAACCTCGGCTTGCTCGCGCACCCGCACACCTCCGCGGGGCGTGTGCCGACCGAGCGCGGCTACCGCTACTACGCCGACGAGCTGCTCGGACGGCTCGAGCCGCAGCCAGCCGCGTTCCCGCTCGACCTGACGACGACGAGCACGGAGGTCGAGGCGGCGCTGCAGGCCACGACCGAGATGCTCTCGCAGGTCACGCGCCTGCTCGCGCTCGTCTCTGCGCCGCCGCTCGAGGCAACGCGGGTGCGTCACGTGGAAGTTCTCCTCCTGCAGCCGCAGCTCGTCATGGTGGTCGTCATCACCTCGACCGGCGGCGTCTCGAAGCGGCTCTTCCACTTCGACGATCCCGTCGACGCCGGCCTTGCCCAGTGGGCGAGCGACTACCTCAACGAGGCCGTGACCGGGCTCCAGCTCGGGACGGGACTGCTGCAGCGGCGCTTCGAGGACACGGGGCTCGGCCACGCGGAGCGCGCGTTCCTCGCGGCGCTCCGGCCCGCGTTCACGGAGCTCGTCTCGGCGGAACAGCGGCTCTACGTCGGCGGCGCCGCCGACCTGCTCGGGGAGGTGCGCGCGGAGGAGCTCGACGCGTACCGGAGCCTGTTCGAGCTCGTCGAGCGCCGGGCAGACCTCCTCAACGTGCTCGGCCGGCCTCGAGGGTCCGAGCGTCCGTTCGTGCGCGTCGGCCACGAGCTCGCGCACCCGGCTCTCGCCGAGATCGCGCTCGTCGGCGCGTGCTACGGGCTCGTCAGCCGCACGCTCGGCGCCGTGAACCTCGTCGGCCCCGTGCGGATGGACTACGAGAAGGCGCTCGGCGCCGTGCGCTCCGCCGCGCTCGAGCTTTCGCGCTTCGTCGAGTCCATCTACGACGAGACCTAGGGTTCGCCCGCAGGACCCGTCGCTACATTCCGAGCGATGGCGACCACCGACCGCGACTACTACGAGCTGCTCGGAGTCGGGCGCGACGCGAGCGAGACGGAGATCAAGCGCGCGTTTCGGCAACTCGCGCGCGAGCTCCATCCCGACGTCTCCGAGGCGCCGGACGCCGACGAGCGGTTCCGCGAGGTCGTCGAGGCGTACGAGGTGCTCTCGAAGACCGAGACGCGCGATCTCTACGACCGCTACGGCCACGCGGGACTCCGCAGCGGAGGTTTCCAGTCGGGGCACGTCGACTTCGGCAACCTGGCCGACCTCTTCTCCGCCTTCTTCGGCGACGACGTCATGTTCGGCGGTCGCGCCCGCAGTGGCAGCGGCCGCGGCGCCGACCTCGCGGCGACGGTCGAGATCGAGCTCGTCGAGGCCGCGCACGGCGTCACGCGCGAGGTGCCGGTCGAGGCCGCCGTCACCTGCGCGCGCTGCGGCGGAGACGGCGCGGAGCCGGGCACGGAGATCACGACATGCCCGAGGTGCGACGGAACCGGGCGGCTGCAGCAGGTGACGCGGAGCGTCTTCGGCGAGTTCGTTCGCACCCAGACCTGCCCGACGTGCTCCGGCTCCGGTCGCAGGATCGAGCAGCCGTGCACCGAGTGCCGAGGCGCCGGACGCGTCGTCGAGGAGCGCGCTGTCTCGGTCGAGATCCCGCCGGGAATCCATCACGGCCAGCGCATCCGCCTCACGGGAGAAGGCCATGCCGGGGTCGTCGGCGGCCGCGCCGGCGACGCGTACGTGGAGGTGCGGATCCGGCCCGACGAGCGCTTCGTGCGCGAGGGCGACGACATCTACGCGACCGTCGATCTCACTTTCACCGAAGCGGCGCTCGGCGCGACCCGCTCGATCCCGACGCTCGACGGCGAGGAGGAGCTCGAGCTGGCCGCGGGGACGCAGCCGGGCGAGATCGTCGTCCTCCGCGGCCGGGGCATGCCCGTCCTGCAGGGGTACGGACGCGGCGACCAGCGGATCCTCGTCAACGTCCTCGTGCCGCGCCGGTTGACCGACGAGCAGCGCCGCCTGCTGCGCGAGTTCGACGAGCGCGCCGACGAGCGGACCTACGAGCGCTCCGAAGGCATCTTCGACAAGCTCAAGAGCGCGTTCCGCTGAAGCGCTACGTCGTCGTCGGCGGAGAAGCCGAGCTCATGCTCCTGCTCCACATCTTTCCGGAGGGCGTCGAGGAGCTCGACGGCGCCTTCGCCGTGTACGCGGACGAGCCGCCGCCCGGGTTCGACGTCGTCGAGGTCGAGGACGTCGCGGAGGGTTGGGAGGACGCCTGGCGCGGCTTCCACCACGGCGTTCGCATCGGCCGCCTCTGGGTCGGGCCGCCCTGGGAACTGCCGCAGGCAGTTCCCGGTCTTCCGCCGGGGGTCGACGGCTTGGCCGCCGACGCTTCCAGCACGGAGGAGCCGCCGTCCGACGCGATCGCGGTCGTGATCGACCCCGGTCGCGCCTTCGGCACGGGCGCTCACGCGACGACGCGGCTCTGCCTCGATCTCCTGCAGGAGGTGGAGCCGACGAGCCTGCTCGACGTCGGCTGCGGATCGGGCGTCCTCTCGGTCGCGGCGGCGAAGCTCGGCTTCTCTCCCGTGATCGCAACCGACATCGACGAGGTGGCGCTCGAGGTCACGGCCGCCAACGCGGAGGCGAACGGCGTGACCGTCGACCTCGCGACCGAGCTCAAGCCCGCGAGGCTCGGCGTGATGAACATCGCGCACGACGTCGTGGAGCGGCTGCTTCCCGAGCTCCCCGTCGAGCGGGCGATCACGTCCGGCTACCTGGAGCGAGACGAGCCGCGCGTCGGCGGGTGGCGCCGCCTGGAGCGCCGCGTGCGCGACGGCTGGGCCGCGGATCTGCTCGAGCGCGAGTAGCTACCGTCGGGCCGTGGGGTACAGCGTCATGCAGCCGAGCGAGCTCAGCTGGATCACCCGCCCGCACGAGCCGGGCGGGCCCGCGCGGCACGTTGCAGAGCTGAGCGAGGCGCTGGGCTTCGCGCACGTGCGGGGGAACGTCTGGCGGTACGAGCCCGGCGCCAGGGGGCGCCGTCACCGGCATGCCGTCCAGGAGGAGACGTTCGTCGTCCTCGCGGGCGCGCTCACCATGTACCTCGGCGAGCCGCCCGCTCGCGTTGATCTCCCACCCGGCGGTGTCGTGCGGGTCGACCCCGGTACCGAGCTGCAGACGGTCAATCACGGGATGGAAGAGCTGATCGTCTGGGCGTCCGGCTATCCACCCGAGGACGAGCACGCCGAGCTGCTCGAGTCGGCGGTCTAGCTCTACGATCCCGCCAATGGCGAGCTTCTCCGTTCGCTTCCTCGGCTGCAAGGTCTCGCACGTCGACGCGCACGCGGTGCGCGAGCGGCTGCTTGCAGACGGCCATCGTGAGCTGGAGCGAGCCGCCGACGTGGCCGTCGTCAACACGTGCTGCGTCACCCACGAGGCGGTCGCAAAGTCGCGCAAGGAAGCGAACCGCGCGGCCCGCACGCACCGGCGTGTCTACGTCACCGGATGCGGTGCGAATCTCGCCGGTGACGCGTTTGCGGGGCTCCCGGACAATGTGGTCGTCGTCGCACGCCGCAGCGAGGAGACGCCGGAGTTCGTCGCGGGAGAGGTCGGCGCGATCGGCTGCGTCCAGGCCGACGCACGACTCGACCGCGTTCGCGCCTTCGTCAAGGTGCAGGACGGCTGCTCGTTCTCGTGCCGCTTCTGCGTCATCCCATTCGTGCGCGGCGCCTCGCGCAGCCGGCCGGCCGACGCCGTGCTCGCCGAGGTGCGCCGCCGGGTCGTGCAGGGACACCGCGAGGTCGTCCTCACAGGGATCAACCTCGGCTGCTACCGCGATCGCGCATCCGACTACCGCCTGCCGCGGCTCGTGCGCGAGGCCGGCGCGACGCCTGGCCTCGGGCGGCTACGCCTCTCCTCGATCGAGATCAACCACGTCGACGACGAGCTCGTTCGCGCGCTGCGCGACACCCCGACCGCAAGTCGCCACCTCCACGTGCCGCTCCAGTCGGGCGACGACGACGTGCTGCGCGCCATGGGTCGCCGCTACTCCGTCGCCACGTACCTCCGCCGGCTCGAGCCGCTGCGCGAGGAGTTCAACCTCACGAGCGACGTGATCGTCGGCTTTCCCACCGAGGGCGAGAGCGCATTCGAGAACACGCTGAGCGTCGTCGCCGATGCAGGTCTGACGAAGGTGCACGTCTTCCCGTACTCGCCGCGCCCCGGCACCAGGACAGCCGCCGAAGACCCGGTGCCGCCGCAGGCGAAGAAGGAGCGGAGCGCCAGGCTCCGCGCCGCGTCCCACGCAGCGTGCCTCGAGCACTGGCGCTCGAAGATCGGTCGCGACGACGTCGTCCTCGTCGACCGGCCGGGCCGCGGCTACGGCGACGACTACTCGCCGTGGCTCGTTCCGGAGTCGGTTCCCGTCGGGGAGCTGATCGGCGTGCGGGGCGGCGCCGTCTCGGAGGAGGGGATCCTGGCCGCGTGAACGACGACTGCCTGTTCTGCAAGCTCTACCGCGAGGGCGAACACGTCGCGGCGGCCGACGGCTTCGTCGCGATTCGCGACATCAACCCGCAGGCGCCGGTCCACCTTCTGGTGCTGCCGGAGCGCCACGTCGATTCGCTCCGCGAGATCGGCGGGTTTCCGCCCGAGGAGACGCAGCGGATGCTCGAGTTCATCGCCGACGTCGCCGCACGCGAGGGGTTGAGGGATTACCGTGTCGAGGTCAACGTAGGCCCGGGCGCGGGCCAGACGGTCTTCCATCTGCACTGGCACATCAAAGGCGGCTGGGCGTGAGCTTGATCGAGGAGATCGACGACGAGCTGAAGGATGCGATGCGGGCGCGCGACGCCGAGCGCCGCGACGCGCTGCGTCTGATACTCAACGCGCTCAAGAACTCCCAGAAGGAGCTGCAGCGGCCGCTGAGCGAGGGGGAGGAGCTGCAGGTCCTCCAGCGCGAGCGGAAGCGCCGGCTCGAGGCGGCCGAGGCGTTCCGCAGCGGCGGCCGCGAGGAGCGGGCGGAGGCGGAGGAGCGCGAGCTCGAGATCCTCGAGGAGTTCATGCCGGAGCCGCTCACCGAGGACGAGATCGACGAGATCGTCGACGACGTGATCGCCGAGGTCGGGGCGACGAGCATGGCCGATCTCGGCCGCGTGATGGCCGACGTCATGCCGCAGATCGCGGGTCGCGCCGACGGCTCGCAGGTCAGCCAGATCGTCCGCGAGAAGCTGGCTTAGCGCCGGGCGAAGAGCTGCGCTCTTCGCCCGGGGTGAACCGAACTGCGCCGTCCGGAGAGCGCGGTCTCCGGACGGCTCCGTGCTGAGAGCACATGAGGGCTGACGCACGGCTCCAGCCGCTCTCCCGTGGCGCGCTTCGCGTGCTACGGGACTCGTCGGGCGCCGTCGAAGCCGCCGAAGCTCCCGAGGCTGTCGATGCGCACGACGGAGCCGGTGTGCGGTGCGTCGACGAACTGGCCGTTGCCGATGTAGATCCCCACGTGGCCGAGGCCGTTGAAGAAGACGAGGTCGCCGGGCTGCATCTGGGACTGCGAGATCGGCAGCGTCGCGTTCCACTGCGCGACGGTGTAGTGCGGAAGCGAGATCCCGAGTTGCGCGTAGACGTACATCACGAGGCCGGAGCAGTCGAAACCGCTCGGGGTCGATCCGCCCCAGACGTACGGGACGCCGAGATACTGGAGCGCGATCGACGCCGCCTGCGGATGCCCAACGCCGGGATCCCCGACCGGGACGCTCACCGGCGGCGACACCACTCCGCTCGACGGTGGCGACGGTGAGGCCTGAGCCGCCGCTGCTTGCGCCGCCGCCTGCCGGGCCTGGGCCGCTAGCTGCGCCCTCAGTCGGGCTTCGGCCGCTGCCCGAGCCGCCCGCTCCCGCGCGGCCTCCTGCTGCTGCAGGTGCTGGATCGTCGTGTGGATCGACGCGAGGAGGCGCTTCTGCTGCGCGAGCGCCGCTTGCACCGTCCCTTTTCTTGCCTGGAGCTCGGTCAGCGTGTGTTCCCGCCGGGACTTCAGTGTCTGGAGCTGCCGCTCGCGGTCCTGCACGGCGTGCTCGAAACCGAGTGCCTGCCGCCCCAACGATGCATCCTGGTTCGAGAGCACTTGCGCCGACTCGGCGCGGGAGATCATCTGCGAGACGCTTTGCGCGCCGGCGATCACGTCGATCGTGCTCGGCGAGCCGTCGACGTACAGCGAATAGAGGCGGTCCATCACGCGCTGCTGCGCGGCATGGAGATTGCCCTTCGCCACGTGCAGCCGGTACTCGTTCGCCCGCAGGCTCCGCTTGACCAGATCGAGCCGCTGCAGCGCGTTCGAGGCCTGGTCTTCGACGATCTGCAGGTGCCGCCCGATCTGGTCGACCTGGGCGATCACCTGCTTCTCGTGAGCCCGCTGCGCGCGGATCTGCGGGGTCGAATGCGCCCACGCCACCGTCGCCGCGAGCGAGGCAGCGGCGATCGTGGAAAGGAGGACCAGTGCGTTACGGCGCGTGGAAAACGGCATAAGAGAGACGACCCGAGGCCCGAGACGCTAGCGCACGGGGCCGACGGAGTCACGTTCGTGCTCTGCGCAACGAACCCTTGTTCGACGCCTCCGGCCCGCTTGGAAGCGCCGCGCAGCGCCCTACACTGACCTCGTGCAAACGGTTCTGGACGTGTCGAATGAGGTTGCCGCCGAGCTCGCCGGCATCGGCGACGGAGTGCTGAACGCGCTCCGCGACCGGCTCGGCTGCACCGTCAACCTGCGCGGCAACCGGCTCACGCTCGCCGGCGACGACGTGAAGGTGGTCGAGGCGCAGGCCGTCGTCGAGGAGCTCGTCGAGCTCGTCGAGGGAGGTCAGGAGGTCGGCGCAGGCACCGTCGACGCGATCCTCGGCGCGATCGACCAGGTGGAGGACGTGCGCGAGATCTTCTCCGACGTCGTCTGGTCGCACCGTGGCAAGCAGATCACGCCGAAGACGGTGACGCAGAAGCGCTACGTCGACGCGATCCGCGACTGTACGGTCACGTTCGGGATCGGCCCCGCGGGCACCGGCAAGACCTACCTCGCGATCGCGCTCGCCGTCGCGGCGCTGTCGGAGCGGCAGGTCGGCCGGATCATCCTCACGCGTCCCGCGGTCGAGGCAGGGGAGCGCCTCGGCTTCCTGCCGGGCGACGTCCTCGCCAAGGTCGACCCGTACATGCGGCCGCTCTTCGACGCGCTCTACGACACGATGGACCCGGAGAAGCTCAACGCATACATGGAGCGCGGCACGATCGAGGTCGCGCCGCTCGCCTTCATGCGCGGGCGCACGCTCAACGACAGCTTCGTCATCCTCGACGAGGCACAGAACACGTCGCCCGAGCAGATGCAGATGTTCCTGACGCGGCTCGGCTTCGGCTCGAAGATGGTCGTGACCGGCGACGTCACACAGGTCGACCTCCCGCGCGAGCAGGCCTCCGGGCTGATCCAGGTGCGCGACATCCTCCGCCCCGTCGACGGCATCGCGTTCGTCGAGTTCAGCCACCAGGACGTCGTCCGCCACAAGCTCGTGCAGCGGATCGTCGAGGCGTACAAGGCGCACGCCGAGCAGACCGGGACGCAGCGGAGCCGGTGATCGAAGTAGAGATCGCCAACCGGTCTGGCCGCGAGGTGGACGAGGCGGCCGCGGTCGACCTTGCGCGCTTCGTGCTGGCGGGCGAGGGCCTCGGCTCGGGCGAGCTCGGGCTCGCGTTCGTCGGGCCGGAGGAGAGTCGCGCGTTGAAGCAGGAGCATCTCGGCGTCGACGAGGCGACGGATGCGCTCGCGTTCCCGATCGACGGGCTCGGCACGCTGCCCGAGGGCCTGCCGCGCCAGCTCGGCGACGTCATCGTCTGCCCCGACGTGGTGGGCGACGCGTGGCGCGGGCCGCTCGTCCATGCGCTGCTCCACCTCGTCGGCTACGACCATGGGCCCGAGATGGAGGAGCGTGAGGCGGTGTACGCAGGATGACCGTGACGCCGCTGTCGCGCGACCCCGAGAACGAGCCGCAGGAGCGCCCGGCGCGCCGCTCGACGCCGCCGGCTCCCGGCCGCGCGCCCTCGCTGCTCGAGAGCTTCAACTACGCGGTCGAAGGGATCATCCACGTTCTCCGCACGCAGCGGAACCTGCGGATCCACTTCCTCGCGGCCGTCCTCGTCTTCGGCGGCGCGATCGCGGCAGGCGTGACCCGCCTGCAGCTCATCGCGCTCGTCCTCGCGATCGCCTTCGTCCTCGTCGCCGAGATGCTGAACACGGCGATCGAGGGCGTGATCGACGTCTCGACCACCTCGTTCGACCCGAACGCGAAGCTCGCGAAGGACATCGCCGCCGGCGCCGTCCTCATCGCCTCGATCGTCGCGGTGGCCGTGGGCTTCCTCGTCTTCCAGAGCGCCGTGGGAGACCGCGCGACCGATGCGCTCGACCGGGTTCGCAACGCGCCCGCCGACATCACGCTCGTCGCGCTCTTCCTCGTCGTCCTGCTCGTGATCGCGACCAAGGCGTGGACGGGGCGCGGGACGCCGCTGCGCGGTGGTCTGCCGTCGGGGCACGCCGCGGTTGCCTTCGCCGGATGGGTCGCCGTGACGTACCTCATCGGCGACCACCACCGCTTCGTCGTCTCGGCCGTGACGCTGATCATGGCGCTGCTCGTCGCGCAGACCCGCGTCGAGTCGGGCATCCACTCACTGCTCGAGGTCATGTACGGCGGCGCGCTCGGAGCGCTCGTCACGCTCGTCGTCTTCCAGGTGGTCGGATGAGCGACGTCCTCTCGGAGCAGAAGCGTTACTACGCGGAGCGGGCGCCCGAGTACGACGATTGGTGGTACCGGCGCGGCCGCTACGAGCTGGACTCCGACGGCTTCGCGCGCTGGCAGGCCGATGTCGCGGAGGCCGAGGCCGCGCTCGAGGCGCTCGCGCCGCTCGGCCGCGCACTCGAGCTGGCCGCGGGGACCGGGATCTGGACGCGCAAGCTCGTGCGGCTGGCCGACCGCGTCGTCGCCGTGGACGCGAACACCGAGACGCTCGCGCTCAACACGGCCGACGCCGAGCTCGTGCGGGCTGACGTCTTCGACTGGCGGCCGACCGAGAGATTCGATCTCGTCTTCTTCTCCTTCTGGCTCTCGCACGTTCCCGCGGAGCGTCTCGAGGAGTTCTGGTCGCTGGTTCGCTCGGCGCTCGCCCCGGGGGGTCGCGTGTTCCTCGTCGACAGCGGGGCGGGCGACATCGCGCACACCGGCACCGACCAGGCCGGCTGGGAGGAGACGCGTTCGCTCTCCGACGGGCGGACGTTCCGCATCGTCAAGAGGCGGTGGGAACCGGGAGAGCTTGCAGAGGCCGTGCGGCCGCTCGGCTTCGAGCTCGAGCTCGGCGACACCGCGAACGGCCATTTCCTCTACGGCGGAGGGACGCCGGCGTGACGTCCGAAGAGCTGCTGGCGCGAGCGGACGAGGTGGCGCGCAACGCCTACGCGCCCTACTCGGAGTATCGGGTCGGCGCCGCCCTCCTCACGCGCGACGGGCGCGTCTTCGCGGGCGCGAACGTCGAGAACGCCGCCTATCCGCTCGGCATCTGCGCCGAGCGCTCGGCGATCGGGAAGGCCGCGAGCGAAGGCGTCCGGCCGGGAGACGTCGAGGCGATCGCGATCACGGCCTCGCCATGCGGCGGTTGCCGCCAGTGGCTCCACGAGTGGCGGGTCGACCGGGTGTGGTTCCGCCGGGCGGACGGCGCGATCGCCGAGTACAGCGCCGACGACCTCCTGCCGGACACGTGGGATCTGCCGTAGTCACGATCCGGCGCGCCGGGCCGGACGACCACGAGCGGCTGCGCGAGCTGACCTTCGCGTCGAAGGCGCACTGGGGCTACGACCGCGATCTCGTCCGAGGCTGGACGGACGGCCTGAGCTTCGAGCACGCGTGCGACCGGTGGGTCGCGGAGGCGGCCGGCGAGCTCGTCGGCTGGGCGGCGCTCACGGGGCGGCAGGATGACGGCGTCGCCGTGCTCGACCACCTCTGGGTCGATCCCGCCCGGCTCGGGCAGCGCGTCGGGACGCAGCTCTTCCGGCTCGCGGAGGAACGGGCGCGCGAGCTCGGCGCCGCGCGCCTCGAGTGGGGAGCGGAGCCGAACGCCGTCGGCTTCTACGAGAAAGTCGGCGGCCGCTTCCTGCGCGACCACGTGTCCGCATGGGGACGCATCACGCCCTGGATGGGCCTCGAGCTGTGAAGTCCGGCTTCGTCGCCGTCGCGGGCCGCCCGAACGTCGGGAAGTCGACGCTCGTCAATGCGCTCTGCGGCGGCAAGGTCGCGATCGTCTCCGACAAGCCGCAGACGACACGCCGCCGCATCTTCGGGATCGCATCGGGCGACGACCACCAGCTCGTCCTCGCCGACCTCCCCGGCTTCCAGCGGCCGCTCGACGCGCTCACCGTGCGGATGCAGAAGACGGTCGACGCGGCGTTCGAGGAGGTCGAGGCCGTCCTCTTCGTCCTCTCGGCGCGCGAGCGCATCGGCGCGGGCGACCGCTTCATCGCCTCGCGGGTCTTCGGTCTCGGCGTGCCCGTCGTGATCGCGCTGAACAAGGTCGATCGCCTCAAGGCGGGGCACATCGCGACGCAGATGAGCTCGGCCGCGAAGCTCGGCGACTTCCGCGCGCTGCACCCGGTGAGCGCGAAAACCGGCGACGGCATCCAGGAGCTGCGCGACGAGCTCGTCGGCCTGCTGCCCGAAGGGCCGCTCTACTTCCCCCAGGAGCAGCGCACGGATCTCTCGCTCGAGCACCAGCTCGCCGAGTTGATTCGCGAGAAGGCGCTCTGGCTGACGCGCGACGAGGTGCCGCATGCGATCTCGGTGCAGATCGAGGACATCGAGGAGAAGGTCGTCCGCGCGTCGATCCTCGTCGAGGCCGAGTCGCAGAAGCAGATCGTGGTCGGAAAGGGAGGTGTGGTCGTGAAGGACATCGGCACGCGCGCCAGGCCGGAGATCGAGGCGCTGCTCGGCCATCCGGTCTTCCTCGAGCTCAAGGTGAAGGTGCGCCCGCACTGGCGGCGCGACGACGCGACGCTCGAGCGGCTCGGGCTCTAGCCGGAGCGGGCCGAGCGCGAGACCCCCGACAATTGCCGGGCGGCGGCCCGGGCTAGACTCGGTTCGTGGCCCAGGCGCCTGCACTCCCGGCCGGGTTCGAGCTGCCGCTCGAAGCTCGGCTCCCGCGGATCGGGGCGGTCGACGCGGTTGCGCTCGAGGAGCGCGCGGCGTCACTCGCGAAGCGCTCGATCAAGCGCGATGCGAAGGTGTGGGCGCTGCTGCTCGCGATCCGCACGACCGACCTGACGACACTCGAAGGAGCGGACACGCCGGGAAAGGTGGCGGCGGTCGCTTCGAAGGCGCGCCGCCCGGACCCGGCGGATCCGTCGCTCCCCTCGTGCGCTGCCGTCTGCGTCTATCCGAACCTCGTTCCCGCCGTGCGGGAGCGGGTCGCCGGGACTTCCGTGAAGGTTGCGGCAGTCGCCACAGGGTTCCCGTCGGGCCAGTATCCGACCGCGATCAAGGTCGCCGACGTGCGCGCGACCGTCGAGCTGGGCGCGGACGAGATCGACATGGTGATCGACCGTGGCGCATTCCTCTCCGGCCGCTACGCGAAGGTCTACGACGAGATCGTCCAGGTGAAGGAAGCGTGCGGCGATGCGCACCTGAAGGTGATCCTCGAGACGGGCGAGCTCGGCACGTACGACAACGTGCGGCGCGCGACCCTGCTGTCGATTGCCGCCGGGGCGGACTTCGTCAAGACATCGACCGGAAAGATCTCGCCGGCCGCAACCCTGCCTGTCGCTCTCTGCATGCTCGAGGCGATCCGTGACGTGTACGAGGAGACCGGCCGGCGCGTCGGCTTCAAGGCCGCCGGGGGGATCCGGCAGGCGAAGCAGGCGGTACAGCACCTCGTCCTCGTGCACGAGACGCTCGGCCCGGCGTGGCTGACGCCGGAGCTGTACCGGCTCGGCGCGTCCTCTCTGCTCAACGACATCCTCATGCAGCTGCGCAAGGAGCGCACGGGGGCATACCAGAGCGGCGACTACTTCACGCTGGATTGAAGAAGCACGCTTTCATGACGACGTCGGCACGCTTTCGCAAGGCTTTGGCCCCTAAGCTCGCCCCCTCCCACATGGGTGGGGGGTGGGCTTGGGGACCGCGCGCTCCGCTCCCCGCACGCGTTCCTTCGGGACAAGTCCGGAGCGCGCGTGGCTGAGCTCGACAAGACGCACTCCGAGGTCGGCGTCCCCGGCGACTGGACGTACGCGAGCGCTCCCGAGTCGCGCGACATCGTCCACATCCGCGACCGCTATGGCTACTACGTCGGCGGCGAGTGGCTCGAGCCGGCAGAAACCTACGAGACGATCGCGCCCCGCGACGAGGAGCCGCTCGCGGCCATCGGACAGGCGACGCCCGAAGACGTCGGCCGCGCCGTCGTCGCGGCGCGCGAAGCGTTCGCCGACGGCTGGTCGTCGCTCCCCGGCTCCGAGCGCGCGAAGTACCTCTTCCGGATCGCGCGCATCCTCCAGGAGCGCTCGCGCGAGTTCGCCGTCCTCGAGTCGCTCAACGGCGGCAAGCCGATCAAGGAGTCGCGCGACGTCGACCTCCCGCTCGCTGCCGCCCACTTCTTCTATTACGCCGGGTGGGCGGACAAGCTCGAGTACGCATTCCCGAACCGGCGCCCGCGCCCCGTCGGCGTCGCCGGCCAGATCATCCCGTGGAACTTCCCGCTCCTGATGCTCGCGTGGAAGATCGCGCCGGCGCTCGCCTGCGGGAACACCGTCGTCCTCAAGCCTGCCGAGACGACGCCGCTCACCGCGCTCCTCTTCTGTGACGTCCTTCGCCAGGCCGAGCTGCCGGCGGGCGTCGTCAACATCGTGACGGGCGACGGCCGCACCGGTGTGGCGCTCGTCGAGCACGAGGACGTCGACAAGATCGCCTTCACGGGCTCGACCGACGTGGGGAAGGCGATTCAGCGTCAGGTCGCCGGCACCGGCAAGAAGCTCACGCTCGAACTCGGCGGCAAGGCCGCGAACATCGTCTTCGACGACGCCGCGCTCGACCAGGCGGTCGAGGGGATCGTCAACGGCATCTACTTCAACCAGGGACACGTCTGCTGCGCCGGCTCACGGCTCTTCGTCCAGGAGTCGATCTACGAGCCCCTCGTCGCGAAGCTCGAACGCCGCCTCGCGACACTGCGCATCGGCGACCCGCTCGACAAGAACACCGATGTCGGCGCGATCAACTCGGCCGCGCAGCTCGAGAAGATCCGCGAGCTCGTCGCCTCGGGCGTCGAGGAGGGCGCCGAGATCTACCAGCCGCCGTGCATCCTCCCCGAGAAGGGGTACTGGTTCGTGCCGACCGTCTTCACGAACGTCGCGCAGAGCTACCGCATCGCGCAGGAGGAGATTTTCGGCCCGGTCCTGTCCGTGCTCACCTTCCGCACTCCCGAGGAGGCGGTGGAGAAGGCGAACAACACGCCGTACGGGCTCAGCGCCGGGGTCTGGACGGAGAAGGGCTCGCGCATCCTCTGGATGGCGCAGCAGCTCCGGGCCGGCGTGGTCTGGGCGAACACGTACAACCGGTTCGACCCGGGCTCGCCGTTCGGCGGCTACAAGGAGTCGGGCTTCGGCCGCGAGGGCGGGCGGCACGGCCTCGAGCCGTACCTGGAGTTCGACGAATGACGCGGCTTCCCGTCAAGAAGACGTACAAGCTGTACATCGGCGGTGGCTTCTCGCGCAGCGAATCGGGCCGCACGTACGAGGCGGAGGGACAGAACGTCGCGCGCGCCTCGCGCAAGGACGCGCGGGATGCCGTCCGCGCGGCCCGCGGCGCGCAGACGAAGTGGGCATCCGCGACCGCCTACAACCGGGGCCAGGTGCTCTACCGGCTCGCGGAGATGGTCGAGGCGCGTGTCGCCGAGTTCGCCGAGCTGTGTAGCGGGCGGGACGAGGTCGAGCGCTCGATCGATCGCATCGTCTGGTACGCGGGCTGGGCCGACAAGCTGCCGCAGGTGCTCGGCGGCTCGAACCCCGTCGCGGGCCCGTACTTCAACTTCACCGTGCCGGAGCCGACCGGTGTCGTCGCCGTGCTTGCGCCCGACGAGCCGCCGCTCCTCGGGCTCGTCACGCGTGTCCTCCCGCCGCTCGTCGGCGGGAACGCCGTCGTCGCCGTCGCCTCCGAGGCCCGGCCGCTTGCGGCGATCGAGCTCGCCGAGGGGCTCGCGACCAGCGACGTTCCCGGCGGAGTCGTCAACCTCCTGACCGGCCGGCACGCAGAGCTCGCGCCGGTGCTCACGTCCCACATGGACGTGAATGCGATCGACATCGGCGGTGCGAACGGCGACGCGTCCGAGCTCGAGCGGCTCGCCGCCGACAACGTGAAGCGGGTCGTCCACGGCCGCGCCGACGTGCAGAGCCCGTGGGAGATCGCCGCCTTCCTCGAGCTGAAGACGGTCTGGCACCCGATGGGCCAGTGAATGGGCATCGGAGTTGCGAGAATCGTCCCTCATGAGCGCGTTCAGTCACGCAATCGCCGAGGGCGACGGCATCTCCGTGATCGCCGCCGTCGAGGACGCCGACGCCGCGCGAGCAGCCCAGACGCAACGAGCCGAGGCCCTCGTCGTCGTCCGCGACCCGGCTGCGCTCCGCGAGGCGACTGCACTGCCGATCCTCTGGCGGGCGGAGATCGGCCTCGAGGATGCGGCCCAGGTCGCCGACGCGGTGATCCTCACGCTGAGCGACGAAGAGGGACAGGAGATTCGCGAGCAGCAGCGGCACCAGCAAGCACTCGCGCTCGGCCTCGACTGTGTCGTCGAGGTGCGAACCGAGGAAGAGCTCGAGCGCGCGCTCGAGCTCCTCGAGCCCGAGATCTTCCTCCTCGTTCCCGCGCCCGGCGCCCCGGACGGGCCGCTCGAAGCCGTGCTGGAGCTGCTTGCCGAAGTGCCGGCCGGGAAGCTCGCGATCGCCGACCTCGCGGTCACGACCGAGGACGAGGTGCAGGAGCTCGAGCGAGCAGGCTGCGATGCGGTGATCGTCCACGCGGCCGACCTCTCTCCGCTCGTCGGCGACGCGCCGCCCGAAGTTTGACCCGCGGCGCGACCGCGATCCGGGAGGTGCAGTCGCTTTTGCGAGTGCTCGCGGCCGGCCGAAACGTCGCGGAGATGGGCGCCGCCTACGGCGAGACCGCGGCGGTCATGGCCGAGACGGCGCGCTCCGTCGTCACGGTCGAGCTCGATCCCGAGCGTGCGGCCGTTGCACGCGAGCGCCTCGCCGCCTGCAGAACGTCGAGCTGCTCGAGGGGGACGGCTTCGAGCAGCTGCGAGGACGCGGCCCCTTCGGGCTCGTGTTCATCGACGGCGGGCTCAGGCCGGTGTCGGTCGAGAAGTGGGACGCGATCCTCGCTCTCGCGGAGCCTGGCGGCCTCCTCGTCAAGGCCGACATGTCGCCGGGGCGGCCGATCGAGGGCGACGAGATCCGCCGAGTTCCTGCTGCGCGACCCGCGCCTCGCCGGCGCCAAGATCCTCGCGACGCCCGAGATGGCCGTGATCGTCTCGGTCAAGCTGCCGTGACGAGAAGTGCGGCCGTAAGCGTGAGGGGAACGACCGCGAGTCCAAGCAGCAAGTAGCGAAGAGCGGAAGGCCGCGCGCCGTTCGCGCGTGCGACCTGCAGCCAGAAGATGGCCGAAAGCGATCCGGTTGGAGCGAGATTCGGGCCGAGATCGAGCCCGAGCAGGAGGGCGCTCGGATGTCTCGGTAGGTGCGCCGAAAGCACCATGGCCGCCGGCAGGTTGTTGACGACGACCGAGGCGGCCGCGGCGAGCCATGCCGACTCCCACGCTCCCGCCGTGCGAACGAGGTCGCCGGGCCAGTTGCCGGAGCGCGCAGCCGTGCCGAGCAGAACTGCGAGCGCCAGCAGTCCGAGGAGCAACTTCGGGTTTGCGATCCGCGCCATCTCGGTCGTGCGCAGCCGCGCAGCGAGCGCGACTGCGAGGCCGAGCACGAGCGTCGGGACCGCGGGCCGCGGGAGGACGAGCATGAAGGCTGCGGCAGCGACGACGCCGGCTGCCCCGACGCCCGCGCGAACCGGTGGAGGCTCGGTGGCGGCCCTGGCCGCCGAGTCCACGAGCTTCCTGTGGAAGACGACGACCACGAACACGATCGTCATGCCGACCGCTGCAACCCAGGACGGAGCAAGCTGCGCTGCGAAGCTCGTCCCCGACATCGGGTCGCGAGAGAGAACGATGAGGTTCGTGAGGTTCGAGCCGGGGAGGAGCAGTGAGCCGGAGTTCGCCATCAGCACGGCGCCGTAGAGGAACGGATCCTCGGCAAGACCGCGCTGTCTCGCGACCTGCAAGAGCACCGGCGTCATGAACACGACTGCGGTGTCCAGGTTCAGCAGAGCCGCAACGACTGCCTCCAGCCCGAGCAAGTTGACGAGCAGGAGAGGCCCGCCGACGGGTGCTCTGGCGAGGAAAGCTCCCGCCGTGGCGAAGACGCCGTCCCGCGCCGCCGCGCCGCCGACGAGGAGCAGGCCGCCGACCAGCGCGAATGCCGGCCAGGCCTGGGACCATGCATCTAGACTGTGATGCGCCAGTTGAGTTAACAATTAAGTTAGCTTAATCAAATATGCCAGGGCCCCGTCACGAACCACTGCCGCATAGGGAGGCCGCCGATCGTCTGGCGCGCGTGGCGCCCCACGTGGCCCGCTGGATCGAGCGTCTGCTCGCGGCGCACGAGCCGCCGCTCACCGTTGCGCAGCTCCTTGCGCTCGAGGCCGCCGAGGAGGGGATCGTCGGGGCGCAGCTGGCAGAGCGCGCGGCCGTATCTCCCGCGGCCGTCTCTCAGCTTCTCACCGGTCTGGAGGACGCGGGGCTGGTCGCGCGCGTGCGCGCGAGCGACGACCGGAGGCGGCAGCGTCTCGTCCTCACGGTGGCGGGGAGGCGGACGCTGCGGTCAGTGAGAGAGACGCTTGCGCGGGGTCTCCTGCCGCTGGTCAGTGTTCTCCGACGCACGGAGGCGGAGTCCCTAGCGGCGGCGCTTGCGGTGCTCGCGCCGGCAGTCGGGGCCACGCCGCCGCCACGGCGTCCACCGCGGCCGTCGCACCCACCTCGGACTCCGCGGCGTCGCTAGCCGAAGAACGCGCGCGCGACGTCGTACCACTCGCGCGGCACGACCTTGAGCTCGGCCGTCGCCTCCGCGAGTGGGACGGCGCGGACGTCATCGCCCTGCAGCGCCGCCATCTGGCCGAACTCTCCGGCGAGCGCGAGATCGGCGGCCTCGAGCCCGAAGCGGGTTGCGAGCACGCGGTCGCGCGGGGTGGGGGAGCCGCCGCGCTGGATGTGGCCGAGCACCGTCACGCGCGTCTCGTAGCCGGTGCGCTGCTCGATCTCCCGCCCGAGCGCGTCTCCGACGCCGCGCTTGGACAGGATCACGTGCCCGAACTGGTCTCGCTCCTCCGCATCCGAGAGCCCGGGCAGCTCGCAGCCCTCGCTCACGACGACGATGGAGAAGTTCTTGCCGCGCGCGTGCCGTTTGCGGATCGACTCCGCGACCTCGTCGAAATCGACGGGGATCTCGGGGACGAGGATCACGTCGGCCCCTCCGGCGATGCCGCTCATGACGGCGATCCAGCCGGTGTGACGGCCCATCACCTCGACGACCATGACGCGGTTGTGCGACTCGGCCGTCGTGTGGAGACGGTCGATCGCCTCGGTCGCGATGAAGACGGCCGTGTCGAAGCCGAACGTGTAGTCGGTGCCCGAGAGGTCGTTGTCGATCGTCTTCGGGACGCCGACGACGGGGAACTCGTGCTCCGCGTACAGGCGCGCCGCGACGCCGAGTGTGTCCTCGCCGCCGATGGCGACGAGTGCGTCGAGCTCCCGGTCGCGGAAGTTCTGCAGGACCTTCTCGACGGCGCCCTCGAGCTTGAAGGGATTCGTGCGGCTCGTCCCCACGATCGTGCCGCCGCGCGGCAGGATGCCGGAAACCTGCGATGGGCCGAGATCCTCGAAGATCGGCTCGACGAGGCCGCGCCAGCCTTCACGGACGCCGACCACCTGCCAGCCGCCCGCGTCGGCCCGGCGGACGACAGCGCGGATCACCGCATTGAGCCCGGGGCAGTCGCCGCCGCCGGTGAGGATGCCGAGGCTCTTCGCCACGGGCTAAGTCCTACAGGCTCGGGAACCGCGATGCGGCGGGTGGGAGTCGAACCCACAAGCCCCGAAGGGCACCGGATTTTGAGTCCGGCGCGTAGACCAGTTCCGCCACCGCCGCGCGGCGCCATTCTAGGCTCAAGGCCCTCCGCCTACGTTTCGCCCGAGCCGACGCGCAGCGGGAAGTACGGCGGCGCGAGCAGGAAGCCGATCTTCGCGTCCGCCCCGCGGTGGCCTCGGGCCATCTGCAGCGCCGCGCCGATGCTGCCGATCGGGACGAAGCCGAGCTGCCGGACGGCGGACGCGTCCCGCGCGCCGGCGACGTAGACGGCGCCCAGCCGCTCGAGCGCCGGCCCGCACGCCTCCCAGTCTCGGAACGGCAGCAGCGGGTGCACGGTCGCGCCGCCGCGGTACTCCTCGACCGCTCGCGCGTCCGCGGCGACCGCGCCCTCGGCGGCGGCGAGGAGTCGCGGGTCGCGCGCGATCGGGTCGGCGCGGAAGAAGACGTGGTACGGCTGCTGCGTCGGCCGGGCGAAGGCGCGCCGGAAGCGGTGGACGAGGATCACGACGCCGCCATCCGCGACCGGGAACGCGTCGCGCCACAAACCGAGTGCGTGGGCGAGGCCGAGGTGGGCCGCGAGCAGCGGGTTCGGCCTCTCCCGCGGGATGAACGGCGTCGTGCCGGGAATCCCGACCACGAGCGCATCGAGCGGCGCGTCGAGCGTCGCCCCGCGCAGCTCGATCGCACGCAGCAAAGCCTCGGCGTGGGCGACCGACGGCGGCCCGGCCAGCACGACCGACAGCGTCCGCGTCCCGCGCAGCGAGCGGAGCACCTGGAGACGTACGGCCTCGGGTGAGGCACTGAACGCGAGCCGCAGCGGCGACCCCGCGATCCGCTCGGCCGCCTCGCGCTCGTACGGGTACCCGCGCAGGAGCCCGGTGAACTGCGGATGGTTGAGGACGAGCGAGACGCCGAAGAGCGGGACGCGCGCCGCGAGCGTGCGCTCGACGAGCGTCGCCAGGCGCCAGCCCTCCGACTCTCGCGTCTCGAGCAGCGAGCCGGCGGTGGCACGGCGCTGCGTCTCGGCGTCGGCGGCGGCGAGCAGCGTCGCCGGCCCGCCGTGCAGAACCGTCTCCGCCGCGCTGACCACGACGACGAGATCCGTCTCGACGAGCCCGCGGGCGACGCGCACGCGCGGCGCGTCTGCGGGGATCCCCGAGAGCGCGGGATCGGCGGCGTCGTGAACCGCGACGTCTCCGTGGAACCGGCGCCGAAACTCGGGCGTCACGAGCGCGGCGATCTCCGACCGGCTCACGCGGCGGCCGAGGCCGCCGGCCACGAGCAGGGTCTGATCCCCGGTCGGAACGCCGAGCTCCTCGAGCGCCTCGCTCACCGCCGAGATCGCCGAGCTTCGCGGGTCGGCCGGCACGCTGCCGATCGGCAACGCCGGCGGTTCGACGACGATGGTCGCCCGTCTCGCACGCGATCCCAACTCCTCGAGCGGCGGCCCGTCGAGCGGAAACCGCAGCGCCTCGCGCGTCGCGGCCCCGACATCCGTCGCGCGGCCGGGCGGCGGCGGCCGCAGGATACGCGCGTCGGCGGGGGCGGATGCCACGACGAGGCGCGTGCCGGAGAGGAGCGGAACGCGCGGCACCCGCGGGATTCAACCAGCGCAGGTCGCGGTTAAGTACGGATGACCGCCGCGCGCCAGAAGGCGGAGGATGCGCCAATGACGGACGAGAAACACGCCGAACGCGGCACCCGGATCCTGCCTGCTGTGGTCGCCGCCGGGATCGCGGTTGCGATCGCAGTCGGGATCGTCGCGTATGCCGCCGGGCATTACGGCGAACGGACGACTACGGTCACGACGCAGGCCGCACCGTCGACCACGTCGCCGGTCACTTATCCGACGGTGTCGCCGCAGGTCGCCGCCGGCGCGCACACGTTCGTCCAGTTCGCGTGCGCCCAGTGTCACGGCATGCAGGGAAGCGGAGGAGTCGACCCGGCGGTGCCGGCCCTGAAGACCGTCGGACAGAGCCTGACCGTCGCCCAGCTCACGCACATCATCGATCACGGCCTCGGCGAGTCGGCGAACCCGAAGGTGCCGTACATGCCCGTGTGGGGTGAGGTGCTCTCGAAGACGCAGGTCTCGAACCTCGTGGCGTACATCCGCGCCGGACTTCCGTCGGTCGCCGACACGCAGCCTGTCTCGGTTCCCTCGGGGCAGGGGGCCGCGGTTGCCGGCGCCGCGCTCTACGTCCGCTACGGCTGCATCAACTGCCACGGCCCGAACGGGCTCGGCGGAGTGCCGAACCCACTGTCGCCGGACAAGACGATCCCGCCGCTGTCGGGCCAGGGCTTCCGCCACGACTTCCCCACCGACAAGGCGATCGCGGGCGTGATCCGCAGCGGCAGCGTGATCGGGCGTGCGCCCATCGTGAGCATGCCGCACTGGGGCGGGATCCTCTCCGACCAGCAGATCTCCCAGCTCATCGCGTACCTCAAGACGCTGAAGTAGCTGCCTGCTACGGAATCGAGCGGTAGAGCCGCAGGAACGCCGGCCGGAACCCGCGCTTGGGCCAGAAGCGCGACGCCCACAGGTTCGTCATCCGCCAGTCGGTCGTCATGACCTCGTAGCCCTGCTCGTACGCCCATCGGATCACGTGGGCGGTGAGGGCGCGGCCGACGCCGGTGCCACGCGCGACCGGTTCCGTCGACGCCTGGGCGAGGTCGATCGAGCCGGGCCGGACGCGCAGGTCGGGCGGACGCCGGTAGAGGACGATGTGACCGACGACGCGATCGTCGCGCTCGGCGAGGAACAGCTCGATCTCGGCATCGTCGCCATCGAGCCACTCTTCACGCAACAGCTCCTCCGCGCTCGGGAGCTCGATGCCCGAGAAGCTCGGCGACGGCTGCATCGAGCGTGCCATCTCGAGCTCCAGCCGCGCAGCTTCCGGGTAGTCGTGGCGCGTCCCCTGCCGGATCTCGATGCCGGCGTCGAACGGCTCGTCGGCGGCTGTCTCCCGCAGCGCGAGGACGCCCGAGGCGCCGAAGCTCAGTCGGAACCAAGCGTCGACGAGGTCGCGGTCGCTCGCCGGCACGAACACCATCTGCGAGGAGTGCCCCGCCTCGACCCACTTCCCGGCCGCGGCGGCATACAGATCGCGCGCGTGCTCGGGCTCTCCGGCCACCGCGTGGCCGGCGATGCCGACGCTGAACCAACCGTGCCGCCCGGGGGCTCCGAAGAGGTAACCGTGCGGCGAGATGACGCCGCTCGCACCCTCGACCGTCCATTCGCGCTCGACCTGTGCGCGGAAGTCGACCCCGTCTGGGAGAAGCGGCTCGTGCTCGCGGTGCCGTTTGTGCCGCGCCGCGAGGAGCTCGGCGGCCGCGTCGACGTGCTCTTCGGCGAAGGGCACGATCTCCACGGGGCCGTACACTCGCAGAGATGTCGCCGAAGACGCTCACCGGGGCCGAGCTCGACCTCAACGACGCGCCGGCGCGTGAAGCCGAGCTCTTCCTCGTCGACGGCAACAACCTCGCCTACCGCGCTTTTTTCGCGCTGCCGGAGGAGCTCGCGACGACCGAGGGCTTCCCCACCGGGGCGCTTCTCGGCTTCACGAACATGCTCTTCAAGCTCCTCTCGGACTACCGTCCGAAGGGAGTCGCCGTCGCCTGGGACACGCGCCCGGTGCACCGGCAGGCGCAGGCCGAGGAGGCGGAGGTCGTCTACAAGGAAGGGCGCCGGCCGATGCCGGACCTCCTGCGCGAGCAGTTCCCGCACTTCCGGCCGATCGTCGAGGCGTTCGGCTACCGGAACCTCGAGTTCGAGGGCTGGGAGGCGGACGACGTGATCGCCACGCTCGCGACGCGCGCTGACGGCGAGGACGTCAAGACCTGCGTCGTCTCGACTGATCGCGACGCGTTCCAGCTGGTCTCCGAGAACGTCTGCCTGATGATGACGCCGCGCGGCGTGAGCGACGTCAACGTCTACACGCCGGAGCGGGTCGAGGCGCGCTACGGGATCCGGCCCGACCAGATCCCGGACTTCATCGGTCTCAAGGGGGACACGTCCGACAACATTCCCGGCGTCCCGGGAATCGGCGACAAGACTGCGGGACAGCTCGTCGCGCAGTACGGATCGCTCGAGGGCGTGCTCGAGCACGTCGAGGAGCTGTCGCCGGCGCGGAAGAAGAACCTGACGGAGTTCGCAGACCAGGCACGTGCGGCCAAGGGCCTCGCCACGATGCGCCGCGATCTCCAGCTCGAGTGCGATCCCGCGGAGCTCGTCCTCGCGCCGCCCGACCGGGCGCAGCTGCGCGAGACGTTCCGGCAGTTCGAGTTTCGCGCGCTGCTGGGGAGGGTCGACGAGCTCGACGAGGCGGTGCCGGCGCGCGAGCGCATCTCCGCCGGAACCGCTGTGCCGTGGCGCGAGGGCGAGGTGCCGCGGCTCGAGTCGCTTGCGGGTATCGCTGCCGACGAAGGACGTGTCGCCGTCGCGCTCGGCGACGAGGTCGTCGTCTCGCCCCGCCCCGAGCGTCTGGGCGGAGAGTTCGTCGCCCACGACGCGAAGACGCTTCGTGTCGAGGCGGTCGACGACACGATGATCCTCGCCTACCTGATCGAGCCCGCCCGCAGCGAGTACCTCCTCGACGACCTCGCGGCGGAGTACGCCGTCGAGGCGAAGCCCGAGCCGGAGGCCGAGGAGGAGACCGCGAGGCTCGTCACGCATGCCGCGGTCACGCTGCGCCTGCGCGATCCGCTGCTCGAGCGCGTGCGCGAGCGCGGCGCCGAGCCGCTCTACCGCGACGTCGAGATGCCGCTCGTCGGCGTTCTGCGTGCGATGGAGGAAGCGGGAGTCTGCATCGACTCGTACCGAATGGGCGAGATCACGGCCCGCCTCGCCGACCGGGTCGAGGAGCTCGAGTCGCGGGCGTACGAGCTCGCCGGCGAGGAGTTCGTGCTCGGCTCGCCGCAGCAGCTCGGCCGCATCCTGTTCGAGAAGCTCGAGCTGACCGCCGGACGCAAGGGCAAGACCGGCTACTCGACCGACGCGAAGGTGCTCCGCGCGATTCGCGAGGAGCACGAGGTCGTCGCGGTGGTCGAGGAGTGGCGCGAGCTGTCGAAGCTCCTCAACACGTACCTCAGGCCGCTGCCGGAGCTCCTCGGGCCGGACGCGCGCCTCCACACGACCTTCAACCAGACGGTCGCCGCCACCGGGCGCCTCTCGACGACGAGCCCGAACCTCCAGTCGATCCCGATCCGCACCGAGCTCGGCCGCGAGATCCGCTCCGCGTTCGTCGCGGAGCCGGGCTCACGGCTCGTCTCCGCCGACTACTCGCAGATCGAGCTGCGCATCCTCGCGCATGTCTCCGGCGAGCCGAAGCTGCGCGAGGCGTTCGAGCGCGGGGAGGACATCCACACCGCGACGGCCGCCGAGGTGCTCGGCGTCGACCCGGCGAAGCTGACGCCGGGCGAGCGCTCGATCGCGAAGATGATCAACTTCGGGATCGTCTACGGGATCTCGGCGTTCGGCCTCTCCGAGAACCTCGAGATCCCGCGCGAGCAGGCGCAGGAGTACATCGACGCGTACCTCGCGCGGTTCCCGCTCGTGCAGGACTTCATCCAGCGCACGATCGAGCAGGCCGAGCGCGACGGCTACGTGACGAGCCTGCTCGGCCGGCGCCGCCCGGTGCCCGAGCTGCGGGTGCGAAACCGCGCGACGCGCGCGTTCGGCGAGCGGGTCGCGGTCAACTTCGTGATGCAGGGCTCGAACGCGGACATCATCAAGGTCGCGATGGTCTCGATCGAGCGACGGCTGCGAGCGGAGGGGAGAAACGCCCGCCTCGTCCTCCAGGTGCACGACGAGCTGCTGCTCGAGACGCCGGACGCGGAGACGTCGGTCGTGAAGGAGCTCGTGCGGGAGGAGATGTGCGCGGCGTATCCGCTCGACCCGCCGCTCGGCGTGGACGTGGGCGCGGGCGACTCGTGGGCGGACGCAAAGAGCTAGCGCGCCACTCAAGTTTCCGCTCTGTGGGCCGATAGATGGTTGGCGATTTCGCTCCGATCATTGGAGAGTCTGGAGTTGCGGCATCCTTGGCACAAAACGAGAACGCGTGAGCGCTCGTCGCGGCGGCGGCGATTCATCGCCGCGATTCTCGGGACAGCTGCGGTCGCTGCGATCTCCTACGGGGCGACGAACTGGGTCGTCGGTCTCAATGGTGGCTCGAGTGGCGAGGGGCAGTCGGCGAACGTCTCGAACCTGTCGATCAGCGCTGTCGCCTCGCCGGCCGCGAGCAACCTGCTCTATCCGGGCGGCAACGGCGACGTCGTCGTCTCAATCTCGAACCCGAACTCCTTCCCGGTCACGATCACTGCGGTCGATCTGCCGACCAACAGCACGTACGCGACTGGCTACACGACGAGCGCGCTGACGACGACGCAGACAGGCTGTCTGGCCGCGACGCCGAGCGGCGTGACATGGAGCTTCGCCACGGGTACGAGTGGTACCTCGCACGCGCTCACGAATCCGCTGACGGTCGCTGCCAGCGGACAGGCGAACAATCCGCTGGTCGTGACCATGAGCAACGACGCGAGCATGGCCTCAACTGCTCCGGCCGCCTGCGAGAACACCTACTTTTCGATGCCCTCGCTCACGGGCGTGACCGCCACCGGCGGCGCGGCCACTGCCTCCACCAGTCCAGCAACCGACAGCTGGACCTCGTAACGGGCCGACCCCATCAAAGGCAGGCGGGAGATGTTCAGCGCTGCGCTCACTCACCGCATCCTCCATGTGCTCATGCTCGCCCTCGCGCTGTCACTGGCAACGACCGCCGCAGCGCACGCCGATTGGGGGGTCGGGTTGACCGCGAACAGCGCTGCCGAAGCATCATCCGGGCCGGGGCCCACCATCCCGACTAGCGTGACCTCGGCCTGTACGAGCCCGACAGCCACCACTGCCAAGGTCAGCTGGAGCCCGGTCACGAACGCCACCAGCTACGCCATCTGGGAATCAACAAACTCGGCGACCAGCGGCTACACGAGCGTCGCAACGGGCGTCATCGGCATCACTTGGACCAGCGGCAACCTCGCCACCGGCACCTACTGGTTCGAAGTCTCCGCCGCCATCGGCACCAACTGGACGAGCGCGACCTCGACCGCCACAGCCCAACTGACCGTCCTCGTCGCTGCCTGCGCCTAGTTCAGGGGTCTGCGAGAGTCGGCGAGTCAGCCTGTCAGGGGCTGTCGCTTGTCGTGCCGCTCACACCCGCGCCGGGATGCTCTGGGCGAAGTGGAAGACGTTCTGCGGGTCGCGCTTCCGCTTCACGGCCACGAGCCTGCGGAGATTCGAGCCGTAGTACGCGTGCTTCCACGACTCGAGATCCGGGTCGATGTAGTTCTGATACGCGAAGCCCGAGACGTACGGGCGCATCGCGGCATACAGCTTCCGGTTCCACTGCAGGTCGCCGGCGCCGCTGCCGACCCAGCCCGAGTAGTACTGGATCGAGAAGAGCGCGTTCCGGTGGACGAAGGCCGTCTCGCCCGGATGGACGCGGTTGATCGCGCCGCCGGACGAGTCGAAGATCAGCGCCGCGCCGCCGAGGGAGGTGCTGATCTGGCTTGTCTCCAGGGCGGTCAGCAGCGTGTCGATCCCCGCCGTCGAAAGCGGTGCGTTGACGTAGTCCGACCTGCTCTTGAAGCTGCTGTGCGGGATCACGTGGCACTGCTCGAGTGGATGGCAGCCCGCCCAGTGCATGATCGCGTCGAGGTAGGCGAGCGTCCCGACCGTCACGCGGGTCGGCGCGCCGGCGGCGACGAGCGGCGCGATCAGCGACCTGAGCTCGGTCTCGCTCCCGAAGAACTGGCCTCCGGAGCTGACGAACGGGACCGTGCCCGGCCCCCTCGCCCCGTTCGTCGACATGTAGAAGGCCGCAAACAGCTCATCGGGCGCGTGCGGCGCGAGTGCCTGCCACGCGCGGAACGCACGAGCCGCGTCGGACCAGGGCCAGACGACCTGGTAGTAGGAGACGTCGCCGACCCGGTGCGTGCGGAACCGAAAGCGAGTCGCGATCCCGAAGTTTCCGCCTCCACCGCCGCGGCTCGCCCAGTAGAGGTCGCCGTTCTCGTGCGGGCTGCAGTCGACGAGCTTCCCGTTCGCGGTCACGAGCGAGAGGCCGACGATGTTGTCGCACGTCAAGCCGAACTTGCGCCCCGCGTAGCCGACACCGCCCCCGAGCGCGAGACCGGCGATCCCCACCGTCGGACAGGAGCCCGCCGGAATCGTCCGACCGATCGAGGCGAGCCCGCCGTAGACGTCGATCAGGCGAGCGCCCGCGCCGACGGTCGCGACCCCGTCGTGGACGTGGACGCGGTTCATCCGCGAGACGTCGACGACGGCGCCGTTGCTCGTCGTCGAGTAGCCGGCGTAGGAGTGACCGCCGCAGCGAGGGACGATGTGGATCGCGTGCTTCCGCGCCCAGCGCACCGTCTTCTCGACGTCTTCGGCCGACTCGCAGTAGACGATCGCCCGCGGGTGCGTGCCGTCGAAGCGGCTGTCGATCAGCACCTTGTCCCGCCCGTACGTCCGGCTCGACGGAGTCACGACCGTGCCATCGATCTCGCGCGCGAGCTCGCGGAACGGCCCGCCTGGCGTGTCGAACCGGAACCCGGAGAGAGCGCCCACCGTGCAGGCGCCGAGCGCGACGCCGGCTGCCCGCTCCAGGAATTCGCGCCGGTCGATCGCGCTACATCCCGCCCGAGCCGCCGGAGATCACGAAGCCCGGGACTGCCGCGGGCGCGGCGAGGACACCGACGGCGAGCGCGAGGAGAAGCAACGTCGTCGACCAGACCGCGACGCGCCGCCACGGCGCCAGCTTCTCGATGGTGATCAATCCGGCGACGACGGCCATCCAGAGGATGCTCATGACGCCGAGCGCGAACAGAGCTGTCATCAACGCCCAACAGCAGCCGAGACACCACGCGGCGTGCTTCGAGCCCATCCCGAACGCGCCCCGCACATCTTCGCGCCACGTTCCGAGCAGGAAACCGAGCGGACTCCGGCACTCGCTGAGGCAGGCGTTCTTCAGCGGTGTCAGCTCGTAGACGGCCGCGATGGCGAGCACGCCCCCGGCGAGCCAACGTCCCCCGGAGTGCCAGGCGAGCTGACTGCCGAGAACGCGCGGAGCAAGGGAGTAGAGGCTGTACGCCGCCACGCCGGCTGCGCCCCACACGACCAGGTAGCCGGTCGTGAAGGCGGCGGGCCGCACGAGACCGCGTTGCCGCGTCATCTGCGCGTAGAGGGCAACCGTCGGCGAAACCGCCGGCAGCATCATCGCGGCCATCATCACGATCCAGATGCCGATGAACCAGCCGAGTGTGCCGAGGTCGGTGCCCGGGCTCGCACCCCTGTCCGACATTGCGCGAACCGTCGACCACCACGCGAGGCCGGCGAGGCCGACGAGGAGCGCGACAAGACCTAGCCGGGCACGGGCCGCGGCGAAGGCGTCCAGTGAGCTCACGCCGCCCAGGCGAACTCGTGTGAGAACGCGGCTTTCCCCTCGAACGAGATGCCGAAGGCGTCGATCTTCGAGCGCCTGGCGTGGGCAGCCGTCAGGTCGGGCCCGGCCGGGTGGAAGATCCCAACCAGCTGCGCCGGCTTCCCGCGCTCGACTCCGAGGTTCTCGCCCACCAGCGGCCCGCGCGCCTCCATCGGTTCGCCGAGCGCACCCGAGAACACGCCGCCGAGCTGCTCGGCCTGCTCGTCGGAGGCTGCCGCGTCGATGAGCCCGCCGATGTTCCACGACATGAGTCCCTCCCTGGTGGTCTCGCGCGTCGTGGTGATTCTCCCGGTCGCGTGCGGCCGAGTCAACGTGCCGAGCCGGAACGCGCGAGCTGTCTATGAGTAGCCGAGCTCGGCGAGGAGCGGCCCGGCCTCGGCCTCGACGTCGGCCACCTGCTCGGGCGTCAGCTCCTCTTTCCAGCGGCCGATCGACGAGCTGTGGAAACGGTCGAGCGCGTGATGCGCCGAGGTCGCGTTCGCGTCGAGGAACTCGGCGAGCCGGTCGGCCACGGTGTCGATCTCCTCGTAGCGCACCTCGAGCACCCGGTCGCCGGCGTTCGCCGAACGAGCTGCTTCGACATACCGCCGCCAGGCCCACGCGCAGCGTCGAGCGTCGCTCACCTGCGAGAACTCCTCTCGCCGCTCGGGCTCGACCCAGAAGCGAGGCTCGGCGCCGTACGCGAGCCGCGCGTCGTCGCGTCCGGCGCGGTCCGCGTTGAGCCAGCCGCGCTCGAGGAGGGAACAGACCACGTCACGGCCGTCGCGCAGCGCATGCACGGCGAGGGCCTGCGGATACGCCTCGAGCGCCACATCGAGGACATGAGCGGTCTCGGGCGTCTGCTCGACTCCGCGCAGGCCGCGCGCGAGCCCGATCCGGCGGATGCGCTCGAGGATCCGGCGCAGCTCGTCCGCCGACGGTCTTGTCGGCAGCGCCGCCTTCCACGGCGTCACCTCGCCGAAGTCGACGAAGCCGGGGAGGCCGCCGACCGCGCGTCCGAGAAACGTCGTCCCGGAGCGCGGGCAGCCGACGACGAACACGATTCGCTCCTCGTGGCCGAGCCGCGGCCGCTGGGCGAGCGAGCGCTCCGCGAGCCGCGCGCCGGCCTTGCCGTAGTCGAACAGCGTGCTCACTTTCCGCTCCGGCGCCGACAAAGCCGCCGCCTTCGCTCCTGGATGAGCTCCGTCGAGCCTACGCTCACGAGGCCTCGGGCAGCGAGTCCGGAACCATCCCGAGCCCCTGCCGCAGCGTCTCGATCAGCATCTGCGCCTCCGCGAGCAGCAGCGCCAGGTCGTCCGCCTCGTCGAGGGGCAGCTCGACCGTCACGCGCACCGGAGACCGCGCCGTGGACGAGAGCCCCACGGTCTCGACGCCGTCCGTGACGAGCGCCGTGATGTCGAGGTACTCGTCACGTGCCAGCCGCCGCCCGGGCGCGAAGCGCTCGACCGCGGCGCCCAGCTGCTCGGCGAGGACGCCCGCGTAATGGCCGGGCACGCGGATCGTGGCCTCGCCGCTCCGCAGCCCGATCGTCGCCGACCAGCTTCCGTAACCGTCTCCGCCGTCGTCGTGGCGCAGAACGTGCACGACGCACGAAGTCGTGGCGCCGACGGGATACCGCTCCTCCATGCGGCCAGCCTAGCCCCGAGCCTCGGACGAAGGGGCTATATTGACCGGCCGCATGGCGAACGAGACAATCAACGACCCCCGCCTCGAGGAAGGTGTCTGGACGACCGACCCCGAGAGCGGCGAGCTCGTCCCCGACTACGAATCGACCTTCCCCACCATCGAGGAGGGACAGGTCGTGAACGGCACCGTCGTTCGTGTCGACAAGGACGAGGTCCTCGTCGACATCGGGTACAAGTCCGAAGGCGTCATCCCGGTGTCCGAGCTGTCGATCCGGCGCTCGATCAACCCGGAGGACGAGGTCGCGGTCGGCGACGACATCGCCGCGCTCGTGCTGACGAAGGAGGACACCGAGGGCCGGCTGATCCTCTCCAAGAAGCGCGCGCGGTTCGAGATCGCGTGGAAGGCGATCGAGGGCGCTCACGAGAAGGGCGAACCGGTCAACGGCCGCGTGATCGAAGTCGTCAAGGGTGGCCTCATCCTCGACCTCGGCGTGCGTGGCTTCCTGCCGGCGTCGCTCGTCGACATCCGCCGCGTGCAGGACCTCGACGAGTTCATGGGCCAGGAGCTCCAGTGCAAGGTCATCGAGCTCAACCGCTCGCGCAACAACGTCGTGCTCTCGCGCCGCGCCGTGCTCGAAGAGGAACGCAAGGAGCAGCGGCAGCGGATCCTCGACCGCCTCAACCCGGGCGACGTCGTCGAGGGCACGATCTCCAACATCGTCGACTTCGGCGCGTTCGTCGATCTCGACGGGATGGACGGTCTCATCCACATCTCCGAGCTTTCGTGGAGCCACGTGAACCACCCGTCGGAGGTGCTCGAGATCGGGCAGACGGTCAAGGTTCAGGTGCTCGACATCGACCGTGAGCGGCAGCGGATCTCGCTCGGTCTCAAGCAGACGCAGACCGACCCGTGGCAGCAGGTGCTCGACAGCTACCAGGAGGGCGACGTCGTGAAGGGCAACGTGACGAAGGTCGTCACGTTCGGCGCCTTCGTCGAGATCCTCCCGGGCGTCGAGGGGCTCGTGCACATCTCGGAGCTCGCGCAGCACCACGTCGAGAACCCGCGCGAGGTCGTCTCGCAGGGCGACCAGGTCAACGTCAGGATCCTCGAGGTCGACGCCGAGCGGCGGCGCCTTTCGCTCTCGCTGAAGCGTGTCGAGGACGGCATGCCCGTGCAGCCGACGCCCGGCGAAGAGACGGAGTCGCCCGCTCTCGGGCTTTCCGACGAAGTGTTCGCCGACGAGGTTCCCGCGGCCGAGACACTCGAGCCCGTTGCCGAGGAAGAGGCCGCCGCCGAGGCAGAGTCCGAGGCCGAGCCGGCCGTCGAGGCCGAGCCGGTTGCCGCGGTCGAGCCCGAGGCGGCAGCAGAGGAAGCTCCGGCCGACGCCTCCGACGAGGCTCCGGCCGAGTAGTCGTGCGGCGACCGCTCGCGGTCGCGCTCACGGGCGGCATCGCCGCCGGCAAGAGTGAGGCCCTTCGCGCTTTCGAGCGTCACGGCGCAGCCGTGATCTCGAGCGACGACGTCGTCCATCGCCTCTATCGCGAGGACGAGGGCCTGCGGGCGGCGTTGGGCGAGCGTTGGGGCGAGCGCGTGTTCCACGACGGCGAGATCGACCGCGCCGAAGTCGGCCGGATCGTCTTCGCCGACCGCGCAGAGCTCGCCTGGCTCGAGGCCGAGCTTCACCCGCGCGTGCGGGCCGCGACCGACGAGTGGCTCGCGGAGCAGACCACCGACGTCGCGGTCGCCGAGATCCCGCTCTTCTTCGAGACCGGCGGCGAGGCGCGGTTCGACCGCGTCGTCGTCGTGACCGCGCCGTCCGAGGTGCGCGAGTCCCGGCGCGGCGCGCTCGCCGAGAGGGAGGAGCGGCTCGTGCCCGAAGAGGAGAAAGTGAGGCGCGCCGACTTCCATTACGTCAACGACGGCTCCCTCGAAGAGCTCGACGCGTTCGTCGCCGGAGTGCTGGAGGAGCTACGCCGGTCGTCCTGAGACGCTGGATCGCCGCCGGCATCGTCGTCTTCGGGCTGCTCGGCGTGTTCGCCTACCTCCAGCACACGGAGCCGCCCTGGTATGCGCGGCTCTGGTACCCGCTCCGTTACTCGGCGATCGTCCGCGGCCACGCGGCGCACTACCACCTCGATCCCGCGATGCTCGCCGCCGTGATCGAGACGGAGAGCAAGTTCGATCCGAACGCGCGCTCCAGCGCGGGCGCCATCGGCCTCATGCAGCTGACGCCCGGCACGGCGAAGGGCATCGCGCAGTACACCGGCGGCCACAACTTCCGGCTCTCCGACCTCACGAAGCCGGAGATCAACGTCCATTACGGCGCGTGGTATCTCCGGCACCTGCTCGACCATTACCGCAACAACGAGCGGCTCGCGCTCGCCGCCTACAACGCCGGCGAGGAGAACGTCGACCGCTGGCAGAGCAAACACCAGGGAATCCAGTTCAGCGAGACCCGCGACTACGTGGCGAAGGTCGAGCGGCTGAAGGAGATCTACCGCCGCGCGTACAAGACGCAGCTCGGCTATTAGCCGGCGCTCGCCCGCCTCGCCGGCGCAGGCTCGCTTCGCTCTCGTGCGCAAGCGCTCCGCTTTCCACTCAGCCGCGTGCCGCGCCCGCGGCCGCCAATCCGCCCGCGAACGCAGCCATCAGCGCCGCGTCGCGCCGTAAGGAGCCCGTTCCGCCACGGATACCCTGTGCCCGTGGCCGAGCTCCGCACAACCTCCGCCTACAGTCCGACCGGAGACCAGCCGAAGGCGATCGACACGCTCGCCGATTCGATCCTCGGAGGCGAGCGCTTCCAGACGCTCGTGGGCGCGACCGGCACCGGCAAGACGGCGACGATGGCCTGGACGATCGAGAAGACCGGCCGGCCGGCGCTCGTGATCGCCCACAACAAGACGCTCGCGGCGCAGCTCTGCAACGAGTTCCGGGAGTTCTTCCCGCACAGCGCCGTCGAGTACTTCGTCTCCTACTACGACTACTACCAGCCCGAGGCGTACGTCCCGCAGGCCGACCTCTACATCGAGAAGGACTCGTCGCGGAACGACGACATCGCCCGGCTGCGGCTCGCTGCGACGTCGTCGCTCTTCACCCGGCGCGACGTGGTGGTCGTCGCGTCCGTCTCGTGCATCTACGGGCTCGGCTCTCCGGAGGAGTGGCGCGAGCGGATGATCTACGTCGAGGTCGGCGCCGAGCACGACCGCGACCTCCTCCTGCGGAAGCTCATCGACTCGCAGTACGTCCGCAACGACACGATGCTCGGACGCGGCCGGTTCCGCGTGAAGGGGGACGTGGTCGAGGTGCAGCCCGCGAACCAGGAGACCGCGTACCGCATCTCGTTCTTCGGCGACGAGGTGGAGGGGATGACGCACTTCGACCCGCTGACCGGCGAGGTGCTCGCGAAGCTCGACAACCTCTCGATCTGGCCGGCGACGGAGTACGTCACCTCGCAACCGACCGTGGAGCGGGCGGTCGACGAGATCCGGCACGAGCTCGAGCAGCAGGTCGCCATGTTCGAGGAGGAGGGGAAGCTGCTCGAGGCGCACCGGATCCGGCAGCGCACCGAGTACGACCTCGAGATGCTGAAGGAGCTCGGCTTCTGCAACGGGATCGAGAACTACTCGCGAATCCTCGAGGGCCGCGCGCCGGGGACGCACCCGTTCACGCTGCTCGACTACTTCCCGAGCGACTTCGTGGTCTTCGTCGACGAGTCGCACCAGACCGTGCCTCAGCTCGGCGGCATGTACGAGGGCGACCGCTCGCGCAAGCAGACGCTCGTCGACTTCGGCTTCCGCCTGCCGTCGGCGCTCGACAACCGGCCGCTTCGCTTCGACGAGTTCCTGCGCAAGGTGCCGCAGCTCGTCTTCGTCTCCGCCACGCCGGGATCGTTCGAGCTCCGCAACTCGAACACCGTCGCCGAGCAGCTGATCCGTCCGACCGGCATCGTCGATCCCGAGGTCGACCTGCGGCCGACGAAGAACCAGATCGACGATCTCCTCGGCGAGATCCGCGCCCGCGAGGCGGCCGGCGAGCGCGTTCTCGTCACGACGCTGACGAAGAAGATGGCCGAGGACCTCACGGACTACCTGCTCGAGTCGGGCGTCAAGGCGCGCTACCTCCATTCCGAGATCGACACGCTCGAGCGGATCCAGATCGTGCGCGACCTGCGGCTCGGCGAGTTCGACGTCCTCGCGGGCGTCAACCTCCTGCGCGAGGGTCTCGACCTGCCGGAAGTGTCGCTCGTCGCGATCCTCGACGCCGACAAGGAGGGCTTCCTGCGAGGGCGCACGAGCCTCATCCAGACGATCGGCCGCGCCGCGAGGAACGTCAACGGCAAGGTGCTCATGTACGCCGACAAGCAGACGGAGGCGATCAAGGATGCGCTCGACGAGACGAACCGGCGTCGCGCCGTTCAGCTCGCGTACAACGAGGAGCACGGGATCGTGCCGGAGACGATCGCGAAGGGCGTCTCGGACATCGCCGAGCTGCTCCAGCTGGAGTCGTCGACGGTGCCGACGCGGCGCCGCCGCGGTACCACGAAGGTCGAAGGCATGTCGCGCGACGAGCTCGAGAAGCTCGTGGTCACGCTCGAGGAGGAGATGTACCTCGCGGCGGAGGAGCTGCGGTTCGAGTACGCGGCGAAGCTCCGCGACGAGGTGAAGGACCTGCGCCGCGAGCTGCAGGCCCTCGAGACGGCGCGCGCTTAGTGCGACCTCACCTCAGATCGCTACCCTCCGCACATGCTCGGAGCCGTCATCGGCGCGTTGTTCATCGCGTTCCTGACCGGGGCTCTCGCGCGCTTCGCGCTGCCGGGGCCCGACCCCATGCCCCCGTGGCTCACGATTGCGATCGGCCTCGCTGCGAGCGCGATCGGCTACGGAATCGTCCTCGCGTTCGTCGGCAAGGACAGCTCCTGGGCCGGCTTGGCCAGCTTTCTCGCCGCCGTCGGCCTCGTCGTGATCTACCGGCGTTTCGTCCAGAAGCGGCCGCTCTGGGGGAAGGAGGCGTACCGCTTCCCCGAGCGGGGCTTCGGCGTCGAGCAGTACCGCGAGCGGCTGAAGCGCGCCGGCATCGACCCCGACCGGATCGGGATTCAGCCCTTCGGCGCGATCCAGCAGATGTCCGCGGCGCAGCAGCCTGCAGCGGCGACCCGCCCCGGCGACGCCGGCTCGCCGACCGAGAACCCGGCCCACTACCTCGGCTTGCTCGAGGAGCTCCACGATTCGGGCGTCCTCGACGACGCCGAGTACACCGCATCCCGGACGCGGCTACTCGACAGCCTGCGCGCCTAGAAGGAGGGCCACCGTCATGGTGCTCTGGTTCATCCTCTACCTCGCCTTCAGCGGCTTGATCGTCGGCGCGCTGGCTCGGCTGGCGCTGCCCGGCCCCGATCCCATGGGGATCCTGGCCACGATCGGGCTGGGCCTGGCCGGCACCTTCCTCGGTGGGGTGATCGGCTGGATCCTGATCGGCCACGCCGGCGGAATCGTCTTCTCGGTCCTCGCTGCGACGCTGCTCCTGTACCTCCACCGCCGCTTCGTGCAGCACCGGCCGCTGACCGGGCCGGGCGCACGGCAGTTGCCCCCGCACTAACGACGGAAACGGCGCTCGGCGCCGAGCGTCCAGTCCCCGCCCGACCAGCGGAACGTGCGGACGGTGATCGCGTCTGCATCCGCCTCGTGGAGGTGGAGCCCGCGCGCCTCGCCGAGGCGGCGTGGACGCGGCTGGCCGAACCCGGGCGCGATCGCGACCACGGCCGTTCGCGCCTCGTCGCCGACGACCTCGAACTCGTGCCGCTCGCTCACCGCCGCCTGGTGGATGTGGCCCGAGAGGATGAGGTCGGCGCCCGCCTCGACGAGCGCGTGGAGAACGCGATTGCGCCGCGAGACGGGAAACTTGCGAACCGCCCGCCACGGCGCGCCGATCAGGTGGTGGTGCAGGACGGCGACGCGGAGCGCGCCCGGCGCGGCGGCGGCGAGCCGCGCGGCCGCCCGCTGCAGCTGCCTGTTGCTCAGCGCACCGCCCTGATGGCGAAAGGGCCGCGCCGAGTTGAGGCCGACGACCTGGAGCTCCGGCGACGAGGCCGTCGGCTCCGTTGTCTCCCAGACCCGCTCGAACTCCGCCCACGGGCGTACGAACCGCGCCGGAGTGTGGGGGAGATCGTGGTTCCCGGGGACGGCGAGCACCGGCGCGCCGAGCGACCGCAGGAGCTCCGCGGCTCGTTCGAGCTGCTGCCGGCGGCCTCGGTGCGCCAGATCGCCCGAAGCCACGACGATCTGAGGCTCGAGACGCTCCACGAGACGCACCAAGGCGTGCTCGACCCCCCGCTCTTCATGTGTACCCACGTGCAGGTCGGAAACATGAAGGAGCCTGGCATTCACGACCGAACGAGGCTATAGATTGGAAGCAGTGAGCGAAGACACCGCGGAGATCTTCGACGACCTCTACGTCGGTTTGCGCGCCGGCGGTGCGCTGCGCAAGCAGCGGCGCGGCGAGGAGCTGACGCACGAGGAGAAGGAAGCGCTCAGCCGCTGGCAGCGGCTTTCCACAGCGCGCAAGGCGGCGGCGATCGGCGCGTTCGCCTTCGGGACGTTCGGGCTCGGCTTCACGCTCGGCGGACTCGTGTTCGGCCGCTGGCGCAAGCCGCGCGCGAGCAACCACTAGTTCTTCCCCTCCGCGGTCCCGGCGAACAGGACTGTCGGCGACTCCTCCTCCGCCGGGTCCCGGCCGCGGATCACGACGTCGACGATGGTCGCGATGACGGAGGCCATCGGGATCGCGATCAGGATGTAGACCGCCCCGAGCAGGTAGCCCACGCCGACCACGGAGATGAGCACGACGAGCGGGGACAGCCCGACCGCGTGTCCCATCACGCGCGGGCTGATCACGTAGTCCTCGAGCTGGCGCAGGATGAGCACCGCGATGCCCGCGCCGAGCGCGACCTCCCAGCCGGCGGTCAGTCCGACGGCGATGGCCACCGCGCCCGCGGCGAGCGGCCCCACGATCGGCACGAGCTCGACGAGGCCCGCAAAGGTTCCGAGCAGGAGCCAGTACGGCTCGCCGTCGAGCCAGAAGGCCAGCGAGAGCAACGTCGCGACGACGAGGACGAGCAGGAACTGCCCGCGCACGAACGCGCCGAGCTTCTTGTCGATCAGGATCCACGTGTCGCGCGTCACGCGCCGGTGCCTCCGTGGCACGAGCGACTGCACGAGCGCGATCGCTCCGTCTCGCTCGAAGATCCAGTAGGCGCCGACCGAGAACATGAACAGGATCCCGACGAGGATCTCGAACAGCGTCTTCGTCACGGTGATCGCAGGATGGAGAATGGCGGCGCCCGACGGGAGCTGCCGCAAGCGCTTGTCGATCGCGCTCAGGATCTCGTGGCGGATCCCGTGCGAGTGAACGGCCGCGCGGTGCAGCGCGGAGGTCGAGGTCGGGACGTGCCCGATCGCGTTGTCGATCTGCGTGATCGCGACCGGCACGATCAGATACAGGAAGAGCCCGATCGCGCCGAGGAAGCCGACGTAGTGGATGACGACGCCGACGCTCCGCGGCACGCGGGCGCGCCGGTTCAGCCACTCGATGCTCGGGCGCATCGCCGAGGCGATGACGAAGCCGAGAAAGAGCAGCGCAATGACGATCTTCAGCTTCCAGAGCGCGAGTGCGCCCACGACGATCGCGAGGGCGACGAGGGTCGCCGTCGCCGCTCGGCGTGCGGTTCCAGTCATCTCCCCAGGGATTCCCTGTCACAACGAGAACGAAGCGGACGTGGAGACGCCCGTTCTCGAGGTGCACCGGCACGGGATCGCGCTGGCGCGTCCGCTTCTGCGCGCGCTGACCCTCGCCCTCGCCGGAGCTCTGTGCCTTTGGGCGCCGTGGACGGCGACTGCGGCCGCCGGGGCCGTGCTGCTCGCGCTCGCCGCGGCCCTCGCGGTGATCGCGGTGATGCGCTGGGAGAGAACCCACCTCGCGGTCACGAGCAGCGCGTTCGTCGTGGAGCACGGCTTTCTCAGCCGTCGCTCGGCGTCGATCTCGCTCCAGGGCACGGTCTTCGAAGTCGAGCGCACGCTCCCCGGCCGGATCCTCGGTTACGGCACCGTCGTCGCCGGCGAGCTCGAGATCGACTGGGTGCCGCGGCGGCTCACCAGGCTCTTGCAGCAGCGCCGCGAGCGTTCGACCGAACGTCCGTTCGCTTAGTAGAATGGCCGCCACATGGCTGCCGACGAACTCGTTGTCCACGGCGCCCGCGAGCACAACCTGAAGGACATCACCGTCCGCCTGCCGCGGAACCGCCTGATCTGCATCACCGGCCTCTCCGGGTCGGGCAAGTCGTCGCTCGCCTTCGACACGATCTACGCGGAAGGTCAGCGCCGCTACGTCGAGTCGCTCTCCGCGTACGCGCGCCAGTTCCTGCAGATGATGGAGAAGCCGGACGTCGACCACATCGACGGCCTCAGCCCGGCGATCTCGATCGACCAGAAGACGACCTCCCGAAACCCGCGCTCCACGGTCGGCACGGTGACCGAGATCTACGACTACCTCCGCCTCCTCTACGCGCGCGTCGGGCGCCCGCACTGCCCGATCTGCGGCAAGCCGATCGCCGGCCAGAGCCTCGACACGATCGTCGACCAGGTGCTGAAGCTCGAGGAGGGGACTCGGTTCACGGTCAACGCGCCCGTCGTCCGCGACCGCAAGGGCGAGTACAAGGACGTCTTCGAGGATCTGACGCGGGAGGGCTTCACGCGCGTCAAGGTCGACGGCGAGCAGTACGTCCTCGAGGAGGGCGTGCCGGAGCTCGACAAGAAGTTCAAGCACACGATCGAGGTCGTCGTCGACCGGCTCGTGATGCGTGCCGACCTGCGCCTGCGGCTCACGCAGTCGATCGAGACGGCGGCCGCGCTCGCCGAGGGTCTCGTCGCGGTCGACCTCGTCGACACCGGCGAGCAACTCCTCTTCTCCGAGAACTTCGCCTGCCCCGACCACGGCGTCTCGCTACCCGAGCTCCAGCCGCGGATCTTCTCCTTCAACGCTCCGCACGGCGCCTGCCCGCGCTGCACCGGCCTCGGATCGCAGCAGGAGATCGATCCTGACCTGCTCGTCCCCGATCCGTCGCTCTCGATCGACGACGGCGCGCTCGTGCCGTGGTCGGTCGGCGGCTCGTCGGGCTTCTACGAGGCCGTGATCCAGGCGATCGGGGAGCGTTACGAGATCGACACGTCGACGCCGTGGCGGGAGCTGTCCGAGGAGGATCGGAACCGCTTCCTCGACGGCACCGGCGGCGAGAAGATCTACGTCCAGTACCGCAACCGCATGGGCCGGCGTCGCCAGTACATGCTCGCGTTCGACGGCATCGTCGCGAGCCTGCAGCGGCGCTATCGCGAGACCGACTCGTCGCAGCAGCGCGAACGGATCGAGGAGTACATGAGCTTCCGGCCCTGCCCGGTCTGCAAGGGAGCGCGCTTGAAGCCGGAGGTGCTCGCGGTGTCGGTGGGCGAGAGGTCGATCCACGAGTTCACGCAGCTCTCGGTCACGCGTGCGCTCGGCTTCCTCGACGAGCTCGGCCTGACGCCGACCGAGGAGCTCATCGGCCACCGGATCGTCAAGGAGATCCGCGAGAGGCTGACGTTCCTCGACGACGTCGGAGTCGGCTACCTCACGCTCGACCGGGCGGCCGCGACGCTCTCGGGCGGCGAGGCGCAGCGGCTTCGGCTCGCGACCCAGATCGGCTCGCAGCTCGTCGGCGTCCTCTACATCCTCGACGAGCCGTCGATCGGCCTCCACCAGCGCGACAACGCCCGCCTGATCGACACGCTCGAGCGGCTGCGCGACCTCGGCAACACGGTGCTCGTCGTCGAGCACGACGAGGAGATGATGCGCCGCTCGAACTGGCTCGTCGACATGGGCCCCGGCGCGGGCCTGCACGGCGGTGAGGTCGTGGCCGAGGGCCCGGCGACGAAGGTCGAGCGGAACAAGAAGTCGGTCACCGGGCAGTTCCTCTCCGGCACGCGAGAGATCGCGGTGCCCGCGCGGCGGGACGAGGATCGCGGCTCGTTCCTCGTGCGCGGCGCTGCGCAGCACAACCTGAAGGAGATCGACGTCGAGTTTCCGGTCGGAAAGTTCGTCTGCGTGACCGGCGTGTCGGGCTCCGGCAAGTCGACGCTCGTCAACGAGATCGTCTTCAAGGCGCTCGCCAACCGGCTCAACCGGGCGCGGGTCAAGCCGGGCGCGCACGCCGGCGTGGAGGGGATCGACGTCTTCGACAAGGTGATCGAGATCGACCAGAAGCCGATCGGCCGCACGCCGCGCTCGAACCCGGCGACCTACACCGACCTCTTCACGCACATTCGCGAGCTCTACTCGCTCACGCCCGAGGCGAAGATACGCGGCTACAAGCCGGGGCGGTTCTCGTTCAACGTGCGCGGCGGACGGTGCGAGACGTGCAAGGGCGACGGGCAGATCAAGATCGAGATGCACTTCCTGCCCGACGTCTACGTTCCGTGCGAGACCTGCAAGGGAGCGCGCTACAGCCGCGAGACGCTCGAGGTTCGGTTCAAGGGCCGCTCGATCGCGGACGTGCTCGAGATGTCGGTCGAAGAGGCGCTTCGGTTCTTCGCCAAGATCCCGAAGATCCGACGCCGGCTGCAGACGCTCCACGACGTCGGGCTCGACTACATCAAGCTCGGCCAGCCTGCGACGACTCTCTCGGGCGGCGAGGCGCAGCGGGTGAAGCTCGCGGCCGAGTTGTGCAAAGTCGCGACGGGGAAGACGCTCTACATCCTCGACGAGCCCACCACCGGACTGCACTTCGCCGACATCGAGAAGCTGCTCGAGACGCTGCAGCGGCTGGTCGACGGCGGGAACACGATGCTCGTGATCGAGCACAACCTCGACGTGATCAAGCAGGCCGACTGGGTGATCGACCTCGGCCCAGAGGGCGGCGAGGCGGGCGGCGAGCTCATCGCGGTCGGCACGCCGGAGGACGTCGCCGGCGTGGAGGAGAGCTTCACGGGCCGCTTCCTGCGCGACGTTCTGCCGGCGCGCGCAGTCGTCGCCGCCTGACCAGACCGGACATCGTCCGGTAGCTGCTAGCGGTCGATGGCGGAAGGGACAGACCAGTACCCTCCACGCGGTGGGCTCTACAGCTGAAAGCTCTCGCATCTCGCCGCTCGAGCGGAACTGGTGGCTCCGGGCGCCGGCGGTTCTCGTCGCGCCACGCGCCGTCTTCGTCGCCTTGCGCGATGACTCCGACGAGGACGAGGTCGACCGCCGGCAGGAGGCGCTGACCGCGCTCATCGGCCTCGCGGGAATCTCGGCCGTACTTGGCACGACCGTCTCGCGC